>NZ_JBFAMS010000018.1:0-140404 GCF_040656575.1 Micromonospora sp. NPDC049801 | reverse complement strand
TCGACGTCTACTGGGTGCACATCTGGGACCAGCGCACGCCCATCGACGAGACCATGCGGGCACTCGACGACGCGGTCACCGCCGGCATCCCCTCGCGAGCCTCGGTCCTGCCCACCCCTTTCACCCCAGGAGGACGTACGTGTCGACCGCCACTCATCGCGCGCAGCCCGGCCGTGTCGGTCAGGCCTGGCGCGGTTTCCGCCGCTGGCGGCGGTCCCGGCCATTCTGGGGCGGCCTCTTCACCATCCTGGCCGGAGTGGAGATCCTCGGCACCACCAAGGTCAGCCTGGCCGGGCTGACCCTGCAGATGGGCCCGACCGGCTTCCTGTCCTGGTTGATCCCCACCATCCTGGTCACCTGCGGCCTCCTGATGTGGCTCAGCCCCGCGCAGCGGATCTTCTATGCCATCGTCGGCGCGGTGACCGCGGTCTACTCGCTGATCGGAGTCAACCTCGGCGGGTTCTTCATCGGCATGCTGCTGGGCATGGTCGGTAGCGCGCTCGGCTTCGCCTGGGTGCCGGTGAAGAAGTCCGCGGCGGTGCCCCTGGCCGCCGAGGAGCCGGACGACGAGCGGGCCGAGGACGGCGCCACCGCCGACGAAGCGCCGCTCGTCGACGAGCTGCTGCCGGAGCGCGAGCGGGAGGACGAGGTCACCGGGCCGCTCACCGACATCCTCCCGCAGCCGCGTGCCGTGTTGCGCGAACCAGCACCGGCTGAGCGGGCGAGCGCGGGCGACACCACGGAGATGCCGCCCTTCGCCGCCGAGCCGGAGGCGTCCCAGACCAGGTCGACGGTGGCCCGCGACCCGAAGACGTACGTGGTGACGCTGCTCCTGATGAGCCTCGCCAGCGCGGGTCTGACGACGGTCGACTGGGCGTCGCCGGTGCGAGCGGCGGCGCCCTCCTGCCCAACCCCGACCTCGTCGGTCCGGCCCAGCACCCCCGCCACCTCTCCGGCCAGCCCGAGCCCGAGTGCGAGCCCCACCGCCACGTCGGATAAGTCGGACGGAAATCTGCTGACCGACATCGTCGACGGCATCGGTGACCTGTTCACCGGCGGCGACGACGACGAGGCGGAACCGACAGGTGGATCGGCCGAGCCCACCGGCAGCGCCGCGCGAGCCGGCGCGTCGGCCACTCCGAGCGCCACTCCCACCGTCAGCGTCAGCGCCACACCCAGCCCGACCCGGACGGCGACCCCCACCCGCGCCCCCGACGATTCGTGTGCCAGCCCGAAGCCGACCAAGCCCGCGCCCGTCGAGCCCGGCAAGCCGCTGCCCAAGCTGGCCGCGGACCCGGACATGCCCAAGGTCTCGGCCACCCCCGCGAAACTGACCGGGTCCAAGGTGGAGATGACGAACCTGCGGTTTCGCGGAGTCGAGCCGTTGCGCACCGCCAACGGCGAGATGCGGGCGCTGAAGTTCACCATGAGCAAGGCGGTGACAAGCGACTTCGCGTTGCTGGTCGCGGGGCCTTCGGGCGGCTCGCTGTTGAGCGAGACCGACCAACTGACGATCGACGGTGACGTGACCTTCTACGCGACCCGGTTCGTCGGCCGGTTCCTGGGCATCAAGGTCACCCTGACTCCGGACCTGCCCTTCCCCGACGGCATCCCGGTCACCTCGCCGCTGCCGCTCACGTTCACCGACCCGCAGATCGACCTGGCCTTCATCTCCTGCGACACGTTGACCGGCCGACCCACCCTCAAGCAGACGTTGCAGTGACCGCAGCGTGGGGCGGCGTCCGGACCGGACGCCGCCCCACGAGCTGAACACCGGTCAGAGTCGGGCCAGCGCCTTGCGCAGCGGGTCGAGGCCCAGCGCGCCCAGGTCCAACGCCTGCCGGTGGAACTCCCGCAGGTCGAAGTCGGCGCCCTTGCGAGCCATCGCGTCCTCGCGTGCCTGCAACCAGATCCGCTCACCCACCTTGTACGACGGCGCCTGGCCCGGCCAACCCAGGTAGCGGTTCAGCTCGAAGCGCAGGTTCTCGTCCGGCACCCGGCAGTGCGCCCGCATGAACTCCCAACCCAGCTCGGGCGTCCACCGCTCGCCCGGGTGGAAGCCGAACGGGTTGTCCTTCGGGATCTCCAGCTCCAGGTGCATGCCGATGTCGACGATCACCCGTGCGGCGCGCATCGCCTGACCGTCGAGCATGCCCAGCTTGTCGCCCGGGTCCTGGAGGTAACCCAGCTCGTCCATCAGCCGCTCCGAGTACAGCGCCCAGCCCTCGCCGTGCCCGGAGACCCAGCAGAGCAGCCGCTGCCAGCGGTTGAGCAGGTCGGCCCGGACGGCCGTCTGGGCCACCTGAAGGTGGTGCCCCGGCACGCCCTCGTGGTAGACCGTCGTCACCTCGCGCCAGGTGGAGAAGTCGGTGATGCCCTGCGGCACCGCCCACCACATCCGACCAGGCCGCGAGAAGTCCTCGCTCGGCCCGGTGTAGTAGATGGCCCCGTCGCTGGTGGGCGCGAGGCAGCACTCGATCCGGCGGACCTGCTCCGGGATGTCGAAGTGGGTGCCGTGCAACTCGGCGATGGCCTTGTCGGCGAGCGCCTGCATCCAGTCGCGGAACGCCTCCTTGCCCTGGATCGTGCGCGCCGGGTCGGCGTCGAGCCGCGCCACCGCCTCGTCGACCGTCGCACCCGAACCGGCGATGCGCCCGGCGACGACCCGCATCTCCGCCTCCAGGCGGGCCAGCTCCGCGAAACCCCAGGCGTACGTCTCGTCGAGGTCGATCTTCGCGCCGAGGAAGTACTGCGAGGCGAGTTCGTAGCGCTCCCGGCCGGCGGCCTGCTTGTCGCGCCCGTGCGGGGCCAGCTCGGCCCGCAGGAACTGACCGAACTCGGCGGTGGCCGCGGTGGCCGCCGCCGCGCCCCTGCGCAGCTCGGCGCCGAGGGTGCCGTCCGCGCCCAGCCGCTCGACCAGACCGTGGAAGAAGTTGTCCCCGGTCGGGTCGGTCCAGATGTCGCACTGCTTGGCCACCTCGACGAGCTGCACCTTCGAGCTGACCTGCCCGTCGGCGAGCGCCTCACGCAGCGTGGTCTTGTAGCCCTCCAGCGCGCCGGCGAGGCCGTTGAGCCGGGTGGCGATGTTGGCCTGCTCGTCGGCCGTCGCAGTCGGCATCAGGTCGAACACCATGCGGATCTCGTGCAGCCCGCTGGTGATCACGCTGACCTCGCTGGTCGTCTCGCCGGCCTCGTAGCGGGCCAGGTCCAGACCGAGCCGTTCCTGCATGGCCTCCTTGGCGGTGCGCTCCGCCTCGGTGTCCGGCTCGGCCGTCTCCAGCTCGGTGAGCGTCTCGCGGGTCAGGTCGGCGCGCGCCCGGTATCCGTCCGGTGAGAGGTCGTCGAGCTTGTTGTCATGGCCGGCGATGCCGACGTAGGTCGCGCCGGTCGGGCTCAACGGCGCCCACTTGTCCACGTAGCGGTTGGCGATTTCATCAATTCGTCCCACGCTGCGACACTACGTGACCGCCCGGTCAGGATGTCGATGTCAATTGTCGTGTCCAAGCAGCGGAAAAGCGGACGACTCTGTCGCACCCCTCCGGCAGAGTGTCAGGGGTGACAACCGATATCGCTCCTGACAGGGTCCCGCTGCGGGCCTGGTTACCGGGCTTCTTCGCCCTCGCCGCCATCTGGGGCTCCAGCTTCCTGTTCATCAAGGTCGGCGTGGCCGAGCTGCACCCCGTGCAGCTGACCCTCTACCGCGTCGGCGCCGGCGCGCTGACCCTGTTGGTCGTCCTTGCGGTGCTGCGCGACCGGCTGCCCCGTGAGCCCCGGGTGTGGGCGCACCTGGCCGTCGTCGCCGCGTTCGGCGTGGCCGTGCCGTTCACCCTCTTCGGTTACGGCGAGCAACGGGTCGAGTCGATGCTCGCCGGCATCTGGAACGCGACGACGCCGTTGATCGTGCTGCCGCTCGCGGTGCTGGTGTTCCGGACCGAGCGGTTGACCGTACGCCGGGCGATCGGCCTCGGGCTGGGCTTCGTCGGCGTACTCGTCGTGCTCGGGGTCTGGGAGGGCATCGGAGGGGCGCACTTCGTCGGGCAGGTGATGTGCTTCGGGGCGGCCGCCTGCTACGGCGTCGCCATCCCGTACCAGAAGCGGTTCATCGCCGGCAGCACGCACTCCGGGCTGTCCCTGTCCACGGCGCAGCTGCTGCTCGCCACCGTGCAGCTCGCCATCGTCACCCCGTTCGTCGCGGGCGCGCCGCCGCTGCCCACCGAGCTGTCGGCGAAGGTCGTGGCGAGCGTCCTGGCCCTCGGCGCGCTCGGCACCGGGCTCGCCTTCGTCATCAACATGCGCAACATCCGGTTGGCCGGCGCGAGCACGGCGTCCACCGTCACGTACCTGATTCCGATCTTCGCGGTGCTGATCGGCGCCGTGGTGCTGGACGAGCGGCTCAACTGGCACCAGCCGGTCGGTGCGCTCATCGTGCTGCTGGGCGTCGCGGTCGCGCAGGGCGTGTTCGGCCGTCGGACGCCCCGACCGGTCGTCGGCGTGAGCGCGCCCGCCGCGCCGGCCGTCGAGCCCGCCGCGCCCGCCGTCGAGCCCGCCCGCCGCTGACCCGCCGCCATGCCCCGACCAGTCCGGACCGCCGGTCAGGCTCGGTTGCGGGTCCACTCCACGAGCTGCTCGGCCGACCAGGTGTTGACCACCCGGTCGGCCGGGACGCCGCAGCGCGCGGCCCGCTCGCAGCCGAACCGCTGCCAGTCGAGCTGGCCGGGCGCGTGCGCGTCCGTGTCGATCGCGAAGCGGCAGCCCGCCTCCAGGGCGCGTCGGATCAGTCGCTTCGGCGGGTCCTGCCGCTCCGGCCGGGAGTTGATCTCGACTGCGGTGTCGTGTTCCGCGCAGGCGGCGAAGACGGCGTCCGCGTCGAAGTCGCTCTCCGCGCGGGTCCGGGCCCGGTGCCCCTTGTCACCCGGGCCGGTCACCCCGGCCGGCCGGGACGACACCATCCGGCCGGTGACGTGACCGAGGATGTCCAGGTGCGGGTTGGCAACGGCCCGCACCATGCGCCGGGTCATCTTCGACCGCTCGTCCTTCAGGCCGCTGTGCACCGAGCCGACCACCACGTCGAGTCGGGCCAGCAACTCCTCGTCCTGGTCGAGCGACCCGTCGGCGAGGATGTCCACCTCGATGCCGGTGAGGATCCGGAAACCCTCCGGCAGCGCCGCGTTGACCTGCGCCACGTGGTCGAGCTGACGGCGCAGCCGCGCCGCGGTCAGCCCCCGGGCCACGGTCAACCGCGGCGAGTGGTCGGTCAACACCAGGTACTCGTGACCCAACTCGACGGCGGCCAGCGCCATCTCCTCGATGGGCGAGCCGCCGTCGGACCAGTCCGAGTGGGTGTGGCAGTCGCCCCGCAGGGCGGCGCGCAGCGCCGCGGCCTCGGCATCGAGGTCGCTGCCCTCGGTCGCCACCAGCCGGCGCAGATAGACCGGTTCCTCACCGGCCAGGGACTCCGCCACGCAGCGAGCCGTCACGTCGCCGACACCGGCCAGCTCGGTGAGGGTGCCGTTGCCGGCCCGTTCGGCTACCTCGGCCGCCGGCAGGCCAGCCAGCGCCGTGGCCGCCGAACGGAACGCCCGCACCCGGTAGGTGGCCTCGTTCGCCCGCTCCAACAGGAACGCGATCCGGCGCAGGTCGGCGATGGGGTCCCGGGCGGCCATGTCAGGGAGCCTTCGGGCAGCCGTGTTGGCGCTGCCACGCGGTCACCTCGGCGGCCGGTTCCCGGTTGCCGTCGCGCCGCCACGAGTCCAGGTAGCGCGCCGGCCAGATCACGCCGCGCCGGATCCACCACCCGTCCTTACCGGCGCACGGCGGCGAGATCCCGAAGTGCACGTGACAGACGTTGTTGGCGTTGCCGGTCCGGCCCACCTTGCCGAGTTGCTGACCGGCACGCACCCGGACCCCCGCCTCGACGTCGGACGAGACGACGCTCAGGTGCGAGCCGTAGTAACGCACCCCGTCGTCACCGAGCAGCGACACCGACAGGCCGCCGTTGTCCGGGCCCTGCGGCCCGCTCTTGGAGTACCTGTCGACGCGACTCACCTCCAGCACCTTGCCGTCGGTCACCGCCACGAACGGCTGACCGCAGTTCGCGAACACGTCCGTCGCAGGGTACGCCCCGTGCGTCGGGTGGTAGTCCACGTTGTCGGCGCGTACCGGAAAGACATGCCGGACCCCGGCGCGGGGCGCGCTCGGCGACGGCGTGGCCGACGACGGCGTCGGGCTGGCCGGGGGCTTCGTGGTCGGCGCGACCGGCGGGGCCGCCGGCTGCTCCCCGGTCGCCCAGACCGCCGACGGCGACGGCGCGGCGACGCCGTCCGGCGGCACCCCGGGCCGGGTGGTCGCGCAACCGGCGGCGAGCATCGGGGCGAGCAGCAACAGGATCGGGTACGCCGGACGCACGCGGCGACCGATCGTCGGCGAGGGCATTCGGCCATCCTGACAGACCGGTACCGTGGGGACGAGCGACGCGCGTGAGGGAGGGCAGCCGGTGAGCATCGCCCGAGAAGGCCCCATCCCGGACCCGGCCGCCGCGCGCCCGGCGTCGCGTACCCCGTCGGGGCTCTTCCCGGCCGGGCCACCGACCAGACCGACCTACCGCGAACCGCACCCGGTGACCGGCGCTGGGGTCGCCTCCGGCGGCGGTGCGGCGGCTGCCTGGCTGCTGCTGTTCGGGCTCCTCGGCACCGACGTGGTCGGTTACGCGTGGTGGACGGTGGTGGCCGGCCTGCTCGCCTGGGCCACCGCGCTGGTGCTGGTGCGGTACGGCGACCGTGGAGTGGCCACCGGAGTGGCCATCGTGACCGCCGGCGGCTGGAGCATCGCCGCCGCCGTGGTGGCCGTGCGCTGGGCGACGAGCGGTGACTGGCCGCTGTGGTGAGCGAGGCCGGACCGACCCGGATCAGGGCGTGGGCGACTGCGTCGCGTGCCCGGTTGGCTGCGGAGCGAACGCCGTCTTGACGTGGCCGCCGAGACTCGGCACTCTCGGCACTATGGCCTGGACCACCCCGCGGCAGGACCCGGATCGCAACCGCCGCCGCCTCCAGTTGCTCGCCGAGTTGGCGGGCGCACGGGCGGTACGCCAGCGCAGCCGGCCGCAGCGAGAGCGCACCGAGCGTCTACGCCAACTCATCGCCACCCGCCGTCGGGTAACTGGCTGATCGGACTTTGTCAGGTTTGGCCGGCGTCTCGGGGCGTTGACCGGTCGCCTGCCGACCCGACCGGCTAACGTGCACCCTTGACGAGTCGGCGCTGTGCCGAGGGCTTTTGGGGGAACCGTGTCGTACTTCGCTGCGGCCGTGGTGCGTGATGACAGTGGCTGGACCGCGACCGAGGTCAACCTTCGGGGTGCCACGGACATCGACGAGGTCGCCGACCGGCTGCGCGACGTCGACCAGGAAGCCGACGTGTCGCTGCTCTTTGTCGAGGCCGACGACGCGTACCTGGTGATCCTGCGTCTCGACGAGGGCGAGGACCTGCGGGTCTTCGGATCGGACTCGGCGTACGCCGAGGAGTCCCGGCTGGGTCAACTGCTGGTCGGTGACCTGAAGACGTCGGTGACCGGGCTCGACGGCGACGACGAGCCGCGCCCCGCCGCCAGCGGCGACGAGGAGAGCGAGCAGCCCGCCGTCGACCCGGAGGCCGATCCGGTGGGCGACGCCGACCTGCTCGCCAACCTGGGCATCTCCGCGCAGAAGCTGCTGACGCTCTGCGGCACCGAGGGAATGCTGCCGGCGGACGTCACCGCCGAGATCTGCGAGGCGCTCGGCTGCGCCGACGAGGTCGAGGAGTTGCGTGAGGTCTGAGCCGGCCGACGCCACCGACCCGTCGTTGGAGATGATCAGGCCGGGCCAGCCGACGCCCGGCGCGGTGGGCCGAGCCGGGCCGGGCGCGCACGAGGGCCTGGCCGACCCCGGTGAGATCGGGCGACGGCAGCGGCACGAGCGGTGGATGCGCCGAGCCCTGGAGGTCGCCGTCACCGACCCGGCGATCCCCAGCGGTGGCGTCGACGACATTCCCGTGGGCGCGGTGCTCTACGGCCCGGACGGCGGCGAGCTGGCGATCGGGCGCAACGAGCGGGAACTGACCGGCGACCCCACCGCCCACGCCGAGGTGCTGGCCCTGCGCCGGGGGGCCGAACGGACCGGCGAGTGGCGGCTGGACGGCTGCACGCTGGTGGTGACGTTGGAGCCGTGCACCATGTGCGCGGGCGCGCTGGTGCTCGCCCGGGTCTCCACGGTCGTCTTCGGCGCGTGGGAACCCAAGACCGGTGCGGCCGGCTCGCTCTGGGACGTGCTGCGCGACCGCCGGCTCAACCACCGTCCCGAGGTGTACGGCGGTGTGCTGGAAGCCGAGACCGCCGCCGTGCTGCGCGCCTTCTTCCGCTGAGGCCCCGCGCTCTCGCTGGCCCCGCGAGGGGGAGGCGGGTGGTCAGGTTGCGGGCAGGGTGACCGTGACGACCAGGCCGCCACCCGGGCGGGGGTGCGCCTCGGCGGTGCCGCCGTGGGCCCGAGCAACCGCACGGACGATCGACAAGCCCAGTCCGAAACCACGCGTACCGGCCACCCGCTCGCGCGACAGCCGGCGAAACGGCTGGAACATCGTCTCGACGTCGTAGCCGGCGATCAGCGGGCCGGTGTTGGTTACCGTCAGGGTGGGTCGTCCGTCCACCAGGGCGGTGCGCACCTCGACCCATCCGTCGGCGGCCAGGTTGTGCCGTAGCGCGTTCTCCACCAGGTTGAATGTCAGCCGTTCCAACAGCACCGGGTCGCCATTGGTCGGGGCCGGGGCGAGCGACCGGTGTACGGGCAGGTCGGGCGCCTGCTTGCCGGCCTGGTCGATCACGTGCGCGCAGACCTCCGCCAGGTCGACCGCCGTCCGCTCGGTCAGCTCGTTCTCCGAGTCGGCGAGGGTCAGCAGCCCGTCGATGAGCCGTTCGTGCCGCTCGTTGACCGCCAGCAGCGACTCGCCCAACCTGCGCGTCTCCTCCGGCGCGTCCGGCCGCGTCACGGCCAACTCCACCAGCGCGCGGTTCAGCGCCAACGGCGTCCGCAGCTCGTGCGAGGCGTTCGCCACGAACCGGCGCTGCCCGTCGAAGGAACGGTCCAACCGTTCCAGCATCTCGTCGAACGTGTCGGCGAGTTCGCGTACCTCGTCGCGGGGACCGGCGAGCGCGATCCGCTCGTGCAGCCCGCGACCGGCGGTGTCCGCCCCGGCGATCCGCCGCGCGGTGTCGGTGACCTGCTGCAACGGCTGCAACGCCCGCCCGGCGAGCAGCCAGCCGAACGCGATGGCCACCGCCGACACCACGATCAGCGCGATGCCGCCCTGGGTGAGCAGCGACTCCAACGCGTTGCGCCTCGCCTCGCTCTGCGCCTCCTCGACGAGGGCGCGCAGCGTCTCGATGTTCTGCCCGTTGCCCGGCTTGGGTGGCGTCGCGGTGGTCTTCGGCAGGTCGCTCAGTTTCACCCCGAACGGCTGGGGCGTCCGTTGGTCCACCAGCACGTACGTGACGGCGAGCAGGACCACGCCGGCCAGCAGGAAGAGCCCACCGTAGATCAGGGTGAGGCGACCGCGGATGGTGAGCCGCTTCATCGGATGCGGTACCCCGCTCCCGGCACCGTCTCGATCACCGGTGGGTCGCCGAGCTTACGGCGCAGCTTCACCATGGTGACCCGGACCACGTTGGTGAACGGGTCGATGTGCTCGTCCCAGGCGCGTTCCAGCAGCTCCTCGGCGGAGACCACGGCGCCGTCGGCGCGTAGCAACTCGGCGAGCACCGCGAACTCCTTGCGGGACAGCGCCACGTGCCGGTCGTCGCGGCGTACCTCGTGGCGGGCCGGGTCGAGCTGGATCCCGGCGCGGCGCAACGTCGGCGGTGCGGCCGGGCGGGCGCGACGGGTCAACGCGTGCACCCGCGCCGACAACTCCACCAGGGCGAACGGCTTGGTGAGGTAGTCGTCCGCGCCGATCGCCAGGCCCGCCACGCGCTCGCGTACCGCCGCGGCGGCGGTCAGCATCAACACCCGGGTCTCCCCGCCCGCGTCCACGATCGCCCGGCACACGTCGTCGCCGTGCACCACCGGCAGGTCCCGGTCCAGGACCACCACGGCGTACTCGTTGACGCCGAGCCGTTCCAGCGCGGCGTCCCCGTCGTACGCCACGTCGACCGCGAACGACTCACGGCGCAGCCACTCGGCGATGGCGTCCGCCAGCAGGTTCTCGTCCTCGACCACCAGCACTCTCACCCGTCCATGGTCCCCGTTGGCGGGTAACGGCGGCGTAACCGTGCACGGTTACGCCCCGGATACGTCCGCTGCCGTGAACTGGGCGGCAACGTCCGGCGATCCGCGCCGGAGGAGGAAACGGAGGCGGACACCATGCGGCGACAGATACTCGCGATCCCCGCCCTGCTCGTGCTGGCACTGGCCGGGTGCGGCCCAGCGGACGACGGCGGTGGAGTCGCGACCGCCGGCGGGGCGAAGGACGGCGTGACGGCGAGCGCCACACCGGCGGACGACTCGGAACGGCAGCTCGCGTTCGCCCGGTGCATGCGGGAGAACGGGGTGGAGATGCCCGACCCGGAGGCGGGCGGCCGGCCGGCGTTCCGGTTCGGCGAGAACGTCGACCCGCAGAAGGTGCAGTCCGCCATGGAGAAGTGCCGCGACAAACTGCCCAACGGCGGGCAGGGTCCCCAGCTCAACCCGGAGCAGGCCGAGCAGATGCGCACCATGGCCAAGTGCATGCGGGAGAACGGCGTGCCGAACTTCCCGGACCCGGACGCCGACGGACGGATCCAGATCACCAAGGGCGACAGCGGGCTCGACCTCGGTGACCCGGCGCTGCGCGCCGCCATGGAGAAGTGCCGGCAGTACGCGCCGCAGTTCGGCGGTGGCCGGTGACCGGCGCCACCCGACGCGTACCGCTGCGGGCTGCCCTCGTCGGTGGCGTCGTGCTGCTGGTCGCGGCCGTGGGAGTGATCGCCGCGGTCGGCTTCGGCGGCCGGAGCGGCGGCGACGCCGCCCAGGCCGGCGCTTCGGCGGCCACCGCCGCCATCACCCGGCAGACCCTCGCCGACTCCCAGACCGCCGACGGCGAGCTGGGGTACGGCACGACGCGTACCGCCACGGCGAGGCTGAGCGGCACGCTCACCGGACTGCCGGCAACGGGGTCGACGGTACGGCGGGGCAAGGCGCTCTACCTGGTCGACAACGCGGAGGTGGTGCTCCTGTACGGCGGACTGCCCGCGTACCGGACGCTCGCCCCCGGGGTGGAGGGCCCCGACGTCGCGCAGTTCGAGCGGAACCTCGTGGCGCTCGGCTACGACGGATTCACGGTCGATGACGAGTACACCGGGGCGACCGCCGACGCGGTCCGCGAGTGGCAGGACGACCTCGGCCTGGCCGAGACGGGCCGGGTCGAGCCCGCGCGCGTCGTGTACGCCGACGGGGAGGTGCGGGTGGAGAGCCACCAGCTCGACGTCGGCGCGGTCACCCAGCCCGGTCAGGCGGTGCTCACCTACACCGGCACCAGCCGGGTGGTCACCGTCGAGTTGGACGTGGACGACCAGCGGCTGGCCAAGCGCGACGCGAAGGTCGCGGTCAAGCTGCCGGACGGCCGGGCGGTGAACGGCACGATCAGCACGGTCGAGACGGTCATCCAGACCGGTTCCGCCGGCGCCAACGGCCAGGCGGCGGAGGCGGAGACGAAGATCGAGGTGACCGTAACGGTGACCGATCCGAAGGCCCTCGCCGGCTTCGACCAGGCCAGCGTCGACGTCACCTTCACCGCCTCGGAACGCGCGGACGTGCTCACTGTGCCGGTGGCGGCGCTGCTGGCCCTCGCCGAGGGCGGCTACGGCGTCGAGGTCGTCGACGGCGGCGCCCGCCGGATCGTGGCGGTGACCACGGGCCTGTTCGCCGACGGGCGGGTGGAGGTCACCGGCGAGGGAATCGCCGAGGGGACGACGGTGGTGGTGCCGGCGTGACGGGCGACGTGATCGTGCTGGACCGGGTCAGCAAGCGGTATTCCGGCGGCGTCGTCGCGTTGGACGACGTGTCGTTGCGGATCGGCTACGGCGAGCTGGTGGCCATCGTCGGCCCGTCCGGGTCGGGCAAGTCGACGATGCTGCACCTCATCGGCACCCTCGACCGGCCCTCGTCGGGCAGCGTCCTCATCGACGGGTACGACGCGGCGAAGCTCACCGACCGGGAGCTGTCGGCGCTGCGGGCCACCCGCATCGGCTTCGTGTTCCAGCAGTTCCACCTGGCCCCCGGCGTTCCGGTGGTGGACAACGTGGCCGACGGGTTGCTCTACTCCGGCGTACCCCTGCGGAGGCGGCGCGACCGCGCGGAGGCCGCGCTGGTCCGGGTCGGCCTGGGCCACCGGCTGGGGCACCGGCCGCACGAACTCTCCGGCGGGGAGCGGCAGCGGGTGGCCGTGGCCCGGGCGGTGGTGGGTGAGCCGGCCGTGCTGCTCGCCGACGAGCCGACCGGGAACCTCGACTCGACGTCCGGCGCCGGAGTGCTGGAACTGCTGCACGAGCTGCACCGGGCCGGCACCACCGTCGTGGTGATCACCCATGATCGGGAGATCGCCGACAGCCTGCCCCGACAGGTACGGATGCGGGACGGCGCGGTGCGGCACGATTCGGTCCTCGCGACGGGCGGGGTCGGCTGATGGCGGTGCTCACCCCGGCCCGGATGGGCCCCGGGGACGTCCTGCGCGTCGGTGGCGTGGGCCTGCGGACCCGACCCCTGCGGGCGTTCCTGTCCGCGCTGGGCATCGCGATCGGCATCGCCGCGATGATCGCGGTCGTCGGCATCTCCTCGTCGTCCCGGGCCGAGTTGGACCGGGCGCTCGACGCGCTCGGCACCAACCTGCTCACCGTGGAATCGGGCAACACCCTGTTCGGCGCGGACGCCCAGCTCCCCGAGGAGTCGGTGTCCATGATCGGCCGAATCGGTCCGGTGACCGAGGTATCCGCGACCGGGCAGGTGTCCGACGCCAAGGTCTACCGCTCGGACCGGATTCCGGCCGCCGAGACGGGCGGGATCGCCACCCGGGCGGCCCGCCTGGACCTGCTCGGCACCGTCGGGGCCGAGGTGACCAGCGGAACGTGGCTCAACGAGGCCACCGCCCGCTACCCGGCGGTGGTCCTCGGCGCGACCGCCGCCGACCGGCTGGGGGTCGGCGAGGCGGACCCGCAGGTACAGGTGTGGCTGGGCGGGCGGTGGTTCACCGTGGTCGGTGTCCTCGCTCCCGTGCCGCTCGCCCCGGAGCTGGACACGTCGGCGTTGGTCGGCTGGTCGGCGGCGACCGACTATCTGGGCTTCGACGGGCATCCGAGCACCGTCTACACCCGGGCCGAGGAGTCACAGGTCGAGGCCGTCCGGTCGGTGCTCGGCGCGACCGCCAACCCGGAGGCGCCCAACGAGGTGGAGGTGTCCCGCCCGTCCGACGCGCTGGCCGCCGCCGAGGCGACCGACGCCGCCTTCACCGGGCTGCTGCTCGGGCTGGGCGCGGTCGCCCTGCTCGTCGGTGGCGTCGGCGTCGCCAACACCATGGTCATCTCGGTGCTGGAACGCCGGGCCGAGATCGGCCTACGCCGGTCGCTCGGGGCCACCCGAGGTCAGGTACGCACCCAGTTCCTCGCCGAATCGCTGCTGCTCTCGGCGCTCGGCGGGGTCGGCGGGGTGCTGCTGGGAATCCTGGTCACCACCGGATACGCGCTGTCCCAGGACTGGCCGACCGTGGTGCCGGCGTGGGCGATGCTCGGCGGGGTGGGTGCGACCCTGGTCATCGGCGGCTTCGCCGGCCTCTACCCGGCGGTCCGCGCCGCCCGGCTCGCCCCGACGGAGGCGCTCACCGCTGTCTGAGCGGCGTGGCCCGGCGTGTCGTGGCGTGGCGTGGCCTGGCCCGGCGTGGGCGAAAGAGCGTGATGACTGTGAGGCATCAAGATGCCTGTGAGTCATCACGCTCTCCGCGGTGCGCCGTCCCCGGAAGGTCAGGCGATGATCGTGTCGAG
Organism: Micromonospora sp. NPDC049801; assembly: GCF_040656575.1. Taxonomy (NCBI): domain Bacteria; kingdom Bacillati; phylum Actinomycetota; class Actinomycetes; order Micromonosporales; family Micromonosporaceae; genus Micromonospora; species Micromonospora sp. NPDC049801. The sequence continues at coordinate 126,375 of NZ_JBFAMS010000018.1, read as the reverse complement.
CGCGATCTCGACCATCTGGCTGAAGGTCTGCTCCCGCTCCTCCGACGTGGTCTTCTCGCCGGTCTTGATGTGGTCGCTGACGGTCAGCACGGTCAGCGCCCGAGCCTTGAACCGGGCCGCGATCGTGTAGAGCGCCGCCGACTCCATCTCCACCGCCAGCACGCCGTAGTCGGCGAGCGTGTCGTAGAGGTCCGGCCGGTCGGTGTAGAAGGCGTCCGCCGCCAGGATCGGTCCGACGTGCATCGCGATGCCGCGCCGCTCGGCCACCTCGACCGAGGTACGCAGCAGCCCGAAGTCGGCCACCGGGGCGTAGTCGATCAGACCGTCGAAGCGCATCCGGTTCATGTTCGAGTCGGTGGACGACCCGATCGCCGCCACCACGTCACGCAGTTGCAGGTCGGTGCTGAGAGCGCCGCAGGAGCCGACCCGGATCAGCGTCTTCACGCCGTACTCGTTGATCAGCTCGTGGGCGTAGATGGAGGCGGACGGCATGCCCATGCCGGAGCCCTGGACGGAGACGTCGACGCCGTTCCAGCGGCCGGTGAAGCCCAGCATGCCCCGGACCGTCGAGTAGCAGGTCGCGCCCTCGAGGTAGGTCTCCGCGATCCACTTGGCCCGCAGGGGGTCACCTGGCATCAGGACCCGCTCGGCGATCTCGCCCGGCTTCGCGCCGATGTGCGTACTCATGGCAAAGATCCTGCCAGGCCGGCTCGGGCGATACCGGTTCGGCGTCCGAACCCGCGGTCCTGTACCCTCGTCGGCGGTGGCGTGTCCGAGTGGCCTAAGGAGCACGCCTCGAAAGCGTGTGAGGGTTTACGCCCTCCGCGGGTTCAAATCCCGCCGCCACCGCTCGTGCGTAGCAGCGCGCCGGGGACCGTACGGTCCCCGGCGCGCTGCTTGTTCTCCGCCGTCAAGGTCTGCGTGAGACTTTGCAGAAGAGACGAAATTTCTACTGGTTGCGATCATCACATTAACTGTGGTAACTCTATGAGCTTCCGGTGTCCAGGCGGTTCCGCACACTTGAATTCCATCGACTCGGCCGTTTCGGGGAGTGGCGATGAAGAGGCTTCTGAGGTTCTTGGACGCGGCATTCATCACGCTTCAGGCGATATTCGCGCTGACTGCGGTGGTCGTCACCGAGGTCCTCAATCAACGAAATCTGCATCTCACATTCATTGAAGCACTCCTGGCGATGATCGTCATTGACTTCTTCATTCTCTTCAGCAGTCGCTGGAAAGTGCTGACCAGGAGTACCGAGGAAATTGCGAGGACGCTCGCCCATCGGGGAATAGGTGTCGAGTTCGTCGAACGCCACACCTTCGACTGGAGAACCGCTGTGGCGTCGGCGCGTCACGACGTCTTCATCAGTGGTACCACGTTGACCGGCTTCGTGGCCGCGAAGGATCTGTTCGCCGGGCTCAACAGACGTGTGCAGGTGCGCTTCCTGGTGCTCAACGTGGGCGACCTCGACGTCCTCGAGGGGTTTCGGCGGATGAGGTACTCGGACTCCGAGCGCCACAGTCAGCAGCGGTACCTGAATCAGGCGAACCTCTTCAAGGATCTCTACATCCGTTTGCGGGGCAGCGGAAATATTCAGTTCGCCGTGTCGGACCGCATCATGCCCATGGCCTTCATCGCGATCGACGTGAACCGGCTGTCGGAGAATTCCCTCATTCGCGTGCAGCACTACCTGCACGAGAACGAGGCCGACCAGGCGACGGTTTCCTACGTGGTGCGACCCGGCAATCCCACCTATACCCTGTACGCGTCGCAGATCAAGATCCTCTGGGATGCGGCTCTCAAGCAGAACACCTACCTCGACGCGCCATGACAGCGGCTACTTTTCGGCGATCCAGACCGTCCAGGTGTCGCGTTCGACCGCCGGCCAACGAGGAATCCGCTCGACGACGTAGTCGGCTAGTTGACGGATACGCCGGTCGTTGAGCGCGTGGAGCAGGGACCGGCCGCGCCGCAGGACGATCTCCTCGTACAACTCGCCCGGTTCGCGGAACACTTTGCGCAGCTCACAGACTTTGCTGCTGTTGACAAGCCGGAATCCTGCCTCCAGGAGAGCGGCCGTGACATCCGGCTCTCGTCGCCGGCGTTCGATCTCGGTTGCCCTCAGCCGTTCGTCGAAGGCGAGGTAGTAGCCACGGATGTGCTCCGCCGAAGGCGGTAGGAGGACGTCGTCCACCGTGCGGTCCTGGACCCAGAGCAGGCCGGCGGGTTTCAGGATGCGGCGGGCCTCCCGGAAATTGCGGTGCAACGTCGTGAAGTGGTGGATGAGAGCTCTCTCGACGACTCCGTCGAAGACGTCGTCCTCCGCGCCCACGGCCTCCGCGTCGGTCAGCAGAAATGACACGCGGTCGACTCCCTGGCAGTAGCTCCGGGCCGACTCCAATGACAGGTGCGACGAGTCCATCCCGACGACCAGCTGCGGTGCCATGCCCGCGATCGCCTTGGTGTAGATGCCACCGCCGCATCCCAGGTCGGCGACCAACCGACCCTCCGGGCGCATGAGTCGCGCGAAGAGCGTCGACCAGGCGGGGTCCGCGGACCGCCCGACGTAGGTGTCCCGATTGTGAGGATCGTGGAAGTCGATGTACTTGCTCATTTGATCATCGCCTGATCCAGGCTCGCAGCATCAGTCTCCCCGCGCCCTCGGACGCGTCGACGAAGGCATGACGCCCGTGCAGGTAACGCCGGTTGTCGCTGATCACGATCTGCCCCCGGAGCAGCCGCCCCTCGATGTGTAGAGCCTCGCTGGCCATCATGGCGTCGAGGAGATCCATGGCCCTCGTCTCGGCCGGAGTCAGCGGCCGCACCCCCGGCATCGCATGCCCGGACTCGATATAGTCCCGCAGATATGTTAAGTGGTGCGCGCGGTCGTCGGCCCCCGAGCGCTCGACGACCCGCCGTACGATCGTGGCACCGGGTGCGTCCTTGCGCCGCTGGTCGAAGTGGAACTGGTTACCCAGGACGTCGAGGATGTCCGGCATCTGTGCCGACGCCAGCCGCAGGATCTCCTGCGAGTCTATGAAGACGAGTTCACCGCCGGCCGCCGCCTGACGCAGGCAGAGAAGGGCGATGAGATCCGGCACCTCGCCGGGAACGGGTACGCCGTCGGTATGGAAGCTTCCGCCGTCCCGGCTGTCGGAGTAGCGGAGCGTGCGATCCGACAGGTCGTTCCCCCGGTACGTCACCTCTCTCAGCAACTGTGCCGAAGGGCCGACGCTTTGTGGGATCAACGTCCCGAGCGCCTCGCAGATCAGGGGGAAGACGACCCGCAACTGCGGGCCGGGGAGATCGTCGAGCCCGGACAACACCGCGATGCCGCGCGTGGTGAGCACCTCACCGATGCCGCAGGCGTCAACCAACCGGCTCACCTGCCGGCGCCATGTCCCGCGCGGCTGTCGCTCCAGGCGCGCCACGTCGGCGGGATCCATGAACACCTGGTACGGGGTGAAATTCACGACTCATACCTCCTCGGAGTCCTACCGGAACCGATGGGACGTCGTCCTCGTCCGCACGAACGGCGGCCGGGGCCGAGCAGGTGGGCCGACGCCTGCGGGGCGCGTCAGCATCTCGACCAGCACCGGGCCGGTCGCGTTCAGCAGTCGGCCCAGCGCGGTGAGGACATCAGGCGTGGTCGGGCCGCGGAACACTCCCGTGGGCCAGCCGAGGTCGTGCCCGAGGGCCGAGAAGCTGAAGCGGGATCCGAGCGTGTCGCCTCCACCGACCGACTCGTGGCTGCCGTTGTTGACGATCACGTGCCGGTAGTTCGGGACGGTGAGCGCGGTGGGCAGGAGCACCGCTCCCAGATGCATCAGGGCCGAGCCGTCGCCGTCGACGCAGATGACCGGCACGTCCGGGCGGGCCACTGCCAGACCCTGAGCGACGGAGCACGCGTGACCCATGGCTCCGACGCAGTACACGAACTCGTCGAACCGGCCGGGATGGTCCGTGCGGTACTCGTGCACGAGTCTGCTGTTGAAGCCGGTTGAGCCGACGACGATGCTTCCGGACGGGGCAGTGTCCAGGACCAGTCGTACGGCGTCGCGACTGGTCCAGTCCTCCAGTGCACGGCCTCCCGTCGCCGGAGGTGTGGGCGGACGCGCGGCGCCGGCCTCGACCAGGACCGCGGTCACCGTGTTGCTGGCAACCGCCTGCTGGTGAGCCAGGCCCAGCGTGGAGACGACGTCCGACAGGTCGGACGCGCAGGTGGTGCGGAACGGGATGTCCGCCGTGCGGAGCAGGCTCGTCGTGGCGCGGCCCACCGCCTCATGTTGAGGCTCGTCGCCGGCCCAGCCCCGCATTCCGATGAGGAGGACCAGGGGGACGGACTGGACGGAGGCGTGCGTCAGCGAGGTGAGGGGATTCAAGGCGTTCAGCAGTCCCGAGTTCTGCATGCAGACCAGCGCGCATCTGCCGCTGCCGAGCGCCCAGCCGGCGGCCAGCGCCACGGCGGAGCCCTCGTTGGTGCACACGGACGCGTCCTCGCCCGGCTGCTGCCAGATCGGACCCAGGAACGTCAGAGAGGAGTCCGGCACACCGACGACCAGGCCGAAGGTCTCTCTGATTCGTTTGGCTGCGCCTGCCGCCTCCACGCTCACCCGTCCCTTATCGAGTCAGCTTCCGTGCGTTCGGAATGAACTCCTCGTGGCGTCGGATGAATGGCCGTTCCTCGACCTCGCCTATCCATACGCCCTCGAGATTCTTGTACCCGCTGTCCGAGCCGCCGAGAACGCGGACCACCGCGCTCATGAAACCGCCGTGGGTCACGGCTACGAGCGGCGTCGCCGAACCGTCGTGGGTGACTGAGTCGCGCCATTCCAGGAAGCGGCGGAAGACGGATTCGTCATGTTCGTATCCGTCCGGCTTCCGGCCCGCTGCCCGCCAACCCGGCCACTTCTGGTCGACGTCCTCCGGCAGCATGCCTTCCCAGGCCCCCCAGCTTCGTTCGATCAGCCGTTCGTCGACCCGGCACGGGATGTCCTGCGATTCCGCGATCGCCTCGGCGGTCAGGCGGGCCCGTTGCAGCGGGCTGGTCCATACCTGCGAGAACGGGGGGAGGGAGGCGAGCGCCTGGTGAGCCTGGTCGATGCCGGCCCGGGTCAGACGGGTGTCGCTGAGTCCCTGCATCCGGCCCGTGAGATTCCACTCCGTCTCACCGTGGCGCAGGAGGAGAAGCTCCATCTCAATTCCACCCTGATTCCGACTGCAACTTCAGGACCTCCTCCATCGAGGCGAGCGCCAGATCCGCCGGTTGACGTCCGCCCGCTCCGAGGATGGACTGGTACGTGTCGTCCATGGCTCTGACCGCGGCACGCAGCCCCTGATTGGCGTAGATGGCCAGGGCGAAGCCGGCGCGTTGCATCTCCTCGAAGCCTGTCTGGCGGATGGAGGTGGCCAGCACCCCGAGGGGTGCCCTCCCGCGCCAGCCGTCGGCGAACGCCTCCAGCGCGTGCATGTCACTGGATCGGTGCTGGATGATGATCGCGTCGGCGCCGGCCTCGACGTAGGCGTTCGCTCGTTCGAGTGCGTGGTCCACGGAGAACCCCTGGGAGAGCGCTTCGGTGCGCGCCACCACCAGGCAGTCATCGGCGGTCCGGGATCCGGCGGCGGCCGTGATCTTCGAACAGAAGCGATGGACATCATCGAGCTGGTGTTCACCATCCAGGAACGTGTTCCTCTTGGGGAAGGCCTGATCCTCGAGGCATATCGCATCGATGCCCCGGTCCACCGCCTCTCGGGCCAGCCGCCGTACGTTGATCACGTCTCCGTAGCCGGTGTCGCAGTCCACGATGACCGGGTGGGAGGTGGAGCGCTTGATGCGCCAGGCGGCATCCAGCATCTCGTTCAGAGTGATGACACCCTCGTCGACGAGGCCAAGTGAATTCGTGACGCCGAAGCTGCTCACCCAGATGGCGTCGAAACCCCGGTGCTCGGCCAGCCGGGCTGAGAGGGCGTCGTGGGCGCCGGCGACCACCGCGATTCTGTCCCCTGTCAGCAGGTCGGAAAGACGTCTTGCGGGCCTCTCTCGACGTACCGTCACGCTGCGGCTCCTCCGACTAGGGATCCTTGGGCAGGTTGGCACCTCTTCCCGTGATACTGCCGACGATCTCAGTGCTTGTCGAGCGGGCCCGGAAGCGGCTCCGTCGGTATTCGAGGATGATGCCAATCGATGCGTCGGCCAACCTGTCAGTATCGGCAGGTCAGCCCCTCCATTGAATCCCGCAGGCCTCAACGGGGTCGGGGCGAAGAGGTTGCTGGTGCGGCCGCCACCGCTCGGGAAAAACGGGAACGCCCGGTGCGACCCCTTGCGGATCGACCGGGCGTTCTCCCGTCAGAGCTGCGTTTCGCCGCCGTCGACGAACAGCTCGCTGCCGGTCATGAAGCTGCTCTGGTCGGAGGCGAGGAAGAGCACCGCGTTGGCGATCTCGTCCGGGTGGGCCAGGCGGCCCATGGGCACGGTGGACGCGATCGTCTTGAGCAGGGCGGGCGACTCCCCGGGGCTGGGAGCCAGGCCCGCGAGTCCGGGAGTCTCGGTGGAGCCGGGCACGAGTGTGTTGACCCGGATCTTCCGGTCCATCAGCTCGGCGGCCCAGGAGCGGCCGAACGAGCGGATGGCGGCCTTGGACGCGGCGTAGACGCTGAACGCCGGAATGCCGCTGACCGCCGACGTCGAGCCCGTCAGCACGACCGAGGCGCCCTCGTTGAGCAGGGGCAGGGCCTTCTGGACGGTGAAGATGGTGCCGTAGACGTTGGTGTCGAAGGTGGTGGCGACGTGCTCGACCGTGATCGAGTCGAGCGGCCGGAACTCGCCGCCGCCGGCGTTGGCGAACAGCACGTCGAGCCCGGCGCCGCGCTCCTCGATGGCCCGCATCACCCGGTCCAGGTCGTCGAGGTTGCCGACGTCGCTGACGATGCCCGTCGCGTTGACGCCGATGCTGCTCACCGCCTCGTCCAGCGGGCCCTTGCGCCGGCCCGTGACGAAGACGTACGCGCCTTCGGCGGCGAAGCGGCGGGCGGCGGCCAGGCCGATGCCGGTGGTGCCCCCGGTGACGAGGGCGGTCTTGCCGTCGAGCTGTCCCACGATCGGTCTCCTTCGAAAATTGTGTACCGAGCGGTACTGATCCGACCGTAGCAACCCCTGGGCCGTGCGACAAATTTCTGTACCGATCGGTTTCATCGCGGCTAGGATGGGTGCCGGAGGTGATCGACCGTGCCGGTACGAGGGCGTCCTCGGGGCTTCGACGTCGACGAGGCGTTGGAGCGCGCGCTTGAGGTGTTCTGGCGTCAGGGGTACGAAGGCGCCTCGATGACCGACCTGACCGCGGCCATGGGCATCAACAAGCCCAGCCTCTATGCCGCCTTCGGCGGCAAGGAGGAGCTGTTCCGCAAGGCCGTGGCCCGCTACGCCGAACAGGACATGGGGTACGCGCGGCACGCAATCGCCCAGGGCACCACGTACGAGGTCGTCGCCACTCTCCTGCGCGAGAACGTGCTCGCCGTCACCCGACCCGACCGCCCGGCCGGCTGCCTGTCGATCCAGGGCGGCACCGCCTGTTCCAGCGAGAACGGGGGCGTCGCGGAATTCCTCGCCGCCAGCCGTCTGGCCGGTGAGCGGGCCCTCGCCGACCGGTTCGCCCGTGCCGTCTCCGAGGGTGACCTGCCGACCGACGCCGACCCGGCCGCGCTGGCCCGATTCGTCATGAGCGTCACCGAGGGGCAGGCGATCCACGCCGCCGCCGGGGTCCCTCGCGACGAGCTGCGGCAGACGGCGGAGATCGCGCTCGCCGGGTTCGCCGCCGTGTCCGGGGCGCGCCGCCCCGCGACTGCGGACAACCCGGCCTGAGCGCTCACGCTCGAACGAGCGCCGCCACCCCGTCGAGGAGCCGTTGCAGCCCGAACTCGAAGAGGCTGTCGGCGCTGAGGTCGATTGCCGACCGGGAGAGCCGGGCCAGGTGCGGGAACTCGCCGGCCGCGAGTAGCCGGCCCAACGCGTCGGCCTGGGCCACCATCCATTCGTCATCGGTCAGGCCGGTGTCCTGTTCCGCCTCGGCCCCCTGCTGGAGGTTCACCGCCGTCCCCCGTACGTGGTTGGCGAGGGCGACCACCAGGTGCAGCCGGGTGTGCCGGTCCAGCCCGCATCCGGCGAGGGCGCGCAGGGCGCATTCCGTGTGCGCGACGGCGTGCGGGGCCATCAGCGGACGGGTCAACGAGACGACCTGGGCCAGCCAGGGGTGTCGACAGTAGATCGACCACTGCAGCCGGCAGAGCAGCTCCAGTTGGGCCCGCCACCCGGGCGGGAGCGTGCCGGGCAGCCGATACGCGGCGAAGGCGGCGTCCGCCATCAGCAGCAGCAGGTGCTCTTTGCCGTGGACCTGCCGGTACAGCGACATGGTCGGCACGTCCAGCTCGGTCGCGATGCGCCGCATGCTGAGCCCGGCCAGCCCTTCGGCGTCGGCGATGCCGATGGCCGTACGCACCACCTGGTCGCGGGTCACCCCGTGCAGGGGTCCGCGCCGCACCTCGGCCCGTCCGCCCCGACCGGGCGTCGCGGGCTCCGAGCCGGCGACCACCATGCCCACGCCGGGCACCGCCCGGATCAGGTTCTCCTGCCGGAGCGCGGTGAGGGCGCGGCTCGCGGTCGCCATCGCGACGCCCCGTTCCCGGACGAGCTGGCGGGTGGACGGCACCCGGTCGCCGGGGCCCAGCTCACCGGACGCGATGCGCCGCCGTAGCTCCGCGACGATGCGCAGGTACGGGGGTGTGGACTCGTCGATCTCCGGCACGGTCGCCCTTCCGCCGACCGAAGCCTAGCGCACTAGAGCACCCGAACCCGTCCGTCAACATTTCCAGCCGGCCGCTCGTGGGTGCACTAGAGCTACCTGGTCGACCCGTCGCCGAATCGACATGCTCGCCGCAGACGGCCGATACGCCGTACCGGGTTCGATGATCGGAGACTGTGATGACCAGCATCCCGTACCGTCGGTGGGTCGTCGCGATGGGCGCGACCGCGCTCCTCGCGACGGCAGCGACGGCGGTCGGCCCGGCCGCCGAGGCGGCCGATCGCCAGGGCGCGGCCGTGGTGCGGACCGACCAGGGCGCCCTCCGGGGGAGCGTCGCGCCGGACCACCTGACGTTCGAGGGCATCCCGTACGCGCGTCCGCCGCTGGGCGCGCTGCGCTGGGCCCCACCGCGACCCGGGCCACAGTGGACGGGCGTACGCGACGCGACCCGGCCCGGCCCCGCCTGCGCTCAACTGAAGGGGCTGCCGATGGACGACCCGTCGGCGTCCGAGGACTGCCTCTACCTCAACGTCACCACGCCCCGCACCCCCGCTCGGACGCCACGACCGGTGCTGGTGTGGCTGCACGGCGGCGACTTCCGCTTCGGCCAGGGTGACGCCTACGGCGGGGAGCGGCTGGCCGCCGACGGCGACGTCATCGTCGTCACGGTGAACTACCGGCTCGGTGCGCTCGGCTTCCTGGCGCATCCGGCGCTGGCCGGGCCGGACGGGTCCACCGGCAACTACGGGTTGCAGGACCAGCAGGCGGCGCTGCGCTGGGTGCGCCGCAACGCGACGGCCTTCGGCGGGGACCCGGGCAGCGTCACCCTGGCCGGCCAGTCGGCCGGCGCGACAAGTGTCTGCGCCCACCTCGCCGCGCCCGGCTCCGCCGGCCTGTTCCACCGCGCGATCATGCAGAGCAATTCGTGCGCCAACCCCGTTCAGACCCGGGCGGAGGCGGTCGAGGCGGCGCGGGAGTTGGCCGGGCGGGTGGGTTGCACCGACCCCGGTGTGCTCGCCGCCTGCCTTCGGGGGCGGGACGCCGCAACGCTCGTCGACGCGGTCGGCTACCCGGGCGCGGGCGTCGACCTGGGCCCGGTGGTCGACGGCCGTACCCTGCCGGTGGATCCGGCGGACGCGCTGGTCAGCGGTCGGTTGCACCCGGTGCCGGTGTTGACCGGGACGAACCGCGACGAGTCCACGCTCCAGGTGTGGGGGATGGAACGCAGCGGGATGAACTGCCCCCAGCCGCCCGCCCCGGGGCAGCCGCCCGAGTCGTGCCCGCTCACCGACGACCAGTACCGCGAGCAGGTACGCGCCATGTTCGGCGACCGGGCGCAGGAGGTGCTGGCCCGCTATCCGAGCGACGACACGCGCTCCGCCAGCGAGGCGTTGGGGGCCGTGTGGACCGACCAGGCGTACGCGGAGCCGATCTACTCGGCCGCGCTGGCGTTCGCCCGGACCGTGCCGACGTACCTATACGAGTTCGCCGACGAGGATGCGCCGTTCTTCGCCGAAGGGCCGACGCCGACCTTCCCGACCGGCGCGTACCACTGCGCCGAACTGCCGTACCTGTTCGACGTCGACTACGCCGAGGCCTTCACGCCCACCCAGCGGCGGCTCTCCGGCGAGATGGTCCGCGCCTGGAGCGACTTCGCCCGGACGGGTCGGCCCGGGTGGCCCCGACTGCGCGACCGCTCCGGGTACGTGCGGGTCCTGGCCGGTGGCGGCGGGTCGGGCACGACGGACTTCACGGCAGAGCACTCGTACGACTTCTGGCGGTCGCTGCGCGGCTGACATCTGAGCAGACGGTCGTTCCAAACGTGGGACCGGCCGCCCGCCGTGCCGAGGCGGGTCAGCAGGGACCGGCGCCCTCGTCGAAGAGGCGGCGCGCCCACTCGGCGTACCCGGCGATGGTTTTTCGGACCGTGCGCCCGTCGTGCAGGAACAGGTACGCGCGGTCGCCGCTGCGGGCGAGCAGCCCGTCGAGCCGGTGTGTCCCCTGTGGAGCGGGCAGCCGGGTGACCGACGGGTAGCGGTCCCAGACCTCCTCGACCGGGGAGCCGGCCGTGATGCCCTCCGGTGTGCGCATCGGGTCGCCGACCCACAGCAGCACCAGTTTGTCCTCGACGAAGACGGGACTGGCCGTGTCGTGGCCGGCGAGGACCGGTCCGCAGGCGTCCAGGTCGGTACGCAGGACGCCCCGGCGGGTCAGCTCGGCCTCGGTGTCACCGAACTCGATGTCGCGCAGGCCGTTCAGGTCGATGATCTCGACTACGCCGGCGGGCCGGTTCGCGGGCATCGGCCCAGCGGACGGCGCACCGCTGCCCGCGATCGAGGCGGCAGTCAGCAGCATGGCAATAAACGTGAATTGTCGCAATTTCATGGAATCCCCCAGTCCCCAACGGGGCTGGGCCGTTCAGGTTGCTGCCCGCCGACGGATTACTGGTTTTCCCACTGTTCGATCAGATCGTCCCAGTGGTCGGCGCTGAGTCGACGCCGCCCGTGCGCCAGCCACCCGGCGGTGTTGCGTTCCAGATGCAACCCCAGCTCGGCGAACGGATCAATCCATGCCCCACGCTCGACGCCGAGTCGGACGAGTGCCGCATTGATCGGCCACTCCTCCCGTGGGGCTTCCAGCACGTCGTCGAAGCGCGGGCCCCAGGACAGCGCCCCGCCGAGCCACACCACGGCCGACTGGTGGCCGACGCCGCCGCCGAACTCCGCCTCCAGGTACGCCACCGGCCCCGAACGTGACCACACGGCCAGCAACTCGACCAGCGGCGGCGACAACACGAGGTCGAACGGCTGCTCGGCGCTGCGGTCGTCCGCCACGTAGTCCGGTAGCGATCCGGTCAGCTCGGCCACCAACTGCGGGGTGACCGGCAGCAGCGCGAAATCCTGACGCAGCTCACCGAGGACGGCGTGGTCCAGCTCGGCGGTGTGCTCGCGGAGCAGGTCCGCGTCCGCGACCACCGCGCTGAGCTGGTACGCCATCACACCCCCGCCGTCGTCCACAACCTGTGGATAGAACATGTGTACGACGGTCGTCCTCGCCGCCGTCCGTGCCTGGCACGGTACGCGGCGCTGCGGAACCGGGCGGCCCGGCGGGTGCGTGGTCGGGGACTCAGGCGCGGTCGCCGAGATCGGCCAGGAACGCGCGCCAGGCCGTCGGCGTGAAGGCGAGCGCCGGACCGGTCGGGTCCTTGGAATCCCGCACGCCGACCACGCCGGGCAGGTTGTCGGCGACCTCGACGCACGCGCCGCCGTTGCCGCTGCTGCGGGTGCTCTTGCGCCACCGCGCGCCATTCAACTCCATGATTCCGCCACTTCCGTCATCAGCTCGACCGACTGTGAGTGCGACAGCGCCTCGCCGCGCACGTTCTCCCATGCCGCCATCATGGCCGCGATGTCGTCGGGGTCGCTAGCCACTTGTCCCTGAAGCTGGTTGTCCAGGTAGCCGGCGACCCGATGATCGTGGCTGTGCGCGATCACGAACGGCCCGTTCAGTCCGGCGTACGCGCCGACCGAGGCCGGCACGACGTGCACCCGGATGTGCGGCTCGGCGCAGGCCGCGACGAGGGCCAGCATCTGCTCGCGCATGGTCGACCGGCCGCCCACCGGCCGGCGCAGGATCGCCTCGTCGATGACCGCCGTGAACTGCGGCGGGTCGTCCCGCTTGAGCACACCCTGCCGGTTGAGTCGAACGGCGAGGTGCCGCTCGACCTCGCTCCGGGGGATCAGGCCCGCGCCGCCGAGGACCGCTCGGGCGTACGCCTCGGTCTGCAACAGCCCCGGCAGGACCGTCGACTCGTACCACCGCAGGGACACCGCCTCGCGCTCGATTTCCTGCCAGGGACGGAACCAAATGGGGTCACGACGTCTCGCAGTGTCCGGCCAGATGTCCGACACGTTCTTGTGGAGGGCTTCCGCTGCCGCCAGGCGGTGCCGAGGATGCGGGATGCGCCCCTCGGCCAACCAGCGCGCGACGGTCTTCGGGTCGACGCCGACGTTCTCGGCGAGGGATTCGGTGGTGTGCCCGGTGTCGTTCAGTGCTACCCGCAACGCGTCGTTCACGGCCCCTCCATCGGATGTCTCGAATATCTGAGAACCATATAGCTACGCCCTGTAGGTGCCCGGTGACGCGCCGCACTGTGGTCCACAGAAGACGGCGTGGCCGGTGGAGGCGCAGCAGCCCGGCGGTCGGCGTCAGTCCCGGGGTCGCCCCGACGCGGAGGCGGGGTGACCCCTTCCACCAGGGAAGGAGGTCCACCCATGCCGCGCCGTCGCCACCGGAACCACCTGCCGACCCGACCCACCTGGCGATGCCAGGCCTGCGGTATCGCCTGGCCCTGCTCAGCGGCGAAGCTCCGGCTACTCGGCGAGTACCGGGGCGATCGGGTCGCGCTGACGATCTACCTCGCGACACTGCTGAGCGAGGCCAGCGAACACCTCCGGGACGTCGATCCGGCCCGGCTCACCGACCGCTTCCTGGCCTGGACCCGCGCCCGAGGGTGAGCGTTCTGGGCTGCACTGCGGGTCTGGGACTGTGCGGGAGCTGACCGGCCGAGTGCGGCGGCGTCAGGGTCGCCAAATGGCGATGCTCACGTCGCGCCGGCGCTCGGCGAAGAAGCCGTCCCGCGCCGCCGTCGTCAACAGCTCGCGCAGGTCCGCCTCGAAGGCGGGCAGCCGATCGCCGAACAGGTGCGGCGTCGAACTGGACAGTGAGAACACCGCCGACGTCAGCTCGTCCACCGACCGCTGCACGACCATCCCCTGCTCGACGGTCAGTCGGGTGGGGCCGGAGAAGCCGGCGGCGAGCATGATCTCCGCCTCGCCACTGGGGGTGCCGGTGGGCAGCGAGCCCTGTCCGGCCCGGCGGACCGGCCCCAGGTAGCGCGCGACCAGTTCGTTGATCCGCGGCCAGGGCGGACGGGGGTACGGCAGTGGGTCGTCGTCGGCCATGCCCTGGTGGGTGGTGGCGCCGACGTGAACCCAGGCCCCGTCGGGCGCGAGCATGTCGCGGACCCGGCGGGCCACCAGCGGCCGATCCATCCAGTGGTACGACTGGGCGAACGTGGCGACCCGGAACGTACCCAGGTCGGCGGGCAGTTCCTCGGCCCGCAGGTGCCGCCACTCGACGTTGGTCACCTCGGCCTCGCTGGCCAGGCGTCGCGCCTCGGTGAGCATGTCCCGGTCGGCGTCCACCCCGACCGCCGCCTCGAACAGGGGCGCGAGCAGCAGCGTCAACGAACCGGGACCGCAGCCCACGTCCAGGAGCCGGCCGGTGCCGTCCAGGTTGAGCGCGGTGCCGATGGCCTCGGCGACTTCGGGCGGGTACGGCCACCGGCCGACGCTGTAGTGCCGGGCGCTGCCGGCGTACAACGTCTCGTCCCACTGCCAGGTCGAGTCAGCCATGGCATCGATGAGACCACAACGACAACGCCCGGCCGACCTGTTATCGGTCTGCCGGGCGTCGATCATGCTCCGCGAGCGGAGGATACGAGATTCGAACTCGTGAGGGTGTAAACCCAACACGCTTTCCAAGCGTGCGCCCTAGGCCTCTAGGCGAATCCTCCGCGAGCCAGGATACAGGCCGCCGTCGACCGGGACACCCCACCACCCCCCGAAGATCGACGAGCCGTCGGGTAGGGTTGGCGTCACCTCCCGTGCGGCGGTATCTCGTGAACCTCCCCAGGGCCGGAAGGCAGCAAGGATAAGCGAGCTCTGCCGGGTGCACGGGAGGCCTTTTCGTTCCCGGGGCCTTGATCCACACCGACGTGCATGATGTCGGGCTGTCAGAGGCGCGCGGACACCCCGGTTTCCAAGAAGCCGAGTCGATCAAGCGCGACGGTCCAGGCGACCCGGCGGGGTGGGTGGTCACCCGCGCCCGACCGGCGCAGAATGGCTCGGTCGAGAGGAGGCGGGACGAGTGACGCTGGCGCTGTACCGCAAGTACCGGCCACGTACCTTCGCCGAGGTCATCGGGCAGGAGCACGTCACCGAGCCGTTGTCGCAGGCGCTGCGTAGCGGCCGGCTCAACCACGCCTACCTCTTCTCCGGCCCGCGCGGCTGCGGCAAGACCACCAGCGCCCGGATCATGGCCCGCTCGCTCAACTGTGAGCAGGGCCCCACCCCCGAACCGTGCGGCAAGTGTGCGTCCTGCCGCTCGCTGGCCGCCGACGGCACCGGCTCCATCGACGTGATCGAGATCGACGCGGCCAGCCACGGTGGCGTCGACGACGCCCGCGAGCTGCGCGAGCGCGCCTTCTTCGCGCCGGCCAGCAGCCGCTTCAAGATCTACATCATCGACGAGGCGCACATGGTCTCGACCCAGGGCTTCAACGCCCTGCTCAAGCTGGTCGAGGAGCCCCCGGAGTACGTCAAGTTCATCTTCGCCACCACCGAGCCGGAGAAGGTCCTCGGCACGATCCGGTCGCGCACCCACCACTACCCGTTCCGGCTGTTCCCGCCGAAGGTGGTCCGCCCGTACCTGGAGCAGCTCACCCAGGCCGAGGGCGTCACCGTCGAGCCGGCGGTCTTCCCGCTCGTGGTGCGCGCCGGTGGCGGCAGCATGCGGGACAGCCTCTCCGTGCTCGACCAGCTCATCGCCGGCGCCGGCCCGGAGGGCGTCAGCTACGCCCGAGCCGTCTCCCTGCTCGGGGTCACCGACTCCGCGTTGATCGACGAGATGTGCGACGCGCTGGCCGCCGGTGACGGCGCCGCCGCCTACGCCACCGTCGACCGGGTCGCCGAGGCCGGGCACGACATGCGCCGGTTCGCCTCCGACCTGCTGGAACGGCTCCGCGACCTGATCGTGATCCAGCAGGTGCCGGACGCCGCAGCGAAGGGTCTGATCGACGGCCCGGGGGACCAGATCGAGCGGATGGCCGCCCAGGCTTCGCAACTCGGCTCGGCCACGCTCTCCCGCTGCGCCGACATCGTGCATGACGGCCTGGTCGAGATGCGCGGCACCACCGCACCCCGCCTACTGCTTGAGTTGATCTGCGCCCGGATGCTGCTGCCCGGCGTGGACGACTCCACCGGCGGCCTGCTCCAGCGCCTCGAACGGATGGAACGCCGCCTCACCCTGGGTGGCGCCGACCCCGCCGGGTCCGCGCCGGCCACCACCCCAGGGGTACGCCCACAGCACGCCCCTCCGGTCCCGGCTGCCGCAGCCCCCACACCCGCCGCCGCCCCGACGTCCGCCCCGCCGTGGGATGTCGACCCGACGGCGTCCCCGGCTCCGCGAACCGCAGGTGCCTCGGCTTCCACCGCCCCGACCGCCGCCGGCTCGGCCGCCCCGACCGCTACCGCCGCCGGCTCGGCCGCCGGAATCGCTGGCTCGGCAGATGCCACCTCGGCGGCCGGTGGCGCTGCTGGCAGGCCGGATGCCGCCTCGGGTGCCGGTGGCGCTGCTGGCTCGGCCGATGTCGCCTCGGGCAGCCGAGGTGTGCACGCGCCCTCGGGAGCGGACTCCCCGATTCCGGTGTCGCCCGGCGCGTCGGCCGCCGCCCCGACGGCCGCGCCCGTGTCGCCCGCCGGACCGGGCACCGGCTCGACCCCGCGTCGCGCGGTACCGCCGTCGGCTGTACTGCCCGACCCGGCGACGCCCGCTCCGCCCCGCCCCGGTACGCCGGCCCCGCCACTGGACGCGGTAGCGGTGCGGCGGGTCTGGCCCGACGTGGTCGGCAAGGTCAACCGGACCAACAAGCGGATCGCCGCCCTGATGCGCGACGCGGTGGTCCGCGAACTCGACGGCGACATGCTGGTCCTGACCGTGAAGTCCTCCGTGCTGGCCAAGATGATGGCCGACCACGCGGCGGTGCTCACCGACGCGCTCTACGAGGAGTTGGGCGGGCGCTGGCAGATCCGCTGCGAGGTGGCCGGCGAGCGGGGTGCCGCGTCGCTGTCCGGCCCGCGTCCCCAGGCGGCCGCGCCGACCCGACCCGCCACACCGAACGCGGCCGCCGCCAGTCCGACGAGCGCGCCGCCCGTCGAGCCCGGCCAGAGCGCCGCGCCGACTGTGGCTGCCGTTTCCGGCCCGTCGAGTGCGCCGCCTGCGGCATCCCGTCCGAGCGCCGGGCCCGCGGCCGCGTCCGGCCCGTCGAGTGCGCCGCCCGCGGCACCCCGTCCGAGCGCCGCGGCTGCGGCCGCGTCCGGCCCGTCGAGTGCGCTGCCTGCGGCACCCGGCCCGAGTGCCGGGCCGACGGTGGCTGCCGCTTCGGGCCCGACGAGCACCCCACCGGCCGTGCCGACCTCGACCGCCGCCGGCCTGGAGGACGACTGGCCGGAGGCAGCGCTCCCCGGCGGCGGAGCGCCGGCCGCCGAGGCGGCCGATGACGAGGCGTGGCCGGAGGCTGCCCGCCCCGGCGGCGCGTCAGCCGAAGGCACCGCACGCTCCGACGCCACGTCGGGCGACCCCGCATCGACCGGCACGAACGGTGCAAGGACGAACGGCAGTATCGCCAACGGCGGCGGACCCGGTGTTGCGGGTGGCCCCGGCGCGCTGGCCGGTGGCGGTAAGCCGGGCGGGCGGGACAACCCGACACCGGCGACCCGGCAGCCGGCGTCAGCCGGTGGCGCACCGGTGAGCAGCGCCATCGCCGCGGCTCGCGCGGCGGCGGCGGGGCGCGGTGCGCGTACCCCATCGGCGAGCCGGCCCACCGCGGACGCGGAATGGGCGGGCGAACCTCCCTACGACCCGGACTACGACGGACCGTTGCGCGGCGGACGGCCGGGCGGCGCGGCCCCGGCGGCGAAACCCACCTACGAGGGGTTCGACCCGGGCGACGAGCCGTTGGACGAGGTCATCGACGAGAAGACGGCCCGGGAGTCGAGCGAGGAGCAGGCGGTACGGCTGCTGCGGGAGACCTTCGGCGCTGAGAAGATCGACGAGGTGGATGCTCGGTAGCGGGCGCTTCGCCCAGCAGGACGCCGAGGCAGCAGGCCCACAGCGGGAAGGGCAGTACGGCGACGCGTTCCATGCCGCCCACCCCGATGCCGGTGCCCTGCTGGGCGACGAACAGGACGGTCCCGATCAACGCGGTGAGCCCGGCGGCGAGGGAGAGTCGTCGCCATCGGCCGAGCACCGTGGAGTCGGGCGCGAAACCGGCGAGCAGGAGGCCGACGTTGCCCACACCCATGATCAGGAACGCGCCCAGCACGTGTCGGTTCTCGTCGACGTCGGCCGGATAGCGCGCGGCGAGGGCGTACCCACCGGCGGCCAGCAGCAGGAGGATCTGCGCCGAGCGCACCACCGTGCCCCGGCCGAACAGTCGCCAGGTCAGCAGCAGTCCGGTGGCGAGCAGTACGGCGGTGGCCAGCATCGCCGCGTTCATCAGTGGATGCCAGGGCGAGCAGACCAGACGGGGACGGGTGGTGTCCCAGATCCCGCAGTGCACGTTGCCGAGGTCGCTGATGTTGTGGGTGGCCCAACTGTAGGTCGGCTCGCGCCACCGCAGGCCGGTGATCAGACTGGCCACGAGGAAGATCGGCGCGGCCACCGCCCAGCAGAGCGCGGCGACGCGGCCACTGCGGTTGAGATTCATACGTCGAGCAGACCAGTACGGCGGGTAGCGGCGCACTACCGGCAGACGGCCGGTTCGGGGTAGTGGTAGCCGTACCTGTGCTGTCAGGATGTGCGCCGTGAAGATCACCTCTGCCGGAGAGGGGGCGGCCGATACCGGCAGTCGTCGCGTCAAGTCCGCGGTGGCTACCGTCGTCGGTCTGTTCATCCTGGTTCAGGCATGGACCGTGCCATGGGTCTCCGTGCGTCCGGGTCTGACCACGCTTGACCAACTGATCGGTAGTCCGCCCTCGACCGAGGTGCGGACCTTCGCGCTGACCGAGCTACCCGGCTACTGGCAACCGCTGTGCGTCGGATGGGTGGCCCTGCTGGCGCTGCCGGTGGTGGCCTGGGTGCGCCCGCCGTGGCGGTTCGGTCTGCGGCTGGCGGCCATGCTGCTCGGCATGGTGCTGGGAATCGGCACCCTCCTGCCCGCCACGGCAGCCATCGACGTCAGCGGCTTCCCATTGGAGGATCGCCCCAGCACGACCCTCCTCGGTGGCGTGTGGCTCGGCCTGGTGGGGGTGGTGCTGCTCGTGCGCGCCGTCACCACGCTGCCGGAGCTGCCGGCCCCCGCCGCGGTTCCGGCAGTGGACGCCGCGAGTCCGGCTGCGGACGCCGCGAGTCCGGCTGCGGACGCCACGCTTGACGACGAACGGGCCGCGACGATCCCGCCGGCGGTGCCGGAGTCGACACCCTTCGTCTGGCAGGGATCACGCCCGAACGTCCGAACGATGGCCCCGTGGTGGCGGCGTCCGGCACCGATCGTCGGGGTGGTGGCGGTTCTCGGTGTGGCCGGCCTCCTGGTCACCGTCACCTGGCACGCGATCGGATCGGCGCAGGAGCAGCAGCTCGATGCGCTCGACACCCTGGTGGTGGCGGCACCGGTCGGCTCGACGACCGTCGCGCCCGCCGCGGGCGACGACCAGGTCGACCTGGGCCGGGTGCTGCCGCTCTCCCGGGAGCGGACCTTCCTGCTCGCCGAGCAGGCGGACGCCGACGTCGTCCACGTGGCCGGATCGGCCTGGACACAACCGGACGGCACCTCGATCTCGATCACCCTGCTCGAGTTCAACTCGACCGAGTCGGCCAACCAGTTCCGGCGTTCCTATGCCGACCTCCAGCAGGTCACTCCCGGGGAGTTGGCCGAGTTGGCCAGCGTCCCGGGGTCGACGGTCTTCATCGGTGCCGAACGGCCCGGCGTGTGGGCGGTCGCCGGGCGCGACCAGCTCATCGTGATCGCCAGCGCGGCGGGCGGCTCGGCGGGGTCGGTGCCGATCGTCGAGTCGCTGGTCCGCGCGCAGCTCGATCGGTTCTGACCAGCCACCGCGTACCCGCCGGGTGGGGCACGCGATGTCGCTGATACCGGGTCGGTCCCCGAGCCGGGTGGTGAGGTCGGCGGCTCGATCTCCTCAGCCCGGCTCATCGCCGACGACCGGATCTGCCAGCCGTGGCGCTCCCGGCGTGGGCGGACGCACCGGGCACGGCGACGTCGGTCCCAGCGGCTAGGCTGGTCGGCGGCCGAGCAGACGAGTGCGAGAAGGAGCCATCCGTGCGCCCAGGTGGACAGCCGAACATGCAGCAGATGCTGAAGCAGGCGCAGAAGATGCAGCAGCAGATCGCCGTCGCTCAGGCCGAGCTGGCCGAGGCCGAGCTGACCGGCACGGCCGGCGGCGGGCTGGTCACCGCGACCGTGTCCGGTGCCGGCGAGCTGAAGGCCGTCAAGATCGACCCTAAGGCCGTCGACCCGGACGATGTGGAGACGCTGGAAGACCTGGTGGTGGCGGCCGTGCACAACGCCGCCGAGGCGGCGCGTGAGCTGACCGAGCGCAAGATGGGCCCGGTCACCGGCGGCATGGGCGGCCTCGGCCTGCCCGGTTTCTGAGCCGGCAGATGTACGAAGGCGCCATCCAGGATCTGATCGACGAGCTGGGGCGACTGCCGGGCGTGGGCCCGAAGAGCGCCCAGCGGATCGCGTTCCACGTCCTCTCGGCCGATCCCGCCGACGTGAACCGGCTGGCCGGCGCGCTGCGCAAGGTCAAGGAGCTGGTGCGCTTCTGCACGACCTGTTACAACGTGGCCGAGTCCGAGCAGTGCCGGATCTGCCGCGACCCGCGCCGCACCGACGAGGTGCTGTGCGTGGTGGAGGAGCCGAAGGACGTGGTGGCCATTGAGCGGACCGGTGAGTTCCGGGGCCGCTACCACGTGCTGGGTGGAGCGATCAATCCGCTGGAAGGGATCGGCCCGGACAATCTGCGCATCCGGGAGCTGTTGACCCGGTTGAGCGGCGGCGCGGTGCGGGAGCTGATCCTCGCCACCGACCCCAACACCGAGGGCGAGGCGACCGCCACCTACCTGGCGCTGATGGTGAAGCCGATGGGGATCGCGGTGACCCGGCTGGCTAGCGGTCTGCCGGTCGGCGGCGACCTCGAGTACGCCGACGAGATCACCCTGGGTCGTGCCTTCGAGGGCCGCCGGGCTGTCTGACCCCCACAGATCGTCACCGGTGGGCTACAACTGACTGGGTCCGCGCGATGAGCGCGGGCCCATCGGCGTACCTGGGGAGGTGGCGTGTGGCGACGCGGCGTTCGGAAAAGCGGTCCTGGGCTCCGGCGGTGCTGACGGCCGTGCTGGCGTTGGCCTTCGCCGGCGTCCTCGTGACGATCGAGGTGGGGAGCCGGAGACTCGCGGCGAAGAGTCGCGCGAGTGAGGCCGCGGCCGACGCCACCGTGATCCGGAACGCCCGGTCGTTCGGCGACGCCGTGGTCGCCACCGACGACCCGACGCCAACCGACGAACGCCTGGCGGTGGTCGCGGAGGGCACCCAGGTCGAGGTGCGGGAAGTCCGCCGGGCACCTGACCTGGTGGTGACCGTGTACGGTTCCGCCCCCTACGGCACGATGTTCGGCAGGGTCAGCGTCGACGCGTGCCACCGTGTGACGTTCCACGACCTGGGCGCGGCCCGGGCCGGTGCGGACGTCGAGCGGTTGGAGGTCTGCCCACCGCCCGTTTCCTGATCGACCGCTCCGGATGCCGTCTGTGGCCCGCGTCATCCGGTGGCCGACGGTGGCCTCGTCGCGTCCCAGAGCAACGCGGTCGATGTGTCGCTCGATGCGTTCGTCCTGCCGATGACTGTTAGACGTCTGCGCAAGGTGTCGGGTTGGTAGCGATTGCCTGACGGCCGTTCCGCTTCCGGTGTTACATGTCATAGCCTCCCGCACACGGACCGAGCCACAGCTCGGCGTGGTCATGCGCATGACAGAGGTGAGAGATGCAGGCGAGAAGGCTTAAAACGGCCATGGCCATCGCGGCCGTTGCCGCTCTGGCGGTCGGCGCGGCCGGCTGCGCGGAGAGCGAGCGCGACGGCGACAGTGGCGAGGCCAAGACTGGCGGCACCTTCATCTTCGCGGGTGCCGGTGACCCGAAGAACTTCGATCCGATCTTCAACGACGACGGCGAGTCGTTCCGGCCGGTCCGGCAGATGTTCGACACCCTGGTGAGCCACAAGCCGGGCACGGCTGAGCTGACCGGTGGCCTGGCCGAGAGCTGGGAGCACGACCCGACGGGCAAGGTCTGGACCTTCAAGCTGCGGCAGGGCGTGAAGTTCCACGACGGCACCCCCTTCAACGCGGCGGCGGTCTGCTACAACTTCGACCGCTGGTACAACATGCAGGGCGCCGCGGCCCAGGCGAACATGATCTATTACATGGACGTCTTCGGCGGCTTCGCCAAGAACGAGGCCGAGGGCGCCGGCGAGTCGATCTACGACAAGTGCGAGGCCAAGGACGACGGAACCGCCGTCCTCTCGCTCAAGAAGTACAAGGGTGCCTTCCCGGGCGCCTTCGCGCTTACCTCGCTTTCGATCGCGAGCCCCGAGGCGCTGAAGAAGTACGACGCCAACACGGTGAAGCAGAACGGCGACTCGTTCGAGTACAGCGCCTTCGCCAACGAGCACCCGGTCGGCACCGGCCCGTTCACCTTCGGTGGCTGGGACAAGACCAAGGGCGAGATCACGCTCAACCGGAACCCGGACTACTTCGGTGACAAGGCCAAGGTCGACAAGATGATCATCAAGATCATCAAGGACGAGAACACCCGCAAGCAGGAGCTGCGTGCCGGTACCGTCCAGGGCATCGACTTCCCGGCCCCGGCCGACACCAAGGCGCTCGGCGACGAGGGCTTCCAGGTCATCGCCCGCCCCGCGTTCAACATCCTCTACCTGGGCATCAACCAGAAGAACCCGAAGCTCAAGGACCTGCGGGTGCGGCAGGCGATCGCCTACGCGCTCAACCGCCAGCAGCTCGCGCAGACCAAGGGCCCGACCGGCGCCAAGGTCGCCGACGAGTTCATGCCGGACACCGTGCTCGGCTACGCCCCGGACGTGCAGAAGTACGAGTACAACCCGGACAAGGCCAAGCAGCTCCTCAAGGAGGCCGGTGCCGAGGGTCTGACGCTGAACTTCTACTACCCGCCGGACGTCTCCCGGCCGTACATGCCGAACCCGCAGGAGATCTTCACGATCCTCGCCAACGACCTCCAGGCCGTGGGGATCAAGGTCAACGGCGTTCCTCGCCCGTGGAACGGCGGCTTCAAGGACGACGTGCAGACGTTCGGCAAGCAGGACCTGCACATCCTCGGCTGGACCGGTGACTACAACGACCCGGGCAACTTCGTCGGCACCTTCTTCGGCCGGGGCAAGGCCGAGTTCGGCGACCAGGGCATGACCGAGATGTTCGACGCGATCGCCAAGGCCGACGGCACCGTCGACGACGCCGGCAAGAAGGCCGCCTGGGAGCAGGTCAACCGGGACATCGCGGCCAAGTGGCTGCCGGCCGTGCCGGTCTGGCACGCGCCGCCGGCGATCGTCGTCACCAAGGACGTCGAGGGCCTGAAGGCCAGCCCGCTGACCGACGAGCGGTTCAACACCGTCAGCGTCAAGAAGTGACGTCAATCGGCTGATGCCGTAGGCGGAATCGGCCCGGGTTGGGGGTTTCCCCCGCCCGGGCCGATTCCGCGACCATCGAGAGTCTGGTGTGTGAGAGATGTTGCGAGTCATAGTCCGCCGCCTGCTACAGCTGGTGGTGACGCTGATAGCCCTGTCGGCGCTGATCTTCGTCTGGTTGCGGAACCTGCCCGGCGGCCCGGTCGACGCGCTGCTCGGTGAACGGGCGACCCCCGAGACCAGGGCTCTGCTGACCAAGGCGCTCGGTTACGACCAGCCGATCCTCGTGCAGTACGGCAAGTTCATGCAGCGGATCCTCACCGGTGACCTCGGCAACTCGATCCGTACCGGTGACCCGGTCACCGAGGTCATCGGCCGGGCCTTCCCGGCCACCGTGGAGCTCGCCCTCACGGCGATGCTCATCGCGGTTGGGCTGGGCGTCCCACTGGGTTATCTCGCCGCCCGCTGGCGCGGCCGGATCCTCGACCACCTGACGGTGGTGGGCACGCTGCTCGGCGTCTCGATCCCGATCTTCTTCCTGGGCTATCTGCTCAAGGACGTCTTCACCCAGAACATCCACTGGTTCCCGCCGTCCGGCCGGGTCAGCATCGGGTTGGACAACACCAACATCACCGGCTTCTTCGTCCTGGACAGCCTGCTCACCCGGGAGTTCGACGCCACCGCCGACGCGCTCTGGCACCTGATCCTCCCGGCGTTCACGCTCGCCACGATCCCGCTGGCGGTCATCGTCCGGATGACCCGGGCCAGCGTGCTGGACGTGCTCAACGAGGACTACGTACGCACGGCGGAAGCCAAGGGCCTGCGGAACCGCACCGTCCGTGGCCGGCACATCCTGCGAAACGCGCTCCTGCCGGTGGTCACCACCATCGGTCTCCAGACCGGCGCGCTGTTGTCCGGCGCGGTCCTCACCGAGAAGGTCTACAACTGGGGTGGTCTCGGCACGCTGATCACCGACTCGATCACCGGCAGCCGCGACTACCCGATCCTCCAGGCGCTGATCCTGCTGTCCGCGCTGGTCTTCGTGGTGGTCAATCTCCTGGTGGACCTCTCCTACGCCTTCATCGACCCCAGGGTGCGTGTGCGATGACCGAACCAAACACGCAGGCCGGCATCCCTGCTCCCCGTAGCGACAAGGAGCAGGCGTCCGACGCGGGCCGCACCCGTCTCAGTGACCGCAAGAAGGCCCGCCTCGACGAACTGGCCCAGTCCACCGCCGCCCCCGGCGGCGTGAGCCTGCTCCGCGACGCGTTTCGTCGGCTGCGCCGCAACCCGGCCGCCATCGTGGGCGCCACCATCATCGCGCTCTTCGTGTTGGTGGCGATCTTCGCGCCGTTGATCGCCCCGCACGACCCGGTGCAGCGCTTCGACGAGCTGACTGACGTCCTTACGCCCAACAACATCGCCGGGCCCATGGACGGCTTCCCCCTCGGTTCGGACGAGCTGGGCCGGGACCTGCTGTCCCGCCTGGTCTACGGCAGCCGGCAGACCCTCTTCGTCGGCGTCCTCGCCACCCTCATCGGGCTCGCCATCGGCGTGCTGTTCGGTGCGATCGCCGGCGCCGT
The DNA here is from genome assembly GCF_040656575.1 of Micromonospora sp. NPDC049801. NCBI lineage: Bacteria > Bacillati > Actinomycetota > Actinomycetes > Micromonosporales > Micromonosporaceae > Micromonospora > Micromonospora sp. NPDC049801. Next base: position 101,488 of record NZ_JBFAMS010000018.1, on the reverse strand, counting down.
CGGCGGTTGGGTGGACAACATCCTCATGCGGATCACCGACGTGATGCTGGCCCTGCCCGCCCTGCTGCTGGCGATCACCCTGGTCGCCCTGGCCAGCAAGTCGAGCCAGTGGACGGTCATCATGGCGGTGGCCATCGTCAACGTGCCGATCTTCGCCCGGCTGCTGCGCGGCTCGATGCTCGCCCAGCGGGAGAGCGACCACGTGCTGGCCGCGCGGGCGTTGGGCGTCAAGCAGCGCAGCATCGTGCTGCGGCACATGCTGCCCAACGCCATGACCGCGGTAATCGTGCAGGCGACGCTGACGCTCTCCGTCGCGATCATCGAGGCCGCGTCGCTTTCGTTCCTCGGCCTCGGCGACCCCGATCGGGACCGGGCCGAGTGGGGCGCGATGCTCGGCGACGCCGGTGTGCGCTACTTCGAGGTACGCCCGGAACTGGCCTACTACCCGGCGTTGGCGATCATCGTGGTCGCGCTCGGCTTCACCCTGTTCGGTGAGGCGATGCGCGAGGCCATCGACCCGAAGAACCGGCGGTGATCGCGGTGTGCCCGATCAGCAAGGACCACAGCAGTAAGGAAGTGACCCGATGAGCCTGCTCGACGTGCGTGACCTGAGCGTCGTGTTCCAGCGGCGCGGCGAGCGACCCTTCAACGCCGTCGACAAGGTCAGCTTCACGGTGGAGCCGGGGCAGACCGTCGGCCTGGTCGGCGAGTCCGGCTGCGGCAAGAGCGTGACCAGCCTCGCCATCATGGGTCTGCTGCCCAAGCGCGGCAACAGGGTCAGTGGAGAGGTGCTGTTCGACGGCGCGGACCTGCTGAAGCTGCGACCGGGCGACATGCGTGACCGGCGCGGCCGGGACATCGGCATGATCTTCCAGGACCCGCTGTCGTCGCTGAACCCGGTCATCCCGATCGGTGTGCAGGTGGCCGAGGTGCTGGAACGCCACCAGGGCCGGGACCGTAAGCAGGCGCTGCGGGAGGCACGGGACCTGCTCGACGCGGTCGGCATCCCCGACCCGCAGCGGCGGCTCAGCGAGTACCCGCACCAGATCTCCGGCGGCATGCGCCAGCGCGCCCTGATCGCCATCGCGTTGGCCTGCAAGCCCCGGTTGCTGATCGCCGACGAGCCCACCACCGCGCTCGACGTGACCATCCAGGCGCAGATCCTCACGCTGCTCAAGCAGTTGGTGGACGAGAGCGGCACCGCGCTGATCATGATCACGCACGACCTGGGCGTGGTGGCCGGGCTCTGCGACACGGTCAACGTGCTCTACGGGGGCAAGGTGATCGAGCGGGCGCGGCGGCACGAGCTGTTCGCGCACGCCCGGCACCCGTACACCCACGGGCTGCTCAACTCGGTGCCGCGGCTGGACTCCCCGCGCGGCGAGCGACTGCACGCGATCCGCGGGTCGGTCGCCGACAACATCCCGTGGACCGAGGGGTGTGCGTTCGCGCCGCGCTGCGACCACGTCGTGGACGCGTGCCTGGAAGGGCCCCCGCCGCTCGAACCCACCGCCACCGGCGGCGACCTGCGCTGCAACAACCCCGTCTCTGAGGAGGTGGCGGTCCGATGACCGACGAGACCCCTGCGCTGATCGAGCTGCGCGATGTCAAGGTCCACTTCCCGATCAAGAGCGGCCTGCTCTTCGACCGGACCGTCGGGTACGTCTACGCGGTCGACGGCGTGTCGCTGAGCATCCGCAAGGGCCAGACGTACGGGCTGGTGGGCGAGTCCGGCTGCGGCAAGTCGACCCTCGGCCGTGGCCTGCTGCGGCTCGTCGAGCCCACCGACGGCGAGATCGTGTTCGACGGCACCGACGTACGCGCCCTTGAGGGCGAGGCCATGCGGCGGGCCCGTCGCCGCATGCAGATGATCTTCCAGGACCCGCTGTCCAGCCTCGACCCCCGGCAGTCGGTGGAGTCGCTGCTGGTGGAGGGCCTGAAGGCGCACGGGTTGGCCGGCGACAAGGCCGAGACGAACCGGCGACTGCGCGAGACGCTGGAGGCGGTGGGCCTGCCCGCGTCCGCCCTCAGCAAGTACCCGCACGAGTTCTCCGGCGGTCAGCGCCAGCGCATCGGCATCGCTCGGGCCCTGGTGCTCAACCCGGACCTGATCGTCGCCGACGAGCCGGTCTCCGCACTCGACGTGTCGATCCAGGCGCAGGTGCTCAACCTGCTCGAGGATCTGCAGAACGAGCGCGGCCTGACGTACCTGATCATCGCGCACGACCTGGCGGTGGTCCGGCACATCGCCGACACCGTGGGCGTCATGTACCTCGGCGGTCTGGTCGAGGAGGCGTCCAGCGACGACCTGTACCGCGAGCCGATGCACCCTTACACCCGGGCGCTGATGTCCGCGGTGCCGGTGCCCGACCCGGTCGTCGAGGACCGCCGCGAGCGCATCCTGCTCGCCGGTGACCTGCCCTCGCCCAGCAACCCGCCGACGGGCTGCCGCTTCCACACCCGGTGCCCGTGGGCGCAGCCGACCCGCTGCGCGAGCGAGCGACCGGAGCTGCGGGACGTGGTCGGCGGGCACCGGGTGGCCTGCCACTTCGCCGAGGACATCGCCGCCGGTCGGATCCGCCCGCACGAGGTCGAGGTGGAGCTGGTCCGCCCGACCGACGGCACCGGCCCGGTCGACCCGCCCGGCGAGCTGATCCCCACCCCGTGACACGGTCAGGGGCCGTCCGTCACGGACGGCCCCTGACCGGCGTACGGGCTGTCAGCCCTCGGGGCGGTTCAGCAGGGCAACCGCCACGGCGTGCACCGCGTCCAGCCCTGCCGGATCGGGCAGCGCGACCAGCCCGCCGGTCACCACGTACCACTCGTCCGCGTCCTTGTACTGCACCCGCAGCGTGACCTTGCCGTCCGCGTACTCGGTGCGCAGGGTCAGCTCCCCGGTGACGACGCCGACCTCGTCGGTCATCACCCCACCCGGGCCGGGCACGATGTCGGCGGTCCGGCTCTGCGGGGCACTGGCGCCGGTCGAGTCCGCGACCATGCCGGCCCCCGGCACCGCGGCCGGGGTGTCGCCGGTGCCGTCCGCGGTCATCCCGGCCGCGGACGGGGCCGTGTCCGCGTTCGCCTTGGCCTCTGTCGCAGGTTCCTCGCTCATCAGCAGCCCTCCAGCATGTCGGTCAGCGCGGATTTCTCGGCACTGGTCACCGTCAGCTTCCAGTAGTGCTTCACCGTCACCCAGTCCTTGGCGTACTGGCACCAGTACGACCGGTTCGCCGGCTTCCACTGGGACGGATCCTGGTCACCCTTTGCCCGATTGGAGGACGCGGAAACCGCGATGAGCTGCGGACGTGTGGTGTCGTTGGCGAAGTCGCCACGCTTGGCGTTGTCCCACTCGTCGGCGCCGGAGCGCCACGCGTTGGCCAACGGCACCGTGTGGTCGATGTCCACCTGGGAGGGATCGGTCGCGCTGCGGCCGTCGTACACGCTCTCCCAGCGACCCCCGACCACGTTGCAGCCGGAGAGTTTCACGTCCTTGCCGTCGCGTTGCAGGATCGAGTCCCGCACGTCGCAGTTCTTGCCGGTGTCCCGCCAGTGTGGGAAGCGCTCCCGGCTGTAGCCCTTCATCGAGCCAGCGGTGGCGACGGTCAACTGGCCCAACTGTTCGACGGCGTTACCGCCGCCACCCGGCGTCGGCGTGGTCTCCGCCTCCTCGGGTGGGACGCAGCCGGCCATGACGAGCGCCAGCGCCGCGACGAGCGCGGCCATCGACGCACGCGGTCCTGATCTGGTACGCACAGACGACACCTCTCCAGCTTGCGGGCTCCCGGCGCTTGCGCACAGTACCCGGGGACGGTTTCGGCGTTTCGTGGCGTCTCCCACAATGTGCAAGCAAGATTGGTGGGATGACCTCCTCCGTACCGTCGCCCGCACTGCGGATGGGCACCGCCGCCGGCCGGGGAACCCTGCTCGCCGCGGTGCTCGCCTCCGGCATGGTCTTCCTGGACACCACGGTCGTCAACGTGGCGTTGCCGAAACTCGGCCAGGACCTCGGGGCCAACGTCGCCGATCTTCAGTGGACCATCAACGGGTATCTGTTGACGCTCGCGGCGTTCGTGCTGCTCGGCGGGTCGCTCGGGGACCGCTTCGGTCGGCGGCGGGTGTTCCTCATTGGCGTGTTCTGGTTCACCGCCGCGTCGGTGCTGTGCGGGCTCGCCCAGGGCACCGGCACCCTCATCGCGGCCCGGATCGTGCAGGGCGCGGGCGGAGCGCTCCTCACGCCCGGTTCGCTCTCGGTGCTCCAGGCCAGCTTCCACCCCGACGACCGGGGTCGGGCGATCGGCGCGTGGGCCGGACTGTCCGGAGTGTCCACGGCGTTGGGGCCGTTCATCGGCGGCTGGCTGATCGACACCCTCTCGTGGCGGTGGATCTTCTTCCTCAACCTGCCGATCGCCGTCCTGGTCGTGCTGGCCGCGCTGCGTTGGGTGCCGGAGAGTCGCGACGAGAACGCCTCCCGCACCCACGGGCCGGGCCGTACGCGCCGCCGCTTCGACGTGGCCGGGGCGGTGCTCGGCGCACTGGCGCTCGCCGGCGTCACGTACGCCCTGATCGACGCGCCCGCTCGCGGCTTCGCCTCGGCGCCGGTGGTGATCGCCGCGCTGGTCGGTGTGGTGGCCGCGGTGACCTTCGTGCTGCTGGAACGGCGGCGCGGGGACACCGCGATGCTGCCCACCGGGCTGTTCAGCAGCCGGCTCTTCGCCGTCCTGAACGTCTTCACCGTGGTGGTCTACGCCGCGCTCGGCGGGTTCACCTTCTTCTTCGCCGTCTACCTGCAGAACGTCGTCGAGTGGTCGGCGTTCCGGACCGGGATCGCGCTGCTGCCGATGACGGTGCTGCTGCTCGTCGGCTCGGCCCGGGCCGGTGCGATGTCGGCCCGGATCGGTCCCCGGCTGCCACTGGCCGTGGGCCCGGTGATCGCCGCCATCGGCCTGCTGCTGCTGCGCGGCGTCGGCCCAGGCGCGTCCTACTGGACCGACGTGCTGCCCGGGGTGCTGCTCTTCGGCCTCGGACTGACCCTGGTGGTGGCGCCGCTGACCGCGTCGGTGCTCGCGGCCGTGCAGGATCGGTTCTCCGGGGTTGCGAGCGGCTTCAACAACGCCGCGTCCCGGGCCGGTGGTCTGCTCGCCGTGGCCGCGCTGCCGCTGCTGGTGGGCCTGTCCGGTGGCGGCTACGAGCAGAAGGCCGAGCTGACCGACGCGTTCCGGGCAGCGCTGGCCTGGTGCGCGGGGCTACTGCTGGCCGGCGCGGTGCTGGCCCTCGTGCTGGTGCACCGGCCACCCCGGGAGGCCCCACCGTCGCAGCCCTGCCACTCGATGCCCGCCGCCACGCCCCCGCGATGAGCAACGCCCCGATGTAAGGAAGGGCCCCTTGTTAGCGCCTAGGCGCTAACAAGGGGCCCTTCCTTACATCTCAGCGGCGGGCGCGGTTGACGGCGCTGGTGACCGCCTTGATCGAGGCCGTCACGATGTTGGCGTCGGTGCCGACACCCCAGACCGTCCGACCGTCCACCTCACACTCCACGTACGCGGCGGCCTGCGCGTCACCGCCGGAGGACAGCGCGTGCTCGTGGTAGTCGAGCACCCGGACGCCCACGCCGACCGCCTGGAGCGCGTTGACGTACGCGTCGATGGGGCCGTTGCCGATCGCGGTGAGCGACCGCCGCTCGCCACCGACACCGACCTGGGCCTCGATCTCGACCTTGCCGTCGGCGGTGCCGATCGTGTAGCCGGTGAACCGGACCGCCGGATCCGGCTGGTGGTCGAGCAGGTAGTGCGTCGCGAAGATCTCCCACATGGCGGCCGGGTCGACCTCGCCGCCGTCGTGGTCGGTGACCTGCTGCACGACGCCGGAGAACTCGATCTGGAGCCGGCGCGGCAGGTCGAGCTGGTGCTCGCTCTTCATGATGTACGCGACGCCGCCCTTGCCGGACTGCGAGTTGACCCGGATGACCGCCTCGTAGGTGCGGCCCAGGTCCTTCGGGTCGATGGGCAGGTACGGGACCGCCCAGGTGTGCTCGTCGACCGGTACACCGGCGGCCTTCGCGTCGGCGGCCAGGGCCTCGAAGCCCTTCTTGATGGCGTCCTGGTGGGAGCCGGAGAACGCCGTGTAGACCAGGTCACCCGCGTACGGGTGGCGCTCGTGCACCGGCAGTTGGTTGCAGTACTCGACCGCCCGGCGGATCTCGTCGATGTGCGAGAAGTCGATCATCGGGTCGATGCCCTGGGAGAAGAGGTTGAGCCCCAGCGTCACCAGGTCCACGTTGCCGGTGCGCTCGCCGTTGCCGAACAGGCAGCCCTCGATGCGGTCCGCGCCCGCCAGCAGGCCCAGCTCGGCGGCGGCCACACCGGTGCCCCGGTCGTTGTGCGGGTGCAGGCTCAGCACGACGCTGTCGCGGCGCGGCAGGTGCCGGTGCATCCACTCGATCGAGTCCGCGTACACGTTCGGGGTGGCCATCTCGACGGTGGCCGGCAGGTTGATGATCAGCGGGCGGTCGGGCGTCGGGTCGATCACGTCGATGACCTTGCTGCAGACCTCCAGCGCGTACTCCAGCTCGGTGCCCGTGTACGACTCCGGCGAGTACTCGTAGAAGATCTCGGTGTCCGGGGTGTGGATCTCCGCGTACTTCTGGCAGAGCCGCGCGCCAGTGGTGGCGATGTCGGCGATGCCGTCGCGGTCCAGACCGAAGACCACCCGCCGCTGGAGCGTCGAGGTCGAGTTGTAGAAGTGCACGATGGCCCGCTTCGCGCCGCGCAGCGACTCGAAGGTCCGTTCGATCAGGTGCTCCCGGCACTGCGTGAGCACCTGGATGGTGACGTCGTCCGGGATCATGTCCTGCTCGATGAGCTGCCGGACGAAGTCGAAGTCGGTCTGGCTGGCCGACGGGAAGCCGACCTCGATCTCCTTGTAGCCCATCTGCACCAGCAGCTGGAACATCCGCCGCTTGCGCTCGGGCGACATCGGGTCGATCAGCGCCTGGTTGCCGTCGCGCAGGTCCACCGCGCACCAGCGCGGCGCGGCGTCGACGGTGCGGGTGGGCCAGCTGCGGTCCGGCAGGTCGACCCGGAACTGCTCCCGGTACGGCTGGTAGCGGTGGTACGGCATCCGGCTGGGGCGTTGCCGGGCGATCGGATCGGTCTCGGCGTCGGTGACAGGTTGAGCCATCTCGGAGTGCTCCCTGGGAACATGTGGCGTCAGCAGATCGGAAGGTGTCGGCGGATTGCCGGGCGGCGGTGCGCGGCGGTGCCGAGAGGAAACTCAGATGTGCTGGACGGCGCGATGCGACTCCGCGACGAGGTGCCGGCCGGTCAGGCCTCGTCGCGGCGGCTAAGAAGAAGAAGCGCCCGCCACATGACCAGGTCACCCTACGTGATGGAACGGGGGGTGCAAAGGCTGGTCCGGACTATGGGATCGATGTCATGGTCGGCTCCGGGGCCTGGGAACCCAGCCTGGGCGTCCGTTCGGTCCAGGTCACGGCGGGCACGATCGCCACTGCGAGCAGCACGAAGATCGCTGCCGTCGGTAACCAACCCCACCCGCCGGTGCTGACCGCGAGCGCGGTCAACCCGGCCGGGGCGATCAGGTACTGCACCTGCTCGCCGAGCCGCAGCGCCCCCACGTACGCGCCGCGTTGGTCGGTTGGCGGCAGGGTGGCGGTGAACCCCCAGGCGCCCGCCGACTGGATCAGCTCGGCCAGGATCAGCAGGATCGCGGCGGCCACCAGCACCACGACGGTGAGCAGCCCCCGGGTGATCCCGGAGATCGGCAGGACCAGGCAGGAGACGGCGATCAGCAGACCCCCACGACGGGAGGCCCGCGCCGCGCCGCCAGCGGTGTCGGCGCCCCGGCTGACGCGTACCTGGAGCAGCACGATCAGGAGCGTGTTGAGCAGAACCAGGGCGGCGATCACCGTCTTCGGGGCGTCGGTGTGGGTGAGGATCCAGAGCGGCAGCACGGTCAGATAGAGCACCCCGTGCGCGGTGAGCAGCCCGGACAGCAGGGACACCGCCATGAACGGCCGGTCCCGCAGCACCGCCAGCCGACCCATCGGCTCGGTCGGGCGGGCCACCGGCGGCAGCTTGGGCAGTCGCCGCACGAACAGGGCCGTGACCAGGAAGACCGCCGAGATGAACCAGACCATCCCCCGGTACGCCTCGATCGTGTCCACCGCCAGCACCAGGCCGCTGATCACCGCGCCCAGCCCGAAACCCACGTTCAACGACGACCGCTGGTACGCCATCGCGGTGACCCGTTCGGCCGGCGGGAGCGCGTTGATCGAGTAGACCTGGCGGGCCACGCCGGTCGACGCGTCCACCATTGCCAGCGCCACCACCACGGCGAGGAAGCTCGCGAAGCCGCCCACGAACGGGTACGACGCGAAGAGCGCCGCGTCCAGCACCAGCCCGACCACCCAGACCCGCTGCGGCCCGAACCGGTCGGTGAGCCCGCCCAGCGGCACCGTGCCGAGTAGCGACACCCCCGCCGAGATGGACAGGCCCAGGCCGACCTGGGCGGCGCTGAGCCCCAGCGCGCGGGTGAAGAAGACGGCGCTGCCGGCGTGGAACAGGCCGCTGCCGACGGCGTAGACCATGGCCTGCACGGCCAACGCGCGGGTCAACCCGGCCGGCGGTACGACGTTCACGACGGCGGTACGAATGCTCTCTCTGGCCCCCATGGGCGGGAAGTGAACCGGGTGCCCACAACGGCGGTCGAGCCTTTTAGGCTGAACCGAATCCTGCTCCCGGGGGAGGGCGTGTGTCCGAGCTGCGGTTCAGTCTGGCCGACGTGGCGGGCGTGCGGCTCGCCGTGTCGCCGGCCAACGAGACGGTCATGAGCATGTGGGCGCTGGCCAGCCCGGTCCGCTATGCGGTGCACCTGCCCTGGATCGACCGTGCTCGGGTGACCCTGCGTCGTCCCGAGGTCGCCGCCCGGGTCCGACCCCTGACGGAGCTGACCTGGCGCGGTTGCCCGTTGCCCGACTTCATCACCCCGGCCGCCCGCCCGAACGTGGAGGTGGCCGACCAGCTCGACCAGATCGCCGCGACGCCGCCGGCCGTGGTCGTCCAGGACCTGCTGTCGACCATCGGGCGACGACCGCTGAGCTCGTTCGGGCAGGCGCTGCTCGCCGACCCCCGCGGGCTGTTGCCGCAGCTCGTCGACGCGATGCGGGTCTGGTACGACGAGGCGATCGCCCCGGACTGGTCGCGGATGCGGGCGCTGCTCGACGCCGACGTGGCGTACCGCGCCGCCCAGCTCGCCGAGAGCGGCGCCGGTCGGTTCTTCGAGCAGCTCCACCCGAGCCTGCGTTGGCTCGGCGACCGGGTGGTCAGCGACGACCCGTTCGAGCGCGACTTCGACCTGCGGGACCGGGGGTTGGCGCTGAACCCGACGGTGTTCTCCGAGCGGCGGGTGCTGTGGAACCTGCTGGAGGACTCGCTGCCGGCGGCCGCGTATCCGGTCCGGGCGGTCGGGACGCTCTGGGAGACGGCCGCGCCGCCGCCCGGCGACCCGTTGGCCCGGGTGGTCGGCTCCGGCCGGGCCGCGCTGCTGTACCTGCTCGACACCGCGTCCACCACCACCGACCTGGCCCGACGTACCGGGATGTCCGCCGGGAACGTCTCGGCGCACCTGACCGCGCTGCACGCCGCCGGCCTGGTCGACCGCGCTCGACAGGGTCGGCACGTCCTCTACCGCAACACCGACGCGGCTGCGGTGCTGCTCCGCGCCAGTCGGGGCGGCTGACGTCAGGGTCGGCCCGCCTCGGCTCGGCCGCCCTCCGGGAACAGCGCTAGGCGAGCAACAGATCGACGACCGGGCGGCGGTGCCGCAGGCCGGTCTCGCTGGCGCGCAGCTCCGCCGGCAGGGCGAACGGGTCGCCGAGTCGCCCGACGGCGGCGACCACCAGCGGTCGGATGCCGCCGGGCAGGTCGAGTTCGGTGGCGAGGCCGGCCCGGTCGAACCGGGTGAGCTGGCGTACGTGCAGGCCCAGGGCGGTGGCCTGCAGAGTCAGGTGGGCGATCGCCTGACCGAGGTCGTACGCGGCCCGCTCGGTGTCGCCGCCGGTGTGCGCGCCGACGACCAGGGTCGCGGCGTGCCGGGCCCAGCACTGGTCGCCGTCCGGGAGGTTGATCAGGATGCGCTTGAAGTTGTCGTCGTCCCGGTGCCCGAGGGCGAACCGCCAGGGCTGCCCGTTGTCCGTCGACGGTGCCCACCGCGCGGCCTCCAGCAGCGATGCCGCCTCCTGCGGCGTCAGGGTGGCGCTCGGGTCGAAGGCCCTGGGGCTCCAGCGGAAGGCGAGGAGAGGGGTCAGGTCAGCCATGCCGGCAATCGTCCCGTATGGGCGTTTAGCGGCGGAAAGTGGGCTGCGGAGATGTGGGCAAGAGCACCCGTAACGGTACGAAGATCAGGACGTTCCCGCGCTCGGGCTGACTGACGGATCGGGAGTCGGCGGGGCCGCGGTGTCCAACGGTTCCGCGTCGACGACCGGCCCCGCCAACTGCACGGTGGCGGGTGCCGCGCCCGGCGGGGCGGCCAGTCGCAGCGTTCCGGCATCGGTCCGGGCACCGGTCGGCGTGCCGTCCGGGTCGTAGCAGTAGATGCCGACGTCCAGCGGCGCGTTCAGCGAGGCCGAGGTGGAGTCGACCGAGTAGCAGGCACCGGTCAGGCCGTTCGGCGTGGTGGCAGCGGCCACCGCGAGCGGCGCGCGTCGGTCCGTCAACACGTCCAACCAGTCGGTGAGCGGATGCTGGATCCGGGGATCCAACCGGCGTGGGATGGCGTCGTCGCGGTCGCCGAGGCGTACGCAGCGCGCCGGCTCCGGGTGGCCCGTCGAGGGCAGGGCGCACTGGAACAGCCCGTCGGAGGTGGCGGCGAGCGAGACGTCGGCGGTGCCGCCGAGCGCCCCACCCGGCACGTCGACCCGCCAACTGCCGTCGTTCGCGCTGGTGAACACGATGGTGCGGTCGGGCTGACCACTCCGGCTGAACACGTACCGCGCCACCAGGTGGCGATCCTGGGCGGCGGCGGCCAGGGCGGCCAACTCGTCACGGGTGCCCTCCACCTGGACCGGGCCGGGATCGGCCGGCGGTGGAGGCGGGGGCTGGGCGCTGTCGCAGGCGACCAGGGCTACCGGCAGAGCGAGCACGAGCGGTCCGAGCACGCGGCCGGCCGGGCGGAGGAGGACGGGCACCGGCCCATTCTGGTGGGTGCGGGGCACCTGCGGGCAACGGCGCACGGTGGCCGCCTCCCGGCGTGTCGGAGCAGTTTGTCCGCGTACCCCTGGCCTCTTGCGGACCTGGCCAAGCGCGTCGGCCGGACGGCCGCGCGGGCCGGATGGTGGGATCACCCGACCCGCCGCCGTGACCCGCCGGATACGCTCAGGGGGTCTGACACGCGCCGCCGGCCCCGGTTCCGGCGGCGTCGGCACGCTCAGGGTCGCTGGGAGGGAGTGCACCGTCGTGGCACTCGTGGTGCAGAAGTACGGCGGGTCCTCCGTCGCCAACGCCGAGCGGATCAAGCGGGTGGCGGAGCGCATCGTCGCCGCCCGCAAGGCCGGCGACGACGTCGTGGTGGTGGTCTCCGCGATGGGGGACACCACCGACGAGCTGCTCGACCTGGCCAACCAGGTCAGCCCGCTGCCGCCGGGCCGCGAGCTGGACATGCTGCTCACCGCCGGGGAGCGGATCTCCATGGCCCTGCTGGCCATGGCCATCCACAACCTGGGGTACGAGGCCCGCTCGTTCACCGGCTCGCAGGCCGGCGTGATCACCACCTCGGTGCACGGCCGCGCCCGGATCATCGACGTCACGCCGGGGCGGCTCAAGGGCGCGCTCGACGAGGGCTCGGTGGTCATCGTGGCCGGCTTCCAGGGCGTCTCGCAAGACACCAAGGACGTCACCACGCTGGGCCGGGGCGGTTCGGACACCACCGCCGTGGCGCTCGCCGCCGCCCTGCACGCCGACGTCTGCGAGATCTACACCGACGTGGACGGCGTCTTCACCGCCGACCCGCGGATCGTGCCCAACGCCCGGCACATCCGGGACATCACCTACGAGGAGATGTTGGAGCTGGCCGCGTGCGGCGCGAAGGTGCTGCACCTGCGTAGCGTGGAATACGCCCGCCGGGCGGGGTTGCCGATCCACGTCCGTTCGTCATACTCGACCAACACCGGCACGATGGTCACCGGATCGATGGAGGACCTTTCCGTGGAGCAGGCACTGATCACCGGGGTCGCGCACGACCGCAGCGAGGCCAAGATCACGATCGTCGGCGTACCCGACGAGCCGGGTGCCGCCGCGCGGATCTTCGACACCGTCGCCGACGCCGAGATCAACATCGACATGATCGTGCAGAACGTCTCCACCGAGGGCACCGGCCGTACGGACATCTCGTTCACCCTGCCCAAGGCCGACGGTCCGACCGCGATGGCCGCCCTCAGCAAGATCCAGGAGCCGGTCAAGTTCAAGGGCCTGCTCTACGACGACCACGTCGGCAAGGTCTCGCTGATCGGCGCCGGCATGCGCTCGCACCCCGGCGTGGCCGCCGGTTTCTTCGCCGCGCTCGGCGCCGCCGGGGTCAACATCGAGATGATCTCCACTTCCGAGATCCGGGTCTCCGTGGTCTGCCGGGACACCGACCTCGACGCCGCCGTCCGCGCCATCCACGACCAGTTCGAGCTGGGTGGCGACACCGAAGCCGTGGTCTACGCCGGGACGGGTAGGTAGCGCCGATGACGGCGCTGCCCACCCTCGCCGTGGTCGGAGCGACAGGTGCCGTCGGCACCGTGATGTGCGAGCTGCTCACCGGGCGTCGCAACGTCTGGGGCGAGATCCGACTCCTCGCCTCCGAGCGGTCGGTCGGCAAGCGGGTGCGCTGCCGGGGCGAGGAGATGGTCGTCCAGGCGCTGACCCCGGAGGCGTTCGACGGGGTCCACGTGGCGATGTTCGACGTGCCCGACGAGGTCTCCGCCGAATGGGCCCCGATCGCGGTCGAGCGAGGCGCGATCGCGGTGGACAACTCCGGCGCGTTCCGGATGGACCGGGACGTCCCGCTGGTCGTCCCGGAGATCAACCCCGAACAGGTCCGCAACCGGCCCCGGGGCATCATCGCCAACGCCAACTGCACCACCCTCGCGATGATCATCGCGATCGCGCCGCTGCACCGCGAGTACGGCCTGCGGGAGCTGGTGCTCGCCTCCTACCAGGCGGTCTCCGGGGCCGGCCAGGCCGGTGTGGACATCCTGCACGACCAGCTCGCCAAGGTCGCCGGCGATCGGGCGCTCGGCTCACGCACCGGCGACGTCCGCCAGGCGGTCGGCGACGACCTCGGCCCGTTCCCGGCGCCGCTGGCGCTCAACGTGGTGCCCTGGGCGGGCTCGTCGGCCGACGGCGGCTGGTCCTCGGAGGAGATGAAGATCCGCAACGAGTCGCGGAAGATCCTCGGCCTGCCCGATCTCAAGGTCAGCTCCACCTGCGTCCGGGTGCCGGTGGTCACCGCCCACTCGGTGGCCGTACACGCCGTCTTCGCCACCGAGGTCGACGCCGAGGGTGCCCGCGAGGCGCTGCGCAACGCGCCCGGCGTGATCGTGGTCGACGACCCCGCAGCGGGTGAGTTCCCGATGCCGATCGACGCGGTCGGCACCGACCCGAGCTGGGTCGGCCGGATCCGCCGTGCCCTGGACGACCCCCGCGCCCTCGACTTCTTCGTCACCGGCGACAACCTCCGCAAGGGCGCAGCCCTCAACACCGCCCAGATAGCCGAACTCCTAGCCAAAGAACTCCGCACCCCCTAACCCCCGCGCTCCGCGCTGCCCCGGCCCCGGCCCCGCGCTCCCCGCCGCGTCGATCTTGCACTTTCTGTCGCCGCATAAGGCGTGAAGGTGACAAAACGGCAACCGAGAGTGCAAGATCGACGCACTCCAGCGGGGCCTGGGGGTGGGGGTTAGGCCGCCGCTAGGTGGACTCCGTCTCGGCCTTGGCGTTTTACCGCGTAGAGGGCCTGGTCGGCTCTTTTCAGGGTGCGGTCGGGGGTTTCGCCGGGGCGGGGGAGCGCGACGCCCACACTGATCGTGCGGCCGGTACGGCGGGCCGCCTCGGCCAACCGCTCGGCGATCCGGACCGCCTCCTCCGGGCGACTCACCTCGATCACCGCGACGAACTCGTCACCGCCGATCCGGTACAGCTCGTCGCCGTGCCGCAGCGCGCCCTCCAGCGCCCGCGCCAACCCGACCAGCACCTGGTCGCCGGCCTGGTGCCCGTACGTGTCGTTGACCGTCTTGAAGCCGTCCACGTCGATCGCCAGCAGGGCCGTACGCCCCGGGGTGGCCGCCGCGATCCGTTGCCCGAACGGGCCGGTGTGCCGCAGCCCGGTGAGCGGGTCGGAGCTGGCCTGCTCACGCAGCCGGACGAGCGTACGCAGGCGGTCCAGGCTGGTCCACGCCTGCCCGGCGAGCAGCTCCATGAGGCTGACCGTGGTGGGGTCCGGGTGCAGGGCGCGGCCGTCGGCGACCAGCAGCACTCCGTCGGCGTCCGCCGGCCCGACCGGCACGGCGACAAGCGTGCGTACCCCCGCCCGGGTCAGCGGTCGATAGTCCTCGGTCGGGGGATGCCCGGCCTCGCCCAGCGTGTATCCGGCGCCGTAGCGGTGTGCCCGTTCGACGATCCGGTCCAGGGCGGCCGGGCCCGCGCCGGCCAGCTCGGCACGGATCCGGGTCTCCAGGTCACCCGGGGTCGCCGGGGACGGGCCGAGCTGGCCGCCGATCACCAGCACCGCGGTGGAGAGGGTGGACACCTCCCGGGCGGCCTCGGTCGCCGCGCTGATCACGGCCGCCTCGGTGGGGGCGGCGGACAGTGCCGCGGCGTGCCGGAGCAGCTTCTCGCTGCGGCTCTCGGACGGCGGGCCGCCCAGCGCGGCGATCCGCGCGCCGAGCCGGGCCGCCAGCCGCTGCGCGGTCTCCCGCCAGGGCCGCAGGTCGACCGGGTCACTCCACTGCAGGTCCAGTACGCCGATCACCCGGCCGCCCGGGTCGCGTACCGGAACGCACAGCTCGGTCGTGACGTCGGGGCGTACCGGTAGGTAGTCCGGGTCGACGGTGACGTCCGGGACCGCGGCGGCGGTGCCGGTGGCGTACACCCGGCCGACGATCCCGGTGCGCGCCGGTACGGTCGCGAAGACCTGCCACGCGCCGGTCGCCGCCACGCACCGCAGCCGGTCGTGGGCCTCGAGCAGCACCGAGATGGTGGCCGGGGTGTGGTGGGACAGTGCGCTGACCGTCCACCGACAGGCTTCCGGCGCGCTGGACGCCATCGACAGGCGGACGCTGACGTCACGGATGACTCGCTGATGATCCACTCGCACGTCGTTCCAGGTAGGGGAGGGGCTGGAGCAAGCGTACTCACGTTTTCCGGAAGGGCTTCCGGCTTCGTACACATGTGCTATCCACAGGCTGTGGACGGGCCTGTGGGTAAGGTGCCGGGCGATAGCGTGGGGGTCCCGACGTCCTGGAGGCGAGCCGATGCTCATCGCGCAGATCAGCGACCCGCACCTGACCACCGGTCTGCTCGCCGCCGAGCCCGCCGCCGGGCTGCACCGGGCGCTCGGCCGCGTGCTCGCCCTGAACCCGCGACCGGACTGCGTGGTCATCACCGGCGACCTGGCCGACCACGGCCGACCCGACGAGTACGCGGCGCTGCGCGAGTTGATCGGGCGGTTCCCACTGCCGATCTACCTGACCACCGGCAACCACGACGACCGCGAGTCGCTGCTCGACGCGTTCGGTGGCACGCCCTGGCTCGGGAACGGGTTCTCCGCGTACTACCACGTCGACCACGAGGCGGCGACCATCGTGGTGCTCGACTCGCTCGTCCCCGGCAGCGACGCCGGCCAGCTCGGCGAGGAGCAGCTCGGCTGGCTCGACGGGGTTCTCGCGGGCCGTCCGGAGGTGCCCGCCATCCTCTGCCTGCACCACCCGCCGGTCGCGGTCGGCATCCCCGCGGCCGACGCCATCCGGCTCGCCGACGGGCCCGCGCTGGCCGAGGTGATCGGCCGGCACCGGCACGTCGTGCGGGTCGCCGCCGGGCACCTGCACCGCACGGTCACCACCGGGTACGCGGGCACCGTGCTCACCGTGGCGCCCAGCACCTGGAAGCAGAGCACCCTCACCATGGCCACGGACGAGGTGATCGGCTGGGTCGCCGAGCCGAGCGCCTTCCTGCTGCACCGGATCGAGCCGGACGGCTGTGTGACGCACACCGTCCAGGTCAGCCACTCGGCCGGGCAGACCTGCGGCTTCTGAGGTCGCCGCCGTGCTCGTCTGGTACGTCGCGTACGGGTCGAACATGCACGCCGCCAGGCTGGCCTGGTACATCGGCGGCGGCTGTCCACCCGGCGGCCGACGGACGTACCCGGGTTGCCGCGACACCCGTCCTCCGAGCCGGTCGGCGCCGGTCTGGATGCCCGGCGGGATCTACTTCGCCGGTGAGTCCGGCGCGTGGACCGGCGGCATGGCGTTCTACGACCCGCGGCTGCCGGGCGAGGCTGCCGCGCGGGCCTACCTGGTGACCATCGACCAGTTCACCGACATCGCCGCGCAGGAGATGTACCGCCCGCCGGGCGACACCGCCGACCTGCTCCCGGCGACCGGCGCGGCCATCGACGCGGCCGTCGCCCACGGCCAGGCGACGCTCGGTCCGGGGCGCTACGAAACCCTCGTCTGCCCCGGTCGGCGTGCCGGCATCCCGATGCTCACCTTCACCGCGCCCGAACCGGCGTCCGCCGTGCCGCACCGGCCACCGGCACCCGCCTACCTGCGGATGATCGCCCAAGGGCTGCACGAGTCACACGGTTGGCCGGCTGAGCGGATCGTCGACTACCTGGCGCGGCGACCCGGGGTCGTCGACGGCTGGCGGCCCGAGGCGGTCGCCACAGTGGTCGCCGAAGCGCTCACCGCGGTCGGCTGATTCCGTCCCCTCTGGACCTTCGACCGACGTTGTTCCGCCACCGGTCATCGATTGTTCGACACGTGGGCCTGGTCCGACGATGGGCATTTCCGCAGCTCTCACGCTCAGCCCGACGCGTCGGTCGCGATCCGTCGCTCGACTCGACCGGCCGGCGTCCGGATGAGAGGCTGTCCGGGCGGGAGGCGATTCCCAACCGTGACCGACCCTCTCCGACGGTGTCGGTCGGCGGCCCGGTCGACCCACCGGCCGGGTACCGCACGCGTCGATTCTCACGAGGAGTTCCATGTCCGTACCCGGGATGCGTCGGGCCGCTGTCGGCCTGACCGCGCTCGCGGTGGCAGCGCTCGGCGCGGTCGCCACCACCCCCGAGCAGGCCGACGCGCGACCGAAGCCGGTCGACGTCACCCTGCTGGCCCTCAACGACTTCCACGGCAACCTCGAACCCCCGAGCGGCTCCAGCGGCACCATCGCCGGACAGACCGCGGGCGGCGTCGAATACCTCGCGACCCACCTGGCCGACCTGCGGGCCGCCGCGAAGAAGAAGAACACCATCACCGTCGCCGCCGGCGACCTGATCGGCGCGTCGCCGCTGCTCTCCGCCGCGTTCCACGACGAGCCGACCATCGAGGCGCTGAGCATGGCCGGTCTGGACTACGCCAGCGTCGGCAACCACGAGTTCGACGAGGGCGCCGCCGAGCTGCTGCGTATCCAGAACGGTGGCTGCCACCCGGTGGACGGCTGCGCCGACGGCACGCCGTACCGGGGTGCCGGCTTCACGTACCTCTCCGCCAACGCCTTCAAGACCGCCACCGGCAAGCCGCTCATGGCGCCGTACGCGATCCACAAGGTGCAGGGCGTCAAGGTCGGCTTCATCGGGATGACCCTGGAGGGCACCCCGCAGATCGTCAGCCAGCAGGGCGTCGCCGGCCTCACCTTCGCCGACGAGGCGGAGACCGCCAACCGGTACGCCCGTGAGCTGCGCCGTAAGGGCGTTCAGACCATCGTCGTGCTCCTGCACGAGGGCGGCGCCCAGGCGGCGACCGGTGGCATCAACGACTGCGTCGGCATGACCGGGCCCATCGTGGACATCGCCAACCGGATGGATCCGTCGATCGACGTGGTGGTCAGCGGTCACACCCACCAGGCGTACAACTGCAACATCAACGGCAAGCTGGTCACCAGCGCCAGCTCCTTCGGCCGCCTCGTCACCGACATCGACCTCAAGATCGACCGGCGCAGCGGTGACGTGATCTCCGCCGCCGCGAACAACGTGGTCGTCACCCGGGACGTCGCCAAGGACCCGAAGCAGACCGCCCTGATCGACCGCTACAAGACCGTGCTCGGCCCGGTCGCGGACCGCCAGGTCGGCGAGACCACCGAAGCCATCACCAAGACCCAGGAAACCCTCTTCGGTACGACCCTGGGCGAATCCCCGCTGGGTAACCTGGTCGCCGACGCGCAGCTCGCCGCCACCGACGACGAACAGAACGCGGTGGCCGCCTTCATGAACCCCGGTGGTGTCCGGGCCGACCTCAACGCCGGGCCGGTCACCTACGAGGAGGCGTTCACGGTGCAGCCGTTCGCCAACAACCTGGTGACCCTCGACCTGACCGGGGCGCAGCTCTACTGCGTACTGGAGCAGCAGTTCGTCACCGGTCGGACGCTGTACCCGTCGTCGACCGTCGGCTACGTGGTCGACCCGGCCGGCGCCACCGGCACCGCGGCCGACCCGTGCGCCGGCACCCGCGTGGTCCGGGGCAGCCTCACCATCGGCGGCACCGCCGTCGACCCGGCCGCCACCTACCGGGTGACGGTGAACAACTTCCTGGCCGGCGGCGGCGACGGCTTCAGCGCCCTCACCGGCGGCACCAACCAGGTCACCGGCCTGATCGACCTGGACGCGCTGGTGGCGTACCTGACCGCGCAGTCGCCGGTCTCCGCCCCGGCGCTCGACCGAATCCGCACCACCGCCGAGGTTCCCGCCGCCTGACGGCCGACCCCGCGACGTCGGGCCCCGGAGCGGACGCTCCGGGGCCCGACCCTTCCCCGGCGGCCCCGCGCTGCCTGTGCGGCCGGACGCGGTCTGTGCCGCAAGATCACGCTCGATCATGGAGGTAGTGGCCTGCGAGTGCCGGGATGCCACTACATCCAGGATCGAGCACGATCAAGCGCGGAGTGCGGCCAAGATCCGCGCAGTATCGGGGATGCTGCCGTCTCCGACGCGGCGGAGGCAGCAGCATCTGTGAAGCTGCGGGGGCGGCCGAAGGGGTCTCACCGGGCGCGGGGACGCCGGGTTGCTCGCCGGGTCGGGGGGTGCTTGCGGAGGCGAGCGGCGCGGCCCGCCGGGCGAGGAGGCCCGGGGCGCCCCACGGGTGCGGGTCAGGCGGAGGCGGGTGCCGGGATGGGCGTGGGCGGAACGATCGTCACGCGGCCGTCCTGCTCGACGGTGAGCAGCCGGCGCAGCGAGAGCGCGATGAGTGAAGCGGCCAGGCAACCGCCGACGACGACCGCCACCCAGACCATGCCGTTCGCCGCGCCGATGAGCGGGCCGGCGGTCACCGGACCGATCACCCCGCTGATGCCGAAGATCATCGAACTCATGGCGTTGTACCTGCCGCGCAGTTCGTCGGTTGCCAGGGCGTTGGTGAGCGCCGGCATCACCGGCGACAGCAGCGTCTCGCCGAAACCGAAGATCGCCGAACAGGCCACCACGCACAGGGCGGCCACCAGGGCGTTGCCGGTGCTGACGACGCCGGCGACACCGAGGACCAGCCAGGCGGCGGCGAACACCGCCCCGACCACGGCGAGCGCGCCGGTGCGGCTGCGGCCCTCGATCCGGCGGATGACCAGCAGTTGGGCGAGCACGATCGTCACCGTGTTGCCCGCGAGCGCCCAGGCGACGACGCGGGGGTTCACCTCGGCGACCCGTATGGCGTACGCGGCGAATCCGACCTCGACCTGGGCGTACCCGCAGGTGGTGAGGACCAGGCCGAAGATCACGAGCCGGCGGAACGGGCGGTCCCGCAGCACCGTCAGGTAGCCCCCGCTCGACGGCCCGGCGTCGGTCGAGCGTTGACCGAGTCGGTGGCCGACGCCCGGCAGGGTCAGCAGGATCAGGGCCGGCATCAGATAGCTGACCGCGTCCAGCAGATAGATCGTCTGGAAGGTGTCGGGTCGCGCCGTGTCGACGATCGCCCCGGAGGTCATCCCGCCGATGCCGATGCCGAGGTTGAGCAGCGCGAAGTTCAGCCCGAAGACGCGTTGCCGTTCGCCGTCGTCGGTGAGCGACGCGAGGATCGTGTTCCCGCCGGACCAGATCGCCGAGCTGCCGATGGCGATCACCGTCATCACGAGCAGGGCCGAGCCGGTCGAGTGGACCAGCGCCAGCGAACCGGTGCCGATCGCCTCGATCACCAGGCACGGCACCACCACCCGGCGCGCCCCGATCCGGTCGATCAGCGTCCCGCCCAGCGGTGACAGCGCCAGGGTGACGACGCCGTACCAGCCGATCACCAGTCCGGCGCGGGTGTCGGTGAGCCCCCGCACGTCGGTCAGGTAGATGAACAGGAACGGCAGGGTCAGGCCACGCCCGATCGCCGACAGCAGGGTGCCGAGGAGCATACGGCGGGCTTCTGGACGGCGAGGCAGGGCGCGGCGCAACATGTCCGGCATTCTGTTCGGTGGGTGTGACGCACGCGAACCGTTTTGGACCAACGTCGCGCTGCCCCGGCGCGGCGTGACCAATGCCACGACGTCCGCCGGTGTCGGCCCGGTCTGCGATGCTGGCCCGATGACCGGCACCTGGCGACACCTGCCCGCGTCCGCCCGCGCCATCGCGGTGACCGCCACGGCAGCCGTCGCCGCCGCCCAGGCCCGCGACGACCAGGCGTACGACGAGACGGTGGACGACCTGGCGGCCGACGAGCGGTCCGGGCTGGTGCTCGGCACGGTGGTCCGGCTCCTGCTGGAGGAGAGCCACCCGGACGGCTTGGACGGCGACGACATCCGCCAGGTTCTGGCACGCTGCGTGCAGGACGCGGCGCGCTGGCGTTCGGATGTGGACCCGCACGTGGTGCTCGTACTGTTGGCTGGCGCGTTGGGGGTGTACGACCCCGAGGGCGACGACTCGCCTCCCGGCGCGTCCGCCCTGGCGCGGCATGCTCCGCTGCTCGTGGCCGATCTGTTGGCGGTGACGGGTGCGCCGCTGGCCGACTACCTGGCCGCCGCGTTCAGCGAGATCGAGCGCACCGAGCGACACGACTGACGGTGTCCGTCTCCCGACTCGGGGTGCTGTCGGTCACGGTGCTGGCCGTACGCTCCGGCCGTCTGACGACCACAGTTTCCGTCAGGGGTGGGCGTGCGACCTCGACAGAACCGATCTCCGATCTCGTGGCGGGCGGCCAGCCCAACGGTCCGGTTGCTCGCGCTCGTGTCCTGGGCTGTCGGCGTGGTGGTGCTGGCCGCGGGATGGCTCGGGGATCGGGAGGGCTTCTGGTCCGACCGGCCGTTCCTGACGAACGTCGCCTCGTCGCTGGCGACCGCCGCACTCGGGTTGCCGATCGCGCTGGTCGTGATCCAACAGTTGGTCGCCGGTGAGGAGTCGTACCGGCAGGAGTGGTTGGCCAGCGAGGAGCTGATCGAGGCCGTACGGGAGGCCCGTGGGTACGCCGAGGCGCTCACCGCCACCGCACCGGCGGCGGGCCCTGCCGTGCAGGGCATGCACGACGTCAATCTCCAACACGTGATCCTCGGGGCTCAGATGCTGCCGCTCGTGCCCGATCACGCGACGGCGCTGGCCGGGCAGTTGCAACTGCTCGCCGCCACGTGGCCGCTCTACTCGGTGGTCCTCGGGCACCTGCCGGCAACCGTGTCCGGCCTGCGGGACGCCTGGGCGACGGCCGGGACCGCCCTGACCGCTCTGCCGGCCGCGCGGAGGCCAGGGCTGGCCGACCAGATGTTGACCGAGACACACGAACTGGTCGATCGGACGGCCGCCGCCTTCGACCAACTCACATTGGGCGACCTCGACATGGCCTTCCTGCACCGCCTTGTCCGGGAACTGACGCGGGACCGGCCGATTCAGAAGTCCCGGGTGCTGCGGGACGTGCAAAAGCTCGCCCAACTCGGTCCGCCATTGGCGTCCGCGCAGTCGGCGGCAGCGGAACTGGCCGAACGACTGCGGGGTATCGAGGCGTTGATACGTCGATAGTCGCGGCCTGACGACATACGCAGAGGGCACATCCGATCGATCGGATGTGCCCTCTTACCTCTGGTCGGGGTGGCCGGATTCGAACCGACGACCTCTTCGTCCCGAACGAAGCGCGCTACCAAGCTGCGCCACACCCCGAGGCGTGCCGACAAATAGTAGCCCACCCGCTCCGATGGTCAAACTCGGTACCCCCGCCGCCCCAGCCCGGTCACGAGGGTGATCGACACGCCTTCTTTGAAAGCGCGGTGTCCGGTCCGGGCGGATGGGCCGGTTTGCGGGAAGTCGAGTCGATCAAGCCTAGCGGGGGATCAGGGTCAGGATGCTCGCCTCCGGTGGGCAGGCGAAGCGGACCGGGGCCGTCGGGTGGGTGCCGAGGCCGGCGGAGACGTGCAGCCACGAGTCCGAGCCCGGCCATCGGTGCAGACCGCGCGCCATCGAGCGGGGCAGGCCGCAGTTGGTGACCAGCGCCCCGTACCCCGGGACGCAGACCTGCCCGCCGTGGGTGTGCCCGGCCAACAGGAGGCCGAAGCCGTCGGCGGCCATCTGGTCGAGCACCCGCGGCTCGGGGGAGTGCGTCACGGCGATGGACAGATCGGCGGAGGACGCCACCCGACCCGACACGGCCGGGTAGTCGTCCCGGTCGATGTGCGGGTCGTCGACGCCGACGAGGTCCAGCTCGCGACCGCCGGCCTTGAGGCTCGTCCGGGCGTTGTTCAGGTCTGCCCAGCCGGCGCCGGTGAAGACCTGGCGTAGCTCCTCGTAGGGCAACTCGACGCCCTCGGTGTACTCCCGCTCGGGCAGGAAGTAGCTGAAGGGGTTCTTCAGCACCGGACCGGTGTAGTCGTTGGAGCCGAACACGAACGCCCCCGGATAGTCCAGCAGCGGTTGTAGCGCCCGCAGCACGCCCGGCACCGCCCCGGGGTGCGCCATGTTGTCGCCGGTCACCACCACCAGGTCGGGGTCCAGGGCGGCCAGCGACGCCACCCAGCGCTGTTTGCGGGCCTGGTTGGGCATCATGTGCAGATCCGACAGGTGCAGCACGCGCAGCGGCTCCGCGTCGGCCGGGAGCATCGGCACGTCGTACCGCCGCAGGGTGAACAGGTTGCGCTCGACGAGCGACGCGTACGCGAGGGTGGTCGCTCCAACCGCTGCGGTTCCGGCGGCGAGGCGGAATAGTGTGCGCTTTCGCATGGCGTTCAGGGTAGTTTGACCGTCCATGAGCACGCTGAAGGACCGCCTCACCGCCGACATGCGTTCCGCGCTCAAGGCGCGCGACGAGCTGACGACCTCCACGCTGCGGATGGCCCTGGCCGCCGTCGGCACCGCCGAGGTGGCCGGCAAGGCCAAGCGCGAGCTCACCGACGACGAGGTGCTCGCGGTGTTGACCAAGGAGGCCAAGAAGCGCCGGGAGGCGGCCACCGCCTTCGCCGACGCGGGCCGCACCGAGCAGGCCGCCAAGGAGACCGCCGAGGGCGAGGTGCTGGACCGCTACCTGCCCAAGCAGCTCTCGGATGCCGAGCTGACCGACCTGGTCGCGGGGGCGCTCGCCGCGGGCGGCTTCACCGGGAAGGCCCAGATGGGCCCGGCCATGAAGGCGGCCCAGGCCGCGGTGGCCGGCCAGGCCGAGGGGGGTCGGGTGGCCGCCGAGGTACGGCGACAGCTCGGCCTCTGATCCGCCACGCGGCTCCGGTTCGACCCAACGCAACGGGCGGGCACCCCCGAGAGAGGGTGCCCGCCCGTTCGCAGGTGTCGCCGGGCCTCAGCCGCCCGGACGGTTACCGGGGCGGCCGGGCGGGTTGCCGGGCTGCCCGGGCTTGTTGCTGTCCGGCGGAGTGCCGCCGGCGCCGGTGCTGATCTGGATGGTGACCACGCCGCCCTTGATGGTGCGCCCGTCCGGACTGGTGCCGGCGGCGGTGCCCGCCGGGCAGGACGACGCCACCTTCGTTTCGGACACGACCGGCTCGAAGCCGGCGCCCTTGATCCGGGACTTCGCGGTGTCGACCGGCTGGCACTTCACGTCGGGGATGCTGCGCTGGTCACCCTCGGAGATCTTCTGGCCCGGGGGTTCGAAGTTGATGCGCGGCTTGCCCTTCATGGCGTCCCGCAGCGTCTCGTACACCGGCGGGTTGATGCCGTCCTTCTCGGAGTGCTTCATCTTGACGTTCGTCTGCGGCCAGTCCGGGTCGGCCATGATGCCGGCCACCGCGTACTGCTTGGTCATCGCGACCAGCGCGGCCGTCTTCTCCGAGTCGGTGGTGCCGGACTTGCCGGCCACCGGCGCGTCGACGATGCCCTTCACCGCGGCGGCCGTACGGCTGCTGCCGCACTTGCTGGTCTTGGAGTTGTCGCCGACCGGGCAGCGGGCGGCGTCGACGGCGGCGCGGGCCACCTCGGTGCTGAACCGCTTCTCACAGCGCGGGTTGGCGATGTCCAGCTTCTTGCCCTCCGGGTCGCGGATCTCCTGCACCGGGATCGGCTCGCAGTACTTGCCGTCCGCCGCGAGGGTCGCGTACGCGTTGGCCAGGTCCAGCGGCGTGGTGGAGGAGACGCCCAGGGTGAATGCGCCCCACTGGTGGGCCGCGTCCTTGGTGGCGGCGAACTTGGCGTCGTTGCTGGCCCGGAACTGGATGCCGGCCCGCTTGGCGACGTCGACCACGTTCTCCGCGCCGACCTGCTGCTGCAGCGGCACGAAGTACGTGTTGACCGACTGGGCGAACGCGGTCCACATGTTCTGCACGCCACCGGCCTTTTTGCCGGAGTTGGTCGGGCAGTAGAAGTGGGTGCCGGGGCAGGCCGCTTCGCTGCTGCTGTCGATGATGTATTCCGACTTGAACTGCTGCGGCGCGTTCATCGAGTAGCTGAGCGGGACGCCCTTCTCCAGGGCCGCCACGATCGTGAAGATCTTGAACGTCGAGCCGGCCTGGTAGCCGGCGATGCCGTCACCGCCGGTGAGCAGCGGGTTGACCGTCGCCGGGTAGTTGCCCTTGATGCCCCGCTTGCTCTTCGCCGGATCGCTGGAGATCTTGTTCTTCGGGTGCTTCGGGTCGTCCAGCTTGAACTGCCGGTTGACCGCGAGCGCCCGCACCCGGCCGGTGCCCGGCTCGACCACGGCGACCATGGCGGCTTCCTTGCTGTTCTCGCTCTTGGACTTGCGGACCGCCTTGTCCGCGCCCTTCTGCGCCTGCACGTCGATCGACGTCACGACGGTGTAGCCGCCGCTCTTGAGCCGGCGCTCACGGTCGTACGGCGTCGAGCCGAACGTCGGCTGCTGCATCCACCAGCGGTAGAAGTAGTCGCAGAAGAAGCCCCAGCTGTTGACGTTGGTGGCGACGCAGCCGTTCGGGGTGCGCTTGTCCTGGACCTTCAGCTTGACCGCCTTGGCGGCGTCGGCCTCCTGCTGGGTGATGGCCTTGGTGTCGACCATGTTCTGGATGACGTAGTTACGACGGTCCAGCGCCAGCGGGTAACCGCTCTTGGTGGTCGGGTCGTTCGTCGTCGGGGCCTTGACCATGCCGGCCAGCAGCGCCGCTTCCTCGATCTTCAGCTTGCTCGGCGGCTTGCCGAAGTAGACCTGGCTGGCCGCGTAGATGCCGTACGCGCCATTGCCGAACGAGGCGAGGTTGAGGTAGCGGGTCAGGATCTCGTCCTTGGAGAACTCCTTGTCGACCTGCAGGGCGAGGCGCATCTCGCGGAGCTTGCGGGCGCTGGTGTCCTCGGTCGCCGCCACCACGTCGGCCGGGTGGGTGGCCGAGTAGGCGATCGCCAGCCGGACGTACTGCATGGTCAGCGTCGAGGCGCCCTGGCGGCCGGCGCTCTCGTTCTGGTTGTTGACGAACGCGCGGGCGACACCGTTGATGTCGACGCCGTTGTGCTTGTAGAAGTCGTGGTCCTCGGCCGCGATGATGGCCTTGATCATGTACGGCGAGATGTCGGCGTGCTTCACGTCGCGGCGGTTCTCGTCATACATCGTCGCAAGCGGTGTCTTGCCGTCCGAGGCCAACAGATAGCTGATCTGTGGCGCGCGGGCCACCGTCAGCTCCGTTGGCAGGTTGCCGAATGTCTCAGCGCCGGCCTTCGCGGCCAGTCCGGACATCGCCACCGCGGGGAAGGCCGCCGCAGCGACCACCACGCCGGCCAACAGGCCGCAGATGGCCAGCGATGCGGCGTTGGTCAGCACATTGTGGTCACGTTTCCGCATCCAGGTCACCTCGGCATGGTACGCGAGTAGGGAACGAGGGGCGCCTGGGCGTCTTTCCCCATTTCCTGCGCGCGCTGCCCTCGTTGTGCTAAACGCATGACCCCCGGTACGAGGTTGCGTGTGATCGGCGTGAGTCTCCTCCGTTTGGTGAAGGCGGCGCAGCGTTTTCGTGGACCTCGGCGGGGTAACCGGCGGTCGAGAGCCCGGGAAGCCGGGAGTGTCCGGAATGATGGATTTCGCCGACAACGTTGCGTAATCAGTCGACTACAGAGCATGATGATGGCGGCGACAGCGCCACATGTCGTCCGCGCCGCCTTGGGGAAGGTGAGCCGGGCGATCGGGGGGAAATTGCCGGCTGCCGTGCAACGAGGTCGGTAGGTACTGCAAGGGGGGACGAGTACACATGGGCATGATCACTGACTGGCCGTCGCTGGCGGCGTGTCAGAACGGGGACCCGGACGCGTTGTTCGTACAGGGCGCCGAACAGAACGTGGCCAAGCGGATCTGCCGAAGCTGCCCAGTTCGGTACGAGTGCCTGGCCGACGCGCTGGACAACCGGATCGAGTTCGGTGTGTGGGGCGGTATGACCGAACGGGAACGCCGAGCGTTGCTGCGTCGTCACCCGCAGGTGACGAGCTGGCGCAAGATGTTCGAGGCAGCGATGAAGAAGAACAGCAAGGACCAGGCCGGCAAGGACAAGATCCTGGTCACCGCGGCAACCTGACGCCGCTCACGACCGGCTGATCGCCGCGCCGATCGTCCGTAGCCCGTCGACGTCGTGCACGTCGGCGGGCTGCGCCGTCACCGACACCGCCGGCACCGCCGGGAACGCCTCGGTGAACCGCGCGGCGACCTGCTGCTCGCGTACCGCCTGACGCGCCAGCGCCGCGTGCGCCCGCAGCACGTCGGCGGTGCCCTCGTGTCCACCCAGCTCCGCCAACCGCTCCGCGGCGGCGCGACTCCGCTCGGCGTCCAGCTTCGGAACCACCGGGCGGTGCACCCGGTTGAGCACCAGGCCGGCGAGCGGCATCTTCTCCTCGCGCAGGCGGCCCGCGAAGTAGGCGGCCTCCCGGACCGCGTCCGGCTCCGGCGTCGCGACCAGCAGGAAGGCCGTCTCCCCCGCCTGGAGGATCCGGTACGTCTGCTCGGCCCGCTGCCGGAAGCCCCCGAACATCGAGTCGAGTGCGGCCACGAAGCCGGACAGGTCGGTGAGCAGCTGCGCGCCGAGGACCTTCTGCACCACCTTCGAGAACATCCCGAACGACGCCGTGACCAGGCTGAACATGCTCCGCCCGCCGCTGCGCGCCGGTGCCAGCAGCAGGCGCAGCATCCGACCGTCGAGGAAGCGGGAGAGTCGGGCCGGCGCGTCCAGGAAGTCCAGCGCCGAGCGGGACGGCGGGGTGTCCACCACGATCAGGTCCCACTCGCCGCGCGCGTGCAACTGGCCCAGCTTCTCCATCGCCATGTATTCCTGGGTGCCGGCGAACGTCGAGCTCATGGCCTGGTAGAACGGGTTCGCGAAGATCTCCGCGGCCTTCGTCGGGTCGGTGTGCGCAAGGACCACGTCGTCGAAGGTGCGCTTCATGTCCAGCATCATGGCGTGCAACTCACCGCCGCTGGCCTCGACGTCGATGCCCTTGACCTGCCGGGGCGTGTTGTCCAGCTCGGTCAGGCCCAGCGACTGGGCGAGCCGGCGGGCCGGGTCGATGGTGAGCACCACCGTGCGGCGGCCGTGCTGCTCGGCGGCCCGCAGCGCCAGCGCGGCGGCCGTGGTCGTCTTTCCCACCCCGCCGGCACCGCAGCACACGACGATCCGCACGCCCGGGTCGGCGAGGATCTGGTCGACGTCCAGCTGCGGCGCCGCGTCTTCGGAAGGCACCAATCGAGCGTATCGGGCCGCGTCGGTCCATGCGCCCGTGCTGCGCTCAGGTGTGAGTCAATCGGCGTGGACGAGGGCCTGGGCCAGGGTCGCGAGGCCCGTCCGGTCCACCCCGTCCGGCAGCAACGGCAGCTCGACCATCGGCAGCCCCAGCTCCACCAGGTCGGCGCGGAGGGAATCCTCCAGTTCGCGCCGGATGAGCTGGTCCCGTGCCTCGTCGTGCAATCCGGCCACGATGTCCTGATCGGCCGGCAGTCCAGCGGCGACCAGACCCCGGCGCAGGTCCGCCGCGGTGACCGCCGGTCCGGCCGGCAACGAGGGCCGGGCGCCGTTGACGATCACCTTCCCGATGCCGAAGCCGAGGGAGGTCAGGTCGGCGATGGCGTCGACCGTCTCCTGCACCGGCATCTCCTCCAGGAGCGTGACCACGTGCACGGCCGTCATCGGGGAGCGCAGCAGGGCGGAGACCCCCTCGCTCTGGGTCTTGATCGGGCCGACCTTGGCGAGCCGGGCCGTCTCGGCCGTCACGTTGAGGAAACGACCGATCCGACCGGTGGGCGGCGCGTCCAGCACCACGGCGTCGTACGCGCGCCGCTGCCCCGAGGTACGGGTGGTGGCCTCCTTCACCTTGCCGGTGAGCAGCACGTCCCGCAGGCCCGGGGCGATGGTGGTGGCGAAGTCGATGGCCCCCAGCTTGCGCAGCGCCCGCCCCGCCGCGCCCAGCTTGTAGAACATGTCGAGGTATTCGAGCAGGGCCTCCTCGGCGTCCACCGCGAGCGCGCGCACCTCACCGCCGTCCGGCGCGTCGGCGAGGTGTCGCTCCTCGTACGGCATCGGGTCGAGGCCGAAGAGTTGGGCGATGCCCTGTCGGCCCTCGACCTCCACCAGCAGGGTGCGCCGGCCACCGGCGGCCAGCGCCAGGGCCAGCGCCGCCGCCACGCTGGTCTTGCCGGTGCCGCCCTTGCCGGTCACGACGTGGAGGCGGGCCGACCATCCGCTACCGGCCGGGTCGGACGGCCGCTCAGGTGCACGCACCTGTCGAGCCTATCCAGGGCGACGGGTCACGCGACCTCGCAGACCCACCAACCCGTCTTCTGCACCACGGTGAAGCGCAGGTCCTGGTCGGCAACCTTCTCGTCGGCCGTGGTCATGGTGACCCGGGTGGAGACGGTGGCCCGGTCGCCGGTCTGGTTGTCGACCTTCGGGGTGGTCCACTTGAATCGGGGGTTCTGGTACGTGGCGGCGTACTTCTCCACCTCGGCCACCTTGGCGGCGATCTTCTTGTCGTCGCGCGAGGCGGCGCAGACGTGCTCGGCGGCCTTGCCGGCGTCCCGATCCTTGTAGACGGCGGTGAGGAACTCGTCGACGGCGACCGCCGGCTCCTTCGCGCCCTCGCCGGACTCGGCGTTGCGCAGGGTCAGGAACGTCACGACGCCACCACCGACGCAGAGCACCATGATCACGGCCAGCGCGATGACCGCGATCAGCAGACCGCGCTTCTTCTTCGGCTCGGCGGTGCCGGCGTACGGCGGGTAGCCGGGCGGGGGCGGCGGAATCGCGCCCGGGGAGACGGGCAGCGCCGACGTGTCGGCCGGGCCCCCGTTCTGCGGGACGCCACCGGGCGGGGCGGGCGCGGCCGACGCTCCGGGCTGCGCGGGAAACGCCCCTGCCCCGAGCTGACCGGACGAGAGTGGCTGGCCGGAGACGGGCTGGCCGGAGAGTGGCTGACCGGAGACAGGCTGGCCGGAGACAGGCTGACCGGAGAGTGGCTGACCGGAGACGGGCTGGCCGGAGAGGGGCTGACCGGGGACTGGCTGGCCGGAGAAGGGCTGGCCGGGGAGGGCGAGCTGCCCGCCGGGGGCGGATGGGCCGGACCCGGCGCTCTGAGCGGGGAACGCCGGCGGGCTGGCCCCGGCGGGCTGGCCGGGCTGGGCCGACGGGCCGGGCTGGGCCGGGATAGCGGGCTGGGCCGGTGTGGTCGGCGAGCCGGACTCGCCGGTGGAGGTCGTCGGGTCGGACTGTCCGGGGCTGGTCGCCGCGTCGGGCTGGCCGGTGGGGTCCGGGTGGGCCGGCGGAAGAGCGCGCGGGCCGGCCTGGTCGCCGCTGGGCGGTTGGGTCATCTCGTTCCCCCGGGGGTGCGGCGCCCGGCCGCCACCCCGGGCGCCGAGCGAGATCGAGCGGGCGGCCGGGCGCTGCGCGACCGTCCGACCGAGAGGGTAGCGGCCGACCGCCGGTTCGGTGTCGCCCCTACCGCGCCGTACGTCACTTCTCGAGCCGGAGAAGCGGATGGTGACATCCGACGCAGTCGGGATTCCTGCCCCCGGTCTGTCACATATGTGACTCTGGGTGACTGATCGTGCGCGTCCTGTTGGCGAGACCGCCCCCCTGGACCTACCTTCGTCCCGGTGCGGGGGACCGGAACGGTTGGTTGAGCCCGACCGGAAGCGTGATCCGAGAGGTACGACCGGAGGCAGTTCATGCGCGACGCGGACAACATCCCTCGCACCCAGTTCCCGACGAACGACCGGCAACGGCGGCTCGGGTCCACGGGTGAGGTGGCCGGCGGGCTGGTCGGCAACCTGCCCATCAACGAGCGGTCGTACCGCCGGGTTTCGGAGCCGCCGGAGATCGCCCGAGCGTCGAACCGACCGGTCGAGCGGTCGCGGGACGACGACGAGCCGGGTTTCGTCATCCACCTGCCGATCCGGGTGCCCGATCTGGCGGCGGCGACCCTGCTGGCCGGGCGGGTCGCGGTGTCGCTGGGCTTCCTGCCGGAACTGGACGCGGGTGAGACGACCGTGTCCAACGCGGACGACCAGAACAACCGGCACCGGGTCTTCTGCGACCTGTTGCTGCCCGACCGCTCGCGTTGCCCGCAGGGGTACGGGCACGAGGGGCCCTGTGGAGAGCTGCCGGCCACGCCGGAGCAACGTCCCGCGCCCCGCCCGGCCAGCGGACCGTAGGCTGTGCCTCGACGAAGTCCGCACCACGAGGGAGCCCTCCAGCGATGCAGAAGTGGGAATACTCCACGGTCCCTCTGCTGGTCCACGCGACCAAGCAGATCCTCGACAACTGGGGTGAGGACGGGTGGGAACTCGTCGCCGTGGTCCCCGGCCCGAATCCGGACCAGCTCGTGGCGTACCTGAAGCGGCCCAAGGCGTGAGCGCCGGGACTCCGGCGCGGCGACGCTCCGCGATCGCGAACGGCGAGGTGACGCGATGAGCAACGGCCCCCACGCGAAGCTCGCCGAGTTGGGCCTCGAGCTGCCCGACGTGGTGCCGCCGGTGGCCAGCTACGTGCCGGCCGTGCAGTCCGGGCAGCACGTGTACGTCTCGGGCCAGCTGCCCATCGCCGAGGGCAAGCTCCTGGCGACCGGCAAGGTCGGCGCGGGGATCTCCGCCGAGCAGGCCAAGGATCTGGCCCAGCGGTGCGCGCTCAACGCGCTGGCGGCGGTCGACTCGCTGGTCGGCCTGGAGAACGTGGTCAAGGTGGTTAAGGTGACCGGTTTCGTGGCCTCGGCCCCCGGGTTCATCGGCCAGCCCGCCGTGATCAACGGTGCCTCCGACCTGTTCGGCACCGTTTTCGGCGAGGCCGGCCGGCACGCGAGAAGCGCGGTAGGCGTGGCCGAACTCCCCCTGGACGCCCCGGTGGAGATCGAACTGATCGTCGAGGTCGCCTGACCCCACCGCGATCTTGCACTTCCTGTCCCGACGAATGCCGTGAACAGGCATGAAGTAGCAGCAGGAAGTGCAAGATCGCGGGGAGTGTCGGGCGGGGTCGTACGATCGCAGCCATGAGCGGGCACGTGACGGGGGCCGTGGCGGCATTGGCTGGCGAGCTGCCGGCGTGGGTTTCGCTGCTGCGCGCGCCGAACCCGGGGCCGATGACCCTCGACGGGACCAACACCTGGGTGCTGCGCGCGCCCGACGCCGACCACGCCGTGGTGGTCGACCCCGGGCCGGCCGACGAGGGGCACCTGAGGCGGATCGCGGAGCACGGCCCGATCGGCCTGATCCTCATCACCCACGGCCACCCGGACCACACCGAGGGCGCCGCCCGCCTGCGTGAGCTGGTCGGTGCGCCGGTCCTCGCCGCCGACCCGGCGCACACCATCGGCGGTACGCCACTGAGCGCCGAGACCACGCTCGACGACACCCTCGGCATCCGCCTGCTGAACACTCCCGGACACACCGCCGACTCGGTCTGCTTCCTCATCGAGCGCGGCGACGAGCGGGTGGTGCTCACCGGTGACACCATCCTGGGCCGGGGCACGACGGTGGTAGCCCACCCGGACGGGAACCTCGGCGACTACCTGGGCAGCCTCGAGCTGCTGTCCGCGTACACCGGGATCGCGGCGCTGCCGGGCCACGGCCCGGCGCTGGCCGACTGCGCCGCCGCCGCCGAGTTCTACCTCGCCCACCGGCGGGCCCGGCTCGACCAGGTCCGGTCGGCGGTCGACGCCGGCGCCCGGACGCCCGCCGACGTGGTGGCGGCGGTCTACGCGGACGTGGACCGCTCGCTCTGGTGGGCGGCGGAATGGTCGGTCCGTGCCCAGCTCGAATATCTGGGCGTCGACAGCGGGGAATCCGCGCCGGGGGTCAGTGGGTTGGAGCACACGTGACCTGCCCGGTGTGCGGAACTGTCGCCGTCCCCGGCGCACGGTTCTGCCACAACTGCGGCGCCGCGCTACCGGCGGCCGCCACGTTGCCGGCGGCCGAGCGCCGGGTCGTCACCGTTCTCTTCGGTGACCTCTCCGAATTCACCTCCTGGTCGGAGGACCTCGACCCGGAACGCGTCGGCGCGGTCACCGACCGCGTGCTCGCTGCCCTGGCCGGCGCCGTCAAGACCTTCGGCGGGCACGTCGACAAGCTGACCGGCGACGGGATCATGGCGGTCTTCGGGGCCCCGGTGGCGCACGAGGACGACGCCGAGCGGGCCGTCCGGGCCGCCCTGTCGATGCAGCGGGCGGTGCGCCGGGTGCTCGACGACGAGCGGGGCGGCGGCGCGCCGCTCGGTCTGCGGGTCGGCCTGAACACGGGCGACGTCATCGCGGGTATCCAGGCCGCCATCGAGTACACGGTCATCGGCGACACGGTGAACACCGCCGCCCGGCTGGCCGACGCCGCTGCCGTCGGCGCGGTCTACGCCGGCGGGCGCACCGCCGCCGCCACCCGGCACGTCGCCTCCTGGCGGGCGCTGCGCCCGCTGCGGCTCAAGGGCAAGCGGGAACCGGTCGAGGCGTACGAGCTGCTGGGCCTGTTGGACGCGCCGGGCACCCGCTCGGGTCTCGGCGACGAGGCGCCCTACGTGGGCCGGGAGACCGAGATCGGGCGGGTCGCCGGCCGACTCGCCGAGGTGATCGACCAGGGTGACCCGCGGGTGCTGCTGATGACCGCCGAGGCGGGCATCGGCAAGTCCCGGTTCGCCGCCGAGGTGGAGCGCCTCGCGGCCGGGTACGACGTGGGCGCCGGCCGGTACGCGGCGCACACCGGCGCGCGGGTGTTGTCGGTACGCTGCGCCGCCTTCGGCGAGCGGCGTCGGCTCGCGCCCCTGGCCGACCTGGTCCGTGCCGCCGTCGGTCTCCCCAGCGACGCCGCCACCGCGCTGACCCGGCCGGCCGTGGAGGAGCGGCTACGCCGACTCGGCCAGCGTCTCGCCCGCTCGGGTGAGACGGCTCCGATCGCCAACGACCAACTGCTCGCCCTGCTCGGCTACGCCGAACTGCCCGCGCACTCCGGCACCGACAACGGCGAGTGGGGCGCCGCGGGTGCGGCGGCCGCCGACGCCGAGGCGGTGCCGAACGCCGTGGCCGACCTGCTCAGCGGGCTCGCCTCGGAAGCGCCGCTGGTGATCGTGGTGGACGACCTGCACGACGCGACCGCCGAGACCATCAGCGCCCTCGGGTCGACCCTCTCCCGACTCACCGGCCCGGTGCTCGTCCTGCTGCTCGGCCGCCCCGAACTGGTCCGTACCGCCGGTGCGTTGACCCGTGTCGCGGACGCCGAGGTGCACTCCCTGCCGCCGCTGCGGGGCGCCGACGCGGCCCGCCTGCTGACCAGCTATCTCGGCGGCGGGAAGTTGCCGCCGGCCGACGCCGACCGGCTGCTCGCCACCGCCCAGGGCAACCCGTTCTACCTGGCCGAGTTGGTCACCCTGCTGATCGAGCGCGGTGCGCTGACCACCGCCGCCGGCACGCGGGACCAGGACTCGTCCGGCTGGCGGTTGGTGCCCGGCTCGCTGGGCAGCCGGCTGCTCTCGCGGGACCTCGCGGCCGTCCTCGCCGCCCGGATCGACGCGCTGCCTCCGGACGCCCGTTCCGTGCTGCGCGACGCCGCCGTCGTCGGCGACACCGTGCCGACGGGCGCGCTGGAAGCGCTCCGCGAGCAGCGCCGGGACGGGAGGCCGTCGGCGGTGGTCGCCGTCGAGTTCGACCGCGCCGTCGAGGAGCTGCTGCAACGCCGCATGCTGCACCGCACCCGCTCCGGGTACGCGTTCGCCACCCCGCTCATGCGGGAGGCCGCGTACGCCGGGGTGAGCAAGGCGGAGTTGGCCGAGCGGCACGCCGCGTTGGCCCGCTGGGCCGCGCCGGCCGAGGGTGTCACCGCGGGCGGCTTCTCGGAGGAGGCCCGCGACGACTTCGTCGCCGCACACGTGCAGCGGGCGGCCACGCTCGCCGACGCGGTGA
This sequence comes from Micromonospora sp. NPDC049801, assembly GCF_040656575.1. Lineage (NCBI taxonomy): Bacteria > Bacillati > Actinomycetota > Actinomycetes > Micromonosporales > Micromonosporaceae > Micromonospora > Micromonospora sp. NPDC049801. The sequence goes on along the minus strand of NZ_JBFAMS010000018.1, from coordinate 66,550 downwards.
AACTGCGACCGGACGCGCCGGCCCGCGCCGTGGTCCCGCTCGGGATCGCCGCACTCGGCCGGGCCGCCCGCCGCTCACTGTCCGCCGGGGAGCCCGCCCTCGCCGTCGAGTACGCCGAACGCGCCAGCGAACTGGCTCGCGACGGGGTGCCGGCGACCGACCGGGTGGTGCACGCCCGCGCGCTGCTGCAGATCGGTCGGGTGGTGGACGCGCTCGCCTTCGCCGAGAAGATCGCCGCGAACGCGGGGGACGACGCCACCCGGGCCAGCGCCCTGCTGCTCGCCGGGCAGGCCCAGCAGACCCTCGGTGAGCAGGGCCGGGCGGAGGCCGCCTGGCAGGAGGCGTTGCAGGTGGCCACCGCCGAAGGGCTGCCCACGCTGCGCGCGTCCGCCATGCGCCGGCTCGGCATGGGCGACTTCGTGGCCGGTCGGCTGAGCCAGGCGAGCAGCCGGCTGGCCGCCGCGTACCAGGTCAGCCTCGCCGCGCAGGATCGGCGCGGGCAGGCCTGGTCGCTGCAGAACCTGGCGTGGGTGACCACCACCCGGGGTGACTTCGCCGGCACCGACGCCGTGCTCGGTCGGGCCGCACGGCTCTTCGCCGAGCTGAAGGACCCGTACGGTCGGGCGTGGCTGCGGGGCACCACCGCGTTCGCCCGGCTGCTCGCCGGTCGGCTGCGGGAGGCGTGCCGCCTGGCGCAGGTCTTCCTGCCCTTCGGCGAGCGGGTGGGCGAGGCGTGGGCGGTGGGTACGCTGCGCGCGGTCGCGGCGTACGCCACCGCGGAGCTGGGCGACCTGGCCGAGGCGGACCGGGAGGCCCGCCGCGCGTACCGCGAGTTCGCGGCCGCCTCCGATGACTGGGGGCGCGGGTTCGCGCTGGTGGTCCGGGCCGTCGTGGCGCGTGGGCTGGGCGAGCCGGAACACGCGGCCGACCTGCTCACCGACGCCCTGGTGTACGCCGAGCAGACCTCCCACCCGCTGCTCACCGGAATGGCCGGCACGCTGCGCGGCTCCGTGGCGCTGGACATGGGCGACCACGAGACCGCAGAGCAGGCCGCACGGGCGGTGTTGACGGCCGTCGAGCCGCACAACCCGCAGGCGCCGGCGCAGGTCGCGCCCCGGGTGCTGCTGGCCACCGCCCGACTGGCGGCCGGCGATCCGGCGACTGCGGTCGGGCTGCTCGCCCCCGTGGCGACGGCCGCCGCCACCACGCCCTCCCTGCTCCTGTCCCGCCGCCAGACCATGGCCCGGTACGCGTCGGCGCTGCTCGCCCACGGTCAGCGGGAGCAGGCGCTGGACTGGGCCCGACGGGCGGTCGCCGCACCCGCCGAGGACGTACGCAGTCAGGTGATCGCGGCGAGCGTGCTCGCCGAGGCGTTGGCGGCCTGCGGCCACCCGGAGGAGGCCCGGTCCTGCGCCGACGAGGCGGTCCGCCTGGCGTACGCGACGGAACAGCGCAGCGAACGACGGGCCGCCAAAGCCCTCCAGGAACGCCTGACCCCCACGAATCCCCCGCCCGCTGATCATGAAGTTGTTGCCACCGACGCCGGCGTGTCGACGCAATAACGTCATGATCGTCGCCCGCGGGTGGGTGGGGGTTCGGTGGGTTTTGGCGGTTCTGGGGATGTGGTTGTCCCGGGGAGCGGCTAGCGTGTCACCACCGCGCGGTGCTCCACAGTGGTGACCGTCGCCGTGCCTGGGGGAGGCCCACCATGAAGCTGCCGCGTTCCGTCGCCGGCTGGACCATCGCGGTCTTCGGCGTCCTGGCGCTCGTGATGGGCGGCGTCGGTCTGCTCTGGCCGGAGGCGCAGTTGCGCATGCTCGGGTTCGAGGTGCCGGCGACGCGTTCCGCCGGCGACTACACCGGCACCTTCCTGCTGGCGTCCTCGATGGCGGCGTTCAACATGGGCGTCTACTACCTGCTCGCTACGGTCACCGAGTGGCGGTCGTTCTACCGGTTCACGGTGGTGTTCCGGTTGGTCACCTTCACCGTGTTCACCATCGCCGTGCTGGCCGACATCGCTCCCGACAGGTTCTTCGGCGTGGCCGCGTGGGAAGGGCTCGGTGCGGTGGCGACCGCGGTCGGCCTGCGGATGGACGCTCGCCGGGGCACGCCGCCCGCCTCTGCCGCTTCAGCGCCGGCCGCTTCGGCGGACGCGGTGCGCTGAGCCACCGGCAGGGTTGGGTATTTTCGAGCGGTGACCGACACCCCGACCGGCGGCCTGCCGGTGCCGATCGTGCCCGGTCTGACTGATTTGCGGGTCTTTGCCCGAGGTGGTTACGCCACCGTCTACCAGGCCACCCAGATCTCCGTCGACCGCGAGGTCGCCGTCAAGGTCGAAAATCGCACGCTGGACAGCGAACGCGACCAGGCCCGCTTCCTGCGCGAGGCGCGGGCGGCCGGACGGATGTCGTCGCACCCGCACGTCGTGGACCTCTTCGACGTCGGCGTGACCGTCGACCAGCACCCGTACCTGATCATGGAACTCTGCGACGGGTCGTACGCCGAGCGGATGCGCAACTCGCCGCTCGGGCCGGTGGAGGCCCGCGACCTCGGCATCAAGATCGCCGACGCGTTGGCCCATTCGCACGGCGCCGGGGTGCTGCACCGGGACGTCAAGCCCGCGAACATCCTCTACTCACACTTCAACTCGGCGGTGCTTGCCGACTTCGGGCTGGCCGTACTGGCCGAGGCCCGGGACGCCTCGGTCACCCTGGAGGTGCTCACCCCGGCGTACGCGCCACCGGAGATGTTCAGCCACAGCCCGCCATCGCCGGCCGTCGACGTGTACGCGCTCTGCGCCACCCTCTACGCGGTGATGCACGGCCGACCGCCGCGGTGGCAGTCCGAGCGCAACCCCAGTCTGGTGACCGTGCTGGAGATGTTCAACCAGCCGATCCCCGCCCTGCCCGGCGTGCCGGACGAGCTGATCGACGTGCTGCGGCTCGGCATGGCCAACGATCCGGGCGAGCGGCCGTCCGCGCTCGAACTGCACGACCTGCTCACCACCCTGCCGTTCGGCGGGCCGGCCGCCCCGGTGAGTGGCGCCCCCCTCAGCGGCGGCGCCTCGATCGGCGGTGGCTCGCCCCGATCCGGCCTGTACGGCACGGGCCAGCCCGGTCCCCGTCCACCGGTCGAGGACACCCGCCCCGGCGTGCCCGGCGGGCGGCGCTGGCGGCGACGCTGGTTCCTCGGCGGCGCCGGCGTGCTGGCGCTCGCCGCCTCCGCCACCACCGGCGCCTGGGTGGCCAGCAGTGACGGGCCGCCCAGCCCGTCCCCCTCGGTGACCCGGGTCGCGGCCCCGGCAACCGGGCCGCTGCCCGGTTGCGCCGGCGTGCCGACCGCACTGCCCAGTGGCGCCCGCTGTCTGCCCGAACTGGAGTGCTTCGGCCCGGTGCGCATCCGCGGCGAACGTGCGGAGGCGGCCCGGGTCCCCTGCGACGGCCGGCACACCTGGGAGGCGTACGCCGAGGGCATCCTGCCGGTGCCGCTGGTGGGCGCGGACCACGACGAGGTGGTCGCCGCCGAGCAGGTACGACAGGTGTGCAGCGCCACGACGTTCCGGCTGACCACCGAGATCACCGAGCCGGCCGGCTGGCACCTGGAGGTGTTGCCGCCCGTCGACGGCAACGTCGACCGGGTCTACCGCTGCCTGGCCGGCCGGGGCGTCGACGCGCTCACCGCCCCCACTCTCACCGGTCGCTGAACCCGCCGCGCGTCCGTCCCCGGTCACGCACCGCACGCAACGCGTCCCGGCTGTCCAGCGCGTCGAGGGTGTCCGCGTCGATGCCGTACGGCATCAGGTCCGGTGGGGCGGTGGGGTTCGGCTGCTCCGCCGGCTCCGGTTCGTCACGCTGGCGGGCGGCCGACACGGCGACGGTGGCGACCGTCGCCAGCAGCACGCACAACAGCGCGAGAACGACCCCGACAAGGTCCTGCCGGCGCAGGACGACCAGCAGGATCAGCAGCGCGAGGGCACCCGGGGCCGCGACCGCCGCCACCATCCGCGCATCGATCCTGGAGAGTCGATTCACCCTTCCAGCATGTCGTGGCCCGGCTCGCTGTCAACCGCAGAGGCGATCCGCCACGCCGAGCGGCGTCGATCAAACGGTTGGGTCGACCTGACCGATCGGATCGCGTACGCAGTGGACTCGCCTCGCTACTCTCGGTGTTCCGCAGGCTGCTCCGTCAGCGAGGTCGCCCATGAACGTACGCCCACCCCGGTCCCGGCTCCGCTCGGTCGCGACGACGCTGGCGGTCGCTTTGACCCTCACCCTGGCCGCTGCGGCCGGATGCGACAGCCGCAAGGAGCCGGATCTGCCGTCGGTCCAGCAGAAACTGCGGGAGTCGCACACCTTCGGTCAGTCGACGCTGCGCATCGGCGTCGCCACCAAGGAGCCGCTGATGGGCGACCTGCGTAACGGCCAGCACGTCGGCTTCGACGTCGAGATCGGCAAGTACATCGCGGCCTCGCTGGGCTACCAGGGCGAGCAGCGGCTGGAGTTCGTGTCGGTGGCCACCGAGAACCGCATCCCGGCGCTGCAGGGCGGCACGGTGGATCTTGTGGTGTCCAGCTTCTCGATGACCGAGGAGCGCGAGAAGCTGGTCAGCTTCGCCGGCCCGTACTTCGTCACCACCCAGGAGGTGATGGTGCCGGTCCGGCTCAAGGACAAGATCCGCACCATTGAGGACCTGCGTGACCCGGCCTACAAGGTCTGCACCAGCGGTGGGTCCACCACGGAGGCCGAGCTGGAGAAGCACCAGGTCAGAACGTTCGTGGTGAAGGACGTGGGGGACTGCGTCGACGGTATCCGGCGCGGCCGGTACGACGCGGTCAGCTCCGACGAGACGATCCTCGCCGGCTTCCTGTCCATCTACCCGAGGGAGTTCGAGGTCGTCGACATGCCGTTCGGCACCAGCGAACTGCTGGGCATCGGCGTGCCGATCGGCGACCCCGCGCTGCGTGACCTCGTCGCGTACTTCCTGCAGAAGAGCTACCAGATGGGCCGCAACGGGGAGGCGAGCCCCTGGCAGATCGCGTACAACAGCACCCTCGGGCCGTGGTTGCACGTCGAGAAGCGTCAGCCGCAGCCGCTGAACGTGCCGAAACTGGTGGACTTCGACGACAAGTCGCCCTCGTCGTGAGCACGACGCCGACCGCCACCGACGGCCCGGTTCCACCGCCCCGTGCGGCGGTGCCGGTCGAGCCGACGGCCCAGGTCGAGCCCGGGCGCGTGCCCTGGGACCCGTCGGAACGGCGGGCGCGGGCCAGCCAGTCGTTCTGGACCGCAGTCGTGGGCGTGCCGGCGATCTTCTCGGTGCTCCGGCTCGGCGTGGAGGCGGGCGGCGAGCTACAGACCACCCTGTTGCTGGTCGCCAACGTCGGGACGGTCAACCTGCTCGCGGGTTTCCTCACCACCGCGGCCCGACTGCTCTCCACCGGGCTGGTCGCCGTCTTCGCGCTCGGCGCGGTGCTGGCCGTGAGCGTGGAGCGCCTGCCACCCGGCACCCGACGTCGTCCACTCTTCGCCCGCTGGGCGGACCTCACCCCGGCCTGGTTCGTGCTGGCCAGCTTTCTGCTCGCCCTGCTCACCTGGCCGCTGCTCTACCTGCCGCTGCTGCTGCCCGCGTTCGCGGCCGCGTTCCAGCTCCGGCCGGAGCGGTTGCACGAATGGGTCGTACCCCGGTTCCTGGCGATCATCGCGCTGTTCGCCGGGTACGGGTGGCTGATGGTGCCCACGCTGCGCGCCGCCGGCGCGGAGGGTGACCTGCTGGTGCTGGCGCTGCTGACGGTCCCGCCGGTGCTGGCGCTGTTCATCGCCGGGCCGCTGCCCGGCGTGGTCATCCGTCCGCTGGCGTCGGTGACCGAGGTGGCGGTGCTGGCCATGCTGCTCTGGGCCGCGCTGCCGGTGATCAGCACACCGGTCCTACCGCTCACCGTCACCACGGTGGGCGCCGAGAACGGCCCGACCGAGGACGTACGAGGGCACGTGGTGACCACCGACGATGTCAACATGGTGATCCTGCAGGAGCGGGGTGGGGTCCGGTACGTGCCCGTCGGACTCGTCCGGGCGCAGGTGCTCTGCCCGAGCGAGGAGGAGTTGCCCCGGCACCGGCTGCGCATCCACGACTTCCACGTCGAGGACTCGCTGCTGGAAGGGCTGGGCCGCCGCGTCCGCCCGGTGTACCGCATCGACGCCGCCTGCCGCGCCCCCGGGCCGCCCGCCGCGCCTCAGTAGGACTTCTCCTGACCCAGGACGTGCTGGGCGACGAAGTTGAGGATCATCTCCCGGCTGACCGGGGCTATCCGACCCGCCCGCACCGCGCCCAACAGCGTCGCCACCCCGTACTCGGTGGTCATGCCGGCCCCGCCGAGGGCCTGCACGGCGGTGTCCACGGCGAGCGCGGCGGCCTCGCCGGCCGCGTACTTGGCCATGTTGCCGGCCACCCCGGCCTCCAGGTCACGGCCGGCGTCGTACAGCGTGGCCGCCTTCTGGATCATCAGGCGGGCCAGCTCCACCTGCACGGCCGCGTGCGCCAGCGGATGCGACACCCCCTGGTGCGAGCCGATGCTCCGGCCACCCCAGACCTTGCGGGTGGCGGTGTACTCGCTGGCGCGCTCGATGGCGTACCGGCCGGTGCCGGCACCCATCGCCGCCACCGTGATCCGCTCGGGGTTGAGCCCGCTGAACAGGGCCGGCAACCCGGCGTCGAGGGACTCGCCGACCAGCGCGTCGGCGGGCACCCGCACGTCGTCCAGGTAGAGCAGGAACTGGTTCTCCGGGGACACGATCTCCATGTCCAGCTTGGACCGGGTCAGCCCGGCCGCGTCGGTCGGCACGATGAAGAGCGCGGGCTTGAGCTTCCCGGTGGCGGAGTCCTCCGTCCTCGCGACGACGAGCACGTGACCCGCCTCGTCGACCCCGGAGATGTAGCACTTGCGGCCGTTGAGCACCCAGTCGTCGCCGTCGCGGCGGGCCACCGTGCCGAGGCGGTGGAAGTTGGATCCGGCCTCCGGCTCGGTGATCGCGAAGACGATCTTCGCTGAGCCGTCGGCGAGACCGGGCAGGTGCCGTTTGCGCTGTTCCTCGGTGCCATGTCGGGCGATCACGGTGGCCGCGATGGCGGGGGACACCACCAACAGCAGCAGCGGGCAGCCGGCCGCCGCCAACTCCTCGCAGACGATTGCCAGTTCGGTGATGCCGCCGCCCCCGCCGCCGTACTCGGTGGGGATGTTGACCCCCAGGTAGCCGAGCCGCCCCGCCTCGGCCCACAGCTCGGTGGTGTGCTCGCCGGCCTTCGCCTTCTCGACGAAGTAGCCGTGCCCGTACCGGCGGCCGAGCGCCCGTACCGCGTCGCGCAACTGGTCCTGTTCGGAAGTGAGGTCGAAGTTCATCAGTGGTCCTTTCCGATAACGGCCAGCACGTCGCCCGTCCGTACCTGACCACCGGCGGACACCGGCAGTTCGGCGACCACGCCGTCGGTCGGGGCGAGCACGGGATGTTCCAGCTTCATCGCTTCGAGGGTGAGCAGAAGGTCGCCGGCCGCGACACGCTGGCCGACCTCGACGTGCACCCGGGTCACCGCGCCGGGCAGTGGCGCGAGCAGCGACCCGGCGGCCAGCTCCGCGGTCGGCAGGGGCAGACGCGGCAGCTCGGCCAGGCTCGCCGCCCCGTCCGGACCGTCCACGAAGATCTCCGACCCCACCCGGTGTACGCGGTACGACCGCCGCACCCCGTCGACGTCGAGGACCACGCGGTCCGGGTTGGCCTCGATCAGCTCGACCACCTGCCGCTCGGCGCTCCCGTCAGGGGCGCCGGGTTGGCCGGCGGCGCGGCGTCCGTCGGGGTTGTCCGGGTCGGCGTGCTGCGCGACGGACCAATCGACCAGGCCGCCGGTGCGGTCGAGCCGGTAGTGGACCTCGATCTCGCCGTCCGGACCGGTGAAGCGGGTGACCTGTCCGACGGCCGGCACGTTGCGCCAGCCGGAGGGGAGGCCGGCGAGCACCGGTGCGGTCGATCGGCGGTGTGCGGCGCCGGCCAACGCGGCGGCGAGCGCGGTGACCGGGAGCTGGTCGGCGGGGAGCAGCGGCGCGAAGACCTCCGGGTGCCGGTCCAGAAAGCCGGTGTCGATCTCGCCGGCCGTGAACTCCGGGCTGCGCAGCACCCGGACCAGCAGATCCCGGTTGGTGGCGACGCCGTGAATCTCGGCCCGCGCCAGCGCGCCCGCGAGCGCGCGGATGGCCTCGGACCGGGTCGGGGCCACGGCGATCACCTTGGCCAGCAGCGAGTCGTAGTGCACGCTTACCACCGAGCCGGCCACCACGCCGGAGTCGAGTCGCAGGCCCGCTCGCTGGATCGAGCCGAACTCGCGGTCCACGCCCGGCACCTGGAAGCGGTGCAGGGTGCCGGTGGCGGGCCGCCAACCCTGCGTCGGCTCCTCGGCGCAGAGCCGCACCTCGATCGCGTGGCCACGGGTGTCGGGATCGTGGTGCTGCGCCGGCAGCGGCTCACCCTCGGCCACCAGCACCTGCATCCGGACCAGGTCCAGCCCGTCCGCAGTGGCCAGTTCGGTGACCGGATGCTCCACCTGGAGTCGGGTGTTCATCTCGAGGAAGTAGACCGCCCCGTCGGGCGTCAGCAGGAACTCGACAGTGCCCGCGCCCACATAGTCGACAGCTCGTCCGGCGGCCTCGGCCGCCTCGTGCAGACGCTCCCGCACCTCGGCTGGCACCAGACCGGGCGCCTCCTCGATGATCTTCTGGTGCCGGCGCTGGATCGAGCACTCCCGGACGCCGAGCACCTGCACGGTCCCGTGGGTGTCGCCGAGGATCTGCACCTCGACGTGCCGGCCGCGCTCGACGTACCGCTCGATGAAGACCGTGCCGTCACCGAACGCCGAAGCCGCCTCGCGCCGCGCGGAGGCGACGGCCTCGGCGAGCTCGGCCGCGTCCCGGACGATCCGCATGCCCCGGCCACCGCCACCGGCGGACGCCTTAACCAGCACCGGGAAGCCGGTGGCCTGGTCGGTGTCGGTCCAGCTCGGCAGCATCGGCACGCCCGCCTCGGCGAGCAGCGCCTTCGCCGCCAGCTTGTCACCCATCGCGGCGATGACCTTGGCCGGCGGACCGACCCAGGTCAGACCCGCGTCGGTCACCGCCGCCGCGAACTCTGCGTTCTCGGCGAGGAACCCGTAACCCGGGTGGACGGCGTCCGCGCCGCTGCGCCGCGCCGCGTCCAGGAGGAGATCCACCCGCAGGTACGTCTCGGCCGGCGTGGCGCCCGGCAGCCGGACCGCCTGATCGGCCTCGGCGACGAAGGGCGCGTCGGCGTCCGCGTCCGAGTGCACGGCGACGGTCTGCACGCCCATCGCCCGGCAGGTGGCGAAGACCCGGCGGGCGATCTCGCCCCGGTTGGCCACGAGCAGTCTGGTGATCATTGGCGACTCCCTCTACATCCGGAAGACGCCGAAGCCGTCGGCGCCCCTGACCGGTCCGTTGTGGATCGCCGATAGACAGAGGCCGAGGACGGTACGCGTGTCCCGAGGGTCGATCACCCCGTCGTCGTAGAGCCGGCCGGAGAGGAACAGCGCGCCCGACTGCGACTCGATCTGCTGCTCGACCATCATCCGCATCGCCGCGTCGGACTCCTCGTCGTAGTCACGTCCACGGGCGGCGGCGGCCTGCCGGGCCACGATCGACAGCACGCCGGCGAGCTGTGCCGGACCCATCACCGCCGACTTGGCGTTCGGCCAGGTGAACAGGAACCTCGGCTCGTACGCCCGACCGCACATGCCGTAGTTGCCGGCCCCGTACGAGGCCCCGAGGTTCACCGTGAGGTGCGGCACCGTCGAGTTGGACACGGCATTGATCATCAGCGCGCCGTGCTTGATGATGCCGCGCTGCTCGTACTCGGTGCCGACCATGTAGCCGGTGGTGTTCTGTAGGAAGATCAACGGGGTGTCGGAGGCGTTGGCGAGCTGGATGAACTGGGCCGCCTTCTGCGCCTCCGCGCTGAACAGCACCCCTCGCGCGTTGGCCAGCACGCCCACCGGATAACCGTGCAGCTCGCCCCAGCCGGTGACCAGCGAGTCCCCGTACGCCGGCTTGAACTCGTCGAAGTCACTGCCGTCCAGGATGCGGGCCAGCACCTCGCGCGGGTCGAACGGCACCTTCAGATCGGAGCTGACGATGCCCAGCAGCTCCTCCGGGTCGTACTTCGGCGGCCGGGGCACCGCCGTCCGCGGCGCGGGACCCCGCTTGCGCCAGTTCAGCCGGCGTACGCACTGACGGGCCAGGCGGATGCCGTCGCGCTCGTCCTCGGCCAGGTAGTCGGCCAACCCGGACGTGCCGGCGTGCATCGCCGCGCCGCCCAGCGACTCGTCGTCGGTGACCTCGCCGGTCGCCATCTTCACCAGTGGTGGCCCGGCCAGGTAGACCTGTGACCGGTCCCGAATCATGATCACGTGATCCGACATCCCGGGCACGTACGCGCCACCGGCCGTCGCGTTGCCGAAGACCACGCTGACCGTGGGGATGCCCGCTGCCGAGAGGCGGGTCAGGTCACGGAACACCCGACCGCCGGGAATGAAGATCTCCGCCTGCGTGGGCAGGTCCGCCCCGGCCGACTCGACCAGGTTGACCATGGGCAGCCGGTTGGCCAGGGCGATCTCGCCGGCCCGCCGGGTCTTCGCCAGGGACCATGGATTGACCGCGCCGCCGCGTACCGTCGGATCGTTGGCGACGATCAGGCACTCCACGCCCTCGACGACCCCGATGCCGGTGACCACGCTGGCCCCCACCGGGAAGTCCGTGCCGTACGCGGCGACCGGCGACAGTTCGAGGAACGGACTGTCGGCGTCGACCAGCAACTCGATCCGCTCCCGGGGCAGCAGCTTGCCGCGTGCGTGGTGCCGCGACACGTACTTCTCGCCGCCGCCCGCGCGCGCCTGGTCGAGCGCGGCGTCCAACTCGGCCAGCCGCTCCACCAGGGCCGCCCGGTTCGCCGCGGATCCGGGCGCGGCCGGGTCGATCGCGCTGTCCAGAATGGTCACAAGCCCATGCCCTTCGCGATGATCTCGTTCATGATCTCGGTGGTGCCGCCGCCGATGCCGAGGATCCGCGCGTCGCGGTAGTGCCGCTCCACCTCGGCGTCGCGCAGGTAGCCGAAGCCACCGTGCAGTTGCAACGCCTGGTCGACGACGTGGTCGCAGGCGGCCACGGCCACGTTCTTCGCCATCGCCACCTCGGTCACCACGGGCTCGCCCGCAGCCACCCGGGCGGCCACCTCGTGGACGTACGACCGGGCCGCCTCGGCCCGCGTGTGCATCTCGGCCAACCGGTGCCGGACCACCTGCCGGCCGACCAGCGGACGCCCGAAGGTCTGCCGGTCCCGGCACCAGCGCACCGCCAGCTCCACACAGCGTTGCGCGGTCGCGTACGCCTGCGTCGCCAGCGAGAGCCGCTCCGCCGCGAAGTGCTGCATGATCGCCAGGAAGCCGGTGTTCTCCGCGCCGATCCGGTTGGTCACCGGCACCCGTACATCCGCGAAGGACAGCTCAGCGGTGTCCGAGCAGTGCCAACCCAACTTCTCCAACCGGCGTCCCACGGTGAACCCGGGCGAATCCTTGTCGATCACGAGCAGGGTCAGGTTGCCGCTTCCCGGGAAGTCCGTGCACACCGCCGTGGTCACGAAGTCGGCCCGGTGACCGCTGGTGATGTAGGTCTTCGACCCGTTCACCACGTAGCGGTCGCCGTCCCGGCGGGCGGTCGTGCGGATGCCGGCCACGTCCGAACCGCCGTCCGGCTCGGTGATGGCCAGGGCGCCGATCATCGTGCCGGCCAGGGTGGGTCGGACGTACCGCTCGATCAGGCCGTCGTCACCCGGGGACGGGACGCCAGTGAGGCGACCGCCAAACGATCCGCCGGTGCGGGCACCGGCGGCGGCGACCATGTGCGGCAGCGCGATGCCGTGCGTGAACAGGGCCGCGACCAGCCCGGACGATCCGCCGGAACGGATCAGCTCCTCGGTCACGATGATCGAGTCGAGCAGGTCGCCGCCGCTGCCACCGACCGACTCGGGAAAGCCGATGCCGAGCAGGCCCAGCTTCGCGGCCGTGGCGTGCAGGGCCCGGGTGACCTCGCCGGCCCGCTCCCAGTCGTCCAGGTGCGGCAGCACCTCCCGGGTGACGAACGCCCGGGTCAACTCACGGAGCTGTCGACGCTCCGGCGTGTCCACGATGCTCATCGGGCGACCTCCGCCGGTAGGTCGACGATCCGCGCGCGGAGCAACTCACCGAGCGCCTTGGCCTGCGGGTCGAACCGGGCGGACGCGGCGACCCCGGCCCCGAGCAGGCCCTCGATCACGAAGTTCACCGCGCGCAGGTTCGGCAGCTCGTAGCGCCGGACGGCCAGCGGCGCCGTCTCCGGCAGCAGCCCGGCCAGCCGCTCGACGGTCAACCAGGCGCGCAGCCACGCGTACCCGGCATCGGAGCGCGCCCAGACGCCGAGGTTGGCGTCCCCGCCCTTGTCGCCCGAGCGCGCGCCGACCAGCTCACCCAGCGCTCCGCGCCGGGTCGGGCCGGTGACCGCCGCGTCGCCAGCCGACGCCGCCTCGTCCGGCGCGATCGGGGCCGTGCGGACCGGCGGGGCGATCGACACCCGTTCGCCGCCGGGCAGGACCGCCACCTGCGCTACCTCGTCCTGCGGCACGGTGTCGGCGGTGAAGACGCCGTACGGGGTCGCGTCGCCCGGCAGGGTGGTCAGCGTGCAACCCGGGTACGAGGCCAGTGCCAGCTCCACGGCGGCGGCCGAGAAGACCCGCCCGGCCCGCGTCCGGTCACTGTCGCGCAGGTGTACGTGCAGCAGGGCGCTGGCCGCCTCGGTGTCGGCGGCGTCGGGGTGGTCGGTGCGGGCGAGGGTGAACTCCAGCCCGGCACTGCCGACCGCCTCGGCGATCTGCCCCCGTACCAGGGCCGCCTTCGCCTCGATGTCGAGGCCGCACAGGACGAACGTCATCGAGTTCCGGAAGCCGCCGAGGTTGTTGACGCCTACCTTGAGCGTGGGCGGCGGCGGGGTACCCCGTACGCCGGTGACGCGCACCCGGTCCGGTCCGTCGGGGTGCAGGGTCACCGTGTCCAGCCGGGTGACCACGTCCGGCCCCAGGTACGCCGGCCCGCCGACCTCGTACAACAGTTGGGCGGTGACGGTCTCCACGGTGACCGCGCCACCGGTGCCCGGATGCTTGGTGAGCACAGCGGAACCGTCGGGGCGCACCTCGGCGATCGGGAATCCGGGCCGGTGCCCGCCGTCGGGCAGCTCGGTGAAGAAGCTGAAGTTGCCGCCGGTGACCTGTGCGCCGCATTCGAGGAGGTGCCCCGCGACGGTGGCCCCGGCCAGCTCGTCGAGATCGTCGCGACTCCACCCGTACCGCGCGATGGCCGGGCCCACCACCAGCGACGCGTCGGTGACCCGACCCGTCACGACCACGTCGGCCCCGGCGTCGAGGCAGGCGGCGATCCCGAACGCGCCCAGGTACGCGTTCGCGGTGAGCGCGTCGGCCCGTTGGAGGGCGTCGCCCTCGACGTACCCGACCCGCACCGCCAGGCCCAGGCGGCCGGCGAGCGCCTCGATGGCGGCGGCCAGTCCGGCCGGGTTCAACCCGCCCGCGTTGGTCACGACCCGCACCCCCCGGTCGAGGGCCGTGCCGAGGCACGTCTCCGCCTGGCGCAGGAACGTCTTCGCGTAGCCGAGGTCGGGGTCGCGGAGCCGGTCCCGACCGAGGATCAGCATGGTCAACTCGGCCAGGTAGTCGCCGGTCAGCACGTCCAGCTCGCCGCCGTCGAGCATCTCCCGCCAGGCGGTGAACCGGTCACCGTAGAAGCCGGAGGCGTTGCCGATACGGATCACGGGCGTACCCCGTCTCCGCTGGCTGGCGTCCGGCCGTCGCCCGGCGGTCCGGCGAAGGCCTGGGCCACGTCGAGCCATTCGTCGGCGACCGGGCCGGTGGGCCGTAGGGCGAGATCCGCCCGGTGCCGGCGCTGGGTGACCAGGAGACAGAAGTCCCGGGCCGGACCGCTCACCCGGTCGGCGGCGTCCGCCGGCCCCCAGACCCAGGTGTCGCCGCCGGGCGCGGCCAGCTCGACCCGGACCGGCGACGCTGGTACGGCACGGCCGTGGGCGGTGAACCCGTGCCCGAGGGTACGCACACCGAGGTGCGCCACGTGGCGGAGGCGGTCGGTGGCCGGACGGACGACACCGAGGGCATCGGCCACGTCCTCACCGTGCGCCCACGTCTCCATGATCCGCGCGGTCGCCATCGAGGTGGCCGACATCCGGGTGCCGTACCAGGGCAGTTTGTCGCCGGCCGGGACGGCGGCCAGTGCGTCGACGAGCGCGGCCCGGCCGGCCCGCCAGCGGGCCAGCAGGTCGGCGGGGGGTGCCAGGAACTCGTCGACCCCGGCGTCCACCAGTCGGGTCACGTCCGGCGCTCCGGTCACCGTCGCGTAGAACGCCTCGGCGTCGGTGGCGGCCAGCAGCGCGACGTGGTCGGTCCAGGCCAGGTGGGCGATCTGGTGCGAGATGGTCCAGCCTGCCGCCGGGGTCGGACGGGCCCAGTCGGCCACGGACAGCGGCGCGACCAGCGCGTCCAGGTCGGCGCACTCGTCGGTCAGATCCGTGAGCAGGTCACTGAGGTCGACCATGGTGCCTCCGGTCGGTGCGGGCCCCGATGGCCGGGGTCAGGGCGTGAGCAGGGTGGCGAGCTGACGTTTCCAGGTGACGAGCAGGGCGGTACGACGGGCCGAGTCGTCGCTGAGCAGGTTGGCCACTCCGAGCCCGCGCATCAGGTCGAGGGTGGCCTGCACCGCCTCGCGGACGCCAGGTCGGCGCTCGTCGACCCCGAGCAGCGCGACGGTGAGCCGGTGCATCTCCCGGCCGACCGTCGCCTCCAGCGGCACGAGGGCGTCGCGAAGCTCGCGGTCGGTGCGGGCCGCCACCCACAGTTCGAGCGCGGCGACGAAGAGCGGCCCGGTGAAGGCCACCCCGAGCAGATCGATCACCCGATCCAGTCGCTGCGGGCCGGCCGGCAACGCCTCGGCCTCGGTGCGCAGCTCGTCGGCGCGGCGTTCGGCCAGGTGCGCCACGGCGGCCGTGACCAGCGCGGCCTTCGTGGGGTAGTGATGCAACTGGGCACCCCGCGAGACGCCGGCCCGGGCGGCCACGACGGTGGTCGTGGTGCCGGACCAGCCGTGCTCGATGAGGCAGTCGACAGTGGCCTTCAGCAGGCGGGCCCGGGTGGCGCGACTGCGCTCCTGCTGGGGAACACGTGTCGATGCGGGAGGCATGCGAACAGCCTGTGGCCTGGGAAACAAACAGTCAAGACTGACTTTTTGTGGCGCCAGGCGACGAGCGGTGGCCCGGGGCGGCTCCCACCGGAGGTCTGCGGGCTCTGTCGAGCGGCTCTCACCTGGTGTTCTTGCGGTCTGTCGAGTGGCCCCACCGCTCTCCTTGGGCCCTGTCGGGCGGCTCTCACCTGGTGTTCTCGCGGTCTGTCGGGCGGCCCCACCGCTCTCCTTGGGCCCTGTCGAGCTGCCCCAGGAATGGGGCAGGCGGGTCGCGTCGCCTCCCGAATCGCCTGCCCCAGATTCGGGGCAGCTCGACAGGGCTCAACCACCTACTCCGCGGTCCTGCTCGCCACCGATCACCCGGCCGTGCCGGGGCGAGGGCTGGCTGGTCGAACGTGTAGGCGTCGGGCGGATCCGTGCGGTTCAGCGGCCGTCGCGGGGGCCGAAGACGGCGAGCGCGTCGGCGTCGCTGTGGCGGGAGCGCAGGTACTCGTCGGCCCACGCGGCGGCGTCCGGATAGCCCGACTCCGTCGTCACCCGGGCGCAGGCCGCGTCCACGTCGAAGGCGGTACGGCGGAGCTGGACGCCCGGCCCGAGCAGGGCCCACCACGCGCCCGCGCCCCCGTACGGCATGCCGACGCTGCCCGCGTTGACGACCAGCCGTCGGTCGACCAGCCGGGTGAAGGGCATGTGGGTGTGACCGCAGACGACCGTGGAGACCTCGGCCGGCAGACCGGCGAACACCTCCGCCCAGCGCGCCATCCGGGAGTCGACGAGCACCATCTCCTCGTCGTCGCGGGGAGTCGCGTGGCAGAACAGCGTCGGGCCCAGGCCGTCGATCTCCAGCGTCACGGTCGCGGGCAGCGCGGCCAGCCGGGCTACCTGATCGTCCCGAAGCTGGCCGGCGGCCCAGTTCGACACCTCTATCGGGGCGGGGCTTCCCGCACGCGCCTCGACCAGCTCACGTTCGCAGTTGCCGCCCACCCAGCAGGCCCGGTCACCGAGCCCGGCGAGCACGTCCAGCACCTCGACCGGCTGCGGACCGGCCGCGATGTCGCCGGTCAGCACGATGAGGTCGGCGGCGGCGACGTCCGGCTCGGCCAGCACCGCCTCCAGCGCGGGCAGCACACCATGGATGTCGGAGAGCACGGCGACCCGGTTCAGCATGGCCCCACACTTCACCCCGCCAGCCGTCCCGACCCAGCGATTCTGCGCCGGGCAGACAAACGGGCAGACAGATACGTCCCCGCCTTGCCGTCGGGGACGGAGGGCGGGGACGTACCGATGTCTCAGACGCGGGCGCGGCGGGCCAGACGCTCCGGGTCCAGGATGATGATGCTCTTGCCGTCCAGCCGCAGCCAGCCGCGCGAGGCGAAGTCGGCAAGCGCCTTGTTGACCGTCTCCCGGGAGGCGCCGACGAGCTGGGCGATCTCCTCCTGGGTGAGGTCGTGGGTCACGCGCAGGACGCCGCCGTCGCGGGTGCCGAAGCGGCCGGCCATCTGGAGCAGGTTCTTCGCCACCCGGCCCGGCACGTCCGTGAAGATCAGGTCGGCGAGCGAGTCGTTGGTCCGGCGCAGCCGCCGGGCGAGCACCCGGAGCAGCTGCTCGGCGATCTCCGGGCGGTTGTTGAGCCACGGCCGCAGCGCCTGCTTGCGCAGCCGTACCAGCCGGGTGTCGGTCACCGCGGTGGCGGTCGCCGTACGCGGACCCGGGTCGAAGAGCGACAGCTCGCCGACCATGTCCGACGGGCCCATCACCGCGATCAGGTTCTGCCGGCCGTCCGCCGCCCGGCGGCCGACCTTGATCTTCCCGGACAGCAGGATGTAGAGGCTGTCACCGGGCTCGCCCTCATTGAAGACGATCTCGCCCTTGCGGACCTCGATCGTCTCCATCTCCTTGGCGAGCGCCTCGGCAGCTTCCGGGTCGACACCCTGGAAGATCCCGCTGCGGGCCAGTACCTCGTCCATTGCGCACCTCCGGTTGCGCGTGCCGTCCGTCGGCCGGGGCCGCCGTCCGCTGATCCCCTCGCGCGCCGCCAAGTCTAGGCGCACGTGAGCACGAATCAGAGGTCGCCCCTGGAAACTTGATCGGTGGGCGTAACCTGCCCGACGTGCTGAGGGACCCGATTCTGACCAGCCGCGTCGAGGGCGGGCGAAACGTACCGCTGCTCGTCTGGCGGGCCGACGGGCCCCTGCGGGCGGTCAGCAGCGGCCCGCTGGGTGGTGGCGTCGGCATCCGGCGGTGGGTGCTGAACGCGACCGTGCCCATGTCGTACGACCGGGAAGACCCCGCCGCGCACCTGGCCGCACTCGCCGCGGACCTGGCCCTGGACGGGCCCGGGGTGGGTCTGCTGACCGGCGTCGACGTGACCGAGGTGGTGACCCGGACGGACACCGGGGTGCGGGCGTGGGCGACCGTCGGGCTCGGCACACCGGTGCCCGCCGCCGCGCCGGCCACGGGAGCGCTCAGCCAGCGGGTGGGCACGGTCAACATCGTGGTGTACGTGCCGGCCCGGCTCGCCGACTCGGCGCTGGTCAACGCCGTCGCCACCGCCACCGAGGCGAAGACCCAGGCGATCGGGGAGCTGGGACTGCCCGGGACGGGTACCCCCACCGACGCGGTCACCGTGCTCTGCCCGGTGGACGGGCCGGAGGCCGCGTACGGGGGGCCACGTTCGATGTGGGGCGCCCCGTTGGCCCGAGCCGTCCACGCCGCCGTGCGCGCGGGCGGCGAACGGCCGGTCGTGCCCTGGTCAGACCGGCTGACCGGCTGAACTTCCGACCGATCGGCCCTCGTCGGCGCGTTCCGAGGTCGGTAGGGTCGCGGGCGATGTACGCTACTGCCCCTTTCGCGTCCCGCCCGTTTCGCCGCGTCACCGCCGGCCTCGCGGCGCTGCTGGCCGCCCTGCTCGTCGCCGGCTGCGCCGACAGCGGGGACGCCCCGGTGTGGCAGCCCGGCGCCGGTGGCGGTGGCACGGGCGCGCCGCTGAACACGGCCGGCCCGAAGGCCAGCGGCGGCGCGACGGCCGCCAACGGGGGCGGCGTCATCTCGCTCTCCGCGACCGGCGACATCATCATGGGCAACGCGCCCGGTCGGCTGCCCGCCGCCGGTGGCAAGGGATTCTTCGACTCGGTCACCGGGGCGCTCAAGGCCGACCTGGTCATGGGCAACCTGGAGGAGCCGCTGACGGTGGACACCGGTGCCGGCAAGTGCGGGGCCAACTCCACCCGCTGCTTCCAGTTCCGTGCGCCGCCCGAGTACGCGGCGCACCTGCGTGACGCCGGGTTCCGGGTGCTCAACCAGGCCAACAACCACGGTTACGACTACGGGCCGAAGGGCTACCAGAACACGCAGCAGGCGCTGGAGAAGTACGACCTGGAGCACACCGGCGCGCCGGACGAGATCACCGTGGTCGACGTCAAGGGCGTCAAGGTCGCCGTGGCCGGCTTCTCCTCGTACGTCTGGTCCAACAGCCTGGTCGACATCGCCAAGGCCAAGACGGTGGTCGCGAAGGCGGCCACCCTCGCCGATCTGGTCGTGGTGCAGGTGCACATGGGTGGCGAGGGAGCGGACAAGACCCGGGTCAAGCCGGGCACCGAGCTGTTCCTGGGCGAGAACCGGGGCGATCCGGTCAAATTCTCCCACGCCATGATCGACGCGGGCGCGGACCTGATCGTCGGGCACGGGCCGCACGTGCTGCGGGGCATGGAGTTCTACCAGGGGCGGCTGATCGCGTACAGCCTGGGCAACTTCGCCGGCGGCGGCAACTCACTGAGCAACGCCGGCCGGCTGGGCTGGGGCGGTGTGCTGAAGGTGTCGCTCAAACCCAACGGGAGCTGGAGCGGCGGCTCGTTCACCTCCACGTACATGAACTCGGCCGGCAAGCCGACGATGGACCCGGACGACCGGGGCCTGGGGCTCGTCACCGAGCTGAGCCGAACCGACTTCCCCAGGAGCGGGGCCCGGCTCGACGGGCAGGGCAGGATCACCGCGCCGACCGGCGGTTGACCCGGGAGGAACGTCCGGGGCGCGACGTAGGCTGACCGTCGTGACCAGTAGCCCTCCCGGCGCCAGCGAGACCGACCTCGGGCGCACCCGCCGCGCCCGCAAGATCGGCCGGGTGCTGACCGAGACGCACCCCGACGCGCACTGCGAGCTGGACCACTCCAACGCGCTGGAGCTGTCCGTCGCCACCATCCTGTCCGCCCAGTGCACCGACAAGAAGGTCAACGAGGTCACCCCGAAGCTCTTCGCCCGCTACCCGGACGCCGCCGCGTACGCCGGCGCCGACCGGGGCGAGATGGAGGAGCTGATCCGGCCCACCGGGTTCTACCGCAACAAGACGGACTCGCTGCTCAAACTCGGGCAGGCCCTCGTCGACAGGTACGACGGCCAGGTTCCCGGCCGGCTCGCCGACCTGGTGACGCTCCCCGGGATCGGCCGCAAGACCGCCAACGTCATCCTCGGCAACGCCTTCGACGTGCCCGGTATCACCGTCGACACGCACTTCCAGCGGCTGGTGCACCGGTGGCGACTGACCACCGAGACCGACCCGGTCAAGATCGAGCACGCGATCGGCGCGCTGTACCCCAAGCGCGACTGGACGATGCTGTCGCACCGGATCATCTTCCACGGGCGGCGGGTCTGCCACGCCCGCAAACCGGCCTGCGGGGCGTGCACGCTCGCGAAGCTCTGCCCCTCGTACGGCACCGGCCCGACCGAGCCGGCCGCCGCCGCCAAGCTGCTCAAGGGCCCCCGGGCGCGTGACCTGGCCGTGGCGGCCGGGGTCGACCCGGATCTGGTGCCGCCGCAGGCGGTCGCCGCGGAGGTGCCGTGAACCGCCTGCTCACGGGTGCGGCCACCCGGCGGCTCGCCCTGCTCGCCGTGCCGCTCGCGCTGTTCGTCGGCGGTTGCACCGCCAGCCCGGCCGACGACCCCGCACCCAAGTCGGCCGCCGCCGCCGAACGACCGTCGCCCTTCCGGGACTGCGGCACGTTGAATGCGGCACCGACACCCAGCCCCGGGGCTGTCTCCACCCCGCCGGCCGCGACCACTGCGGCTGTGGACGGGCAGGAGTTGCCCGCGCTGACCCTGGCCTGCTTCACCGGCGGCGCGCCGGTCGCGCTGCGGGACGTGGCCGGGCCAGCCGTGATCAACGTGTGGGCCTCCTGGTGCGGGCCGTGCCGCAAGGAACTGCCGGCCTTTCAGCGGCTCAGCGAGCGGACCGCCGGTCGGCTCCAGGTCGTCGGGGTCAACACCCGCGACAGCCGGAGCGGCGCCCAGTCCATCGGCGAGGACTTCGGCGTACGGTTTCCGATCCTCGTCGACCAGGGTGACGCGCTGCAACGGGAACTGAGGCGCAACGCCTTCCCGCTGACCCTCTTCGTCGACGCGGGGGGTCGGATCCGGCACATCGACGCCACCGGAGCCCTCGACGACGCCTCGCTCACCACGCTGGTACGCCAGCACCTGGGCGTGGCGGCGTGACCCGTCGACCGCCCGGCTGGATCGACCCGCTGCTGAGTCGACTGGGCACGGCCCGCGTCGAGGACTTCACCCGCCTCACCACCCCCGCCGAGGGTGGCCGGGAGAGCGCCGTGCTGGTGCTGCTCGGTGAGCAGCCCGACACCGGACCGGACGTGCTGATCCTGCAACGGGCCGCGACCCTGCGTAACCATGCCGGCCAGCCAGCCTTTCCGGGCGGGGCGGCCGACCCGGAGGACGCCGACGCCCGCGCCACCGCGCTTCGCGAGGCCAACGAGGAGGTCGGGCTCGACCCGGCCAGCGTGACCGTGCTGGCCGAGCTGCCGAAGCTGTGGATTCCGGTCAGCGACTTCGTGGTCACCCCGGTGCTGGCCTGGTGGCACGACCCGCATCCGGTGCACCCCCGGGAGCCCGCCGAGGTGGCCCACGTGGCACGACTGCCGATCCGCGAACTGGTCGACCCGGCCAACCGGCTGCGGGTCCGCCACCCCAGCGGCTGGGTGGGGCCGGCGTTCTCGTCGCGCGGCATGCTCGTCTGGGGCTTCACCGCCGGGGTGTTGGCGGCCCTGCTCGAAATGGGCGGCTGGGCCCGCCCGTGGTCGCCCGGCCGGCTCGTCGACCTGCCGCCCACGGGCGCCACTCCCGCGCCGTCGGCCGGCACCGACGAGGTCGACGAGACCGCCCTGCGCTGACCACCCGGTCACCTTCCGCAAGCGATGGTCATCAGGTGGGCGCGGTGCCCGTACGCTGGACCCCGTGTCCGTCGTGGATCTCGTCCTGCTGCTGCTCATGCTCGTGTTCGCGATCAGCGGATACCGTCAAGGTTTTGTCATCGGCATCACCTCGCTGTCCGGCTTCTTCCTGGGTCTCCTGCTCGGCCTGCAACTAGGGCCGCTGTTCGCCCGGCAGTTCGTCGACGCCGGCACCCGGGTGCTGATCTCACTGGTGGCGATCTTCGGGTTGGCGGTGATCGGGCAGGCGCTCGCCGGCTGGCTCGGCTCGCACCTGCGCAAGACGATCACCAGCGACGTGGGTCGGCGCATCGACGACGTCGGTGGGGCCTTCGTCTCGCTGTTCGCGGTGCTCCTGCTGGCCTGGCTGGTCGCCGTACCGCTCGGATCGTCGTCGGTGCCCTGGCTCGCCGCCTCGGTACGCAACAGCGCGCTGATCAGCGTGGTGAACGGGATCCTGCCGGAGGAGGCACACCGGCTCTCGACCGCGTTGGAGGACACCGTCGACACCGACGGTTTCCCGGACGTCTTCGGTGGCCTCGCGCCCACCCGGGCCCGGCAGGTCGAGCCGCCCGACCCGGCGCTCGCGGGCTCCCAGGTGGTGGTCAACGGTCAGCGTTCGGTGGTCAAGGTGCTCGGCTCCGCGCCGAGCTGCTCGCGTCGGATCGAGGGCTCCGGCTTCGTGTACGCCGACGACCGGGTCATGACCAACGCGCACGTGGTCGCCGGCACCCGTTCGGTGGCCGTGGAGCTGGGCGGCGAGCGGTACGACGGCCAGGTGGTGGTGTACGACCCCAACCGGGACCTGGCCGTGCTGTTGGTGCCGGGGCTTCCCGGCCCGTCGCTGCGGTTCGCCGCCGGCAACGCGGGCAGCGGCTCGGACGCCATCGTGCTCGGCTTCCCGCTCGACGGGCCGTACAACGCGCAGTCCGCCCGGGTCCGTGACGTCGACCGGATCAAGGGCCCGGACATCTACTCCTCCGGGGACGTCACCCGGGAGATCTACACGATTCGGGCCCTGGTGCGCAGCGGCAACTCGGGCGGCCCGCTGCTGTCGGCCAACGGCCTGGTGCTCGGTGTCATCTTCGCGGCGGCGGCCGACGACCCCAACACCGGTTTCGCAGTGACCGCCGCCGAGGCCCGCCCGGTGGCGTTGGCCGGTGCCGAGCGCAACCGGGCCGTCGCCACCGGCGAGTGCACCTGAGCGCCGTACCGGATCAGGTGCGGGCCGGCTCGGCGAGCGGCAGCTTCGCGCGTCCCCAGCGCAGTCCCCGGTCCAGGATCGCCCGCGCCATGATCGCGACGCAGGCGCCGCCGTTGAGGAAGGACGCCGTCACGTCGCTCGGGTGGTGCATCCCCCGGTACATGCGGGTCAGCGCCACGCCCACCGGCACCATCAGCAGCAGCGTCCACCAGGCGACCTTCGCGCCGGTGCTGCGCGCCCGCAGGGCCATCAGCACCGCGATGCCGACGTAGAGGGCGACCGCCGCCGAGGTGTGCCCGGAGGGGAAGCTCGACGTGGGCGGTGAGGTGTCCATGTGCTCCACGGCGGGCCGCTGCCGGTCGATCACCATCGTGGTCAGCAGGAACACCAGCGCCTGGGCGGTCACGGCCGCGCACAGGAACAAGGGCTCCCGCCAGCGCTTCAGCCAGAGCCGCAGCGCCAGCGCCGCCAGCACGGTGACCACGACGATCATCTGAGTGCTGGCGAGGGTGCTGAACACCAGCGAGACGTCGTTCCAGCCGCCGGTGCGGTCACCGGCGAACTCCCGGTTGACCGCGTCCTCGACGGTGAACGGCCAGGTTCGGTTCAAGACACGGGTGACCAGCACCCCGAGCAGCACCATGACGCCGAACAGGAGGGACACCGGCAGCAGCACCCGCCGGACGATCTGGACCACGGTGTCGGACATGAGCCGGCCAATACCCGGTCGGCGTCCTCGTCACGCCTCAGGTCGCGTCGGGCTGCCGCTCGACCTCCGGCGCGACGCCGTCACGGGTCGGCCGCACCGGCCGGAGGCCCGTGTGCGCCCGCCAACTGGTGAACGCTGCGGTGGTCGCCGCGACCACCGCCACGCCGAGCAGGCAACCGCCGAGCACGTCGCTGGCGAAGTGCACGCCGAGCACCACCCTGCTCAGCCCGGTCACCAGCGTGACCAGCAACGCGGCGACCCAGAGCGCGACCTGCGCGGCCCCGCGCCGGACGTACGGCAGGAACACCAGCAGCAGCACGCCGGCGGCCAGGGTGGCGTTCAGCGCGTGCCCGGAGGGGAACGAGTAGCCGGCGGCCCGCGCCACCGGGTCGAGCAGTTCGGGCCGGTCCCGGCCGACGAGCAGCTTGAGCAGCGGGCCCATCAGTCCGCCGACGACCATGGTGGTGGTCGCCCAGAGGGCCAACCGGCGGGCCTGTCGGCGCACCAGCCAGATCACCACCAGCAGTACGACGACCCGCAGCGGCATCGGCGCGAACACCTCGCTCCACACCCGCATCAGCACGACCCAGGCCGGATGGTCCACCGCGTGCTCGTGCAGCGCGTCGGTGACCGTCGAGTCCAGCCGGTGCAGCGGCGCCCACGCTCCGAGCACCAGCAGCGCGAGCAGGGCGAACGGCACCAGCACCAGGAACGCCGCCGTCGCCGCCAGGGTCAGCCGCAGCCCCAGCGAGTGGTCCGGGTCGAGGCGACGCCGCCCCCAGGACGGGCGTCGGTCGGTGGCGAGGGTACGGGTGGCGGGCGTACTCATGCGGTCGGTTCTACCCCACCCGCCGGGCAATCAGGCCTGCCCGGTGCGTCGTTCAGCGAGCGCGCTGGCGGAACCGGCGCACCATCAGCGCCGCGCCGGTGACCAGAGCGGCGAAGAGCACGGCGCCGGTCCACAGTCGCTCCGGCGCGGATTCGGCCGGCACGCCCGCCGGTCGTGCCGTCCACCCCGTCTGCTGCCGGGGAGCGGTGAAGCCGAGCGGGTCGCTGCCGGCGCCGCTCACCGGGTCGTCGTCGCCCGAACCGGGCGCCGGCCCGAAGCCGACCACGCCGGGCGAGGTCTGATCGTCCAGCGGGTTGGCGGCGACGGGCGGGACATCCGCGGTCAGCGCGGCCACCGGGTCGACCACCCCGTACCCGAACCGGTCGTCCCGGCCGGTCGGGCCGATGTCCCGGGCGGTGACCACGAGCCGGTTGACCACCTGGCCGGCGGGCATGTCCGGGTAGCGGGACCGGACCAGCGCGGCGGTGGCGGCCACCAGCGGCGCGGCGAAGCTGGTGCCCTGCACCCGCCAGTACCCGTCGGTCGGACGGGCGCCGACCAGGCCGGTGGCCGGAGCGGTGAGCACCGTCGCCCGACCGGTGATCGACCCGGACCACAGGTTGTCGCTGTTGCGCTCCAACCCGGCGACCGCGATGACGCCCGGCTCGCGAGACGGATACCAGGGCTTGGAGTCGGTCGACGTGGCCAGGTTGCCGGTGCAGGCGACCACCACCACGTCGCGGACGAACGCGTAGTCCAGGGCCGCGGCCAGGGCCGGGCTGTCGCCACTGCCGCCCAGCGACAGGTTGATCACCCGGGCGCCGTGGTCGACCGCCCACCGGACGCCCTTGGCGACGATCAGCGCGTCGTCGTACTTGTTACGTTCGTCCAGCACGCGTACCGGCAGGATCCGGGCATCCGGTGCCAGGCCGACCACGCCCCGCTTGTCGTCGTTGCGCCCGGCGATCAGACCGGCGACCGTGGTGCCGTGGCCCACCGGATCGGGACCGGCTCCGCCGGCCGGTCCGACCAGGTCGAGCCCGGGCAGCACCTGACCGGCCAGGTCGGGATGGTTCGCGTCCACGCCGGAGTCGACCACGGCGACGGTCACGCCCCGACCGGTCGAGGTGCGCCAGGCCGTGTCGGCCCGCAGCTCGTCGAGCTGCCACTGCTCGTCACGAACCTGGTCGGTGCGCGAGACGCTGTCACCGGGGGCGAACGCGGCCGACGCGCCGGCGAGCTGCCCGCCGCTGCTCGGCGCGGCGACGGGTGCGGCGCTCGGAACCGCGACAGCGGCCAGCGCCGCCATGCCGAGCAGCGCCCGGCCGGCCCGCCGGGCCACCGCCGGAGCGCTGTGCCGAACCCCAGTCACATCCACTGCCATTCATCCCGACGGAACCATGACGATCGGAGATTACCGGTTTCCCCACGCGTCACGGGGGGAACCGCGGAGACAGGTCACGGTGGCGGCAAATGTGCGAGCTGAACGAGGCGTACGCCTTCTCGCCGGGTGACCAACCGACCACGGCCCGCTGGCAGCGGCCCGGGTCGTACCGGCCCGACGAGCGCGCCCTCCTCCGGACTGCCCGCCATCACCAGTCCGGCGGTGGAGAGTTCCCGCAGCCGCTGCACGATCGGCTCGTACTGGGCCCGACCCGCGCCGCCGGAACGGCGGGCCAGCACCAGGTGCAGGCCGACGTCGCGGGCGTGCGGCAGATGCTCCTCCAGCGCCCGCAACGGGTTCGCCGGCCCGGTCGCCACCAGGTCGTAGTCGTCGACCAGCACGAACAGTTCCGGCCCCGACCACCACGAGCGATCGCGCAACTGCTGCGGCGTGACCTCCGGCCCCGGCGCCCGCCGCTGCAGGTAACCGGCGGCCGACTCGACCAGGTCCGCGGTGTGCGCGGCCGCGGTGCCGTAGCCGATGAGGTGCGGTGTCTCGATCGCGCCGAGCAGGCTGCGCCGGTAGTCCACCAGGATGACCCGGGCCTCCTCCGGCGTGAACCGGGTGGTGATCGACGTGGCGAGCGCCCGCAGGAACGACGACTTGCCGCACTCGGCGTCCCCGAAGACCACGAAGTGCGGCTCGGCCGCGAAGTCGAGGTGCACCGGCCGTAGGTCGGCCTCGGCGACACCGATCGGCAGCCGCAGCCCGGTGGTGGCGGTGAGATCCAGATCGGCGTACGGCAGCACCGGCGGGAGGAGTCGGACCGGAGGCGCCACCGGTCCGGGCCAGCTGTCGGTGATCCGCTCGACCAGCTCGGCGGTGCCCCCACTCGGCCCCGCCAGTCGCGGGAGCGCGGTCAGGAAGTGCAGGCTCTGGGCCGTCACCCCCCGGCCGGGACGCTCCGGCACGTTCGCCGCGGCCCGCCGGGCGACCAGGGAGTCGGCCGGGTCGCCAAGGCGTAACTCCAGCCGGGAGCCGAACAGGTCCCGGATCGCCGGGCGGAAGTCCAGCCAGCGCAGGGCCGTGGCGACCACGTGCAGCCCGTACGACAGACCACGGGTCGCCAGGTCGGTGACCAGCGGTTCCAGGTCGTCGTACTCGCTGCGCAGCGTGCTCCATCCGTCCACCACTAGGAAGACGTCGCCGTACGGGTCGGCATCCGGCTGATCGGTCGTCGCCGTCGCGGCCCGACGTCGCCGGTACGTGGCCATCGACTCCACGCCCAACTCGGCGAAGCGGCGCTCCCGGTCGGCCAGGAGTGTGGTCAGCTCGCCGACGGTGCGTCGTACGGCGGTCGGGTCGGCGCGACCGGTCACCCCGCCCACGTGCGGCAGGTCGCGTAGCGCCGCGAGGCCGCCACCGCCGAAGTCGAGGCAGTAGACCTGCGCCTCGGCCGGGGTGTGGGTGAGCGCCAACGCGCAGATCAGCGTCCGCAGCGCCGTGGACTTGCCGCTCTGCGGAGCGCCGACCACCGCCACGTGCCCGGCCGCACCGTCCAGGGCCAGCCAGAGCAGGTCCCGGCGCTGCTCCAACGGCCGGTCCACGACGGCCACCGGCACGCCCAGCGCTCCGTGCAGCTCGGGGTTTGCCACGGTGAGCCCGCGGGCCGGGTCCACCTCGACCGTGCCGACCAACTCGTCCAGGGGCGGCGGATCACCGAGCGGCGCGAGCCACACCTGGTGCGCGGGCGGGCCCTGCCCGACGAGCCGGTCGACCAGCAGGTCGAGCAGGGTTTCCCGGCCGGGCTCGTCCTCGGCCACCATGGGCAGGGCCGGTGTCGTCGGCGCGGGCAGCGGTACGGCGTGGGTGGTGAACGTGAGCAGGCGGGCTTCGTCGTCGGCCGGGACGCCGGCCGTGGCGGCCCGGCGGCGCACGGCGCCCGAGACGTACGCGGCCTTGAACCGGG
This sequence comes from Micromonospora sp. NPDC049801, assembly GCF_040656575.1. NCBI lineage: Bacteria > Bacillati > Actinomycetota > Actinomycetes > Micromonosporales > Micromonosporaceae > Micromonospora > Micromonospora sp. NPDC049801. Next base: position 38,901 of record NZ_JBFAMS010000018.1, on the reverse strand, counting down.
CCAACGGATCGGTACCGGCGCGCAGGTAGCCGTGGCCCGGCGAGCGGGGCAGCTCGTGGGCGTCCGGCACGCCGAGCACCGTGCGGGACTCCAGCGCGGAGAAGGTGCGCAACCCGATCCGGTACGACAGGTGCGTGTCCAACCCGCGCAACCGGCCCTCCTCCAGGCGCTGGCTGGCGAGCAGCAGGTGCACGCCGAGCGACCGACCCAGCCGACCGATCTGCACGAACAGGTCGATGAAGTCGGGCTTGGCGGAGAGCAGTTCGGAGAACTCGTCGCAGATCAGCAGCAGCGACGGCAGTGGGGCGAGCGGGCTGCCGGCGGCTCGCGCCCGCTCGTAGTCGCGCACGCTGGCGAAGTTGCCGGCCCGGCGCAGCAGCTCCTGCCGGCGGACCAGCTCGCCGTTGATCGCGTCGACCATCCGGTCCACCAGGGGCAGCGCGTCGGCCAGGTTGGTGATCACGGCGGCGGTGTGCGGCAGCCGGTCGAACGGCGCGAAGGTCGCCCCGCCCTTGAAGTCGACCAGGACGAAGTTGAGCTGCTCGGAGCTGTGCGTCGCGGCCAGCCCCAGCACGAGGGTGCGGAGCAGCTCGGACTTGCCCGACCCGGTGGCCCCGATGAGTAGACCGTGCGGACCCATCCCGTCCTGGGCGGACTCCTTGAGGTCCAGTTCGATGGCGCCACCGTCGACGCCCACCCCGATCGGCACCCGCAGCCGGTCCCGGGGCGCGCGCGGCGTCCAACCCTGCTCGGCGGTGAAGCTCTCCGGGTCGCCGAGGCCGAGCAGCTCCGGTAGGCCCAACTCGATCTCCAGTGGGGCGTCCGGGCCGCGGGCCGTGCCGGCCAGCCGCAGTGGCGCGAGCCGTCGGGCGACGGCCTCGGCGTCGGCGAGGTCGAGGTGGTCGGCGCTGCCCACCTCGGCGTGCCCCTCGACCGACCACGAGTGCAGCCGCCGGCCGCGCAGCTCGAGCAGCAGCGCGTACCGGTCGAGCAGGCGCGGCGGTGGCGTCTCCAGGTCGAGCACGGTGACCGCGTCGATGCCACCGTCGCCGGTCAGGTCGGTGGCGCCGGTCAGGTCACCGCCGTCGAGGACCACCACCACGTGCGGGCCGTCGGTGGCCGGACCGGCCGGGCTGAACCGGGAGCGGCTGGCCACCACGTCGGCGAGCAGCCGCTCCAGCTCCGCGCCCGACGAGGTCACCAGCCGGGCGGGTCCGAGCGCGTCCGTGCGTCCGGGGTGGTGCGCGTGTGGAAGCCACTTCACCCACTCCCAGGCGGCACGGCGTTCGGGGCCGGCGCAGACCGCGATCAGCAGCTCGTCGGGCGCGTGGAAGACGGCCAGCTGGATCAGCACGGCCCGGGTCAGGGCCTGCGCCGCCGGGTCGCCGGTGGGCGTGGGTGGCCCGCCGGTGGTCGGGCCGCTGCCGGCGGCGCTGCGCACGTGCACCCGGGCGAAGCTGCGCAGGGACAGCGCCACCGGCAGCTCCGGCACCACCGAGTACGCGTCCAGGAAGCGGCGCAGCGCGCCGGCCGTCATCGGCTCCAGCTCCTCGAGCGGCCGGGTGACCGGCGGCACCAGCGGGGTGGCCAGCGTCTGCGGCCCGACGGCGACGCGAACCACGGCGAAGTCCGGGTCGCCGGGGCGGCGTTCCCAGACCCGGCGGCTGTCCACGGTCGACCACAGTCGGCCCGGGTCGGGGTGGCGGTAGTACAGACCCGCGCGCTGCTGTCCGGCGGTCTGCCGGACCCGACGGCGCAGCGTCGCCAGGTGGCGCAGGTACTCGCGGCGAGCCGCCATCATCTCGGACTTCTTCGGGGTGCCCGAGGCGCTGCCCCAGGTGGTCACCAGCATCGCGAGCGAGGAGAGCCCGAACATGCCGCCCACGACGTACGAGTACGCCCCGCCGCCCCGCCCGAACATCATCGCCATCGCCACCGTGCCGCCGAGCATGGGCAGCACCATCAACGCCTGCTGCCACCGGCCGCCGGCCACCGCCGGAATCTCCGGCGGCGCGTCGACGGGCAGCTCGCCGACGGGGATCTCCGGCGCTGGCCGACGCGGTGGGCGCTTGATGACGACGGTGGACACTCGGCCTCCTGACTGCGCTGGGTAACCCGAGCCTGGCTCATGGTAGGTAAAGTCCTGTCGTCCCCGCAGCCTCCGATGCCGTTCGATATGGAGACCGGTCGATGACAACCGGACTGGCCCGCGTCACCATCAGCGCCCCCCAGCGGCGGGTGGACGTCGCCCTGCCGGAGCAGGTCCCCCTGGCCGAGCTGCTGCCCGACGTGCTCCGGCACGCCGGCGAGGGACTGGCCGACGACGGGGAACGGCACGGCGGCTGGGTGCTGCGCCGCACCGACGGGGCGCTGCTGGCGACCGCGCAGGCGCTGCTGCCGCAGGGCGTCCGCGACGGCGAGGTGCTGCACCTGGTGCCGGCCCGCGCCCACTGGCCCGAGCTGGAGTACGACGACGTCGTGGAGGCGATCGCCGACGGCGCCCGGCGACGTGGCGGAGCCTGGTCACCCGCCGCCACCCGGGTCGCCGGTCTGGCCGGCGCCGCCGTACCGCTCGCCGTCGGGCTGCTCGCCCTGCTCGCCAGCGGCCCGACGTCGAGCAGCGGCTGGGTCGCGGCGGCGGCGGTGGCGCTGCTGCTCACCGTGGCCGGTACGGTCGCCAGCCGTGCCAACGGCGACGGCGCGGCCGGCGCGACGCTCGGCGGGTACGCGCTTCCGTACGCCTTCGTAGCCGGTGCCCTCGCGGTCGGCTCGGGTGACCCGGTCGGCCCGCTCGTGCCGGTGCGCTGGGTCGGCGCGGCCGAACTGCTGGCCGGCTCGGTGGCGCTGCTGCTCGTGGCGCTGGTCGGGCTGCTCGGGGTGGCGAGCCGACAGCGGATCTTCGTGGCCGGCGTCACGGTCGGCCTGCTCGGTGCCGGCGCGGCGCTCGGCGCGCTGCCGCTGACCCCCGCCGGCACGGCGGCGGTGCTGCTCAGCGCACTGGTCTTCGCCATCGGGGCGATCCCGCTGCTGGCCATCCGGCTCGGCAAGCTGCCACTGCCGCCGATCACCCTGCCGGCCACCCCGTCCGCCGCCGAGCCGGAGCGGCCCGGGGACCTACCGGACCGGGGTCGGGTGCAGGCGGCGGTCACCCGCACCGAGGAGATGCTCACCGGGATGCTGCTCGGGCACGCGGTGCTGGCGGTCGGGGCCGCTGTCGTACTCGGGGTGGCTGGTGGGACGGCCGGCCCGGCGCTGGTGGCGGTGGTCTCGGCCGTGCTGCTGCTGCGCTCGCGGCTGTTCGTGGCGCTGCGGCACCGGGTGCCGACGGTGCTCGCCGGGCTCGTCGGCTACGCGGTGCTGGGCGCGGTGCTGGTCGACCGGGCCGACGACACCGGCCGCCTGGCGCTGGTCCTCGGCGGGGCGGCGCTGGGCCTGGTGACCGTGGCCGCCGGCACCGGGTACGCCCGGCGACCGGTCTCGCCGTACCTCGGGCGGGTCGCGGACCTCACCGACACGGCCCTGGTGGTCGCCGTGGTGCCGGTCGCCTGCGCGGTGCTCGACCTGTACGACAAGGCCCGGGGACTGCTCGGGTGAGCAGCTCCCGGGCCCGGCCGGTCGTCGTACGTCAGTGGGTGGACTCGCCGCGCGCCTCGGCGTCGCGCGCCCGCTGGTAGGAGGCGCGGATCTCGGCCTCGGCCTCGGTGCGGCCGACCCAGGTCGCGCCCTCGACCGACTTGCCGGGCTCCAGGTCCTTGTACACCTCGAAGAAGTGCTGGATCTCCAGGCGGTCGAACTCGCCCAGGTGGTGGATGTCGCGCAGGTGCTCCTGACGAGGGTCCTCGTAGGGGACGCAGAGGACCTTGTCGTCGCCGCCCTTCTCGTCGGTCATCCGGAACATGCCGATGGTCCGGCAGCGGATGAGGCAGCCCGGGAAGGTCGGCTCGGGGACCAGCACGAGCGCGTCCAGCGGGTCGCCGTCCTCGCCCAGCGTGTCCTCGATGAAGCCGTAGTCGGCCGGGTACTGGGTGGACGTGAACAGGGTGCGGTCCAGCCGGATCCGGCCGGTCTTGTGGTCCACCTCGTACTTGTTGCGGTGACCTTTCGGGATCTCAACCGTCACGTCGAAATCCATCTGCACGCTCCCTCGTCTGCCCACGCTGGCTAACGGAACCACTGGCGGCCCTCCGGACAGGTGAATGCCCACCCGCCGACTCCGGCCGCCGCATAGTCTTCGGACCGAAGTAGTGTCACCCAAGCCGATTTTCGTTGGGGGAGGAGGGGGTCGTGGGGAGGGAAGATTCACACTACCGTCCGGACGAGGGCGTCAGAGGCGGTACCGGACGATCCGGCTCCGGTGGCGCGACCGGAAGGGTCCCGGTGCCGGACGCGCACTTCCCCCGAGTCCCCGAGGAGTCGGTTCCCGAGCGGCCACCGCCGCTGCCGTGGCGTCCGTCCGGCTCGGCCCCGGCGGGACCGAACAACGGTCGCTTCCCGGTCCTCGGCCCGGACCGCCCCGCGAGCGGCGCGCACCCCCCGGGTCGCGCGTCGGTCCGACCCGCCCCGAGCGGCCCCACCTGGGGCGGCCCGATGCCCGGCGAGCGGCCGGCCGGCGGCGATCCGTACGGCGTACCGCCGCTGGGTCCGCCGATCTCCGCGCTGCCCTCGACGGCCGACGTCGAACCGCCGGTGACGCCGCCGACCACGCCGCGCCGTCGCGGGCGACTGGTGACCGTGCTGGCCGTCGTGGTGCTGCTGGTGCTGGCCGGTGTGGGTGTCGTGGTGACCCGTCCCGGCCCGGTCGCGGGCTGGCTGGGCGACGACGGGGCGTCCGCGCCGACCGCCGCCGGCGCCAGCGCCGAACCGGACCCGTCGGACGTGTTGAACGGACCCGACCCGAACGCGCCGCTGCCCAGCGCCGACGCGGTACGGGCCGTGCTCGACCCGTTGGTCGACGTACCCGCCCTGGGTGACCGGGTGAACGTCTCGGTGGCCGACGTGACCACCGGTCAGACGCTGTACGGCAAGGGCGCGGACGACGGCACGGTGCCCGCCTCCGTCACCAAACTGGCGACGGCGGTGACCGTGCTGGCCGCCCGCGGCCCCGGATTCCGCATCCCGACCCGGGCGGTGGCCGGCACCAAGCCGGGCGAGGTGGTGATCGTCGGCGGCGGTGACCCCACGCTCGCGGTGAACAAGAAGGGCTACTACCCCGGCGCGGCACGCCTGGACGACCTGGCCGCGCAGGTACGTACCGCCCTCGGCGGCACCGCCCCGACCAGCGTCACCGTCGACGGCACGGTCTACTCCGGCCCGCTGTACGGCCCCGGCTGGGACGACGACATCCCGACCGGCGGGTACGGCGGCGCGGTGACCGCGCTGATGACCGACGGGGCACGCAAGGACCCGGGCGCCGAGCCCGGCGGCGCCGAGCGGGTCCCCGAGCCCGACCTGGCCGCCGGCCGGTCGTTCGCCCGGCTGCTCGGTGTACCGACCAGCGCCGTCAAGCGGGGTACGGCCCCGGCTCTGGCGACCGCCGCCGGTGGCACCCCGCCGGCCGGTACGGAGCTGGGTGTGGTGCAGTCCCCACCGCTGATCCGGTTGGTCGACATCATGATCAGCGAGAGTGACAACCTGCTGGCCGAGGCGCTGGCCCGCCAGGTGGCCCTGGCACGAAACCAGAAGGCGTCCTTCGACGGCGGCGCTGCCGCGATGGACGCCGAGGTGGCGGAGCTGGGCCTGCCCGCCGAGGAGATCACCCTCTCCGACGGCAGTGGGCTGTCGCGTCGCAACCGGATCAGCCCGTCGCTGCTCACCGACCTGATCCGACTGGCCGCGAGTCCGGATCATCCGGAACTGGCCGGCGTCTTCGGAGGCCTGCCGGTGGGCGGCTGGTCCGGCACGCTGGGCGAGCGCTACCGGGGTGCCCCGGGGACCGCCGCCGGCGCCGGTGCCGTACGCGCGAAGACCGGCACCCTGACCGGGGTGCACGCCATCGCGGGCCTGGTCACCACGGCCGACGGCCGACTGCTCACCTTCGCGGTGCTCACCGACAAGGTGCCCGGCGGGACGGACACCGCCCAACCGGCGCTGGACCGCATCGCCTCCGCACTGGCCGGCTGCGGCTGCCGCTGACCGTCCGCACGGGCGGGCTCCGGCTGCCGCTGACCAGCTCCGGGGCCCGGCCCGGGTCGGCACGCGGGGCCGCGACCGGCGTCGATCGCCGACGCGAGCCCGGCCCGGGGTGTCGCGACGCGGGTACGGTGGGTTCATGGCGCAGTTCGTGGACTGGGATCTGGCCGCCGCCACCGCGGGGGCGTTGAGCAAGTCGGGCCCCCGGGTGTCGTACACCGAGGCCACCGACGTGGTCGGCGACCTGCGTCGGCTGACCGACGAGGCCGCCGGGCACGTGGCCGACTACACCGGCCTGCGGGCGCAGGTGGCGCACCCGCCGGTGCGGGTGGTCGACCGGCGGGACTGGGCGGCCACCAACATCGCCGGGCTGCGTGAGGTGATCACCCCACTGGTCAGCCGGCTGTCCGGCGACAAGCAGCCCGGCGCGCTCACCGAGGCGATCGGGTCGCGGCTGACCGGGGTGCAGGCCGGCACCGTCCTGGCCTACCTGTCCGGCCGGGTCCTCGGCCAGTACGAGGTCTTCTCCGCCGACCCGGGGCAGTTGCTTCTGGTGGCGCCGAACATCGTCGAGGTGGAGCGCAAGCTCGAAGCCGACTCCCGGGACTTCCGGCTGTGGGTCTGCCTGCACGAGGTCACCCACCGCACCCAGTTCACCGCCGTGCCCTGGATGCGGGCCTACTTCCTCGGCGAGGTCCAGGCGTTCGTGGACGCGTCGTCCAGCGGCGGCGAACATCTCGTCGAGCGGCTGCGGCGCGGTGTCGCGACGCTGTCCGAGGCGGTCCGCGACCCGGAGAGCCGGACGAGCGTGCTGGACATCGTGCAGACCCCGGCGCAGCGGGCCGTCCTCGACCGCCTCACCGCGCTGATGACCCTGTTGGAGGGGCACGCCGAGTTCGTGATGGATGGCGTCGGCCCGCAGGTGATCCCGAGCGTGGAGCGGATCCGGGCCTCGTTCAACCGTCGCCGCGAGGCGGGCAACCCGTTGGAGAAGGCGATCCGTCGGCTGCTCGGGGTGGACGTCAAGATGCGCCAGTACGCCGAGGGTCGCAAGTTCGTGCACGGCGTGGTCGAGCGCGTCGGCATGGACGGCTTCAACCAGATCTTCAACTCACCGCTCACCCTGCCCCGGCTGTCGGAGCTGGGCGACCCGGACGCCTGGGTGGCACGCGTGCACGGCCCGGCCGGCACCGTTCCGTCCGCCGGCTGACCGTCCGCCGGTGGCCGCGCTCGCCCCACCGGTGGCCGCGATCCGGGTGGCGGTCCGTCGCGCGCTGACCCACCTGCCGTCCGGCGGGCCGGTGCTGGTCGCCTGCTCCGGTGGGGCCGACTCGCTGGCCCTGGCGGCGGCGGCCGTGTTCGTGGCGCCCCGGCTGGGTCTTCCCGCCGGCCTGGTGACCGTGGACCACGGACTGCAGGACGGTTCGGCACGGCGCGCGGAGGCGGTGGCCGCCTGGGCCCGAGAGGCCGGGTTCGCGCCGGTCGTGGCGGTGCGGGTGGACGTGGCCGGCCGTCCGGGCGGGCCGGAGGCGGCGGCCCGCCAGGCCCGCTACGAGGCGTTGGCCGAGGCCGCGCGGCAGCACGAGGCGGTCGCGGTGCTCACCGGCCACACGCGCGACGACCAAGCGGAGACGGTGCTGCTCGCACTCGCCCGGGGGGCCGGGCCGCGTGGGCTGGCCGGGATGCCCGATCGGCGGGAGCTGGCCGGGGTTCCGCTGCTGCGTCCGCTGCTCGAGATCGGCCGGGAGCAGACCCGCGCCGCCTGTGCCGTCCTCGGGCTCAGCCCCTGGCAGGACCCGCACAACACCGACCCCTCGTACGCCCGCTCCCGGGTGCGGGCCGACGTGCTGCCGGCGTTGGTACGGGCGCTCGGGCCGGGTGTGGTGGCCAACCTGGCGCGCACCGCCCGGCTGGTGGCGGCGGACAACACCGCCCTCGACGAGATCGCGGCGAGGGCGCTGGTGACATCCCGGCATCCCGCCGGTGGGCTCGCGGTGCCGGAGCTGGCCGGCCTCACCGCCGCCGTACGCGGTCGGGTGCTGCACGCCTGGGCCCTCGAGTTGGGCGCGGTCGGGGGCGCCCTGTCGCACCGGCACGTCGGGGCGCTGGACGCCCTGGTCACCGACTGGCACGGTCAGGGTCCGACCGACCTGCCCGGGGGTGTTCGCGTACTTCGTCGGGGCGACCGACTGGCGGTCCTCAGCTCGGGCTGAGGGCCGCCGCGCCGTCGCTCCGGTCCCGGAAGGTCGTCCGGTAGCTGTGCGGGGTGGCGCCGACCCGGCGGCTGAAGTGGTGGCGCAGCGCGGCGGCGTCACCGAAACCGGCCTGGTCGGCGACGGCCTCCACGCTCAGCGGCGTCTCCTCGAGCAGTCGTCGGGCGAGTAGCACCCGCTGGTTGGTGAGCCAGTCGTGCGGGGTGGTGCCGGTCTCGGCCCGGAACCGCCGGGCGAACGTCCGGGGGGCCATGCCGGCGCGGGCGGCCAGCTCCTCCACCGTGATCGTCCGGTCCAGGTGCCCCATCAGCCACTCCAGCACCGGTTCCAGGGTGGGCGCCTCGGGGGCCTTCGGGATGGGCGCCTCGACGTACTGCGACTGGCCGCCGTCGCGGTGCGGCGGGACCACCATCCGCCGGGCCAGCCGGGTTGCGGTGGCCGAGCCGTGCACCTGGCGGACGAGGTGCAGGCAGGCGTCGATACCGGCCGCGGTGCCGGCGCTGGTGAGCAGCCGACCGTCCTGGACGTACAGGGAGTTGCACCGCACCCGGGCGCGGGGATGCCGGCGTTGCAGCTCGTCCACGTACCGCCAGTGGGTGGTGCACTCCCGGTCGTCGAGCAGTCCGGCCTCGCCGAGCAGGAAGGCCCCGGAGCAGACGCTGATGAGGTGGGCCCCGCGCGCGTCGGCGCGGCGCAACGCGTCGAGCACACAGTCGGGTACGACGGTGCCCTGACCGTGTGCCGGAACGGCCACCAGGTCGGCCTCCTCGAGCGGGGCCAGGTCGGCGTTCGGCGTGAGGTGAAAGCCCGCCGAGGTGCGTACGGCAACGCCGTCGGGACTGCACACGTCGAAGCGGTACGCGGGGAAGCCGTCGGCCGTCCGGTCGGTGCCGAAGACCTCCGCGAGCACCCCGAGCTCGAAGGGAGCGACCTGGTCCAGGGCGAGGACGGCGACGGATCGGAGCATGTGACGAGGGTAACCCGAGAGATGGCAGTAAATCGATGCCCAATGGCATCTCTGCCACTGTCCGGGCGGCGCGCGTCGGCGCAGACTGGTCTCAGTCCGGTGCGCACCGGCGGCGAAACCGACAGCAATCATGCGAAAGTGAGCGCCGCCATGGAGTTCCTGTTCTTCCTCCTGTTCCTCGTCCTGCTCGTCGCCGCCTCGGCGGCGAACCTCACCGTGGACAGCCACGACTCGGCCGACTGGAAGCCCAGCGAGGACGGCCGCCGCTGGCGGTCCCGTACCAGCTGATGCCTTTTAGCACCCTTCGCGGTAAAAATCCTGGGCGGGACCGTGCCGAAAGGTGCGGCCCCGCCGACGGAGGCCATCCGACGTACGGCAGGCTAGGAGTCATGGCTGACGGCTCCTGGTACGACGCCGACATCGACCACGTGATCATCTCCGAGGCGCAGATCCGCGAGAAGACAGCGGAACTGGCCAAGCAGGTCTCCGCCGACTACGCCCACGTGGGCGACGGACTGCTGCTGGTCTGCGTGCTCAAGGGCGCGGTGATGTTCATGGCGGACTTCGCCCGGGCGCTGGGCCGAAGCGGCCCCCCGGCCGAACTCGACTTCATGGCCATCTCCTCCTACGGCCAGGGCACGACCTCCTCCGGGGTGGTCCGCATCCTCAAGGACCTCGACCGCGACATCGCCGGCCGGCACGTCGTGGTCGTCGAGGACATCGTCGACTCCGGGCTGACGCTCTCCTGGCTGCTGCGCTACCTGGAGTCGCGCTCGGCGGCGAGCGTCGAGGTGGTCGCGCTCTTCCGTAAGCCGGACGCGGTCAAGGTGCCGGTGCCGGTGAAGTACGTCGGCTTCGACATCCCCACCGAGTTCGTGGTCGGCTACGGCCTCGACTTCGGCGAGCGCTACCGGGAACTGCCCTACGTCGGGGTGCTCAAGCCCGAGGTCTACGCCCGCTCCTGAACCCGGTCGCCGGCCCGCCGCCGACCCGGGTGAAGGCGATTCGTATCGGCGTTCATCAAGCAGACGTTCAGCGGGCTCTCAGCTCTTGCGGTTACGGTGGACCCCGGTGGCGTGGAGGTAACTCCGCGTCCGGCCCCTCGACCGCGTGACCGAACGTTCGGGTGGCCGGGCCGGACTCCCCGCCACGCCGGTTACCACCCGGACCCGATTCGATGGTGCACGACCGCGGGGCTCACCAGCTCGCTCCTCGCGTACACCGCTGTGATTGTGTACGACTGCGGGGCTCGCAAGCTCACTCCTCGCGTACACGGTGTACCGTCGAATGACCGCGGCGCGGCAGTTTCGGTGCCTCGGGGTCGAGCCGGCCCGCACGGCGGCTCCGGCCGCCGCTCACCGCGGCGACACCATCAGACGGTCAGGACGTCGATCAGGAGGATGCGGGCGCTCCGGCGCTCGACAACAGTATGGAACGTACGCGTTTCTTCCGCCGACCGGTGGTCTGGATCATCCTGGTCATCCTCGGCGCCGTTGTGCTCAGTCAGCTGTTCACCGCTGGTCCCAGCTACCACCGCGTGGACACTTCCGTTGCGCTCGACCAGCTCCACACCGCACAGATCAACAAGGTCATCTTTCAGGACAAGGAGCAGACGCTCCAGCTCGACCTGAAGAACAAGACCAAGTTCGGTGAGACCACCACTGACCGGATCGAAGCCCAGTTCCCGTACCAGGTGGGCGACGAGGTCTGGAACGAGGTGCTCGCGGCCAAGGCGGCCAACCGGGTGACCGGCCCGGCCGACGCCAAGGTCTCCTCGGACAGCATCTGGGTGAGCCTGCTGGTCAACCTGCTGCCGATCGCGCTGCTCGTGCTCCTGCTGCTGTTCTTCATGTCGCAGATGCAGGGCGGCGGCTCCCGGGTGCTCAACTTCGGCAAGTCCAAGGCGAAGATGATCACCAAGGACACCCCCAAGACGACCTTCGCGGACGTCGCGGGTGCCGAGGAGGCCGTCGAAGAGCTGTACGAGATCAAGGACTTCCTGCAGAACCCGGCCAAGTACCAGGCCCTGGGCGCCAAGATCCCGAAGGGCGTGCTGCTGTTCGGCCCGCCCGGAACGGGTAAGACGCTGCTGGCCCGCGCGGTCGCCGGCGAGGCCGGGGTGCCCTTCTACTCGATCTCCGGCTCCGACTTCGTGGAGATGTTCGTCGGCGTCGGCGCCAGCCGGGTCCGTGACCTGTTCGAGCAGGCCAAGACGAACGCCCCGGCGATCGTCTTCGTCGACGAGATCGACGCCGTCGGCCGGCACCGTGGCGCCGGCATGGGCGGCGGCCACGACGAGCGGGAGCAGACGCTCAACCAACTGCTCGTCGAGATGGACGGCTTCGACACCAAGGGCGGGGTCATCCTGATCGCGGCCACCAACCGGCCGGACATCCTCGACCCGGCGCTGCTACGCCCGGGCCGGTTCGACCGGCAGATCCCGGTGGACGCCCCCGACATGGAGGGCCGTAAGGCAATCCTGCGGGTGCACGCCAAGGGCAAGCCGTTCACGCCGGACGTCGACCTCGACGCGGTGGCCCGGCGTACCCCCGGCTTCAGCGGCGCCGACCTGGCCAATGTGATCAACGAGTCGGCCCTGCTCACCGCTCGCAAGGAGCAGCGCGCGATCTCCAACGACTCACTCGAAGAGTCGATCGACCGGGTCGTCGCCGGTCCGCAGCGGCGGACCCGGGTGATGAGCGACCAGGAAAAGAAGATCACCGCGTACCACGAGGGTGGCCACGCGCTGGTCGCCTGGGCGCTGCCGCACGCCGCGCCGGTGCACAAGGTGACGATCCTGTCCCGTGGCCGCTCGCTGGGCCACACCCTGGTGCTGCCGACCGAGGACAAGTACACCCAGACCCGCGCCGAAATGATCGACACCCTGGCGTACGCGCTGGGCGGCCGGGCCGCCGAGGAACTGGTCTTCCACGAGCCGACCACCGGTGCCGGCAACGACATCGAGAAGGCCACCCAGCTGGCCCGCGCGATGATCACCCAGTACGGCATGAGCTCCAAGCTCGGCGCGATCAAGTACGGCACCAGCGGGGACGAGCCGTTCCTCGGCCGCAACATGGGCCACGAGCGGGACTACTCGGACTCGGTGGCCGCCGAGATCGACGGCGAGATGCGGGCCCTGATCGAGCTCGCGCACGACGAGGCGTGGGAGATCCTGGTCGAGTACCGGGACGTCCTGGACAACATCGTGCTCGAGCTGATGGAGAAGGAGACCCTCTCCACGGCCGACATGGCGCGGATCTGCTCCCGGGTGGTCAAGCGCCCGCCGCTCGCCCCGTACAACGGGTTCGGCAAGCGCCAGCCGTCCACCGAGCCGCCCGTGCTCACCCCCGCGGAGAAGGACAAGCTCAAGGCGCAGGCCGAGGCCGACGGCGCGCAGGCGTCCGTCGGCGGCGGATCGCCGTCCAGCAACAACTCGGACGGTACGCACTGAGCAACGACCCGACGGCCAGCTCCCCCCACGGGGAGCTGGCCGTTTCCGCGACCGAACCCGACGGGGACGACGAGCTGGACTACGTCGCCGCCCGGTTGATCAGCGGCAAGCTGACCGGTCGTCCCGTCGAGGACGCGGTCGACCTCGGCCGGATCGAGAGAGCCGTCCGCGAGATCCTGATCGCGGTCGGCGAGGACCCGGACCGGGACGGCCTCCAACAGACCCCGGCCCGGGTCGCCCGCGCGTACGCCGAACTCTTCGCTGGCCTGCGCGTCGACCCGGCGCAGGTGCTCAGCACCACCTTCGAGGCCAACCACGAAGAGCTGGTGATCGTCCGCGACATCGACGTGATGAGCCTCTGCGAGCACCACCTGCTGCCGTTCCGGGGTAGCGCGCACATCGGCTACATCCCCGGCCCGGACGGGCGGATCACCGGCCTGTCCAAGCTGGCCCGCCTCGTCGAGGTGTTCGCCCGCCGACCCCAGGTGCAGGAGCGGCTCACCTCGCAGGTGGCCGACCTGCTGATGAGCAGGCTCGCCCCGCGCGGCGTCGTCGTCGTGCTGGAATGCGAGCACATGTGCATGGCGATGCGCGGCATCCAGAAGTCCGGCGCCAAGACCATCACGTCGGCGGTGCGCGGCATCCTGCAGACGGACTCGAAGTCGCGGGCCGAGGCGATGGCCCTGATCCTCCCCCGCTGACCCGCCCGCGCGACCGCCGGCTGGGTAGCCGGTGGGTCAGCCGGCCAGCAGAGCCAGCAGCAGGCCGGTCGTGACCAGGACCGCCGGCACCAGGCAGACCAGCACGCCGAAGCGCACCGTGCGGTCCACCTGGTCGTCGGGGGCGGTACGGAACACCCGGCCGACACACACCCAGCCGACGACGAAGGCGGCCGCCGGCATCGGCAGCCCGCCGACCAGGGCCAGCACGCTGGCCGGGCCCGACCCGGTCGTCGCGTACACGATGATCTGGATCAGCGGCGCCAGCAGCGCCAGCGGCCCGTACACCAGGAGGTTTCGGGCCCGCGCGGGCCAGGAGGTCGGTCGGAGGCCGCGGCGCGCGGCCAACGCCGCGTCCGCCGCCTCGGCCCGACCCCGTGCGGTCCGCAGCGCCGCCAGGACGGCGGCCGGGCCGCCGGCCATCGACCGGGCGGCCTCCGTCAGCTCCGGTGGCGACGGCACCAGCGAGATCGCCGGTACGCCCCGCTCCCGCAACCGCTCCTGCTGGGTCGCCAACCCGGCGCGCACCACCGTCAGCTCCTCCCGGGCGGCTTCCGCCGAGCGGGCCTGCTCACCGGCGGCGGTCGCCGCGCCGCGCCGGACCGCATCGAGCTGACGGGCCGCCGCCAGGTACTCGGCCCAGGCGTCGACAGGCGCCGTGCCAGCGTCCGGACCGGCGGTCCGCTGCGGACCCGGACCGGTCGCCGTCGCCCTCACCTCGGCACCCTCCCTACGCATCGCCGGCTCAACCCGCATCGCCCGCGCGCCCCGTCTCGTCCGGTAGCCCTGCCTCGTCTGGTCGCCCCGTCTCGTCCGGTCTCCTCGTTTCGTCCGGTCTCCTCGTCTCCTCCGCGAACGGCACCAGGATCGTGCCCCGCTCGTCGGGACCATCCCACAGCGCCGCCCGGTCCGGACGCGCCCGCCACTGGACCGGCCTGCCGAACACGGCGGCGAGCTGCGCGGCCGGCACGTCCAGCGCCACGACGGCGGCCAGTTTGTCGACCTCGCCGTCCGGCTCCAGCAGCGCGGCGAACGGCGGCACCGCCCGCCACCAACCCAGCAGGTGCCGGCCCGCCGGTGGCCCGTCCCGCAGCAGCGCCCGCAACCGATCCGCCGGCAGATCCCGGGGACCGGGCCGATCCAACCCGAAGACCACCAGGTACGTCGGCAGCTCGTCGTCGGCGTCCGCCAACAGCGTTGGCAGGTCCACCAGTCGGGCCGGATGACGGGCGGCCAGCTCGGCCGTCAACGCCTCCGCCAGCGGGCGAGCCCCCTGGTCAGGTGCGGCCACCACGAACCGGGCGGTGCCCGCCGCATGGTGGCTCGCGGTGCTCCGGGCCGCCGTCGCCAGCAGGCCACCCGCCGCCGCGCCCGAGCCCAGCACCGCGAGGTTACGTCCAGGAGCAGGCCCCATCGGTACGGCGACCGTCGTGCGGGCCACGTCCACCGCACGGCCCAGCAAGGCCGCCGGGCCACCTGCCTGCCCCGCCAGGGCCGCCCGGTGACGCGGATCGTTGCCCAGCAGCGGACGGGCGTACCCGGCGAACACCACGGGCGGCACCGCCTCCGACGGTCGGGCCGCCCACAGCTCGTGTCGCAGCCGTTCGACCACCGCCGGATCGTCGAGCGGATCGGGGTGGCGGATCAACCGCTCGTGACCACGGATCGCGCCACGTGGGCCGCCCAACCCTCCGGCGGTGTTCACCACCGCGCTGCCCACCGGCAGACCGGCGGCCGAATCGTTTGTCGGCTCCAACACCGGGCCGCCACCCGGCAACGCCACCCGTACCGGAAACTGCCCGAGCGCCGAATCCCGGTGCCCGGCGTCCGAGCGGGCACTCAACCCCAGCTCACCCGCGCCGGCCAGCACCAGGTGCACGCCGTACGCCCGACCGGACCGGGCCAACGCGTCCACCTGCGCGGCCAGCTCGGTGGCCAGCCGATCCCGCTCGGCGAAGAGCAACGGCACATTGTCCACCACACAGACGATGCGAGGCAGCGGGCGGTGCTGGCGCAGCTCCGCGAAGCGCTGCCCGCCGGCCCGCTCCGCCGCCTCCGCGCGGCGCCGCACCTCGGCCGTCAGCTGGTCGAACAGGTCCCGGACGTACTCCCGGTCGGCAGCCATGGCCGCCGCCCGCACGTGCGGAACCCAGGAGCGGTCCCGCTCGGTCTGCAGAAACTCCACGAACGACTCGCCGTCGCCCAGGTCGGCCAGGTAGAGCGTCAGATCGTCCGGACCGTACCGGGCGACCAGCCCCAGCAGGGCGGTGGTCAGGAACGCGGCACGACCCGCGTCGGACCGGCCACTCACCAACCAGTGCGGCGTCAGCTCCGTGAAGCCCAGCGGCACCGGCCGACCGCCCGCGTCACCCACCATCGTGGTGAGGCTGTCCGAGGCATCCGCCGTCCACCGGCTGTCACCCGTCTCCGGCAACAGATCCGCCAACGCCAACCGGGAGCCCGCCTCCACCTGGGCGGCGAGCCGCCGACAGACCGCGTCGACGAGATCCGCCGGTGGGTCCGTCTCCACGAAGACCGGTGAGTTCATCCCACCCGGCGCCTCGGCCCCGGGGCTGGCGAACGATGCGCCCGGCGGGTCGCCGAGCAGCGCGTACGCGTTGCGCAACACCAGCGAGGTGGCCCGGGGCAACGGATCCCGGGACGCGTACGGGCCGGGCGGCGGCCACCCCGCCACCACCAGGTGCAGCCCCGCCGCCGGCCCCTGCTCGGCCAGCGTCTCGATCCGCGCCAGATCGGTCGGGCCGGTCAACTCCGGGAGCGCGGCGACCACCAGCAGCAGCGTACGGTCGTGACGACGCCGTCCGCTCGCCCCCGGCGTCACCCACTGCTCCGCCTCCGTCAACACCGCGCGCAGACCCGCCACGTCCACCGCCGGCGGGGGTAGCAGCCCGGCGTCGGCCAGCGCGCCGAACGGCGTCAGCACGGCACCCGTGGCGTCCACCGCGCGTACCAACAGCGCGCCCGCGGGCGCGGCACCCAGCAGCCGCAGCACCACGGCCCGCAGCAGGCCCGCCACCCGAGGCTCCCGCCCGTCGGCATCCACGCTCAGATGGCCCGTACCGACCAGCGGCACCAGAGCGGGGAACCGGGCGTCGTCCAGGGGCGCCGCCGTGCCGACCCGTACGAACGGTGGTGGGCCGTCACCCGCCGGAGAGCCCACGTCGAGTGAGTCCAGAGCGGCTCCCGACCAGCCCGGGGCCAACCGCGCGGCAACCAGCTGAAGCCGCTCGGCCAACTCGTACTGGCGGCGCTGATCAGCAGGGGCCGGGCGCACCTCGTCGAGGATCCCGGCGGCGGCGGTGACGACAGCGGCAGCCCGGCGGTGCAGCGCCGCGGCGCGGTTCGTGCGTGCCTTCGGACCGGCCACCGTGTCCACCCCCTCACCCGAGGTCGGCAACCCCTCCCCGAGCAGTGACGGTATCCCAGCCAGAGCCCCACCTCCGGGAGGTACCGCGGCGGTGCGCCGGTGTTGTCGCGGATGTCACCGGTGGGGAGTGGTCCGTCACGATCCGCTGGATCTGAGGCATTGGCTCCGCGCCGTCCAGCCGTTAACGTCAGGAGGTGGAATCAGTGCAGCCCCCCGCCGGTTCCCAGGTCTCCCGCGTACCGGCCCAGCGGACTCCGTCCGAACAGCTGCCGCCGGCCCCGCCAACGCCGGCACCACAGCCGCGACGTCGCCGGCTGCGCACCGTGCTCATCGTTGTCGGTGGTGTGCTCGCGCTGCTCCTGCTCGGCGGGGTGGCGACAGGTTTCGTGCTCTACAACCGCGCCGCCGCCCCGGACCGCAGCGCCCCCGACGTGGTCGTCGTCAACTATCTGCAGGCAGCGCTTGTGTCTCGCGACCCCAACAGAGCCAAGCTATTTACTTGTGATGGGTCGGTCCCGGCTCTGGATCAGTTCAATGCGCAAGCAGTCCGACGTGAGCAAGAACTACGCGTTTCATTCTCGATCAACATCGAAGGTGTTAGCGTCGCGAAGATTAATTCGAATAATGCCTCGGTCACCGCTGTAATCCGCCGTAGTGCATCGATCGATGGGATTCAACAGAGTCTGGCTGATACCTGGCGGTTCGATGTTCAGGACAGAGACGGTTGGCGTGTATGTACTGGCGCGAGGGTCGGTTAGGTGTCACTCGATCCACAGCAGATGGACGGGTACCTCGAGCGTGGTGGGTGACTGGCCACGCCAGGCCCAGCGGTACCACTCCACCTCGGGCGTGATCCGCACGCAGATGTCGCCCTCGGCCCCCGAGTAGGTTTCGGTCACCGCCCGCATGTCCCGGTGTTCGCGTCCGTCCTCGACGTGCACCACCCGGCGTCCGGTGACCGCGTCCGCTTCGAACACGGGGGTGGGAGCGCGGTGGGAGGGGCCGTCGAGCGAGACCAAGCGGATGCCGGTGTCCCGTACGCCCTCCGTTGCGGGCCGTTCACCGACCGTCTCCACCCACACCCGCTCCACCGGCACCAGCGGCGCGAACACCTCGACCTGGTCGGCCTCGGCCCGGTACCACTCGTGTTCGGGGATGACCGGCACGTAGGTTCGGGCGCCCTGCACGACCCGGTCGTCCGCGCGCAGGTCTCCACGCCAGCCCAGCCCGGGCAGACCCACGAGCACCCGCTGCCCGCGCAGCTCCACGCGCCCGGTGGCGGGCACGATGGTCAGGGGGCGGGGTGGCCGGGGCGCCCAGTCGGGTTGGTCGGCGAACGGGTCCGGCAGCGGTCCGGTCATGCCAGTGACCGCCTCACTCCGCGGCGCGCAGCGGAGCGCCCCGCTGGCGCATGAAGGGGATCGGGTCGGTCGCGCCCCGACTGGACCGGTCGCTGCGCAGGTGCACCTCGAAGTGCAGGTGCGGTCCGGACGAATTGCCGCTGCTGCCGACCTGTCCGATCACCTCGCCGGCGGGGACGATCTGGTCCGGCGAGACGCGGGGCTGGACCACCATGTGGCAGTAACGGGTGATGTAACCACCGGCGTGCAGGATGTCGACGAACCAACCACAGCCACCCTTGCCCGGATAACCGTCCACGTCGCAAGTCCGGCGCCCCTTGTTGTCCGGGTCGCAGCGGGCAACGAGCACTCGGCCGGTGGCCGCGGCACGGATCTCGGTGCCCTTCGCCGCTCCGATGTCGACACCGTTGTGGCTGGGTCGATCGGCGGTCCGGAAACCGGAGCCGACGTCGCCGGAGATCGGTGCCGTCCAGCCGGAGGCGGCGATCTCGCCGCGCTCGGCCGCGTCGCACACCGCCTTGCCGTTGATCTGAACGGTGCGGGCTGCACCACCGGCGAGTGCGTCCACGATCTTGCCGGCCAGCTCCTCGTGCTTGGCATACGCGTCCGGATAGGCGCTGACCTGGACCTGCTGTGCCACGACGGTCAGCGGTCGACGTTGCCAGCTGCGCACCTTGACGAGTTTCTCGTAGAACTTCCGGGCGGTGTACGCGGGTGTCATCCGCTCGGCGATCGAGCCCCAACCCGGACGCTGCTGAAAGAGGCCCAACGAGTCGTGGTCGGCACCGACGCCCTCGTGTGGCAGGGACAGCGACTCGGGCACGCCACTGTTGGCCAGGTTGCGCAGGGCGGACTCCTGCATCGCCGTGGCGAGGGCGATCACCCAACCACGCGAGGGAACCCCCATGTCCTGACCGACCTTGATAATGATCGCCGCGTTGCGGACCTGCGCGTCACCGTACTCGCTGAACCGGGGTAGCTCGCCGGTGATGTCGACGGGACGCACCGGCCCGCAGCCCCAGCCGGCCAGGGCGTCCCCATTCTCCTCGTCGCCGCCGAGACCACTGAGGAAGAATGCCGCCGTCCCCCCGGTGCAGCAGAGCAGGAGCAGTACGCCGGTGAGTACCGAGGCGATCACGCCGGCCCGGACCGGCCGACGAAGAGCGCGGCCTGCTCGGCCGGCGGTCACTGTCGCTCCCAGTCGATGACGTCGACCAGCCAACTCTTGTCCGCCATCACCAGCTCCAAACGGAGACGGCCGGTGTTGAGCGGTAGCAGCACCTCGACGAAGGTCTCGGTGCGTGACCGCACCGTCGGCGGGCCGGTCACCTCCTCGGCCGGCACCCCGCCGGGCTCGGCGCCGGCCAGCTTCTCGGTGAGCGCCGGCGTCGACATCGGCCGTAGCCCGGCCTGCCACTGGTCGGCTGTCATGCCGGGCCTGCCGATCCAGGCCGAGGCGAACCGGTCCGCGATCTGCTCGGGCGAACGAGCACCGGGTGGAGTGACCGGCGATGGAGGTGCCTCGGTGGCGATCAGACCATCGTCACCAGCCGTCGGGTCGACCGTGGTGATCGGCCGGTTCGGCCGGTTGCTCAACCCGTCCGTCGGGTCGGTCGGACCGGACACCAGGCGCGCCGCTCCGATCACCCCGAAGATGAGGACCGCGATCAGCGCGGCCATCCCCAGCCGGGATCGCAGTGCCCGGGTGAAGAGAAACTCCAGCGCCCGTCGCATCGCTGTCACCGAGCCTCGGAACGCACCCGCGGTCCGGTGCGATCCGGCGCACGTTCGGTGGAGCCCGGCCGATAGACCACGAACGACGGGTTCTCGGCCGGAACGTCGGGTTCGGTCCACGTCGCCGGTTGCCGGCGACGAGGCTGCGGCGGCACGGGACGGTCTCGACCGCCGGTCTCCCCGATCGGTGCCTCGTCGGCGCGTTCGTGACCATCGGGCCGAACGTCGTCGGTGCGTCGGCTGCCGGCCGGGGTGGGCGTCGGCGTCGGGCCCGCGTCTTCCCGGCGGGCCTCCGGGCGCAGCCGGGTCTGCTCGGCGTCTGGTGACCGGCGGCGCCCGCCCACCGGTTCCACCGTGCCGCCGGGCTCCACGACATCGAGTCGCGCCGCGACCCGTATGTCACGGAAGAAGCGGCGGTGCCAGGAGCCGGCCGAACTGACCGCCTCGCTGCTGTCCTTACCGCCAAGCTGGGTGATCCGCCGGTACGGCCGTAGCAGTAGCCAACCGACCACTCCGCACAACCACACCAGGACCACCTGGAGCCATCCGGGAAGGGTGGGCGTACTCATGATCAAATCGACCGCGAACAGGTAGATGGCGGCCCCGGTGCCGAAGATGGCGATGTTGAAGATCGCGGCGACGACGGCGTTCGCCAGCCGTCGCAGACCGGCGCTGGCCGGTCGGAGCAGCCCCACGGTGCCCAGGATGGGCGCCGCGATCACCGCCCACCTGAAGATGAGGAACCCCAGCAGGACCAAAAGCGACGCCGTCAGGTCGAACATGGCGAACAGCACCGAGGCCAGCACCGCGATGAACCCCGCCCCGACCCGGTCCATGTCCCGGACGCCCTGGAGGTATTCGTACGCCTCCGGGTCCTCGGTCTGGATCTGCTGGGCCACCCGCGCCCACTGCTGCTGCTTCGCCTTGATCGTCGCCTCCCGGGTGGCCGGGTTGGCGCGCATTGACTGGGCTTCGCCCCATGTCAGGGATCGCGCGTCGTACAGCGCCGGTCCGTACTTGCGAGCCGTCTCGCTGTCGGCCGACCCGAGGACACCTCGGACCCAGTTTCGGTAGAGCATCGTCTCGGTAGCGGTGTCGCTCGCGCGAACGGCCGGCGTGCGCAGGTCTTTACAGCGGTCTGGATCAATGCATCGCCCTGGGTCGGGCTCTTTTGCTTGCGGGCCTACCGCGTCGTGGACCACACCGAGGCTGGTGATCAGCGTGCCGTCCGCGATGTTCGCCGACTTCACCGGCCAGGCGGCCAGCGCGGTAACGGCGACCATCACGAGGAGAGCCCAACCCGCGGTGGTCATCGCGTTGCTCATGTCCGACTGGCGGGAGCGCCAGAGTAGGTAGAGGCCCACCACGCACAGCGTGACGATCCCGAAGACGCTGAACACCTTCTCGTAGACGGACTTCGTCGCCTTCTCGACCAGCGGGTCCGCCCAGCCCCACATGGAACGGGGATCCCAGGCACGCTC
This sequence comes from Micromonospora sp. NPDC049801, assembly GCF_040656575.1. Taxonomy (NCBI): domain Bacteria; kingdom Bacillati; phylum Actinomycetota; class Actinomycetes; order Micromonosporales; family Micromonosporaceae; genus Micromonospora; species Micromonospora sp. NPDC049801. The sequence continues at coordinate 17,458 of NZ_JBFAMS010000018.1, read as the reverse complement.
GCGCAACGCGTTCGATGCGCCGATGACCGCCGTGGCGACCATGAACTCCCCGTTGGCGATCGTCGTCGTGAACTTGTAATCCGGATGCAGGACGCTCGATGCGCAGCCACCGTCGATGTCGTAAGTGTTGTAGCTGTAACCCGCGTATCCATAGAGGCTGTAGCGACCGGCTATGCCGTTCGCCGCCTCAGCCGGTGGTGCTGCGGCGAACCAGCCGGCGAGGCCGGAGTCGGGTGTGCCCGGGGTTGGCGCGTTGCGGCACTTGACCTCGTCCTCGCTGACCGCCTGGAGCTTCCCCACGCAGGCCCGGAAGTCGGCCTGCCACTCGGCGGTGGTGCAGAGTTCGGCTCGGGCCTGGGTGACGGGTGGGGCGGCTGCGGCCGCTTCCGAGCCGAGCAGCGGCCAACTGAGGGTGGCCCCTGCCAGGACGCCGAGCGCGAGCAGGAACGACGTGATCCGAACCCGGGCCCCAGCCATGTCACGCCTCCAGATCGGGCAGGGAGATGCTCGGTAGGACTCCGGCCGCCGCGGCGATCGCGGCGGGTGTCGTGTCGAGGTGGTCCAGCAGGCCGTCGACGTACGAGACGTCGACCCGGACCTTCTGCACCCGGCCGTCGACGTCGCGCATCACGAACTCCCGGAAGCCGAGGCGGGAGGCCGAGTTGCTGTCGGCGGCGGAGAGCGAGGCCAGGGTGGCCTCGTACCCGTCGTTGACCGGTACCCGCAGCAGGCGCAGCGCCTCGGAGGCGATCTCGGCGTCTTCGGCGATCCGGCCGACGAAGACGGTGGAGACGAGGTTCTGCACGTCGAGGCCGAGGATGTCGCGGGGGTTCTGCGAGGCGACCAGCGCGGCGAGGTTCCACTTCCGGGAGTCTCGGGCGAGCCGGACCAGGAACGAACGCCCGGACCGCCAGCCCTCCATGAAGTGCGCCTCGTCGAGGCCGACCAGCTTGCGGGACGACATCGACCCGCCGTAGCAGCGGCGGACGGCGAGCCGGTGCGCGGTGTGCAGCATCGGCAGGGCGAGGGCCTCCTCGGCCGACCAGTACTCACGTTCGATCTTGAGGTCGGGCAGCCGGAGCCCGGCCATGGTGATCACGGTGAGCGCCGCGTCCGCGCCCAGCAGCCCTTCGGGCGGCCGGCCGAAGAACAGCATGGCGAGCGGCATCTCGGCGGTGTCCAGGAGGAGGTTCGCCAACTCCTTGCCGGCATCGTCGTCGAGCCGCCCGAGGCAGCTCACCACGTCGTCCAGGGTGGACGTCTCCTCGGCGGGTACCTGCCGGACGGCGTGCCGGAACAGGGTGGCGGTCGACGCCTCCCGGGCCACCTGCGGCGGCACGAGCATCATGCAGATGTCCTGGACCAGCATGCGGCGTTCGGCCCGCGCGTTGGAGACGGCGATCTCGAACTCACGGTCGCCGGCGGCCCCGCTGGCGAACTCGCTGCGCAGGGGCGTGGGGATGAGCGAGTAGGGCGCCAGGGTGCCGTGCTCGGAGCCGGTCAGGTTCAACACCCGGGAGTACGGGCGCAGCTCGGGCATGGCACAGAGCCGGGCCAGCGGCCCGGACGGGTCGAGGAGGGTCACCTGCACACCCCGTCGGGCGGCGAGGTAGCCCAGCGCGCCGAGCAGGGTCGACTTGCCACCACCCGGCTCGGCGACGAACACCGCGAGCCCGGAGCGTTCGCGTACCTCCATGGGGAAGTGCAGGTCGAGGAAGACCGGACGACGGCAGGTGCCGGCGGTACGCCCGATCAGGTCGCCCCGGCGGTCGCCAACGGTGGAGGCGGCCTGCGGGAGCGCGGCGGCGAGCAGCGGGACGGGCATCCGGCGGACGTAGCCGGTGTTGGCGATCGGTTCGCCGGGGATGAACTCGCGGGCCAGCCAGTCCTGGTTCTTCGGGTGCTGCAGCGAGATGCGCAGCTCGCGGGAGTAGAGCTGGATGAGCCGGCGGGCCCGCTCCAGGCACTCCTCCCTGGTCCGGCCGCCGACGGCGATGCGGTGCCAGCCGTGTGCGCGCGCCGAGTCGACGGGCAGGCCGGTGGTCATCTCGTCGCCGATCACCAGCGCCCGCTTGGCGAGGCGTTCGAGCTCCGGGGGAGCGTCGATGCCGTGCTCGGCGTAGTCGAGCTGCTGGGAGCGGATCATGCGGAGCCGGTGCTCGAGGTTACGGAACGAGTCACCGGAGCCGAGGATGTCGACCCGGGTGGAGATCTCCATCGGCCAGGGCAGTCGTTCGTGGAAGTGCAGCCACGGCTCGTGCCGTTCCGGGATCTCCAGCGGTTCCATCCGGCCGACGGCGAGCACGGCCACGTGCCGTTCCTCGCCGGTCATCCGGTTGACCAGCTTGACGGTCGAGCCGTACGGGGTGCGGTAGCGCTCGACCTGTTCGGTCAGGGCGAGCAGGTCACCGCGCTCCCACTGCCCGTCGGTCACCGGCGAGAGGCGACCCGGGGGCGCCATGCACAGCGCGACCGAGCGGTAGAGCAGCCATTCCAGCTCCTGCGCGGTGACCCGTCGGCCACGCATGCCGAACGCGCCGAGCACCTCGTCGAACTGCTCGACCGTGCGACCCAGCTTGCGACGCTCGCCCTCCGCCGTGCCCCGGCCGAAGGTGCGGAGCAGCCGTTCGGTCATGGAGTCGCCGAGGGAACGCCGGGCGAAGGTGACGCCCAGGTAGGTCTGCCCCTCGGCGTGGTTGACCGCCATCAGGTGCCGTTGGGCGGCGACCAGGTGGTCCGCCCAGCCGGTCGTTCCAGGCACGTCGGGCAGCGGCGCGGCCGTGTGGGTGTCGATGGTGCGTGCCCACTCGTCGGCTGGGAACGGCCGGGTGGTCCGGCGCAGGTGCAGCCGGAAGCCGGCGAGGCCCGCGTACTGCTCGGAGATCGCCGACAGCAGCGCCTCGCGTTCGGCGTCGGGGCGGAAGGCCCAGCGCACCTCGGGCAGCCAGTACCAGGCGGTCACCGTGTTCGGCGTGAAGGTCAGGTGGCCGGCGATCTCGGTGATGGCCAGCTCGACCGATGGGTCCCGGTCACCGAACTTGATTTTCGGAGCGCGGACCCGGACCGGCTTGATCGGCCGGTCCTGACGGTTCGCGGCCCGCTGGCGGGGCGTGGTGACCTCTCTGCCGGCGCCGGTGGGTCGCTCCGTCCGGGTGGTCCGGTGCGGCCCGCGTGCCAGGGCCGGCCGGTCGACCGGCGCGGTCGGCTGCTCTGCCGGGGCGCTCGGACGCTGCGCCGGCGCCGCCGTCTGCCCGGCCGATGTGCTGCTGGACACCCGGCTCGCCGGGCCGCTGGACGGCGGCGCGGGCGCGGCTGGGGCGGTCTGCTCGACCTCGACCGTGGGCTGCGGCATCGGCCGTCGGTCGCCCGCCTGGTGTGGCAACCGGGGCTCGACGGTCGGACGGGTGTCGATCCGGTGGCCACTGCTGGAGGGGTCGTCCGGTGTCCACGGTGGCTCCAGCTCGGGAGCCGGGCGGGTCGGCGTCGGCGGTTGCTGCGGGATCGCCGGCTGGGGCCGGCTGGCGGGAGCCGCCGTCACGGCCCGGGGCCGCGCGCCACCGAACAGGTCCAGGAAGGGCGAGTCGATGTCGGCGTTGTCGCCGGCCGAGACCGTGCTCGGCTCGGTGGGAGGCGTCCGGCGGGTGACCGGCCGGGGTGCCTGGAACACGCCGACCGCGCCGTGACCGGGCGAGGTCACCAGCGCGGGATCGAGTGCGACCTCATCCTCGGTCTCGGGGTAGTCGAACGACTGCGAACGGTGACTGGCCGGCACGGCCGGGCGGCCGGCCGGGGAGCCCGGCGTGGAAGAGCGACTCATGCGACCGCCTCACCCGCGTGAAACAGACCGATCGACGTGCCCCCGGTCATGCCAGCTCCTCCCGGATCCTGATCCGGCTGCCGACCAGGCGCGGGTCGCGCTGCTCGATCGCCGGCTCCCGGGTGCGTCGCCAGTCGGTCAGCGCGGTGCGGATGACCACCCGCGCCGGCCGGTCTGGATCAACGTGCCGGAAGATGAACGACGTGGTCACGATGGCGAGCGCGATCTCCCAGGCAGGGAAGAGGTCGACCGTCAACGTGAACAGCCAGTGGATGAACATGTAGAGGGGGACGAGCAGGATGAAGAGCCCGTACTGGGCGTAGGGCAGGTGGACCGGAAGGGTGTAGCCGGGCGGCCCGAGGTAGACCAGGCGGGCCCGGTAGATGTCGTCGTCGGTGCGCAGCCGCATCTGGTGACCGCGCCTATTCGAAGATCAGGTCGATCAGGTAATCGCCGACGAAGAAGAGTGTTGCCGCGCCGGCGATGAAGGCCAGCCCGACGATGGCGATCGCCGAGCTCGTCAGGACCTTGGAAATCTCGCCCCGACTGGCGCGACCGATGAAGATGACGCCCAGGACCGCGAGCAGGATCGGCGCGATCTTGCTGGCGAAGAAGGTGACCACACCGTTGGTGTCGATCCCCTTCGGTGCCGGCTCCGCGAGCGGAGCCGAGGCCAGGGTGGAGAGCGCGTGGGCGACGCCGGACGACGCCGTCTCCATGAGCTCGAAGGCGATCACTGGAACCTCCCCATATCGCGGCCGGCGGAGCCGCGGCGGTGCAGTAGGCAAGCCTGGCGGGAAATCTGCTCACAGGGCGGAGCGATTTCGACCCTGTGTTCGTTACTCACCACGGAGGGTGGCGAGCTTTGGGCGGTTTTTGCCCGCTTCGGCCCTCCCTCCAGACTTCGCCATCTCCATGCTGGCCAATTCCAAAGCGTACGGGCCGCCCCGGATTGCGACAAGCCGCGAAGGGACTGCCTGTTGCTGCCCGGACGACCGATCGTACACCTGTTCCAATGCGCACGTCAGGGATGGTCGACCCGGGTGGCCGAGCTCCGTCGTCATGACCGGTACGGTCTAGTCGTGACCGATCTGGTACGGGCTCCGGGCCCGGTGGTGATGGGCGTCCTCAACGTCACGCCGGACTCCTTCTCCGACGGCGGACGGTACGCCGACCTCGACGCGGCCGTCGGACACGGCGTCCGTCTGCGCGAGGCCGGGGCGGACCTGGTCGACATCGGCGGCGAGTCGACCCGCCCGGGCGCCGACCGGGTCGACGCGGCGACCGAGGCCGAACGCGTACTGCCGGTCATCCGCGAGCTGAGCGCCGCCGGGGTGCCGGTCAGCATCGACACCAGCCGCGCGCGGGTGGCCGAGGCGGCGCTGGACGCCGGCGCCGTGGTGGTCAACGACGTCTCCGGCGGACTGGCCGACCCCGACATGGCCCGCGTCGTGCGGGACGCCGGCTGCCCCTGGGTCCTCATGCACTGGCGTGGCCACTCCCGGCAGATGCGTGACCTGGCCAGCTACACCGATGTGGTGACCGACGTACGCGTGGAGCTCGGGCAGCGCGTCGACGCGGCGCTGGCCGCCGGGGTGGCCGCCGACCGCATCGTCGTCGACCCCGGCCTCGGTTTCGCCAAGACGGCCGCCCACAACTGGGAACTCAGCGCGCGCCTACCGGAGCTGCTGGACCTCGGATACCCGCTGCTCTTCGGCGCCAGCCGCAAGTCCTACCTCGGTCGCCTGCTCGCCGCCGCCGACGGCACACCGCGGCCAACCGCCCAACGCGAGGCCGCCACCGTGGCCACCAGCGTGCTGGCCGTCGCGGCCGGTGCGTGGGGCGTACGCGTGCACGACGTGCGGGCCACCGCGGACGCGCTTGCCGTCTGGACCGCCACCGGCCGGCCGCGCCTCACGCCCGTCCGTCCCGACGGCCGGCCGGTCGGCCGTGCGGAGGCCATCCGATGAATGACCGGATCCAGCTGACCGGCCTGCGGGCCCACGGCCGGCACGGGGTGTACGACTTCGAGCGGGAGCAGGGGCAGGATTTCGTGGTCGACGCCGTCCTCGAACTGGACCTCGGCCCGGCCGCCGCCAGCGACGACGTCACCGCCACGGTCCACTACGGCGAACTGGCCGAGCGGCTGGTGGCGGTGGTGACCGGAGAACCGGTCAACCTGATCGAGACCCTGGCCGACCGGCTGCTCACGGTCTGTCTGGCCGACGAGCGGGTCGTCACCGCGACGGTCACCGTGCACAAGCCGGAGGCGCCGGTGCCGCACACGTTCACCGACGTGGCCGTCACGATGACCCGGACGCGTACCCGATGACCCGGGCCGTGCTGTCGCTCGGCAGCAACCTCGGCGATCGCCTGGACCACCTCCGGACGGCCGTCGCGACGCTGGGTGACGCCGTGCTGGTGGTCTCCGGGGTGTACGAGACTCCACCGTGGGGAGACGCCAACCAGCCCGCGTACCTCAATGCGGTGGTGCTCGCCCAGGACGGGAGCGCGACCCCGCGCGACTGGCTGGCGCGGGCCCACGACGCGGAGCGCGCGGCCGGTCGGGTCCGTGACCCGGGGCGGCGGTTCGGGCCGCGCACCCTCGACGTGGACGTGATCGCGGTGTGGGGCGACGACGACGAGCCGGTGCTCAGCGACGAGGAGGAGCTGACCCTGCCGCATCCCCGCGCACACCTGCGCGCGTTCGTGCTGCGGCCGTGGATCGACATCCAACCGTACGGGCGGTTGCCCGGCCATGGCTGGCTGACCGACCTGCTCACCTCCGGCCCGGCCGCCGACGACGCGCTGGAACTGCGTCCCCGGCCGGAACTGACGTTAGAGTCGACGACATGACCCAGTGGAGCCGGCCGGCATGAGTCAGGCGAAGTCCCCACCGCCGGGCCCCGACGGGTCGCGGATGGGCCCCACCCGGATCTCGACGCTGGTCGTGGCGGCCCTGGCCGCGGCGGCGGTGGCCTGGCTGCTGATCAGCGCGCTCTACTACAGCGGCATCCCCCGCCTGCCGTGGCTGCCGGTGGTGACGCTGGCCGCGCTCGCGGTCCTGGAGGCGTACGCGGCCGTCAACACGCGCGGCCGCATCGACCGGAAGCCCGGTCGGGATCCGGTCAATCCGCTGCTGGTCGCCCGGTTCGTGGTGCTGGCCAAGGCGTCGGCGCTGGCGGGCTCCATCTTCGTCGGTTTCTACGCCGGGCTCAGCGGGTGGCTCTTCGTGGAGACAACCCGGGCGGCCACCGAGGACCGGCCGGCCGCCGGAGGCGGGTTGCTGGCGTCGCTGGCGCTGGTGGGCGCCGCGTTGTGGTTGGAACGTTCCTGCCGCGTCCCGGAGCGCCCGGACGACGAGCACGAGCAGGACCAGCGCGAGAGCCGCCCCGGCCAGCGCTGAGCAGGGGGTTACGTCCGGCTCCCACCGCGGGTACGGTGCCTCCGATCGGAGAGCAACGGCCGCCCCGGTCCATCCGGGTGCCGGGACGGAAGCGGCCGGCCACTGGGGAGGCGGTGCCATGGGGTACGAAGACACGGGCCGGGAGCGGTCGGTCGACCCCACGCCCGCGGTTCCCGCCGCCGTCCTGGAGAACGTCTTCGACGATCCCACCCACGGCGAGCCGGGCCGCGACCGCGTCGGCGTGCACGTGTTCTGGGAGTTCCTGCTGCTGGCCGGTCTGGCTGCCCTGGGCTGGCTGCTCTGGCGGGCCGACCCGGACGCGCTGCGCGGTGCCGACCTGCGCACGTTGCTGGTCGACGCGGTCGGCCTGGGGCTGCTCGCTCTCGCCGCCGGGCTGAGTCTGCGCACCGCCGCCCCCAACCTGGCCATCGGGTCGGTGGCGGTCGCCGCCGCGCTGCACTACGCGGAGCAGGGTGACCGGGGCCTGGCCGCGTCCGTGGGGTCGGCGGTCGTGGTCGCCGCGGTGGGTGGTCTCGTGCTGGCGCTCGCCGTGGTGGCACTGCAGGTGCCCGCGTGGGCGGCGAGCCTGGCCGGTGCCGCCGGCGTGGTGGTGTACATCGAACGCCGGTCTGCGCCGGTGCTGGTGCAGGGGGACTACGACCCGAGGCGGACGGCCGGCTACCTCTTCGCCGGGTTCGCCGCCGTCGCGGTCCTCGGCGGTCTGTTCGGCGCGATCCGCGCGATCCGCCGGTTGGTGGGCCGGTACCGGCCGGTTGCCGATCCGGCCCGGCGCCGGGGCGCGCTGGCCGCCGTGGTCACCGCGCTGGCGCTCGTCGGCTCCACCGTGCTGGCCGCGCTCGCCGGGGTCCTGCTCGCCGCCAACCCTCCCGGCGTCGTCACGCCCACTTCCGGGCTGGACTGGACCGTGCTGGCCATCGGTGTGTCCCTGCTCGGCGGCACCAGCGCGTACGGCCGGCGCGGCGGCGTGTTCGGCACGGTGCTGGCGGTCGGCCTGGTCACCGTCTTCGAGGCGTACGCGCCGGAGCGCGACTGGTCGGTGAGCCGCTGGGCGGTGGGCGGGGTGGCGCTCGGTGTCGGGCTGTTGGCGACCCGACTGGTCGAGACGTTCGGGCGGCCCCGGCCGGGTGTGGTGGAGAAGCCGGAGCCCGTCGGCGACGGCACGATCAGCTCGGGTTGGAGCGTGCCCCGGCCCCAGTCGGCCGACAACTGGCCGCCGACCCTGCCGACGCCGCCCGCGCCGGAACCGGCCGACCCGTGGCGGGATCCCCGCTGGGAGGACGGCCCGCGGCGCTGGGATGTCGGCGACCGGTGAGCCGTGTGGCGTCCGCCGAGCCGGCGGTGATCTCGACCGTTAGGCTCGCCGCATGACCGACACACCACCCGCCGCGCCCGGCGGAACCTCGTTCGAGGAACTCGACGCGCTGTCCACGGAGGAGTTGCGGGAGCGGGCGTTCGCCCTGGCCCGGGAGCGCCGCGACGTGGGCTTCTACTGGTCGGTGCTGCGCCATCTGCCGAACGCGGACGAGGCCACGGTGCTGGACGGCGCGCCGAACTCGATCGGCCCGACCATCGACGAGGCGAACGCGTTGTGGCGGGAGTTGACCGGGCACGGCTACGAGGAGTCGGCACCGCTGCTGCGGGCCGCCTTCATCGACTATCTGTTGAAGCACTGAGCCGCCCGACGCAGCCCAGGTCCGCCCGGTCGGCCGGCAGGGGCCCTGGGCGGATCATGGGATTGGTCCGTACGGGCCCGGTCAGCGGCTACGGGACGGCCGCCGGCACCGGCGCGCTCGCCGTACTGCTGCTGGTCGGCATCTGTGGCAGCCCGGCGTACACCGGTTGGGCCGCCGCGACGCTTACCGACCCGACCTCGGCGGGCGGCTTCTACCTGCGCCTGCTCGCCTGGCCGGCCTGGCGACTGGACGCGGACGGGCAGGCCGGCGGCCTGTTCGCCGCCGACCTGCGGGCCGTCGCGCTGGTGCTCCTGGCGGTGGCGCTGCTCTACCTGCTGCCCGCCGCGCAGGTGGCCCGGGTACCCGGGCCGGTCAGCCAGTTCTTCTCCGGCTGGGCCGCGTACGTGTTGGCCGGCGGGCTCGCCGCCGTGCTGGCGGCGCTCCTCGGCCCGGACCCGTCGCTGCTGAAGGCGCTGCAGGATGCGAGCAGCGGCGCCGGCTACGGCTTCCTCACCGGCTGGATCATCGGCACCGCGAGCCTCGGCGGCCGGGCCTAGCCGCCAGCCCAGCAGACCGGACCCAGCGGACCGGACCGCCAGCCGGCCAGCCCAGCGGACCGGGTCCAGCCGCCACGCCGAGCGGACTCAGCCAGGGGCCGGGTGGGCCGGCCGCTAGCGACCCGGGTCGAGCAGGCTCTGGCGGCTGAGCGCGCCCACCGGGCGGCCGTCGTCGGTCACCAGGAGGCGATCCTGTCCCGACGTCAGCAGTGCCGCCAGGGCGTCGTACGCCGTGCCGTCGAGCCCCACGGTGGGCAGGTCGGCGGGGGCGTCGCCGGGCACGGGCTCCAGGGAATCCCGGTCGAGCGGGGTGACCGCCAACCGGCGGATGCCCCGGTCGGCGCCGACGAACTCCCGGACGAACGCGGTGGCGGGGGCGCCGAGCAGCGCGGCCGGCGTGTCGTACTGCTCGAGATGCCCGCCCTCGGACAGCACCGCGATCCGGTCGCCGAGCCGGACGGCCTCGTCGAGGTCGTGGGTGACCAGGACGATCGTCTTGCGGACCTCGGCCTGCAGGCGAAGGAACTCCTCCTGCAGGCGGGCCCGGACGATCGGGTCCACGGCCGAGAACGGCTCGTCCATCAGCAGCACCACCGGGTCGGCGGCGAGCGCGCGGGCCACGCCGACCCGCTGCCGCTGACCGCCCGACAGCTCGTGCGGATAGCGGCGGCCGAACTGGTTCGGGTCCAGTCCCACCAGGTCGAGCAGCTCGTCCACCCGGGCGCGGGTCCGCTGGCGGGACCAGCCGAGCAGGCCCGGGACGGTGGCCACGTTGGCCCGGACCGTCTGGTGGGGGAAGAGGCCGACGTTCTGGATCACGTAGCCGATCCGGCGGCGTAGCCGCACCGGGTCGGCGTCCGTGACGTCCTCGTCACCGAGCATGATCCGACCGGCCGTCGGCTCGATCAAGCGGTTGATCATGCGGAGCACGGTCGACTTGCCGCAGCCCGACGGGCCGATCAGCACCACCAACTCACCGGCCCGGACGTCCAGGCTCAGCTCCTTAACGGCCTCGGTGCCGTTCGGGTAGCGCTTCTGGATGCCCTGCAGGGAGATCGACGCCGCGCGAGGGGATTCGGCCGCGCCGGGGGCCTCCGGGGTAACGTCCACGTATGTCCTTCCGCCTGAGCTACCGGGCCGACCCGGGTAACCCCTGGTTCTCCTGGCAGTACGTGCGGGACAACTCTGACACGATCCTTGCCGCCGTGCGCGAACACGCCTCCCTCACCGGGCGCGCGGTGCTGATCGCGGTGCTCATCGCCCTGCCGTTGTCCGTGCTCGCGTACTGGTTCCGTCCGTTGGCCGGCCCGATCCTCGGCGTCACCGGAGTGATCTACACCATTCCGTCGCTGGCGCTGTTCGCCTTCATCGCGCCGTACCTGGGTACCGGCGCCACCACCGTACTGGTCGGGCTGGTCCTGTACGCGCTGCTGCTGATCGTCCGCAACGTGGTGGCGGGGCTCAACCAGGTGCCGCCGGAGGTCGGCGAGGCCGCCGAGGGCATGGGCTACGGCCGGTGGCGGCGGCTGTTCCGGATCGACCTTCCGCTGGCCATCCCCGGCATCCTGACCGGGCTGCGGCTGGCCACCGTGTCGACCGTCGCGCTGGTCACGGTCGGGGTGCTGGTCGGGCACGGCGGCCTCGGGCAACTGATCTTCGCGGGCTTCCAGAACAACCTCTACAAGGCCGAGATCATGACCGGGACGGTGCTCTGCGTGGCGTTGGCGGTGCTGCTGGACCTGCTGCTGGTGCTCGTCGGCCGGCTGGTCACTCCCTGGGCCGCCCGGGGCGTCCGGTGAGCGCCGCCGCGAACCCCCTGCAGCAGGGGGTGCTCTGGCTCAACGACCCGCTGAACTGGACCAACCCCGGCGGCATCCTGGAGCGCCTCGGCGAGCACCTGACGATCTCTGCCCTGGCGGTGGCGCTCGGCTGCCTGGTGGCCTGGCCGGTCGGGCTCTGGCTCGGGCACGCCGGTCGGGGCGGCGGCCTGGTGGTGCTCGTGTCCAACGCCACGCTGGCCATCCCCACCCTGGCGCTGCTGACCATCCTGCCGCTGACGTTCCTCGGTTTCGGGCGTACGCCGGTGGTGGTGGCGCTCGCCGTCTTCGCCGTACCGCCGCTGCTGGCCAACGCCTACACCGGCGTACGCCAGGTGGACCCGGAGGCGCGCGACGCGGCCCGGGGGATGGGCCTGTCCGGCGGGCAGTTGCTGCGGCGGGTGGAGCTGCCGTTGGCGGTGCCGTACCTGGCCGCCGGCTTCCGGACGGCGGCCGTGCAGGTCATCGCCACGGCGGCGCTGGCCTCGTTCGTCAACGGCGGCGGGCTCGGCGAGATCATCCGTACCGGGTTCGGTCTGAGCATCGCCGTCGGCGGTGGGCAGATCGTGGCCGGCGGTGTGCTGGTGGCCGGGCTGGCGTTGCTGGCCGAGCTGCTGCTCGGGATCGTCGAACGCATGGTCACCCCGCGTCCGCTGCGCCGGGGCCGGCGGCGCGCGGGCCGTCCGCGACCCGCCGACGCCACCGGCCGCGCCTGACAGGTCACCGGGCGTGCTCCGTCCGGGTGAGTGGACGCCGAAGCGGCGACCAGCGGCGGGCCGGTCGGTGACGATGCGGTGACGAAGCCCATCCCGAGTTGTCGGTCGGCCGTGGACCATGTTGGGTGGGAATTGCGGGCGACCAACATCCAGGATCGCCCGTCGGACACGCGGCCGGCCCGGGACGGGTCGCGCCGGGACACGGAAGGCGGGCGGCACATATGCGCGCACGTACACGTCTCGCGATCGGCGCCGTCGGCGTCGTGGCCGGGGCAGCACTTCTCACCGGGTGTGGCGACGCCGGCTCGTCCGGCACCGACGCTCCCCAGACCAGCGCCTCGGGCGCCGGGTGCGCACCGGTCGCCGGCAAGCAGCTCATCGCGCTGACCGACGACAAGAAGCTCCAGAACTCCGACAACGTCCTCCCGGCGATCAACAGCAAGGTGGCCAACCCACAGCTGATCGCCGCGCTCGACAAGGTCTCCGCGACGCTCGACACGCCGAAGCTGGTCCAGCTCAACAAGGCGGTCGACGTCGACCGCAAGACCCCCAAGGTCGCGGCCGAGGAGTTCGCCAGCGCCAACAACCTCACCGCGGGCATCGCCAAGGGCCCGGGTGGCGAGATCGTGGTCGGCGCCGCGAACTTCAGCGAGAGCCAGATCCTGGGCGAGCTGTACCGCATCGCGCTCACCGGCGCCGGCTACCAGGTCAAGGTGCAGCAGATCGGCAACCGGGAGCTGTACGAGCCGGCGTTGGAGAAGGGCGAGGTCCAGGTCGTCCCGGAGTACGCGTCGACGATGGCCGAGTTCCTCAACACCAAGGCCAACGGCCAGAACCCCCCGCCCGTCTCCTCGCCCGACATCAACACCACGGTGACGGCGCTCAAGGCCGAGGGCGACAAGGTGGGCATCACCTTCGGTGCCCCGGCCGCCGCGCAGGACCAGAACGCCTTCGCGGTGACCCAGGAGTTCGCCGACAAGTACGGCGTACGGACCCTCTCCGAGCTGGCCGCGAAGTGCTCCGGCAGCGCCACCGTGCTGGGCGGCCCGCCGGAGTGCCAGCAGCGGCCGTTCTGCAAGCCGGGCCTGGAGAAGACCTACGGCCTCTCGGTGGGTTCGTTCTCCTCCCTGGACCAGGGTGGACCGCTGACCAAGAACGGTCTGCGTGAGGGCAAGATCAGTGTGGGCCTGGTCTTCTCCTCGGACAGTGCGTTCGCCACGAGCTGACGCTCTGCTACGGCGTGTGACGGACGCCCCCGCCCCGCAGGGGCGGGGGCGTCCGTCCGTCCGGGAACCGTTCCCTCCGGTGCGGATCGTCGGTAGGCTGCACTCCCATGCCAGCCCCGGTCACCTCCGACGCCCGGCGTCAACCGCTTCTGCTGACCGTGCTCTTCTGGGGCGGCGTGGCGCTGGCGCCCGTCGCGGCGTTGATTCTCCTGGTGGCTGACGGTAACGGTCCGCTGCGTCTCGCGGCGGTGCTCGCCATCGTGGCGGTGGTCCTGATCGGCCTCTCCATCGCGCTGCGCCCCGACGGGGACGGCACATCGGCGCGGGCCGACGAGCTGCTGGAGGAGATCGAGGAGTTGCGCCGGGAGTTGCGCGCCGAGATCGTGGCCGCCGCGCAGCGCGGTAACCAGGCGCTCGACCAGGCGCAGCGCGCCCAGGAGGGGATCGCCGCGGTCCGTCGCCGCCTCGACGCCACCGGTGCGGCCCTCGCTGGCGCCGCCCCGGCCGCCGAGCCGGCGGCGGCCAGCCGGGCCCGCGTGCCGTCCGTCGAGCCGGTGGACGACACCCCACCCGCCCGCAGCCGGGTACCGGTCCCCGGCGACACCCCACCCGCCCGCAGCCGGGTACCGGTCCCCGGCGACACCCCACCCGCCCGCAGCCGGGTACCGGTCCCCGGCGACATCCCGGCCGCCCGGGTGCGGGTACCGGCTCCGGGCGAGGCCGCCAGTCGGATTCCGGCCCCGGCCACGGACGAGGACGCCCCTCGGGTGCGGGTGCCGGCACCGGACGAGGCGGCCGGTCGGTGGGGACGCGACGACCGTGCCGACGACGAACCGGCGTACCGCCACCGCGCCGCGGATGCTCCCGAGCCCACCGCCGGCAGCGTGTACGGCGCCACTGCGCGCCCGCCGGAGCACGACCGGGCGCGGGAGTACAACCCGCCGCGCGAGTACGACCGCCCGCGTGAGCGCGACCGCCCGGAGTCGACGCACCGGCCGGTCGGCGTGGTCCGGCACACCGAGACCGTGCACGTCACGACCCGGCACACCGTCGTCGACGGCGGTCCCGCCGAGTCGGGTGGGCGCTACGGCGCCGGGTACGGCGGCCAGTGGACCCCGCCGGCCCAGGAATGGACCCGGGGCGGCGGCGCCCAGGGGCGTGCCCGTTCCTGGGACGACGCGCAGGAGCCCCGGTCCGAGTACGCCGACGACGACCGCGAGCGCCGCGCCGACGACCGGTCCTGGGGTACGCAGCACGCCTCTCGGGGGGAGTCGGCCCCGGTGGGCCCCCGCGACGGTTTGGGATGGGGCGGGCCCGATCGTGGCGACGAGGTGCCCCGCAGGACGGCTCGCGCCGACGAGCCGGAGTGGACCGACCAGCGCGACGCCTACGCGCCGGCCGACGAGTCCGCGTGGGACGGTCGTTCGCAGCGCCGTGGCTGGTCGGAGCAGGCCGAGCCGGAGCGCGCCGGCGCCCCGCAGCCCGGTCCCGCCCTGCGCGCGGACGACACCGGCGAGTACTGGTCCCAGCTTCGGGCCGGCGACCGGTGGGCGGCTGTCCGCGACGACGACAACGGCCGTGAGCTGCACGTCGGGGAACGCCGGGCCGAGGTGCACGCCGACGCCACGGGCACCGAGTACCGGATGGCGGACCGTTGGGCGTCCGTCCGCCACGAGGACGCCCGCCGCCACGAGGATCCGCGCCGCCACGAGGATCCGCGCCGGCACGAGGATCCGCGCCGGCAGGAGGACGCCCGCCGCCACGAGGATCCGCGCCGGCAGGACGAACCTCGGCCGGCGTTGCCGGTCGGTGGCGTGGCCGTACCGGACGAGTGGCGTCCGCCGCGTCAGCGCGGCCACGAGCCGGAACCCGCCCCCGAGCGGGGTGGCCGCCGCCGGGTCGAGGAACGGTACGGCTACCCGCCGCAGGACGACGCGCCCCGTGCCGGCGGCGCCCCGATCACCGACCGCTGGCGCTGATCCCGGTCACTTGTCGATGTCGCCGACCACGAAGAACATCGAGCCGAGGATGGCGATCAGGTCCGGTACGAGGCAGCCGGGCAGCAGGGTGGCCAACGCCTGCACGTTCGCGTACGACGCGGTGCGCAACTTCAACCGCCAGGGTGTCTTCTCACCCCGCGACACCAGGTAGTAGCCGTTGATGCCGAGCGGGTTCTCCGTCCAGGCGTACGTGTGGCCCTCCGGCGCCTTGAGCACCTTCGGCAGCCGGGTGTTGATCGGCCCGGTGAGCCGGTCCACCCGGTCCAGGCACTGCTCGGCGAGGTCCAGCGACGCGTACGCCTGGTCGAGCAGCACCTCGAAGCGGGCGTGGCAGTCCCCGGCGGTCTTGGTGACCACCGGGACGTCCAGCTCGTCGTACGCCAGGTAGGGGTCGTCGCGGCGCAGGTCCAGGTCGAGGCCGGAGGCGCGGGCCACGGGCCCGGACGCGCCGAACGCGGCGGCGTCGGCGGCGGACAGCACGCCCACTCCGACGGTACGGGCCAGGAAGATTTCGTTGCGCCGGATCAGGTGGTCCAGGTCGGGCAGCCGTCCGCGTACCTCGCCGATGGCCGCACGGGCTCGTCCCGTCCAGCCGTACGGAACCTCTTCCTTGAGGCCGCCCACCCGGTTGAACATGTAGTGGATCCGGCCCCCGGAGACCTCCTCCATCACCGCCTGGATGGTCTCCCGTTCCCGGAACGCGTAGAAGACCGGTGTGATCGCGCCGATCTCCAGCGGGTACGAGCCGAGGAACATCAGGTGGTTGAGCACCCGGTTCAGCTCGGCGAGGGCCATCCGCAGCCAGGTGGCCCGCTCGGGCACCTCCATGCCCATCAGGCGTTCCACGGCGAGCACCACGCCCAGCTCGTTGGAGAACGCCGACAGCCAGTCGTGCCGGTTGGCCAACACGATGATCTGCCGGTAGTCGCGTACCTCGAAGAGCTTCTCCGCACCCCGGTGCATGTAGCCGACGATCGGTTCGCAGGCGACCACCCGTTCGCCGTCGAGCACGAGCTTCAGTCGCAGCACGCCGTGCGTCGACGGGTGCTGCGGGCCGATGTTGAGCACCATGTCGGTGCCGAGCTGCTGACCGCCGGTGCCGGCGACCAGCCCGGCCCCGGTGCCGACGGTCAGTTCACGGAGGTCCCCGGCGTCGGTGCTCATGCCCGTCATCGTGCCACGGCCGTCGGTAGCCCGATGCCGACCGGTTGGCGCAGCCACCAGTGCCCGCCGAGCCCGGCCGGGTCGGTCAGCTCGGCCACCGCCGACGCCGCGGCCAGCGCCCGCACGTAGCCGGCCGGGTCGGTGCCGGCCAGGCTGAGCGGCGGTCGACCGCCGTCGGCCCCGAGCGCCCGCAGCGCCTCGGTCTGCAAGCTCAGGGAGTACGCGCACCGGGCGACCGCTGCGCCGGCGGAGGCGACCGAGTCCATGGCCACGTGCGCGGTGACATCGCTCGACGCGTCCGGCACCGGAGGCACCTGCCGCCCACCCCGGTAACCCGTCAACGTCCCATCCACCGGCCGCCCCTCCCGCAGGTGCCCATAGTCGACCGCCACCGCCAACCCGCGCCTGATCCTGCCCACCGCGTACCCCCAGGCTTCGTCGCGTGGTCTGCCGATTTCTGCGCGGTGGTCGGTGTGTGGGGTTTCCGGGCAGCCCGGCCGGCTCCGGGCGGTCAGGCTTGATCCCTGCGCCGGCCGGGCTGCCCCGAAGCCCGACCCGCTTCCGCTCGTCGCGTCCGTCGAGGCCGGACCACCGGTCACGTCACGGTCCGCACCGTGAGGGCTCGCCGGACTGGGCCACCAGGTGGTCAGCCAATCAAGATCAGCAGTGCTGACCGGCCCACCAACCGTCTCCACCCCGGTTGACGGTTCGACCAGCACATACCGCCAGCCACCGTCGGCGTGCACCGCAACGTCGAGCGGCACGTTGTCCAGCCACTCGGTCGCCAGCAACAGTCCGGTGATGCCGTCGGGGATCTCGGTGGTCCAGTGGATCTCCTTGGGCAGGTTCTCCGGGCGGCTGGCGTACTCGACTGCGGTGAAGCGGATCCGTTCCGCGAGCGACCGACGACCGGCGACCCACGACGGCCCATCGGGTGACCGACGGACGGCGGCCGCAGGAGTCAGGGTTTCCGGGGAGCCCGGAGGTGGTGTCGGTGAGCTTGGTGCGGGCGACGCGGGACAGCACGCCGGAGAGCATGACCATGGCCCAGCGGCGGGGGC
>NZ_JBFAMS010000017.1:89617-168737 GCF_040656575.1 Micromonospora sp. NPDC049801 | reverse complement strand
GGTTTCGTCCGGATACCGGTGTTGTATCCGGACGAAACCGCAACGCCGCCGGTCGTCGTCCGGGCCCGCCGCAGGCCGGCCAGCTCTTATGAAACAGGCCCTAGCCGTTTAGTGGCCTGGGTTGGCGGGGGTGGGTTGCGCCCACCCCCGTCATCCGGCCGCTGTCCGCCCAGCCGAGAACGACGGTCCGAGCGCGAGTCACGGTCGGTGCGGGCCCCGGTGAGCGGTCGCGGCGGCCACCGCGTCACACGGTGACGACGACCTTCCCCGCCGGGTGCCCGTGCCGGAGGTGGCGGATCGCGTCCGCCGCCTGGGCCAGCGGATAGGTGCGGTCGACCGCCGGGGTGAGCGCCCCCGATTCGATGAGGTTCCCCAGCTCGCTCAGGTCCCTGGTGCGCTCGACCGCGCTCACGCTACGCAGGCGTTGACCGACGAACAGGGACAGCAGCGGCGCGCGGAACATCTGCCGGTCGTAGCCGCTGAGCACGGGGCCCTTGGTGTACGCGCCGCCGACCAGCGCCAGTGTCCCGTGTGGGGTGAGGGCGCGGCGCAGCAGGGAGACCGGCCGATCGCCGCCGGTGTCGATGACCACGTCGTAGATTGGGCCACGGCTGTCGACCTCCTCGCTGGTGTAGTCGAGGGTGTCGTCGGCGCCGAGGCCGCGTACGAACGCGGCCCTGGCCGGCGCGCAGACGGCGGTGACGGTCGCCCCGTACGCCTTGGCGATCTGTACGGCGTGTGACCCGACGCCGCCGGATGCGCCGATGACCAGCACGCGCTGCCCTGGGCGTACCGCGCCGCTGTCGCGGACCGCACGCAGCGCCGTCATCCCGGAGACCGGCGCGGCGGCGGCCTGCGCGAACGACAGGTTGGCCGGTTTGCGGGCCAGCCGCCGCTCCGGCGCGCTCGCGAACTCGGCGTACGAGCCGCGCGGACAGGTGCCGAACACCTCGTCGCCGGGCCGGAACCGGGTCACCCGAGCACCGACCGCGACCACCACCCCGGCCAGGTCCCGCCCGCGCACCGGCACCCGGGGCCGGCGCGGCCCTGCGGCCAGCCGCGCCAGGTAGGGGCGACCGGTCATGAAGATCCACACCCCGGGGTCGACCCCGGCGGCGCGGACCTGCACGAGGACCTCCTCGTCGTTCACGGCGGGTTGGTCGATGTCGCGGAGGTGGAGCACGTCGGCCGGGCCGTAGCTGTCCTGGACGATGGCCTTCACGGTGTCGCCTCCTCGGGGTACTGGAACACGTCGTCGAGACGTGCGTCGAACAAGCGCGCGATCTTGAACGCCATCTCCAGCGACGGCGAGTAACGACTCTGCTCGATGGCGATGACGGTCTGTCGGGTCACGCCGATCCGCTCGGCGAGCTCGGCCTGGGTCATCTCGCCGTGCGCGAAGCGCAGCGCGCGGATGTTGTTCGTGACGCGGGTCGGCTTCACCACTGCGGGACACCCTTGCGGTAGACGATCACCTTCGCCAGGGCGCCAACCGCCGCCGACAGGACGAAGCACAGGTAGATGACGTTCGCGATCCAGAACCAGTCCCATTCGGCCAACGCCATCAGCATCGCCGACACCGCGCCGATGGCCACGAACGCCTGACCGACGTGGTCACCGAGCCGTCCGATCTCCCGGTCCCGGACGTCCTTGGCACGGGAGGCGCCCGGGTTCAGCACACCCATCCCGATCTCGGCCACGATGCTCGCGACGACGGCCCCGCCGATGGTCCACAACAGCACCCCGGCGTACGGCGTGGCGGTGAGCGGACCACCGTCGGCCCGGTTCAGGACCACGGCCGCGTAGGCGGCGTAGCCCACCACACTGACCACCAGCATGATCCAGGCGCGTTTCTCCTCGTGCGTCACGACCGCCTCCTGCTGTAAAGAATTCTTGACATGCTCATAGTATGGCGTCTTTGACATCATGTCTAGAAAGCTTTACATCGGCGTCGTGCGCCCCCGATCGGGCCGCGAGGTCACCCTCATTGATCATGGTGACTGGTTTTGTCGTACACCTGTTCTAGGTTCGGGGTGTGATCGAAGAGTTGGCGCAGGCGCGGGGCGCGGTGGCGGATGCCGCCGCCGCGCCGGCCTGGGCCCTCGCGGAGCATGACCTGGTGGCTGCGCTCGACGCCGCGCACCGGCTCGAGCAGCAGCTCGCGGCCGTCAAGCTGACCCTCGTGCGCGAGCTGGACGGCCGGGGCACGGCCCTGGCGCAGGGCGCTTCGTCGACGGCGGTCTGGTTGCGCGACCGCCTACGGTTGACAGTTCCCGCGGCCCGCCGGTTGGTCGAGTCCGCTCACGCCCTCGACACGGGCGCTCCCGAGGTCCGCCGGGCGCTGGCCGACGGAGACGTCAGCCTGGAGCAGGCCCGCGTCATCGCCGACACCGTCGACACCGTGCGGGCCGCCGCCGGCACTGACGTCGCCACCAGAGCGATCGGCGTCCTCGTCGACTGGGCCGGCCAGTTCGACCCCACCCTGCTGCGCAGGCTCGCCACCCGCATCCTCGACCACGTCGCACCCGAGGTCGCCGACGCCGCCGCGAAGGCCGCCCTCGACGCCGAAGCCCGCCGAGCCACCCGGGACCGTCACCTCACCCTGTCCGAGCTGACCGACGGCCGGCTGCGGTTGAGCGGCACCCTCGACGCGGAGACCGCCGGCCTGCTCCGCGCCGCCATCGACCCACTGACCGCACCCTCCGGTCAGGACGACCACCGGTCACCGGGGCAACGGCGGCACGACGCCCTCGGCGACCTCTGCCGACTCGCCCTGCGCGCCGAGAGGCTGCCCGAGCACGGCGGCGAGCCGACCCAGCTCGTCGTCACCACCAGCTTCGACGGCCTGGTCCGGCAGCTCGGTGCCGGCACTCTCGACGCCGGCTTCGGGCTCACCCCGGAGACGGTACGTCGCCTCGCCTGCGACGCCGCCATCCTGCCCGCCGTGCTCGGCAGCGCCGGCCAGCCACTCGACGTCGGCCGGCAGCGCCGACTCGTCACCGGTCCCCTGCGCCGCGCCCTGATCCTGCGCGACCGAGGCTGCGCCTTCCCCGGCTGCGACCGACCACCCCGCTGGTGCGACGCCCACCACCTCCGACACTGGGCCGACGGCGGCGACACCAACCTGGCCAACGCGGTGCTGCTCTGCGGCCACCACCACCGCCACCTCCACCGTGGCGAGTGGGCCGTCCAGTTGGGCGGCAACGGCCACCCCGAATTCATCCCGCCCGCCTGGCTCGATCCCGACCAGCTCCCCCGCCGCAACCACTACCACCGGCGAACATGACGGCAGCGGGTCAGCCACGCACCCGATGACGGTGCCGTTCGACCTCTCGATTCGTGGCTGCGCCGCGCGTTCCGGAGCTGGCGAGCGTGCCGTTTGCACGGCCTGCACGGGGCGCGGGCGGAGCCGCACGGCGGTGCGCTCACCGCAGGCGTGCGGCCCTCGAACGACGGTGCGGCGGGACACGGGGCGGCGAGCAGGGCCTCGGCTTGGCGCCGGTGTGCCCAGCGGTCGGCCCGTCCCCCGCGCAGGCTAGCTCTCGCGATTGTCGGGCAGATCGAGGTACGCCAGCAGCCGCAGCAGCCCGCTGACGTGCGAAAGGTCGTGCCACAGCGACACGAAGCCGTCTGGACCACCCCGCCGCAGGAGGCTCGTCAGCTCGGCGACATCGTCGCTACTCTGCCCGCAGTCGATCTCCAACTCGGGGCGCTGGACCATCCCGAACGCCGCACCCAGGTCCATGTTCCAGTAGTGGTCGACGCCAAGCTGTGACAGCTGGATCTCCGGACCGAATCGGCTCTCCGCCGCATCCAACAACATCGAGCACGCTCGGCGCAGATCCGCGATCCGCAACACCCCGTCAGCATCGGTCATGCCCCAGGATCCCTCAGGGCACTGTCAGAGGTCGGTGACGCGGATGCCGGCGTGGGCCTTGTAGCGCTTGTTGATGGCGATCAGGTTCGCGGTGAACGCCTCGATCTGGTGGGCGTTGCGCAGCCGACCGGCGTAGATGCCGCGCATGCCGGGGATCCGCGCGGCGAGCGCCCCGACGATGTCGACGAGTTCCCGGTCCTCGGTGCAGATCAGCACGTCGAGGT
Source organism: Micromonospora sp. NPDC049801 (assembly GCF_040656575.1). Classification (NCBI taxonomy): domain Bacteria; kingdom Bacillati; phylum Actinomycetota; class Actinomycetes; order Micromonosporales; family Micromonosporaceae; genus Micromonospora; species Micromonospora sp. NPDC049801. Next base: position 164,636 of record NZ_JBFAMS010000017.1, on the reverse strand, counting down.
CGATCCGGTCGACCTCGGGGTCGGCCAGCAGTGGTGCGCTCACGTGGTTGAACGCGGCGCAGACGCGGGAGTCGGGCAGCAGCGCGGCAGCCTGCTGGACGGCGCTGCCCTCGGCGACGGTGAGCGCGTACGGACCCTGCTTGTCGAAGCCCAGCGGGTTGACGCAGTCAACGACGATCGTGCCGGCCAACGGCTCCGCCAGGGCGGCGACGGTGGCCGCGTGGCCGTCCCACGGCACCGCGATGATCACCACGTCGCTGCGGCGGGCCACCTCGTCGTTGGCCGCGCCGGTGATCCGCACCTCGGCCGGCATCCGGGGCAGCGCGGCGATCTCGGCGGCGGACTCGGTGGCCCGCTCGGCGGACCGGGAGCCGATCAGCACCGTCTGGCCGGCCCGGGCGAGTCGATAGGCGAGGCCACGGCCCTGGTCGCCGGTGCCGCCGATGATGCCGACCGTCAGCCCGGAAACGTCGGGCAGCGTGCTCGCGTCGTATGCCATGGGCTCATCCTCGCAAACCGCTCGGCGCGCCAGAGTCGCCAGCCACTGTGACAATCCCCGCTGCCCGCGCGACCCGACCGCGCGGCGACTCAGGCCAGCTCGAACAGCACCGTACGGGCCGCCGGGTCGGCGTTGACCAGGCGGACGCGGACCCGTTCGCCGAGCGGAAGTTCACCGAGGCAGCGGCTGCGGACCGGCGGGGCGTCCAGGGCCACGGTTCCGCCGGGCGGCCGCGGCCGGGACTTGCCGTTGGCGGGGGCGTCGACGTCGAGCACCGCCGCGTCGAAGGTCTCCCCCACCCGGTGTTCCAGCAGCACCGCCTCGGCCAGTTCGACCGCGCCCCGGCTGGCCGCCGAGGCGGTGCGGTCGGTGCTGGCCATCACCTCGGGCAGCCGGGGCAGCGCGGCGCGGGCCCAGTCGGGCACCTCCCGGCCCGCGTGCAGGGCCAGGCAGACCTCGGTGGCGTACCGGTCGGCCAGGCGCCGCAACGGCGCCGTGACATGGGCGTACGCGGCCGCGACCCCGCCGTGCTCCGGCTGCTCCGGGCGGCTGCCGTCGAAGGCGGTGTACGCGGCGCCGCGCATCAACTCGGCGGCCTGGTCGATGAACGCGGCGGCACGTGGCTGCGCGGCGTCCAGTCCGGCGATGACCTCGCCGGGGCTCGCGCCGTCCGGCCAGCGCACGCCCAGCGGGGCGGCGGCCGCCCGCAGGCGTTGCACCGCCTCCGGCTTCGGTGGGGGCATCGTCCGCAGCAGGCCGATCCCGCCGGCCAGCATGATGTCGGCGGCGGCCATCCCGGTCAGCAGCGAGATCTGCGCGTTGTGCTCCTCCATGGGCGCCGGCCCGCGCAGCACCAGCCGCCACCCGTCGCCATCGGGCTCCACGTCCTGCTCGGGCAGCGGCAGGTTAATGGCCCCCCGGCGCAGCCCACGGGCGGTCAGCCGGTCGCCGATCTCGGGCAGCAGCGCGATCGGCTCGGGCAGCCGACCGGCGTCGGCCGCCGCCTGCACGCCGGTGTAGTCGAGCTTGGCCCGACTGCGGACCAGGGCGCGCTCCAGCTCGACGGCCACCGTGGCGCCGTCGGCGTCCAGGTCGATGGTCCACACCACGGCGGCGCGGTCGTCGTCGGGCAGCAGGCTGGCCGCACCCTCGCTGAGCGTCACCGGGTGCAGCGGCACGTTGCCGTCGGGCAGGTAGACCGTCTGCCCGCGCCGCCAGGTCTCCTCCTCCAGCGCGCCGCCCGGCTCGACGTGCGCGGCGACGTCCGCGATCGCGTACCGCACGCGGTAGCCACCTCCCGTCCGGCGGGCCAGGTGCATCGCCTGGTCCAGGTCACGGGAGGTGGCCGGGTCGACGGTGACGAACGGTATGTCGGTGCGGTCGACGGCCGGCCGGGGCGGCGCGGCGGCCGCCGCGTCGGCCTCCCGCTGGGCGGCCGTGGGGAAGCTCTCGGGCAGGCCGAGCTCGCGGCGCAGCGCGCCGAAGTCGATGCGGGGGGCGAGTACGCGTCGGATGACCACGGGTCAATCCTGACAGCGCCGCCGGTGATCCGCTTCCGGTGACCGGCCGAGTCCACGCCGCGCCGCCCGGCCAGCCCGGGGCGACGACCAGCGCCAGCCGGGGCGACCCCGGCCGAGGCGGGGCGGCCAGCCCGGGGACGACCAGCGTCAGCCGGTCGCCCTCCGCGCCGTGGTCCGCGTACCCCGGGGGGCGGTTGCCCGCGCGGCGACCGGCTGCGACGGCGACTTGCGGGCGGTCACCTTGCGGGCCGGCGCCTTGGCGGCGGTGGTCTTCTTCGCCGGGGCCTTCTTCGCCGCCGCCTTACGGGCGGTCGTCGACGACGTGCCGGTCACCTTCGAGGCCGGGGCCTTCTTCGCCGCCGCCTTGCGCGCGCCGCCGGCCGGACGGGTCGCCGTCTTCTTCGCCGCCGTGGTCTTCTTCGCGGGCGCCTTCTTGGCGGGAGCCTTCTTCGCGGCCGTCTTCTTCACCGCCGACGCCTTGGTCGCGACCTTGCGGGCGGGCGCCTTCGTCGCGGCCGTGGTCCTCTTGGCCGCCGAGGCGGTGGTCTTCTTCGCCGCGCTGGTGGTCTTCTTCGCCGCGCTCGTCGCCTTGGTCGCGGTGCCGCTCTTGCGCGCCGTGGCTGCCGGGCTCCGCTTCGCGGCGGTGGCCGTCCCGCGGGCGGACGCGGTCTTCGCGGGCGCCTTCCTGGCCGCCGCCGTGTTCTTGGTCGCCGTGGTCCTGGCCGTGGTCGCGGTCTTCTTCGCGGGCGCCTTCTTGGCCGCCGTGGTCCTCTTGGCCGCCGCCGTGGTCTTCGTCGTCTTCGTCGCCGTTGCCTTCTTGGCGGGGGCCTTCTTCGCCGCGGTGGTCGTCTTCGTCGCCGGGGCACGCCCCGCGCCGCCGGCCGCCTTGCGGGCCGGCGCCTTCGCCGCGCCCGTGGTGGACTTGCGCACGGGGGTGGTCCGGCTCGCCGACGTGCCACGCTCCGCCGCGGCGGTCTTCTTCGCGGTGGTCTTGCGGGCGGCCGGGCGGGTGGTGGCCTGCTGTGTAACGGCCATCGTGGTTCCCTCCTTGGGGACGTGCTCTCGCGTGCGTCCTCGCGGAGCACGAACTACCGCGACGCGGGCCGTCCCGCGCCGTCTACCTGTCCTCCCCGGCCCAACGCGCGTCCTCGGCCTCCCACGCCTCATTCCGCTCCTGCACTCGCTGCAGGGCGTTCTCCGCGTCGGCCGCCGAGTCGTACGGGCCGAGGACGTGCTTCGCCGGACACACGTCGGCGTCCGTCTCGACCCGGTGGTGTCGGGTGCACCAGTAGAACTGCCCACTACGTTCGCTGTCGCTCATGGGAAACACTGTGCACCGCGAACCGGTTGCCCGCCACCGGATCACGCAAGTCGCCTAACCCTCTCCACAGTAGAGACGCTTACCGCACCGCGGGCGAAAACGCCGAAAGAAGTGCAGGTGGGGGCGTTGGAAGGCGCGGGAACACCGGTGGCCGAACGGTCGATTCCCCGGCCCGACGCTCCGGGGCAGGATTCGTGGCCGTGATCAACACGGTGACGGGCGCGGGGGCGTGCCCGCGATGCGGAACGACCACCGCGTCGCTGAGGGACGCGGCGCCGTGGTGCCCCGGCTGCGAGTGGAACCTGGAGGCGTACGACCCCGGGCGGCGCGAGCGCGAGTTCGGCTGGACCTGGGTCGACCGGTGGACCCACCGGTTGGCGTTTCAGGCGACCGGGCAGCAGTTCCGCCAGTTGCTCGGCCGTCCGCTCGGCGACGGCGGGTCGAGTGCGGCACGGACGCTCACCGCGGTGGTGTCCCTGCTGCTGATCGCGGCCGTGCTCGCCCTCGCGGTCGTCGGCGGTTGGCTGATCGTGGCGTTCCCCTTTCCCAACCTGGCGATCGTGCTGGGTGTGGCGATGGTCGCCCTGGCGGTCGCCCTGCGGCCCCGCTTCGGCCGGGTCGACCCGGATCTGGAGGTTCTGTCCCGCGACCGTGCGCCGGAGCTGTTCGGGCTGATCGACGAGGTGGCCGCGGCGATCGGCGCGCCGGTGCCGGACGTGGTCGGCGTCGACAACGCCATCAACGCGTACGCGGGCGCGGTCGGGGTGCGACGCCGCCGGGTGTTGGCGCTCGGGCTGCCACTGTGGGGCTCGCTGCCCGCCGGTGAACGGGTGGCGCTGCTCGGGCACGAACTCGGCCACTTCGTCAACGGCGACCCACGTCGGGGTCTGCTCACCCAACCCGCGTTCACCACGCTCGCCTCGGCCGCCGACCTGTTCCGGCCGGTGCAGACCACCGTCGGGGCCGGGCTGCTGGAGATGGTGGGTGACGCGCTGGGCCGCGCGTTCCAGTGGGTGGTGTCCCGGGTGCTGTTCGGCGCGCACCTCGTGCTGGTGAGCGTGGCGCTGCGGGACAGCCAGCGCGCTGAGTACCTCGCCGACGACCTGGCCGCCCGGGTCGCCGGCACGACGGCCGCCACCGATCTGCTCGACGCCCTGCTGGCCGGCGAGTCGATGGCGTTGGCGGTACGTGTCCACGCACGAGCGGGGCACGGCCCGGACCGTTGGCGGTCGGCGTTCGCCGAGGCCCGCGCGGCGAACAGTCACCGGCTGCCGCTGCTGCGCCAACTGTCGGTCCGTGACGAGGCCTCGCTCTTCGCCGCCCACCCGCCGCTCGGGCTGCGTCGCCAACTGCTCGCCGGACGGCCGTGGCAGGACCCGTCGGTGGTGCTCACCCCCGCCCGGCTGGAGCGCATCGACGCCGAGCTGACCGCGGAGTACAAGCGCTTTCGTCGTACCGTCGAATGGCCGGGCTGAGCACGACGCGACCTCGACGGGACGGCGGTGGCCGCCGACGCGCGGCCTATGATCGCCCGATGGCGGTACCGGACTACATCGTGCGGATGCGAAAGCACGTCGGCCACGACCTGCTGTGGCTGCCCAGCGTCAGCGCGGTCATCCGCAACGACGCCGGTGAGCTGCTGCTCGGCCAACGCTCGGACGACGGGCGGTGGTCGGTGATCAGCGGCTTCGTCGAGCCGGGCGAGCAGCCGGCCACCGCGCTGGTCCGGGAGGTGCGGGAGGAGACCGGCCTGGACGTGACGCCGCTGCGCCTGACCAGTGCCGTCTCCCACCCGCACACCTACCCCAACGGCGACCGCTGCGAATACCTCAACCTGGGCTTCGTCTGCCAGGTGGTGTCCGGCACCGCGCGGGTCAACGACGACGAGTCGCTGGACGTGCGGTGGTTCGCGCTGGACCGGCTGCCCGAGTTGGACCGGCACGCGCTGCTGGTCATCGCCTACGCGTTGCGCGACAACCCGTCGGCCGGCTATCTGCCGCCGGGCACCACCTGGGACGACGTACCCGACTGAGCCTCAGGCCGCGACGTCCTCAGGCCGCGACCCGTTCGACCGGGATCCACAGCTCCGCGTCCGCCGTGCTCCCGTCCGCGGACACCCGTACCCGGGAGATCTCCGGTCCGGGCCGGCTGCGGTACGGGTTCGACGGGAACCACTGGGTGAACACGTCCCGCCACAGGAACTGCACCGCCTGCGGGAACGCGCCGGAGGTGGTGAACACCGCCCACGACCCGGCCGCCACCGGCAGCGCGTCCAGGTCGTCCGGGGGCGTGGCCCCGGTGACGGCCCCATGCCAGTAGTCCAGCTCGCTCCCCTCGGCCCGGGTGTCGGCCAGGTTGTCGCTGACGTTGACGATCCCGGCCGGCTCCTGGTCGGAGAGCGCCTCGATCCGGGCGGTCGTCTCCTTGTCGATGCTCCTGATGAACGCGACGATCGACGGGTTCATCCCCTCGTGCACCAGCGGAACCCGGGCCTTGCGCCCCACCAGCGCGAACGCGTCCTTGGTGACGATTCGGTACTCCATGCTGCCGCTCCCTTCCACGGTGAGTCGGAAGGACATCCGGGGCTGGGAACGCAACGCCGCCCCCGTACGCCGGGCTTCTCCGGGCCCCACGCCGTGCACGGCGTGGAACGCACGGGCGAACGCCTCGGCCGAGCCGTAGCCGTAGCGCACCGCGACGTCGAGCAGCGTCCGCTCCCCCGCCAGCACGTCCGCGCCGGCGACGGTGAGCCGACGGCGGCGGACGTACTCCGACAGCGGCATGCCGGCCAGCGCGGAGAACAGCCGCCGGAAGTGGTACTCCGACGTGAGCGCGATCCGCGCCAGGTCGGCCACCTCGATCTGCTGGTCGAGGTGCCGCTCGATGTGCGCCATGGCCTCGTTGAGCCGCTCCAGCACCCGGGCCTCCTTCCCTTTCGAGCAGCAACGCTAGGCGGCGGGTCAGGTGGTCCACCCGACATCCGGTGCCCGCATCGGTCGGGCCGCGGTCCGGGGTTGAACCGCCAACCGGGACGTCTCAGCGGGGCGGCTGCTGCATGATCCAGGTGGGCACCGGCTCCGACAGGGAGCCCACCACCTCCCAGCCGGCCCGGCGGTACAGGTCGACGTTGCCCGGGTTGCTGGTCTCCAGGATCGCCGGCAGTCCGTCGGCGGCGGCACGAGCCAGCCCAGCCCGCATGACGGCGCGGCCCCAACCGCGTCCGGCGCTGTCGGGGTGGGTGCCCAGGACACCGAGATACCAGAACGGGTACGTCGGCAGTGCGGCGTGCACGGTGTGGTCGTAGCCCTGCACCCGGGCCAGCACGTCGGCCGGGTAGGAACCTTCCTTCGGCGACCCGTGCACGGCTGCCGGCCCGGCAGTCCGCACGTCGGCCGGCCCGGCAGTCGGTTGCTCGGCCGGCGGCTCCCAGATGGCGACGGACGCACCGCCACCTGTCGTCCAGATCGACGACAGGTGCACCCGCTTGTCGAAGAGGTCCCCGAAGAAGGTGGCGGCGTGGCGCGGGTAGGTCTCCTCGTCGGGGAACAGGAACCGCAGGATGGGATCCCTGACGAACGCGGCGACCAGTGAACCGACCACCGCATCGCGGTCGGCTGGGGTGGCGATGGTGATCTCGGGCGCTGTCACAGCAGTCGACACTAGCCGGGAAAAGCGCCTTGACCCTGACACGGTGGCAGGACGAAGACTCGCCTCATGGACGTCGACAGCTACCGACAGCACTCCCCGTACAGCGACCCGGGCCGGCATGCCGCACTGCTCGACGCCGTGCCCGCCGACATCGCCACCGTGGCGGCGACCGCCCGCAACCTGATAGTTCACTACCGCGCCGGCGGCGTCGAGTTGCCCGGCGACCGGCTGGAGGAGGTGAACAGCCGCTGGGTGGAGCGCATTCTCGACACCGACCAGTCCCGCTTCGCCCTGCCCCTGCGCACCGAGCGCCCGGCCGTCGACCGGGTGGCCGGCTGCTGCCGGGACCACACGCTGCTCTCGGTCGCGCTGCTGCGTCAACACGGCGTCCCGAGCCGCAGCCGGGTCGGCTTCGCCTCCTATTTCACGCCCGACTGGCACCACGATCACGTGCTGGTGGAGTACTGGAACGGCCACCGCTGGGTCTGGGCCGACCCGGAGGCCGACCCGGCCGGCGACCGGCGGTTCGACGGCTACGACATCGATCCGACGGCGGGGCTCTTCGACTCGGCGGCGCGGGTCTGGTCGGCGTACCGGGCCGGAACGATCGATCCCGACGTCTACGGCGTGGCCCCCGACCTGCCGGTCCACGGCGCCTGGTTCATCTACGACTATCTCCTGCACGAGCTGGCCCATCGGCAGAAGGACGAGCTGCTGCTGTGGGACAGCTTCGGCGCGATGACCGACGACCTCGCCGACGCCGACCTCACGCTCGCCGACGAGATCGCCGCGCTGCTGCTCAAGGCCGACGACGGCGACGAGGCCGCGGAGAAGGCGCTCGCCGACCGGTACGCCACCGACAGCCGTCTGCGTCCCGGCGCTCAGGTGCGCAGCTTCTCACCGGTCTCCGGCACGGTGAGCACTGTCGATCTGCGCGTCAGCCGAAGGTGAAGGCGTACGCCTCGGCGCCGGGTTCGCCGAACGTGACCTCCAGGGTCCGTTCCCGGACCGCGCCGTCCTGGCGGACGAGCTGGTAGAGGCGGCCGTCCGCCAGCACGCCGGTGCCGGCCTCGTCGACGTCGACGCCGTGGGACGGGCCGGGGGCCTCGCCGTCGAGGAGCACCCGGAACGGGACCGGCCGTCCCGTTCCGGGGGCCAGCACGAGATGCGCGTCGCGGGCGTGGAACCGGACGGCGATGCTGGCGTCGGCTCGACCGACCGCGACGTTCTCCGACCCGATCGTCCACTCGCCCGACAGGGCCCACTGGTTGAGTGCCAGGCTCTCGGGGAGGTCGTAGGCGCGGCGTTCGTCGAGCGCGGGGCCGTTCGGCGACGCGAAGTGTTCGCCGCGACTGAACCCGAGGTACGTCTCGGGCGTCCGCAGGCTGTCCCAGTCGGCCGCCGCCTCCGGGCCGGTCCCGGCGACGGGTACGAGGTCCCGCTCGACACCGAGCAGACGCTGGATGGTCCGCTCGGACTGCTCGTAGCGGCCCTCACCGAAGTGCTCGTCGCTGAGCACGCCGTCGGTGTCGACGAAGTAGAGCGCCGGCCAGTACTGGTTGGCGAACGCGCGCCAGATCGCGTAGTCGCTGTCGACCGCGACCGGGTAGTCGATGTCGCGCGCCGCCACCGCGGCGCGTACCCAATCCACCTGATGCTCGAAGCCGAACTCCGGCGTGTGCACCCCGACGACGACCAGGCCGTCGTTGCGGTACGCCCGCGACCAGGCCCGCACGTACGGCTCCTGGCGCAGCCAGTTGATGCAGGTCAGCGTCCAGAAGTTCACGAGTACGACGCGTCCGCGCAGCTCGGCGGGGCCGAGCGGCTCGGAGTTGAGCCACTCGACCGCCCCGCCGAGCGGCGGCAGGTGCACCCGACCGAACGCGGCCATCTACCGCAGCGACCGGAAGGCGGTCCGCAGCTCCTCGGAGAAGATCTTCGGCTGCTCCCAGGCCGCGAAGTGCCCACCGACGTCGAGCTTGTTGTAGTAGATGAGGTTCGGGTACGCCTGCTCCGCCCAGCTCTGCGGGGCCTCGTACAGCTCGTCGGGGAAGACGCTCACCGCGACGGGGACGTTGACGCCCTTGGTGGCGAAGAACGAGAGCTTGTTCTCCGCGTAGAGGCGGGACGCGGAGACCGCGGTGTTCGTCAACCAGTAGAGCGAGATGTTGTCCAGGATGTCGTCGCGGGTCAGGCCCGCCTGGGCGCCCTCGAAGACCTTCGCGATCAGGGCGAGGCTCTTCGCGTCGTGGTCGAGCAGGAACGACGCCAGGCCCACCGGGGAGTCCGCCAGGGCGGTCAGCGTCTGCGGGCGCGTCGCCATCATCAGGGCGTACGCGACGTGTTTCCAGACGTAGTCCAACTCGGTGGTCGCGCGCATCTCGTCGTCGGACAGGCCCGAGGGCAGCGACCCCATGGCGTTGTTCGCTCCGGTGGTGTCGCCCTGGAACAGCAGGTCGATCTCGGGCGGGACCGCGCCGGGCATGTTGGTGTGGATCCCGAGCAGCTCCGGCGGGGCCTGCACGCCCATCTGGTCCACGACGACCGCTCCCCAGTCGCCGCCCTGGGCGACGAACCGGTCGTACCCGAGGCGCTTCATCAGCTCGGTCCAGGCGGTGGCGATCTTCTGCGGGTTCCAGCCCGTCGCGGTGGGCTTGCCCGAGAAGCCGTGGCCGGGCAGGGACGGGATCACCAGGTGGAAGGCGTCCGACGCGCTCGCGCCGTGGGCCGTCGGGTCGGTCAACGGCTCGATGATCTTCATCTGCTCGATCACCGACCCGGGCCACCCGTGCGTGACGATGAGCGGGAGCGCGTCCTCGTGCTTCGAGCGCACGTGGATGAAGTGGATGTCCACCCCGTCGATGGTGGTCATGAACTGCGGTACGGCATTCAGCCGTGACTCGACCTTGCGCCAGTCGTACTCGTTTTCCCAGTAACGCGCGACGGCCTGGATGGTCGCGAGTGGCACGCCCTGCGACTGGTCGTCGACGATTTCCTTTTCCGGCCAACGGGTGGCGGCGATCCGCCGTTTCAGGTCGTCGAGGTCCGCCTGGGGAATTTCCACCGTGAATGGCCGGATCTCCGTGGTGCCGGGCCGCGCCTTCGTCTTGACCGCCATGCTCTCGTCCTCTCTGTCACCAGTTCGCGCCTCGCGAGGGGAATCATGGGGTGAGGGCACTACCCGGATGTGTGCGCCAATTCGAGAAAGGCACGCCGCCCCCTGTCTCGGAGCCTAGAACGCGGCACCTCGCGGTCGTGGCGATACGAGCAGTCACGCGGTCGGCGGAGCTTTCCTAGCGGGTGTCAAAGTCCTCGGTCGAGCCGAGGGCCTTGACCCACGCCCTGGGTCCGGTTTCATAAGGCGGTCGGGCCGAGGCGGAGTCCGGGCGGCGATCCGGCAAGGCGCGGTGGCGTCCGGATACCGGTGTTGTATCCGGACACCACCGCAACGCCGCTGGGCGTCGTCCGGGCCCGCCGCAGGCCGACCAGTTCTTATGGAACAGGACCTAGCTGCCCGTCCAGGTCACGGTGGTCAGCCGGGCACCGAGCAGCCGCCGCGCCCGGGAGACCTGACGGGCGCTCGCGTTGACCAGCACCGCCTGCTCCGCGGCGGCGAGAATGGGAAGATCCGACAGCGAGTCGGTGTAGGCCACCCGCCAGGGTGGCGTCACCCTGCGGGCGGCCAGTTGCACCATCTTCGTCGGGCCGTAGTTGTGCACGATCAGCTTCGGGCCACGGATGTGCGACGCCACCAGGTCGACCTCGGCGAGGCCGATGGCGTCGAGCAACGCGCGTGCCAGGGTGTGCTCACACGCAGTCACCACGACGACGCGGTCACCCGCCGCGAGGTGGGCACGGATCATCCGCAGACCCGGTGCGATGAGCCGACCTGGCTCGGCGCCGAGGTCGGCGCCGAAACGCCCCAGCTCGGCCTGCAACCGATCCGCGTTCCGGCCGCACAGGCCGATCCGACTCATCCATTGCGCCGCCCGCACGCGGTAGGCGGGAACGGCGATCATGGGCGCGAGGAGGACGAGCAGACCGACGGCCAGCGGCAGCCGGGCACCCGTGAAGACGACGCGACGCATGAAGAGCCCGAACGCGTCCCCGCGCAGCAGCACGCCGTCGAGATCGAAGACGACGGTCGGGGTCGTTTCCTCGCGGTCCTGCCCCATCTCAGATGGCGTTGGACGGTCGAGCTGGCCTGGTGCCGACAACGGCGCTGGCGATCAGGAGCACCGTCGCCGGCAGGAACGCGGCACCGATGCCCAGCCCGAGCAGCAGACCCCACCCGCCGATGACCAGCGCGGCCACCAGGTCGACGACGCCGGCCAGCCGGCCGAATCGCTGCGCAAGAACCGGCAGCACCGCGGCGACGACCGGAACGCCGAGCAGGTAGCTGGCGGCAGAACCGGAGTCGTCCACGGTGAAGGGCGTCAGCGCGGCGGCCACCAGCACGGTGATCGCCAGGGCCGACCACCGCAGCACCCGCCGGGCGTCGACCGGCTTGCGGACCACGACACCGACACCGACGACCAGTACGCCCACGACCGCGCCGACCGTCACCAGATCGATCATCCCCGTACCTCCCTCAACGACACGGTACGGACGCGGAGCAACACGGAGGGCCATGATCCACTCGTGTTCCGTGAAATCGGCCTATCCCAGGCCCCCGGACACCCCAACGTCAGCGAAGTCGAGTAGATCTACGGCGAGCGACGGACCGCGGGCCTGCCGAGGCGCACCAGCGCCGCGCGGCTGCCGGATCCTCAGGGCATGCCCGCGTACCGGAGTGGGAGCGGAGGTCGCGGCCGACGCCAGACGACGTACGCCAGGATGGCGGCGACGGCCAGGAGCACCACACCGATGAGGGCGATGAACCATGCCGATCGGTCGCCGACCTCCTGCACCCCGAAGCAGGGATCACTCTCGGCGTAGTGGACGCGGATGCGATCGCCGGTGGTCACGGTCCGGTTCGCCTTGACCGCCACCCGAAAGTGCGCGTCACACGTCTCGCCGCGGCTGGTCGTGAATTGAATCGCGACGAGTGTTCGCGCACCGCGATGCTCGACCTCGCGCACCACGGCCGACGCCTCCGATGCCCGATCGTCCGCCACGATCGACCCGATCACCAGGCCTGTGAGCGTCATCGCGAAGATGAGGTAGAACGCAGAGAACACCCGCAGGAAGGTCCGACTCGGGCGTCGACGGTTCATGGCCGGGACTCTAGAAGGGGTCCGCAAGGCGCCAGTTGCCGCGAGCGGCCGGGTGAATCTCGCGCGGGCAGGCTTGATCCACTCGTCTTCCGTGAAACCGGCCTATCCCAGGCCCCCGGACACCCCAACGTCAGCGAAGTCGAGTGGATCTACGGCGAGCCCGCGACGGACTGCGCGCCCGTCGATCCGGCGCGTGACGGAATGCTTACCGGCTTTGCGCTGGCCGCGGATCATGCGGCAACATCAGGCGGCGTGACGGCACCAGGCACGGAACCCGCAAGCGACAGCCCGGCCAGAACACCCCGGTCGAGTCGGCGGGTCCGACGCTGGATGGCCGGCACTGGAATCGCCGCTCTGGCCGCCGCCCTCGGCGTCACCCTCGCCGTACGCGGCGGCGCCGCCCCGGCCTGCGCCGCGCCGCCCAGCGGCGGCACCGTCCACAGGGGAACAGCCAGCTTCTACGACGGGGGCCGCTCGGGCGGCACCTGTTCCTTCCCGGGCCCGCCGGCCGACCGGCTCTACGCGGCTGTCGGCTCGTCGCAGTACGCCAACGCGGCCGCCTGCGGCAGCTACCTGGACGTCACCGGCCCGAAGGGCACGGTCCGGGTGCTCGTCATGGACCAGTGCGCCGGCTGCGGAAGCAGCAAGATCGACCTGTCCGAGGAGGCGTTCGCCCGGATCGCCGACCGCTCGCAGGGCATCGCCTCCGTGGCGTACCGGGCGGTGGTCGATCCGCCGCTCGACGGCGGTCTCACCTTCCGGATCAAGGGCGGGGCGTCGCAGTGGTGGTTCGCGGTCCAGGTCGGCAACCACGGCAACCCGCTGCGCTCGGTCGAGGCCAAGGGCCCGACCGGCGGCTTCCGCAAGACGACCCGCCAGGCCGACAACTACTGGACCGTCGACGACGGAATCGGTCCCGGCCCGTACACGATCCGGGTCACCGACGTGTACGGCCACCAGAGCACCGCCACCGGCATCCGCATGACGCCGAGGAAGGTCCAACGCACCACGGCGTCCCTCGTCGCCGCCGCGCCCAGCGCCTCCCCAACGCCCGCGTCGCCCTCGCCGTCACCCTCCACCTCGCCGACGCCAACGGCGGAGTCAGCCGCCCCCACGACGACGGTCGAGGCCCTGGCAGGCGCAGCTCCGCTGGCCGCCGCCCGCTGCTGACCCCGCGCCCCGCTGCGGCTCTCGGCGCGGGTGCGACCTGCGCGCGGGTACGGCCGGCGCGCGAGTGCGACCTGCGCGCGAGTGCGACCTGCGCGCGAGTGCGACCTGCGCGAGTGTGGCCTGCGCGCGAGTGTGGCCGTCGTGCGCCTGCCACCTGCGTGCGGCGCTCGGCGTGCGCGTGCGCCTGCGGCGTGATCGACTCCAGATCGCCGAAGTGGCGGCATCCGGGCGGCGTGACACCCCCACGTCGCCGACCTGGAGTGGATCATGCCCACCGATGGCGCGTCAGGTGCTGATGGCGCCCAGCACGGCGGCGGTGTTGCCACGGGCGGCACGCTCGCCGGCGGCCACCACCTCTTCCGGGGTGGCGCCACGGGCCATCGCCTTGGCCATGGCCTCCTGACGCCGTTGCTCGATCTGCTCGTTACGCCTCTGCTTCAACCGGTTCCAGAAAGACATGCGTCAGACCATCCCCGCGGTCCGGCGACGGCAAACCGATCAGAAGGCGTGCCGTCGGGCGAGCGGACGGCCGTAGGCAGGCCGCCCGCACATCGCCCGCACGTCGCGTACCGGCCGCCCGCACATCGCGCCGGAAAGAGAGAAGAGACACCCGCTGCCGCCCGTTGACATGCGTTTCAGGCGAGTGACAGCGTTGTCATCGACTCATTTCCTCCATATGAGACGAGGAGCGCATCTTGCTCTATCGGAACTCACCCCGCCGCCGGGCGACAGCAGCCGCCGCGGTCGGCATTCTCGTCACGGGCCTGGCGCTCGCCCCCTCCGCGCCCGCCCAGGCCAAACCTCACGGCGCGCAGGACGACGCCGTACGGTCGGGCAACGCACGGTTCGAAGTGCTCTCCCCGACCCTGATCCGCACCGAGTACCAGAAGGACGGCCGGTTCACCGACGCCGCCACGTTCAACGCCATCGGGCGCGACGACTTCGCCCGTACGCGTTTCACCAAGCGCGTCGAGCACGGCTGGCTCACCATCGACACCGGCGCGATGACGCTGCGCTACCAGGTCGGCTCGGGCGCGTTCACCGCCGACAACCTGACCGTGCGGCTCAAGACCGGCAAGCAGACCGTGCAGGGCCAGCCCTGGGCCGGCCACACCGCGCCGGCCTGCGCGTTCGGCGCGCTCTGCGAGGCCGAGTCGCTGCAACTCAACGGTCCCGGCGTAGCCACCGACCACCGGGGATACACCGGACGCGGCTTCGCGGCGGGCTTCTCCGCGTCCGGCGACTCGGTGACGTTCGCGCTCGACGCGCCGGAGGGCGGCACCAGGCAGCTCGCCGTCCGCTACGCCAACAGCACCGGCGGCGACGGCCAGAACGTGGACCGCACCCTGACCGTGCAGGTCGACGGCGACGCCGGCCGCACGCTGACCCTGCCGCCGACCGCGAACTGGGACACCTGGGGCCTGGCCACCGTGCCGGTCGACCTCACCCCCGGCCGGCACGAGATCAGCGTCGTGCGGGGTCCCAACGACTCCGGCAACGTGAACATCGACAGCCTCGCGGTGGTCAACCCGGGCGACCCGTTCCCCGCGCCGGCCACGCCCCAGCCGCAGCCTCTACCCTTCGGCACCCTGGGAGAGGCCGAGACCGGCGCGCTCGCCGGCGGCGCGCGGCCTGCGAACGACCACAACGGCGCTTCGGGTACGGGTTTCCTGGCCGGCCTGGAGAACACCAGCGCCGCCGTGGCGCTCACCGTGACGGACGTACCCGCCGCCGGTGACTACCAGGTGCAGATCCGCTACGCCAACGGCCAGGCCGGCGCCCAGCCGAGCCAGACGCGCACCATGTCGGTGACGCCGGGGACGGCGGCACCGGTCACGGCGACCCTGCCGCCGACCAGCGGATGGGACTACTGGAACACGGTGGCCGTCCCGGTCCACCTGGACGGTGGCACCAACACCGTGACGCTGGGCTGCCCCACCGACGCCAGCTGCAACATCAACGTCGACACGGTCGCCGTCACGGGCAAGGACTCCCCGCTGCTCGCCCCGCACGCGCCGCTCGGCGGCTACCGCCGGGGGCTGGACGGCGTGACCGGCTCCGCGCTCACCGCACCGGGCCTGCTCTACCAGGACGGCTGGTACCTGCTCGACGACTCGGCCTCGGCCCTGCGCACCACCAAGCCCCGGCCCGCTCCCGAGCAGGACGGCTACGTCTTCGCGTACGGGCAGGACTTCACCCGTGCCCTGGCGGACCTGTCGACCCTGACCGGCCCCACGAAGCTGCTGCCCAAGTGGGCGTACGGGGTTTGGTACTCCGAGTACTACGACCGCACCGCCGCCGAGTTCCAGGCACTGGTGGACCGGGCCAGGGCTGAGGGCGTACCCATGGATGTTCTTGTCCTTGACACCGACATCAAGGCGCCGGACAAGTGGAACGGCTGGAGCATCGACCCCACCCGCATTCCCGACCCGAAGGCGTTCTTCGACTGGGCGAAGAAGCAGGGCCTGCACACCGGCATCAACATCCACCCGAGCATCCTCGGCTCGGACCCGAAGTTCGCCCAGGCGCAGGCCACCGCGAAGGGCAAGCTCCAGCGCGTCGGCTGCAACGGCGGCCCGGACTGCTACACGTTCGACTTCGGCGACCCGGACCAGCTCAAGGCGTATATGCAGCTGCACGACGGGATGGTGCCGAAGGGCAGCAAGGGCCCGGACCTGTGGTGGCTGGACTGGTGCTGCGACAACACCACGTCGTCGCTCGCCGGCGTGACCGGTGACGCGTGGATCAACCAGCAGTACGCCGACAAGACCGGCTTCGCGTTCTCCCGGGCGTACGGGTCGTTGCAGGCCGGCGGCTACAGCAGCCCGACCCCGGTGGCGACCGGACCGTGGGCCGACAAGCGCACCACGCTGCACTTCACCGGCGACACCACCAGCGACTGGTCGACCCTGCAGATGGAGGTCGGCTACACGCCGGGCGAGTCGGCCGCGACCGGGCTGGCCGCCGTCAGCCACGACATCGGTGGGCACACCGGTGGCCTGCGGGAGCCGGGCAGCGAACCGGGCAGCACCAAGCTGCCCGACGACCTGTACGCCCGGTGGGTGCAGTTCGGCACGTTCCAGCCCATCGACCGGCTGCACTCCAACCACAGCGACCGGCTGCCCTGGCAGTACGGCCCGGCCGCCAACGCGTCGGCCAAGAAGTTCCTGAACCTGCGCAAGGAACTGCAGCCGTACACCTACGCCGCCGCCAAGGAGGCAACCCGCACGGGTACGCCCATCGTCCGCTCGATGTACCTGGCGTACCCGAACGAGCAGGCCGCGTACGCCACCGCCGGCTCGCAGTACCTCTACGGCCCGGACTACCTGGTGGCACCGGTGACGACGCCGGGCGACACCGCCACCACGTCGGTGTGGTTCCCGCCGGGCAACACCTGGACGGACATCTTCACCGGCAAGACGTACCGGGGCGGCACCACGCAGAACATCACCACCACCCTGGACACCATGCCGGTGTTCAAGAAGCACTGACGTTTCAGGGATTTGGACGGCCGGGCGGGGGCAACCCCGCCCGGCCGGTTCGTCTTCTGGGCCGGGCTCGGCGTCGGCGTGACCTGGCGTACCCAGCTCGTCCCTCAACGGCCCCGCTGACGGTGGTCCGCCAGCTCGGCGAAGGGCAGGGGGCAGCAGGTGCTTGCGGCGCAGGTGACCAGGTCGTCACAGCCGGCCGAGATGGCGTCCCGCAACGTGTCGCGGATGACCGTCAGGTCGGCCAACCTCTGCTCGATCTCCACAAGCTTCTCCCTGGCACGCACCTGGAGGCCGGTGTCGGATCGGCCCCGGTGCTGGTGTCTGCCGGCGTCGAGCAGGTCGGGGTCCGGCCGGGAGAAGCCGAAGGTCAAGAACGCGCAGCAGGACGACTCTCGGGCCGTCAGGTCCCGCGCCAACTCCTCGACCCGGGCGGCACCGTCGAGGCGCAACCGCAGATGCCGCGCCGACAGTCGGTCGACGCCTCGTACCTCGGTGGTGAAGAACCGATCGAACTCGGCGAGCCGCAGCGGCCGTTCGGGCCGTCGGGAGGGTGCAGGCATCCGGCACCCAGGCCTCGTCCGCCGTGACGTGGCGATCGCTCATAACCTCGACGGTAAGCCTGTACCCGGGTACCAGATGCAAGCCCAACGGCACTGCCCCACCGTCATCCCCGCGGCACGGGACGGTGAGCCGACCCCGCCCACCCGGTGCTCGCCCCCTTACCATCCCTCAGTGATCTCGAATGCCTTCGATACGCGCGGTGGGCTCACCTACGTCGACCGCCTCGACTTCACCCGAGGCAGCCCGCTCAGGGCTGTCCGCCGGATGGCCTGGCCAACGGTCAAGCTGCACGTTGACGACAGCACATTGACCCTGTCGTCACGTACCAGCTCGGACACCTTGCGGCACGTCCAGGTGGAGGCACTGCCGCACCGACCTCTGCACGGACGGTTTCCGCTGCCGGCGACCGCCGTCTCCTTCCAGGTCGAGGGACGCGACCAGGTTCTGCTCTTCTGGACTCCGCGCGTTGGCGCGGTCCTGCGTAAACTCGCCGATCTCGGCTGGGACGCCGAAGACCCTGGGTCCTGAGCCTCACCCCGTGGTGCAGTCGGGACGATCAGCCAGAGGTAGCAGCTCTGCTGCGCCTCAGCGGTCCGGTCAGATAGCCGGACACCTGACAACATGCCTCGCCAATGCTTTCCGGTCTCGGCTGGGAACTACGCTAGGACCAGCGCGATCACCAGGGCAGGCAGCATCAGGAGGGGCGCCGCAAGGCGGACGAGCTGCCACGCCCAGACGTTGCGGGGTGAACCGTGCTTCACGCGGCCGCTCGCGAGCCACATAGTCAAGAGCGCCAACCAGCCGGCCCACGTCCCGCAGTGAATCCCGACCACGAGGGCGTCTCCGTTCGGCACCCCGACCACGAGGTCTCTCATCCACGGCTCGTGGCCAGTCTTGTACGTGACGTCCGAGAGCAACAGACCTGGAACAACCAGCCCCACAGCTGGGAGCAAAAGAACGTAGAAGAGCCGTCGACGCGGCCGAAACGCGAGCGCAAGCACGGCCACGACAACGACAGCAGTCGCCCGCACACCCCAGCCGATCGTGACCATAGGGAGCCGGCCGCAGCCGGAGGCCTGGCAAGCCAGCTCGGCGAACCACGGAACGAAGCGTTGCCGGAAGTCGATCGCCGAGCCGAGCACAAACGTCGCCCCGGCCCAGACGGCGCACAGCATGACGACGGCCGCGAGACAGCCGACGTTGCCTCGCCACGTCGGCGTAGCCACCTCGCTGGGCGTCGCGTCGCGGTCGCTGGTCATAACGGCGGCGAACGTACACGTCGTGGTCAACCCCGGATGCCGGCACCCGGGGTTGACCTGCGCCGCCCTGCCGACAGGCACGTCCAGGTGCCGGCCCTCAGACGGTCAGGGGACGAGGGCTACGAAGCTGAGGCCCGTGGTGTGCTCCGCCAGGTCGAGGGCGGCCGCCGGGTCGTCCAGGCCGACCGTCCGCATCTCGATCGCGGAGAGGTCCAGCAGTCCGGAGCGGACCAGGTTCCACACGTTGGTCACGGTCTCGTCGTTGCTCATCCAGGAGCCGCGCAGGGTGAGCCTGCGGCGCATCAGGTCGCCGTACCCGATGGTGAGGTCTTGGCGTACGCCGCCGATGAGCACAAGAGTGCCGCGCCCCCGCAAGCTGTCGTAGGCGGCCATGGTCGCGTCCGCCGTTGGCGTAGCGCCGAGGGCGTCGAGGGCGATGTCGACCGGGCCGATACCCACCGCATCCGTCGTACGGTCGCCGGTCAGCCGGTGGATACGCATGCGGGGGTCGAGCTCGGCCAGCCGGTCGAGCGCCCCCTTGTTGCGGCCCACCGCTGTCACCGTCGCGGCGCCCTCAGCGAGCGCCATCAGCACCGCCGCGCCGCCGAGTTGGCCCGTCGCACCGATCACCGCGACGTCGCGGCCGGTCAGCGGACCCGCCGCGTGCAGGCCCGTGGCGGCGATGCAGAGCCACGGCACAAACGACAGACGGGCCGGGTCCGGGTAGTTCTCCGCGCCGGGCAGCTTGACGAGCGTTTCCTTGGCGCACAGCGCCGTTTCCGCGAAGACACCGTCGCGCCACACCGTACGCATGCGATCCGTCCGCTCGCTGCCGGCCCCGGAACCGCCAAGGCCGACCCAGCCCACCAGGATCTCGTCTCCGCCGCCCGCGTCGAGCAGCGCCGTGTCCAGCACGACGTCGCCCGGGGCGACGTGGAACACGTCGGGCGCAACGTCAGTCACCCGGCCGACGCAGGAGGGACCCAGGATGAGCGGCACGGGCAGGCCGCCGCGGTTGCCCTTCACCACCATTTTCGTGTACGCCGGCAGGTGCGCGGCGAGCACCTCCACGAGCACGCCACCGCCCTGAAGGGTCGGCGAGGCAACATCGGAAAGCTGTACGTCGTCGTCTTCTGAAGCAACAGTCCAAGCACGCATGGGACAAGCCTGACGACTCGTTAGAGTGGTATCCAGAGCCGCTTTATTCTGGTATTGGAGGTCCCAGGGTGAGCAAGGAGCTGGGCACGTTCCTTCGCAGCCGGCGCGAGCGGATAGCCCCAGCCGATGCGGGTCTGCCGGTCACGCGGCGCCGCCGCACACCAGGGTTACGCCGGGAGGAACTGGCCCTGCTGGCCGGTATCAGTGCCACCTGGCTCACCTATCTCGAGCAGGGCCGCGATGTCCGCCCCTCCGGCCAGGTGCTCGACGCCCTCGCCCGAGCGCTGCGGTTGACCGACGCCGAGCAGGAACACCTGCACCACCTCGCCGGCGCAGGAGCCGCGCCGGAGCAGGACGTCTCCGAGGAGGCGACACCCGAGATCGCCGGTGTTCCGGCGTTGCTCGGCAACAACCCCGCGTACGTCACCGGCATCTGCTACGACGTACTCGCGACCAACCACGCCGCAGCGGAGCTGTTCCAGGGCGTGGGGCCGGGTGGCAACGTCGTACGCTGGGTATTCACCGAGCCCGCCGCCCGCCAGGTGCTGGTCGACTGGGAACAGGAGGCGCGCAGCATCCTGGCCCGGCTGCGGGCGATCGCCGGACAGCATCCCGGTCACCCGCGGGTAACCCGGCTCGTGGCCGAACTCACCGAGATCAGCCCCGAGGTACGCCAGTGGTGGCCGCAGTACGACATCCAGTTCAGCCACGCGGGCCGCAAACGCCTCCGGCATCCCCGACTGGGTGTGATCGCCGTATCGCACGCCGCGTTCCACGTCGCCGAGCGACCCGAACAGACGCTGGTGGTCTACCACCTGCCGGACAGCACCGACCTCTCTGCGAAAGCGACAGTTCCCGCGTGAGCCGTCATGTGTAGGCCGCCGACAGGACTTCAAGCCCGACCGGACCGGCGAGGCCGCCGGGCCTGGGACAACCACCCGAGGAACCTGGCGTGCATCGCCGGCAGGTTCGGGCGCAACCCCAGGCCGTACGCGTCGTCGACCGCATCGTGCATCGACGCGGCCAGGTAGAACGCCAAGGCGACGGAGTGGCCGTAGAACTCGGCCGCGAGAGTGAGCTGGGCCGGGCCGCACGGCCAGGGTGCGGCGCAGTTGCGGCACAGCCGCCTCGGACGCATCGGCAGGTGCGGGCGGGGGCGGGCGTTCATCCGATCCGCACCGTGCCTCGCCGATGTCCGGCCGGCAGGGCCTGCGCCCACCCGCCCGCCCGTCGCACGTACAACTCGCGCCGCGCGACCGCGTCGCCCGCCGCGTTGAGCTGGTAACCCTCGATCCAGACCCACCCGTCGTACGTGTGCCGCTCGGGCAACTCGCGGATCACGCATAAATCTGCCTGGCATCGTCGGCGTACGGGACAGCAAAGACCCTGCTGGTCCGGCACTGACCTTCGGTCCGTCGGCTTGGCGGGCGTTCGTCACTCAGGTCGCCGCGCGTCCGTAACCCGCGACCGTTTCAGGTCGCGCGATGCCGACGGATGTGGGCGCCGCATCGGCCGCCGTCTCAAGGTGCCGTGCGACCGTCAGCAGGTTGAAAGCCCGGTAGTAGGCGCGCGAGTCATCGCGCCACGTCTCAGGTCCCATCCGCTGCCGTAGCGCTTCGACGATTGCGCTCAACATTTCTCGTTGGGCGGGAAGCAGTGCGCCGCCGGCTTCCAGGGACGCGGTGACGCAGGCGGCCAGCTCCAAGGTGGTCGAATCCGGCTCTGCCAGCAGCGCAGGTGCCTCATGACGTTGCCAGTACCGCACGGCGTGCAGGGCAGCCGGTCCGGGGGCGCCGTACCAACAGCGAGGAGAGCCGTTCGGGTTCGGCTCAGTCGGACGAAGGCTCCGCTGGCCCCGGTGCTTGGCGAGCTTCCGTTCGGCGGTGTAGTCGCGGAGATCGGCATGCCAGCCCGCACGGCTCGCCACGAGAGCGTCCAACGCGCGCAGCAACGCGGCCTCGTCGCGGTGAAACGGTCCAGCGATCTCCTCGAGAAAACTCAGCGTGGCGTGGAAGCCGATCGGTCGGTACAACTGCACGCACGACCTCAACGCGCCAACCCGGTGCCGGTACGGCAGCGCAGCGTCGCGCACGCGGCGGGCGTAGGTGCCGAAGCTCACCCCGGGACGCTACCGCCCTCACGTCGAATACGCCGACATCACTACTTCCGACCAGGTGCTCTTCTAGTTTCGTCGACGTTGTTGTTAAACCTGTCCCGGAGTCGGGTTCCAAACTTTTCATCGCCGTCGTAGGACAAATGGGCCGTCCCAGTCATTTGCATCGAGGCCAATTCCACGAAGGCGGATGTTCCGATCTTGGCCTTCTCGCGCAAGCCGACCCTACGGCCGAGGTCTCCGCTGGCGGCAGCCTCACCTTGCGACCGCGACGGCTCGATATCGTGCTGCGCCGACGGTCGGTGATATTTGTCGTGGACGAGTTGTGGAGAGTGCAGTTTATAGAACGCTTCAATCTTCTGGAACGTTGGCCCACTCGTCGGGTAATCACGCACGTTGACGCGAAGGTACCACATCATGTTGAATGCATGATCAGCATTCCGTGGAGGCGTTCCCGCATCCATCTTTCCCACTAGCCTACCCAGATCATTCCGTTGATATTCTTGCAGCCCTGGATCCGAACCCCTCTTGACCGCGTCCTTCAACTCTTTCAGGGCTTTCCGGTACTCACGCGATTTGATGGGCGGGGCCGAGAATCGGATGGCCGCGCCCATCTCGACGGGACGATAGAACGTGCTGGGGTTCGAAACAAAATCAGAAGGCCCGTTGTACGAGTCGGCATTTGACATGTATTCAAGGCCGACAGTTCCCGAGTTGTTCATCAGCGCTGGCCCTCCCGGAGACTACCGATGCAGATGCCTGTCGGCACTCCAACGGGACGAGCGGCGTTATGGTTCACCGGCCGGGCGACCTTTTTCCCTGGAGCGTTGAGCTCAGAGCCTCGATCACGGCCCTGAGCTGGTGGGCGACGGACGAGTCGACCCTGTACGCCGGTTTATGAACGCGAAACGTGCCCTGAGCAGGCGCTTCGTTCGCCTGACACCTCGTTAGGGCGTGGCCAGGGCGTCCGAGTCGATGGCCGGACGATCGCGCAATCCCGGGGGAAGGGCCGGCCAGGACTCGTCGCCCAGCAGCCCTCGCACCCGCGCCGCGGCGCGCTCATCACCCTTGGTGGCCGCCGCGATCAGCCTCTCAATCTCGATAAAACGCACGTAGGCATCACGCATCAGCTTGGCCTTGAAGGGAGGGTTAGGGAAACCGGCGCTTGCCCCAAATGCCCCATCGGTATAGAACTGCCACCAACTATTCTTCCGCACACCATCGCGAACATAGGAGATCGCCGACTGCCTGCACGAGAACTCCGGCATGATGTCGTGGCATTGCCGGCACAGTGGCACCAAGTTGTACGGCTCATTTGATCCACCGAGCGCCCAGTCGTGCAGATGCGCTCTCTCCAGCCATCCACCTGCCGAACCCCATACCGCAGCAAGGCTCCCCTGCGTGTCGTCAACGGGTGCTAGCCAGCTGCACCTGAAGCAGAACGGCTCACCCCAACCGATGTAGGTGGCGTAGAGATCAGGGAAGACGACCTCGTATCGCGACATCCAGTACTCCGCTACCCGGTAAAGGCTGGGCATCACTCCGCGACTCTGCCCCATCCAGTCCTCCCCATGTGCGTCCATCGCCCGGCGGGAGGTTAGCCCACGCCTACGACGAAATTCGGCCAGCGAACATCCTGTGGCAGTGGCCGGCGGGAGCGCGCCTGCTCACAATCCGTTACCGAACAGAGTGTCGATCGCGTTTCGGGTGCGTTCCTCGCTGACCGGCATCAGGTGCGTGTAGACCCGGAGGGTGAACCCGGGATCAGCGTGGCCGAGGTACGACGCGAGCGCCTTGATGCTCTCCCCTGCGTCGAGCAGCGACGAGGCGTAGCGCGTGCATGCCGCTGGCCCGGGTCGGCGTGATGCTGGCCGACACCACGGCGGGGCGCCAACTCTTGTTGTCGAAGGTGCGCCGGTTGATCGCACCTCGCCGGGTGCTGGTAAACAGAAGCGGCCGCTGACCCGCTCGTCGTCGGCTGGGTTCTCCCACGGCAGGGTGAACGTCACCGGCTCGCAGTCCTTGATGTGCTGCCGCAGCACCTGGGCGACGGAGTCCGGCAGCGGCACCCGGCGGTCCCGGTCGTTCTTGGGTAGGCCGAGGACGAGCCGGGAGCGGCCGCTTGACCTGATGTGAGACGTGTACCCATCCCGCGTCGAGGTCGATGTCGTCGACACCGAGCCCCAGAATCTCGCCCCGCCGCAGCCCGCAGCCGGCGCCCAGGTCAACCATCGCGCGATACCGCTGGACAAGGCCACCGCGGATTGCCGAAACCTCGTCGTACGTCCACGGCACCACCCGGCGCTGCACCGGTCGCGGAGGCTTGACCGACTTTGCCGAACACGGATTCTTGACGATCCGCTCGTCGTCGACGGCCGCACCAAGGATGGCCCGCAGGTGGGCGAAGACCACGGCCCGGGTCGCCGGGGCCAGCTTGCCGACCATGTTCGCGTCCCACTCACGGATGTGGCCCGGCAGAGTCCTACGGTCACAGCATGGACGACCCGATCGAGCTGCGTCTCGACCTCGCCACCGCCGAGGACCTTCGCATCGCGCTCTACGACCTGGGCGAGCATCAGGCCGCAGGCAGACCGATCCCCTCCATGGACGCCGAGACCAGCAGACGGCTCGGCGCCCTCCTGCGAGACCTGGACATCCGGTTGGGCGGCACCGGGAGATTCGCGTAGCCGGTTTGCCAGCGAGCGGTACGGAAGCCGGCACCTCGACTGCCATCGGGGGCAGGGCTTCCGACTGCCGCGCCAGTCCAACCCCGGGACAGGCTTGCCACCGCATCACCGGGTCGCGGCACCGGCTCCACCGCCAGGACGTGCTCGCCCCTCCCCACAGCCGCCGGCCCCAACCTCAGGACCACCGAGCGCCGGCCGCTTCGGCCGCTGGTGGCGCGCCGCTCGCGGGCCCGTGGTCCGGCCGGATCGGAGCCACCCGCTCCATTGAGCGTGATGCCTGTGAGTCATCTTGATGACTCACAGGCATCACGCTCAATGTGGTGTCCGCCCTCGGCCGTCAGCGCCGTCCGCCGTCGACCCGCAGGGGCGCGGCCCGCCCCCGCGAGGCCCCACAGCGGCACAGCCAGCCCAACGCGAAAGGGGGTCAACTGAGCTCGCGCTCAGGGCGTCTCCAGGGCGTCAAACGCCGCCCGATGTTGACCATGAATGACCATCGACGCCCGAACATAGAACCAGCTCAGAGCCTTGATCAGGCCTCTGAGCTGGTGGGCGACGGACGAGTCGACCTGTACGCCGGATTTTGTGCGCGGCGCGTACCCCGAGGGGTTTCACGCCGGCGGCGGCCATCCATCTCGGCCTGCCGTTGCCGGCAGGCTCTAGCGGCCTACCCGCAGACATTGGGCGGGCAGCCCTCAAGCGTCTGCGCCGGGTCGTCATCTTGCGGTGACGGCCCTTGCTTGGCCTTGCTCCGGGTGGGGTTTACCGAGCCACCCCGGTCGCCCGGGGTGCTGGTGGGCTCTTACCCCACCGTTTCACCCTTACCGTCCCCAATGGGGTCGGCGGTCTGTTTTCTGTGGCACTGTCCCGCGGGTCGCCCCGGGTTGCCATTAACAACCACCCTGCCCTGTGGAGTCCGGACGTTCCTCGGCGGCGGGCCGAAGCCCGCCGACGCGACCGCCCGGTCGACTCGTCCGTCGCGCCCCCATCCTAACGGCGTGGCGGGGATACCCTGTTCCGCCCCGGCTCAGCCGATGACGCTGGCGGGCCGGTGCGGCCGACGAGGGCGAGACGGCGGCGCTCAGGCCCCCAGGCGCGCCGTCCATGACACCACGTCGGCGACCGTCGAGTTGCCGCCGCAGAGCACGAGACCCAACCGGGCGTCGTCACCTACCCGCTCCCGTACCTGGCGGGCGGCCGGCAGCAGGCATCCGGCGGCCGGCTCGGCCCAGACCTTCGCATGCTCGGCCAACTCCACCGTCCCCCGTACCGCCTCGGCGTCGGAGACCACGAGCACGTCGCTGACCAGGGCGACCACGTGGTCGTAGGTGAGCGGCGAGACGGTCGGCGCGCTGAGCGTGGTGACGATCGACGACAGCGGCACCTCGACCGGCCCACCCTTGGCCAGGGCCAGCGACATCGCCTGCGCGCCCTCGGTCTCCACGCCCCAGACGCGTACCCCCGGTCGGCGTGCCCGTAGCGCAGCAGCCACTCCGGAGATCAGCGCCCCACCGCCGACGCTGACCAGCACGTCGGTCAACTCACCGGCGTCGTCGGCGAACTCCAGTCCGACCGTGCCCTGCCCGGCGAGCACCACCGGGTCGTCGAACGGGTGCAGCAGGGTCAGTCCGTCCTCCCGCAGCCGGGACATGAGCGCGAACGCGGCGGACATGCCGTCGGTCAGATGGACGTCGGCACCGGCCGCGCGGGCCACCTCGATGGCACGCGCCGGCGCCGTCCGGGGCATCACGACGGTCGCCGCCACACCCAGGGCGCCGGCCATCACGGCGACCGCGATGCCGTGGTTGCCACCACTGACCGCCAGCACGCCCGCCGCCCGCTCGGCATCGTCCAGGACGAGCAGCTTCGCCGCCGCGCCGCGCGCCTTGAACGACCCGGTACGTTGCAGCAGCTCCAGCTTGGCGGTGACAGGCACGCCGAGCAGCTCGGACAGGCCGGGGCTGGGAACGGTGGGTGTGTGAATCACGTGGCCGGCGATCCGGCCGGCGGCCGCCTCGATGTCCGCGAGTTCGATCATCGCTGAAGCGTGCCACAGCGGCGGCACGCTACCCCGGTCGCCCGGGGTGCGCGCCGGGCTGACCTGCTGAACGGGGTCACGACGGCCAACCCAGTGAGGTTTGGCGTCGGCGAGCGGGCGATTAGCCAGCCGATCGTGCGGGGGTTAAGTCGGCCGGGCTAGCCTCGTGGGGCTATGGATCTCTCCCACGCCGCGCTGCTGCTCGCCGCCGGTCTCGCCGCGGGCACTGTCAACGCGGTGGCCGGCGGTGGTTCGTTGATCACGTTTCCGGCGATGATCGCGGTCGGGTTGCCGCCGGTGCCGGCGAACGTCAGCAACTCCGTCGCCGTCTTTCCCGGGTACGTCGCCAGTGTGGCGGGCAGCCGCCAGGACCTGCCGCGCCCCCGCGCGCTCGCCACGTTGGTGCCCACCACGATCGTCGGCACGATCGTCGGGGCGCTGCTGTTGCTGGCGACCCCGGCCCGTGCGTTCGAGCTGGTCGTACCCTTTCTGGTTCTCGGCGCGACCGCGGTCCTGGCCTTCCAGGACCCGCTACGCCGGCTGGTCGGTCACCCCCGGGACCTGTCGCCACGCCAGCGGACGGTCGCGGTCCAGACGATGGTCGCGCTCGGTGCGGTGTACGGCGGGTACTTCGGCGCGGCGCTCGGGGTGATGCTGGTCGCCGGCCTGGCGCTGGTGCTCGACGCGACCCTGGCGCGGGTGAGCGCGATCAAGAATCTGCTCTCGGCCGTGGTGGGGTTGACCACGCTCGTGATTTTCGCCCTGTTCGGCCCGCTGAACTGGGCGGTGGTCGCGGTGGTCGCGCCCGCCACTCTCCTTGGGGGGTACGTGGGCGCCCGGCTGGTCCGCCGGCTGCCGGCGGTGGTGCTCAAGACGCTGATCGTGGTGTTCGGTACGACGATCGGCCTCTACCTGCTCTACCGCGCCCTGCGCTGACCCGCCGGACGCCAGCCCTCAGTACGCCTCGCCCACCGGCTCCTCGGGGGCGTGCTCGGTGTCGACGGCGGCGCGGTTCCAGCGGGACCAGAGGACCCGCTCGCCGTAGCCGGCGGCCATCATGTGCGCGAACGCCAGGTACACCAGCACCCCGACGGCGAGCACCCCGAACCCGACCCAGAACGGCAGCGCCAGGGACTGCTCGGCGAGCTTGCCGGAGATGATCGGGGCGGGCGCGGCGGCACCCCAGCGGACCAGGTTGAACGCGCCGGTGGCGAGCCGGCGGTCGCTGGAGCCGAGGCCGAGCGCCAGGTCGGTGAGGTTGGCGTTGGCGAGGCCCATGCACAGGCCGGCGAGCACCAGCACCACGAGCGCCTCGGCGGTGCTGGTCGAGGTCGCGAAGAGGACCATGCAGACCAGCAGCCCGGCGATGGCCACGCCGACGGTCTGCACCGCGCCGATCCGGTGGGCGAGCCGGTGGCCGATCACCAGGATGCCGGTGGCCAGGCCGAGGCCCCAGCCGGTGAAGGCGAGCCCCAGCGGGACGACGTCCAGGCCGAGGAAGAGCGGCGTGTAGCCGAGCACGACGAAGAACACGAAGTTGTACGCGGCGGTGACCACGCAGAGCGCGATGAACGCCGGGCGGCGGTAGGTGGCGAAGATCTGGCCGACGCGTACCGGGGCCTGGCGGTTGGTGGGCTCGCGCAGCTTGCGGGCGGCGACACCGAGGGCGAGGACCATGAACACGCCGCAGACGAAGAACGGCAGCCGCCAGGAGACCTGGCCGAGCAGGCCACCGATCAGTGGGCCGACGGCGAACCCGAGGCCGAGGGCGGTCTCGAAGAGGCCGACCACCCACTCCCGGTCGACGGCCAGGTTGACCAGCACCACCATGGCGGTGGCGAAGAACATCGCGTTGCCGAGGCCCCACACGCCGCGCAGCACGGAGAGCTGCACGATGTTGCCGCTGAACGAGGCGAGGATGGCGGCCAGGCCGACCACCGAGACACCGGCGACCAGCACCGGCTTGAAACCGAACCGGCCGCTGGCGAGCGTCGCCGGGATCATGCCCAGAGCCATGACCGCGATGTACGCGGTGAACAGCAACTCGACCTGCCAGGCGGTGACCCCGATCGCCTCGCCGATGGCGGGCAGGATCGGGTCGACGACGGCGATGCCGGCGATGGCGAGGAACGCCACCAGCGTGGTGGCGTAGATGGCACTGCGGTTTGGTTCGGATGACCGATCCACTCCGACTCCCCAATTAGCTGTATCGTACAGGTATTTACCCTGTATCCTACAGCTATGAGCGACGACGACGAGAGCACCCTCGGACTGATCGAGACCGAGGTGGCCCTGCTGATGCGCTTCGGCGAGGCCACCCGGCGGGCCACCGGGTCCGCCGAGCACCGGGTGCTCGACCGCGCGGCGTACGTCATCCTGCGGCACCTCGACGCCGCCGGCCCGCAGAACGTCTCCGCGCTCGCCGCGCGGCTCAACCTGGACGGCTCGACGGTGACCCGGCAGGTCTCCGCCCTGCAACGCGACGGCCTCATCGCCCGCGCCCCCGACCCCAGCGACGGGCGCGGCACGGTCATCTCCCCCACGACCGCCGGCCTCCAACGGATGGCCGCCGTGCAGGCCGCCCGCACCCGGCTCTACGGCGACATGCTCTCCGACTGGAGCCAAGAGGACCGCTCCACCCTGGCAGCCCTGCTGGGCCGCCTCAACCAGGCCCTGGTAAACCGCAACCGCCCCCGCTAACCCGCCAAGCGCCGCACCCGCTCAACGTCAAGATCCACGCAACTTCACCGATACTGCGGTCTCCGACGCAGTTGAGGCAGCAACATCCCTGATGTTGCGCACACCCCACCCCGGCCTGACCTGGGCGGACCCCGGCCCACCCCTCCCTACCCTGCCCCTCCGACCCGACCCTGCCCAGCCCGCCCCTGCCCGTCCCGGCCCAGCCCAGCCCGGCCAGGCCAGACCCGACCCGACCCGACCCGACCCGACCCTGTCGATCATGGAGTTGTGGTGGAGTACGAACCGGCGCAGTTAGTCATCATCCGGGCACCAGAACTCCATGATCGACGCGGGAGGTCGGGGCGCGGCCCCTTTCACCGCCACCGCCCGGCCGCGGGCGCTGCGCCGCACCCGTTCGCCGCCAAGATCGCGCAACATCCTGGATGTAGTGGCATCCCCGCCGCCCGACACCACTACAACAAGGATCGAGCACGATCTTGATGGTGGTAACGCGCGACCGGCGCACACAACAGGCGACGGGCAAGTGCGACCCGCGACCGGCGAGGGGCGAGGGGCGACGGGCAAGGGGCGACGGGCAAGGGGCGAGGGGCGGCAGGCGAGGGGCGGCGGGCGGGACTGCTGAGCGGCCCCGGGCGCCGGCCTCGCGGCGGGCGCCCGGGGAACGGGAACGGCAACGGGAACGGGAACAGGGAACGGGGGTCAGGCGACTGGTTCGCGGGCCGCCTCGGCGTCGCGGTCGGCGCCGGGGGTGACGCGCGGGTCGCCCTCGTCGGCGAAGTAGTCATCCGGTTCGGTGCCGTCGACTCCCTCGGGCGTCTTGACGGCCCGCAGGATCAGCGTCAGCAGGGCGGCGACGGCCAGGTTGACCAGCACCGCCACGATGCCCACGTAGATCGTCTTGGGCGTGTCGAAGCCGAACTTCTCCAGCGGGAAGTTAGAGCCGGCGAAGTGCGCCTTACCGGTCTGCTTGTTCCCGACCTGGTACAGCATCCACATGCCGAGGCCCATGCCGGCGACCCAGCCGGCGATCAGGGCGGTCCGGTGGAACCAGCGGGTGTAGAGGCCCAGGGCCACCGCCGGCAGCGTCTGGAGAATGATGACGCCGCCGATGAGCTGGAGATCGATCGAGAACTGCGGGTCGAGGAAGACGATGCAGGCAACCGCGCCGACCTTGACCACCAGTGAGGTGATCTTCGAGACGTTCGCTTCCTGAGCCGGGGAGGCGTCCTTCTTCAGGTACTCCTTGTAGATGTTGCGGGTGAACAGGTTCGCCGCCGCGATCGACATGATGGCCGCCGGCACCAGCGCGCCGATGCCGATGGCCGCGTACGCGACGCCGGCGAACCAGTCCGGGAACTGCTGGTCGAACAGCAGCGGCACGATCGTGTTGTTGTCCACGCTGCCGGCCGAAGCCCCCGGCAGCGGCTTCACGCCGGCCGCGATGGCCATGTAGCCGAGCAGCGCGATCAACCCGAGCAGCAGGCTGTACGCGGGCAGCGCCGACATGTTGCGCTTGATCACGTCACGGTTCCGGCTGGCCAGGACGCCGGTGATGCTGTGCGGGTAGAGGAACAGGGCCAGCGCCGAACCGAGCGCCAACGTGACGTACTGCAACTGGTTGTTGCCGTTGAGCAGGATGCCGTCGTTCGGGTTCGGTGACGCCTGGAACTTCGCGTCCGCCGCGTCGAAGATGTCGCCCCAACCGCCGAGCTTGTACGGCAGGTAGATGACCGCCACCAGGATCACGATGTAGATCAGGCTGTCCTTGACGAACGCGATCAGCGCGGGCGCGCGCAGCCCCGACTGGTAGGTGTACGCGGCGAGGATGGCGAACGCGATGATGATCGGCAGGTGCCGGGCCAGGGTGCTGTCACCCGTCACGCCCATCGTCTTGAGCACGGCCTCGATGCCCACCAGTTGCAGCGCGATGTACGGCATGGTGGCGACGATCCCGGTGATCGCGATGAGCAGCGCCAGCACGGGCGAGTCGAACCGCCGGCGGACGAAGTCGGCCGGGGTGACGAAGCCGTGCCGGTGCGAGACGGACCAGAGCCGGATCAGCACCAGGAAGACCAGCGGGTAGATGACGATCGTGTACGGCACGGCGAAGAACCCGGCCGCCCCGGCCCCGAACATCAGGGCCGGCACCGCCACGAAGGTGTACGCCGTGTAGAGGTCACCGCCGACCAGGAACCAGGTGATCCAGCCGCCGAAGCTGCGCCCGCCCAGGCCCCACTCGTCGAGGTGCGCCATGTCCTTTGGCGCGCGCCAGCGGGCGGCCACGAAGCCCATCGCGCTGACCAGCAGGAACAGCAACGAGAAAACGATGATCTCGGTGAGATGGTCGCGCCACATCAGCAAACCCCCTTCGTTCGCGACTGCGGGGCTCGCAAAACCGGCTCACTCCTCGCGCTCACCGCACACCCCGCTTCTTCGTCATCTGGTAGACGAGCGTCGTGGTGGCGACGCCGAGCAGGATCCAGGCCAGTTGCAGCCAGTAGTAGCGCGGGAATCCGAAGATCCGGGGCGCGTCACTGTTGAAGAACGCCGGGACCAGCGGCACCACGATGGGGATCAGGAGCAACCAGTTCCAGGGGCTGTGGTCCTTCGCCCTGGATGACGCCGTGGTAGGCGCCTCCGGTTCGGGTGCAGCCATCTGACACACCTCCGGGGAGTCGAGGCACTCGATGTAACGGCCGGAGGCTACGACTCTGTGACCGCCGTCACGATCAGGGCGCGGACGGCTCTGCGCCGAACGGCGCATCGGCTGCGCCGAACGGCGGGGGGCGCGCTGCTCAGGCGGCGGGCAGGTGCGCGGTGTCGTTGACCGTGCGGACGGCGATGCCGCCGTCGGGCCACAGGTCGAGCACCGAGATGCCGGCCGCGTCCAGGAAGAGCCGGTGCAGGAAGCCGTCGGTGGCGGCGAGGGCGTCGCGCAGCGCCAGCTTGATCGGCGAGACGTGCGAGACGACCACCACGGTCTCTCCGGGGTACGCCTTCGGCAGCGCCTCGACGACCCGACGCACCCGTTCGGCCACCTGGGTGAACGACTCGCCGCCCGGCGGGGCGATCCGCGCCGACGCGAGCCAGGCGTCCATCTCCCCCGGCCACTGCTGGCGTACCTCGGCGAAGGTACGCCCCTCCCACTGCCCGAAGTCGCACTCGATCAGGTCGGCCTCGGTGCGGACCGGCACGTCGCCGATCGCGTCGGCGATCGCCGCCGCGGTGGCCGTACACCGGGAAAGGGGTGAGCTGAGCACGGCCGCGACGGACGGGGCCAGCGCGGCCACGCGCGTGCCGGTGGCGGCGGCCTGGGCCCGGCCGCGCTCCGAGAGCGGCACGTCGCCGCGGCCGGAGTAGCGGCCCTGCTCGGTGTACGCGGTCTCGCCGTGCCGCACGAGGATCAGCCGGGTGGCGGTGAAGCTCGGACGGGGCTCCCAGGAGGCCGGCGCGGTCGCCGGGTCGCTGCCCGTCGACGTGCCTCCGGCCGGTGCGCTGGCCGAGGCCGGTGCGCTCGGGGACGCCGTTGGGGTGGGTCGGCCGGCGGCGGCGTCCATCGCGGCGTTGGCGAGCGCGTCGGCGTGCCGGTTCTCCTCGCGGGGGATCCAGGTGAAGCGGACCGCGCCGAAGCGGCCCACCAGCGCGGCCGCCTGCGCGGCGAGCGGACGCAGGCCGGGGTGCTTGATCTGCCACCGGCCGCACATCTGCTCGACCACCAGCTTGGAGTCCATCCGGACGTCCACCTCGGTGGCGGCCAGCTCGGCGGCGGCCCGCAGACCGGCGATCAGGCCCTGGTACTCG
This sequence comes from Micromonospora sp. NPDC049801, assembly GCF_040656575.1. NCBI lineage: Bacteria > Bacillati > Actinomycetota > Actinomycetes > Micromonosporales > Micromonosporaceae > Micromonospora > Micromonospora sp. NPDC049801. Next base: position 131,457 of record NZ_JBFAMS010000017.1, on the reverse strand, counting down.
GCGACGTTGTTGGTCGCCGTACCCAACGACTCGGCGCGCTCGGCGAGCACCTCGCCGGTCTCCGGGTCGCGCACCACCGCGCCGTAGCCGGCCGGCCCGGGGTTGCCCCGGGACCCGCCGTCGGCCTCGACGACGACCACGCGCGGCGCCACGACCTACAGGCCCGACTCGTTGGTACGGACCATGATCCGCCGGCAGTCCTCGCAGCGGACCACGTCGTCCGGGGCGGCCTTGCGGATGCGGGCCAGGTCGGCGCCGGAGAGGTCCAGTCGGCAGCCGCCGCAGCGGCCGGCGGTGAGCAGCGCCGCGCCCAGCCCGGTGTCCTCGCGGATCTTGTCGTAGAGGGTGACCAGTTCGGCGGGGAGGTCGGCCGCGAGCGGCTGCCGGGCGCCCCGCTTGAACTCCTCGTCCTTGGCGATCTCGGCCAGCGCGTCGTCCCGGCGCTGCTCGGTGGCGGCCCGCTTCTCCCGGGCGTCAGCCAGCCGCTGCTCCACACCGTCGAGGACGCCCTGGGCGGTCTCCCGCTGCTCCATCAACTCCAGCTCGGCGTCCTCCAGGTCACCCTGACGCCGGTTCAGTGAGGCCAGCTCGTGCTGGAGCGCCTCCAGTTCCCGGGCCGGACCGGTGCCGGCGGCGAGCCGGTTCTGGTCCTTCTCCTTGCGGGCGCGGACCTGCTCGACGTCCTTTTCCAGGCGGGCGATGTCCCGGTCCAGGTCGTCGACCGCCACCTGGGCGCGTACCCGCTCGTCCTCCAGCGACGACAGTTCCCGGGCCAGTGCCTCCAGTTCGGCCCGCTCCGGCAGCGACCGGCGGCGGTGCGCGAGCTGGGCGAGGTTGGTGTCGAGCGCCTGAAGGTCGAGCAGGCGGCGCTGGACCTGGGGGTCAGCCTTCACGGTCGGGCTCCTTGTCGTCCACAACGGGTGCGGCGGCGTGCACGGTCCACGGGTCGGTGTCCAGGTCGGACACCAGCGTCTCGACGCCCGGCGCCTCCCGCAGGAAGGCGGCCAGGTCGTCCAGCCACGGTCGTTCGGTCGCCCAGTGGGCGGCCTCGATCAGGGCGGGACCATCGGCGGCGACGTGCTCGCTGGCCGGGTGGTGCCGCAGGTCGGAGGTGAGAAACGCGTCCACCCCGGCGGCGGTCGCGGCGCCGAGGAAGCTGTCTCCCGACCCGCCGCTGACGGCGAGGGTACGAACCATACGCCGGGGATCGCCTGCGGCGCGAACTCCCCAGGACGTGACGGGAAGCACGGCGGCGGCGTGCCGGGTCAGCTCGGCGAGGGTCATCGGGTGGGGCAGGTCGCCGATCCGGCCGAATCCACGGTCGTCACCGTGGGCGGGAGAGCCGGGCGCGGGCCGTTGCAGCGGGCGCAGCCCGGTCAGGCCGAACCGGGCGGCGAGCGCGTCGGAGACGCCCGGGGAGGCCACGTCGGCGTTGGTGTGCGCCGCGTAGAGCGCCACGCCGGCCCGGATCAGGTCGTGGACGATCCGCCCCTTGACGGTGGTCGGCGCGACCGACGACACCCCGCGCAGCAGCAGCGGATGGTGCGCGACGATCATGTCGGCCTCGACGGCGAGCGCCTCGGCGACCGTCTCGGGCACCACGTCGACCACGCACAGCACCCGGCGGACCGGGGCGGTCGGCTCACCGAGCACCAGGCCGACACGATCCCACTCTTGCGCCCAGACGGGCGGATAGCGGCGCTCCAACTCGGCCACCACGTCGCTCACCGTGGCGGCGGATCGGCTTGTGCTCACGGCGGGCCAGCTTACCGGCGTAGTGGCCATCGGGCGGTGACACCCGGCCCCGGCCGCGTCGGCCAGCGGTCCGGCCGCCCCTCGCCGGCCGCGAGCTGGCGACGCCGTGCGAGCCGCAGGTCTGACCGCGCGGCGCGCACCGCCGGTTGGGCGACACCGCGCCGGCTGCCGGTGCGGCAGCGCCGTCGACCCGCCGCCAACGCGCCGGGCCGGCTCAGGCCGCGCGGTACGCGACGGTCCGCAGCGCGGCGAGCGGCATCGCCCAGGGGAAGGCGTGCATGTGCTGCTCCCCCGTACCGGGTGGGTGCAGGGCCACCACGTGGTCACCGAAGAGCACGGTGATCCCCCAGTCCGCCAGCCGGGCCACGCCGGCCCGGAACGCCGGGTGGGCGGCCATCGCGACGTTGGTGTACGGCACGGCGACGATCGGGATGCCCTTGCCCTGTGCCTCGACGAGGAGGCCGAGCGCGAGGGTGTCGGCGATGCCGGCCGCCCACTTGTTGACCGTGTTCACGGTCGCCGGGCAGACGACCATGGCGTCGGCGGGCGGCAGCACGTCCGGGTCGCCGGGGTTCTTGTAGTGCGTCCGTACCGGGTGGCCGGTCTGTCGGTGAAGGGCCGCCTGGTCGACGAACTTCGCGCCGTCCGGCGTGGTGACCACGCAGACGTCCCAGCCGTCGGCCTGGGCCAACTCGACCAGGCGGCCGACGTGACGGGCCAACGGCGAACCGCAGGCGATGACGTAGAGCACCGCACGGTGCTCGCTGGTGTGTGGTTGGCCGGTCGTCACACCGGCTCCGCGCTCATACCCCTACTCCCATCTGCTCAGCCAACTCCGCTACCGGAGAAGGCGGCGCACCCCGTGTGCGACGAAGGACGTCGGACATCACCTCGTGGGCGATCGGCCGGCAGCGGATCTCCGACGGCGCGAGCCGGTCGCCGAGCAGCAGCATCTCGCCGGCGTTGGCCACGTCGCCGATCTGGGCGTACCCGCGGGCGATGTCGAGCAGGTGGTGGGCCCGGCGTTCGGGCAGCAGCGCGTTGAAGTCGGGCTCGGCGATGCGCAGTTGGTGGACCTCCACGGCGCGGCCCCCGTCGCCCAGCTCGACGGCGGCGGCGGCCCGGTGCAGCTCGACGTTCGTCGGGCCGAACGACGTCCAGTAGTGGTTGTGGTCGCCGCCGAGCAGGGTGGCGGCCTCCTGCGCACAGTTGATCAGGTCGTCGACGCTGGCCGAGTCGCCGATCCGGGACGCGGCCATCGCACCCTGCAACAGCAGCATCCCGTAGACGGACAGCCGGGCCGGCGAAACCTCGTTGCTGCCGCCCGGGGCCAACCGGTTGGCGATCTGGACGTTCAGCTCCAGCGCCGGCCGGGCCCGACCCATGGCGACCAGGGCGTTGCAGACGCGGGTGGTGGCGATGCCGGCCAGCAGCGGGTCGTCGGCGCGCTGGGCGACCGCCATCGACCGGTCGGCGGCCAGCCAGGCCAGCTCGAACTCGCCGAGCTTGCGCAGCACCGAGGAGGCGATCTGGTAGACCTGCCCGAGCAGGTGCGCCGCCTCCGGCGCCTGCGCCCCGCTGTAGGCGGCGTCGGCGGCCTGCGCGTCCCGCAGCAGCTTGGGCAGCGCGCGGGTGAGCATCCCGTAGCGGCCGTACTGGTAGGTGAGCCAGGCGTGGTTGACGGCCTTGCGCATGTCGTCCAGCGGCGGCGGGTACGGCACGGCGTCGAAGTACGCGCTCATCGAGTCGTACCGCTCCAGGGCGGCCCGGATCTCCTGCACCTCGATCTGGTCGATGCAGTTCAAGGCGTCCGTACGCCGCTCCGGGTCGCGGCCCAGCAGAAGCTGCACGTCCATCTGCAGGATGTCGGCGATCTCGTAGAGGACCGAGAACTTGTCCAGCCGGCGGACGCCCCGCTCGACCTTGTCGACCCAGCTCTTCGACTTGCCCAGGCGGTCCGCGAAGACCTGCTGCGACATCTTGCGTCGCCCCCGCCAGTAGGCCACTCGCCGGCCAATGGGTAGCTCGTCCATCTCCCCATCCCTCCCCTGCCACCGCCGAAGGGCGGGGCGCTGTCCGCGGGTGCGGCGATCAGTCGTTCGTCTTGCAGTTTTCGCTGGTCGCACAGCCTGTACGTCAGCCGGACAGCCAGTCCTCGTACTTTTCGTGCAAGTTGCATGAGCCGTTCGTCAACCTCAACGATCGTGGGTTACGGCAGTGACGGCGCTCGAACTGCGACCTGGCGTCCGCCGGGCCCGACCGAGGGGAGATGGCACACATGTGGGGGAACGTCGGACCACGCGTCGCCGAACTGTCGCCGCTGGAACGCGTCCGGCTGCGCCGGGTCGCCATCCGGTACGCCGTACACGGGTGGGAGGTGACGCCCGGCGCCTGCCTCGCCCGCAGCAGGTTCGTGTGCGGTCGGGCCGGCTGTCCCACCGTGGGTTGCCACCCGGCGCTGGAGAACTGGGAACTGGCGGCCACCACCGACCCGGCCCGGGTGGCCACCTGGTGGCGGACCCGACCACACGGTGTGCTGCTGCCCACCGGGCGGACCTTCGACGTGCTGGAGGTGCCGGCGCACCTCGGCCGGCACGTGCTCGACGCCGTGCAGACCCATCCCGCCGGCACCGGCGTACGCGGGCCCGTGCTGGTGACCCCCACCGGCCGGTGGATGTTCCTGGTGCGTCCCGGTGACCCGCTGCGGCCCGAGTTGGAGCACTGCTTCCACGTGGTCCGGCACGGGCCGGGCTCGTGGATCCCCGCGCCGCCGACCCGGCTGCCGGAGGGGACCGTCCGCTGGGCGGTCGCGCCGGAGCAGGCCCGCTGGCAGCTCCCCGACTCGTACCTGGTGCAGAACACCCTGATCGAGGCGCTGCGCGCCAGCGGGGTGACGCTCACCCACGACCTGCTCCCCGGGCACCTGCCGCTGCCCCGCCGGGGAAGGTGAGCCGGGGCCGGCCGACGATCCGATCCGGTGACCGACAGCGTCGCCGGGCCACCGGTCCTCGTTGAGCAGGTGACCGCGCGAACGCGCGCCACGAACGGGGGAACGATGTCCACACACGACCGGTCGCCGTATCCCGGCGGCACCGAGCCGCCCCGGCGCGGCCAACGAGGGCACCGCTGGGCCGGCACCCGCCCAACCAGCTCGCGCCCCGGCCGCCCCCGCCCCACCGGCACCCGCCCCGCCACCACCCACCGCCCCCTCCGCTAGACCCGTCACCCCCCCACCCCCGCCCCACCCAACCTCGTCGATCTTGCACTTTGTGTCGCGGCATTCCCCATCACAAGGGGCGGATCGGCAACCGAAACTGCAAGATCGCGGGGGCAGGGCGCGGGCGCAAGATCGCGGAGAGTGGTGCGGGGCGGGGTCCGGTCAGGCCGTTTGCGGGAGGGCGGCGGAGTGGAACTGGCGGGCGTCGTCGGTGACCACTGCGTAGGTGTGGTCGGTCAGCCGGTCCAGCCAGCCGATCCCGGCCGCGCCCATGGCCAGGGCGGCGGTGGCGTAGGCGTCCGCGACACCCAGGTCGCTGCCGACCACGGTCACCGAGCGCAGTCCGGTGGCCGGCGCGCCCCGGCGAGGGTCCCGCACGTGCCGGCCCCGCTCGTAGACGCCGGAGGTGGCCACCGCCAGGTCGGTGCCGGCGAGCACCAGGCAGGTCGCCATCTCGTCCCACGGGTGCCGGATGCCGATGCGCCACGGCTCGCCGGTGGGCGAGAAGCCGCGTACGCGGACGTCGCCGCCGGCGTTGACGCAGTGGTTCGCCGCCCCGGCGGCGAGGAGCCGGTCGGAGGCGACCTGCGCTGCCCAGCCCTTCACGTACCCGGACGGGTCGAGCCCGCCGGTGGCGTACGCGTCGAAGAACCCGTCGGTGACGCCCCACAGGTCGGCGCAGGCCTCCAGCACGAAGCGTAGGTCCGCCGACGCCTCGGAGAGCAGCACCTCGCCCCGGTCGAACCGGCACACCTCGCTGTCCGACTGGTACGTGCTGAACCGGGCGTCCACCTCGTGCATCCAGGTGAAGACGTCGTCGGCCAGCTCCCGCAGTCGCGCCGGAGACAGGTCGTCGGCGAGGTCCAGGGTGATCGTCGTACCCATGATGTGCTCGACCCGGCACAACCCGGGCCGGGTCATCGCGGCCGGCACGTCAGAACGCCTGCTCGATGGCGGCCCGCAGGGAGGTCTTGTACGCGTTGCTGGTGGCGGTGGCGCCGGAGACGGTGTTGAGGTTGGCGCTCTGCTTCCGCACCACCTCACTGGGGGTGCCGGGAGCGCCGGTGCCGTTGTACGCGTCCCGCACGTCACCGCTGTGGATGTCGGACTCGCCGCCGCTCGGCAACGCCAGGGTGGTGGCTTCGATGATCTTGTTGCCGGAGACCACGATCTGCACCTGCACGTACCCGTAGTCGTCCGCCGTGTCCACCGGCGGCCCGGTGACCCGTCGGGTGGTCGACTGCGGCGCCTTGGTGGTGGTCTTCGGCGCGGTCGGCGCCTTCGCGGTGGTCTTCGTGCCGGACGGCCGGGCGGTGGTCTTGCCGGGCTTGGGCGACACCGACGCGTCGGCGGTCACCGACGGCTTCGGCGCCGCACCCGACGGGTCGGCGGCCGGGGCGACGCTCGGGTCGACGCCCGGCCCGCTGGGGTTGACCGGCTGCGCGGTCGGCAGGTTCTGGGCGACCTGGGTGGTGCCCGGCGAGCCCTTGAGCACCACCAGGGCGGTGGTGCTGGCGGCCAGACCGGTGATCGCGAGCAACGCGCGACGCATGCGATGCCTTCCTACAGTTCGAAGGTGGCCAGGTGGATCTGCCGGCGGGGCACGCCGGCGCGGCGCAGCGCGCGCACCGACTGCTCGACGAGCCCGGACGGTCCGCACAGGTAGACGTCCCGTCGGGCCACGTCGGGCACCAGTTGGCGCAGCCCGTCGGGGCTCATGAGCTGGCGGGGGCCGGGGTCGTCGCGGGAGCCGATGACGTACCAGATCGACGTGTCGCGTTCCTGGGCCAGCCAGTCCAGCTCGCGGCTGAGCAGCACGTCGGCGGGGGTGCGGGCCCGGTAGATCAGGGCCGCGCCCGGCGGCAGCTCCTCGAGCATGGCCCGGATGGGCGTGATGCCGCTGCCACCGGCGATCAGCAGCGCCCGTTCGCGCACCCGGTGCGCGGCGGTGAAGGTGCCCGACGGGCCCTGCGCCCACACCCGGGTGCCCGGTTCGAGGTCGCGCAGGTCGGCGGTGTGCCGGCCGACGACCTTGACGGTGAGCCGCAGCCAGCGGCCGTTCGCGGCGGCGGAGACGGAGAACGGGTGCGACTGCCACCAGCAGCCGGGGGCGAGGAAACGCCAGCGGAAGTACTGCCCGCCGAGCATCGCGAGCCGGCCCAGCCGCTCGCCCGTGAGGTAGATGGAGATCGTGTCGGGGCTCTCGGCGACCACGTCGGCGACGCGCAGCTTGTAGCGCAGGTTGAACGCCAGCGGCGCGATCACCCGTCCCCAGAGCAGCGCGGCGACCACCAGCAGGTAGAGCGCGATCCAGCCGGTGCGTACCGGGCCCGGCTTGTAGAGCTGCGCGCCGTGGCTGAACTGGTGCCCGTAGCCCAGCAGCAGCACCAGGTAGCTGGACCGGTGCAGCAGGTGCCACAGCTCGTAGGGCAGCGCGCGCCGGATGGCCCGGACGCTGCTGAACCCGACCACCATCATGATGCCGGTGGCGACGAAGGCCGAGAGCATGTCCTCGTAGCTGCCGAGCAGCGTGCCCACCTCGGCGAACACCGAGTGGTTCCGCAGGTCGGCGTACCCGACGAGGATCAACGACAGGTGCGCCAGCACGGTGACCAGCAGCGTCGCGCCGATGTCGCGGTGCCAGCGGCCGATCTGCTCGCCGCCGATCCACCGTTCCAGCGCCGGCAGGCGACTCATCATCAGCACCTGCACGAGCAGCAGGTAACCGGCGATCAGGCCGGTGATCCGGCCCGCCGAGGTGAGGGTCGCGGCGCTGCTGCGCAGCGACCCGGCGGGGGTGCCCAGCCACCACGGCAGCACGCTGGCCAGCAGCCCGACCAGCAGCAGCGCGGCCAGCAACCGTCGGCCGCCGGCTCCGCGCCGGTCCGGGACCTGCGGGGGTACGGGAGCAGCCGACCGGCCGCCGTGCCGGGACGAGGTCCCGGTGCGGCGGCCGGCGGCGTGGGTGCCCGGGTAGGTCACGCGTACAGCTTCATGGGGGCGTACTTCATGCGCGGGAACACCTTCTGCACCTCGGCGTTGGTGAGCCCGAAGCGGCCCTGCGCCAGGGAGCCGTAGACGTTGAACATGTTGTTGTATTCCGGCACGTCGCCGGAGTCCAACTTGCTGAGCCCGTTCCAGGTGCCGAGCAGCGAACCGGCCAGCTTCTTGCCGGACAGCACGGTGACCACGCCGCCGTGGCCGTGGTCGGTGCCGCCGGTGTTCGAGCCGACCCGGCGGCCGAACTCGCTGGACACCATGATCGTCACGTCGGCGGCCTGCGGGCCGAGGTCGGTGAAGAACGCCGCCATCGCGCTGGCCAGCTCGTTCAGCCGGCGGTGCAGCTGACCACCGCTCTGGGTGCCCTGGTTCTCGTGGGTGTCGTAGCCGCCCATGCCGACGGTGGCGACCCGGACGTTGGCGCCGCCCTTGATGAGCTGGGCGAGCTGCTGGAACGCGTTGCCGACGCCCTCGTACTTGACGCCCGCGGCGGGCTGGTACGGCTTGGCGGCGAGCTTCTGGGCGGTGGCGAGCGCGCCCATGCCCTCCTGCACGGCCTCCTCCACCGGGTGGTTGATCCCGGTGAAGAGCCCCTTGATGGCCTTCTCGGTGGCGGCCCGGAACTTGTCGTCGCCGTTGAGGCGCAGCGAGCCGACGCTGTTGAGCGAGAGCGCGCCGTTGTTGCCGACCAGCGAGCGGGGCAGCGTGCTGCCGATGCCGACGCTGCGGAACGCGGTGCCCTTGCCGAGGTTGTCGACCAGGCCGTCGAGCCAGCCCCGGCCGCCGGTCTCGTTGGGCAGGCCACCCAGGTTGCAGGCGTCGGCGGCCTGGAAGTGGCTGCGGGACAGCCGCTCGTCGGAGACCGCCGGGATGAAGCCGAGCTGGCCGGCCTTGAGGAAGCTCTCCAGCGGCTTGAACGCGCTGGTCAGCTTGAAGCCGCGGCTCAGGGCCAGCGAGTCGTTGCCGAGCAGCAGGTCGGGCCGGGCCTTGGCGAGCACCGCGTCGCCGTCCGGCGCGACGAGGCTCAGCCCGTCGAGACCGCCGTAGAGGAAGACGTGGATCAGCGTGCCGGTCTTGGTGGCCGCGAACGACGCCGAGGTGGTGACGAACTGGGAGGTGGCCAGCGCGGTGGCGGTGGCCGCCGCGCCGGCGACGAACGTCCGTCGGGTGACGCCGCGCCCGTCCTGCTGGGCCTCCTCCAGGTCCTCCAGCCGGCGGTAGCGGTCGGCCTCGGCGGCGTTCTCGGCGGCCACGAGGTCGGCCTCGGCGCGCAGCAGCGCCTCGGCCGGGTTGTCGGCCAGCCGTCGTACGTCGGGGCATTCGGGGTGCAGGGGGAAAGAGTTGTACACAGTCTTCTCCATCGGGTGCCTCACCGGAGGTGGTGCTGGGGGGAAGCGAGGATCGCCCGCGCGACGGCGGTGATGGCCCCGTTGAACGTGGCGTCGACCTTGGCGGTCGCCGCCACACCGGCCACGCCGAGGATCAGGTTCTTCTCCCGGGTGCTCAGCTTCTGGCCCACGAGCCGCAGGGACAGCGCGTCCACGTACGCCCCGGCGGTGGCCGGCGCCTTGACCAGCTTCTCCGGCGCGGTGTACGTGAAGACGGTGCGGTAACCGGCCACGATCTCGCCGGCCTCGTTCCAGCCGTTGACCATCGTGCCCGCCGAGGTCCACGCGACGTAGACGTCGGGGTAGCCGTCCGGGGTGGGCTGACCCATCGGGTACTGGCCCAGCTCGCGCAGCTTGTCGTGGATCTGCCGCAGGCCCCGGGCGAACGGGGTGCGCTTGTTGTCGCCGTTGTTGTTCTTCGGCGACGCCTCGGGCGAGACGCCCAGCGTGCGGTACGTGGCGACCAGGTACTCCATGGGCCGGCGGACCTTCTGACCCACGGCCGCCCAGAACTCCGACGAGCTGAACAGCGTCATCAGCACCGGCTTGATCATGCCGTTGTTGCTGCTGTACGTCTTGGCCAGCCGGTCCACGAGGGACTTCGGCGGGGTGTCCGAGACGAACCGGGTCGCCAGGCTCTGCGCCACGTACTTCGCGGTCGAGGGGTGCAGCGCGATGTAGGTGATGTACTTGTCGATCGCCGCGTCGACGGCGGCGATCTCCTTGGCCGTCGGGTTGTTGACGTCCTTGATGCTGAACGTGTTGGCGTGGGTGAAGCCGAGGATCTTCACCTTGCCCATGTAGTGCTGGTTGACGCGCAGGACGTACTGGCCCTTGTCGTCGACGGCACGGCCGGTCTGGAGCATGGCGGCCTGCCGGACGTCACCCTCCTTGTAGCCGCCGTCGACGCCGACCGAGTACAGCTCGAGGTTCTCCCGGGCGAGGTTCTCGTTGATGGCGTCCTTGCGGGAGTCCTTCTGGTTCAGGTAGATCAGCAGCGCGGGGTGCTTGTTCGCCGCGACCAGCATCTCGGGGTAGCTGCCCAGCGCGTGCTTGCGCACGACGTCCTTGTCGAACGAGGTCCGGTAGACCTCCCCGCCGTCGAAGTCGGCGGCGACGTGCAGGAAGTCGTTCCAGAAGTCGACCATCACCTCGAAGAGCTGACGCTTCGACCAGATCTGCCGGGCCAGGGTGGCGTCGACCACCTCCCGCTCGGGCTGGGCGCCCTGGTCGTTGAGCTTGTCCCGCTGGTCACGGAGCTGCTGCACGGAGAGCGACTGGGTGGGCAGCTCGGCGAGCTTCAGCTCGGCCTTGCTCGGCTCGATCTTGTCCGGGTCGAGCTGCGTCCGGATCCAGGCGTCGATGCCCTGCTTCTTGATGTCGGCGACGACGGCGGGCGTCGCCCCGAAGGTGGCCCGCCGGGCCAGGTGCAGGATCGGGTCCTTGGCGAGCACCGTCTTGACGGTCACCTCGGTCGCCGCGGCGGCCGCCGCCGGGCCGGAGAAGGTACGGCCACCGGCGGGCGCGTTCTTCTTCAGCGCCTCACCGGCGCGCGAGCCCATGTAGCTCTCGTTCTGCTCGGTGTAGGTACGCACCGTGCTGGGCTGCTGGCCGCTGGGGCGCGCCGCGGTCCCGTCGGTCACCGTGCTGCCGGTCGCGTCGGCCGCCGCCTCGTCACCGAAGAGGTCGCGGAACTGCGGGGTCATGGCGAGCGCCGCGCCGCCGGCCACGACGGCGGCGGTGCCACCGAGCGCGGCCATGGCCTTACGCCGGCCGACCTTGCGGCCCGGCTCGCTGTCGTCGTCCAGGGTGGGCAGTCCGACGCCGGCCGGGCCGGACGGGGCGGGCCGACCGAGGCCCTCGGGGCCGACCCACTGCGGCCCACGCGGGGCGGGGGCGGGCTGCGCGTTGTACGCGTACCCGTCGACGTACTGCTCGCGCGGGTCGCCCTGCGCCGGGTAGCCGCCCTGGTAGGGGTGGGGCGAGTCGTATCCGTACGACGCGGGCGCGGTGGGGTCGCCGTACGTGTCCGAGGTGTGGTGCTGGCGTCCGTCCCAGCCGCGGTCGTCCCGCGGTCGACGTGGTGGCACATTCTGGTCGGCCATGTACCAATCCCGATTTCTGATGAGCGCCGGAAAGCTGCGACCGGGCAGGTGCGGCAGGTGCGGCGACTGTTGCCTGAGGGGGTTGCTACGGCAAGGTAACCAAGCGCTCAGGTGCCTTCAAGGTGGGCCGAACACGCCCGTGAGGGCACTTAAGACAGCCCTCACCACGGCATTCAAGGCCGACGGGTCGGCGCGGGCGGGTTCCAACCTTCCCAGCAGGGCGGACGCGCGTCAGCCGGGTACGGATCGGACCACGCGGCCGTACGCGCCACGTTCACCGCTGCTCACCACCACAGGCAAACTTAAGGTTCGGATAAGCCGGACGTGAAGTGCTCTCACGCTGGGGAAAAGTAGGAAGAGCAGGAGCGTGAGCCGCCGTCGCAGCGGGTATGCCGCCGAACCGCTGAACGCGTGAGGGGAAGGCAGCGCCATGCTCAGCAAAGAGGATCAGCGCAGGTTCGACCAGATCACCCGTCAGCTCCGGGAGAGTGACCCGGCGTTCTTCGCCCGGCTCGACCATCGGGTCCGGGCCCGTCGGGGCCGTTATCTGATGTTGTTGACCATCGTGCTGTGGGCGTCGCTCCCGGCGATGGCCGTGTTCGCCGGCCGGCTGGCCGGCGCGATCTGCGCGGTGGTGCTGGTCGCCAACGCGGCGATCATGTGGCGGTTCCGCCGCCGCTGGACGTGACGACTCACCCCGGGCCGAAGGCCCGGTACGCGCGGCGCAGCCGCTCCAGCAGGCCCGGCCCACCGATGGCCGGTGCCGGCGGACCGAGCTGGCGCAGCAGGAGGTCCGGCCCGGTCGCCAGCCGGGGTGGCCGGTCGGGCAGCGGCACGGGCGCCGTCCAGAAACGGTCCACCGCGTCCGCGACGGGCGTGGCGGCCAACCCGGCGAGCGCCCGGGACGCGCCGGCCGGTGGCAGCACGTCGACCGCCGACGGGCTCGGGTCCACGATGGAGGCCGGCGCGGGCGACGCCGGTGTGCCGGCTGCCTCGGCGCGGCGGGCGCGCAGCCGGTCCAGCAGGTCCGTCCGGGATCGGCCACGCCAGTGCAGCAGCTCGAACGGGTCCGCGTCGAACGCCTCGGCGAGCAGGTAGAACGTGGCCGCCAGGTGCTTGCACGGGACCGCGAAGTCGGGGCAGTTGCAGCGCTGCGTCAGCTCGTCGACGGCGGCGGGAAAGAGTGGGGCGCCCGCCGTGGCGAACAACTCCTCCAACTCGTCGGGCAGGTCCCCGGCGAGCAGTCGGGCGCTGAAGAACGCCTGACCGGCCAACTCGTCCTCGATCCGGGACCAGAGCGCCTCCGGGAACGCCGCCAGCGCGATGGAGACCTCGTACGGGCGGGGCCGGGAGCCCTGCACCTGGGCGGTGACCCGGCCGGGCGTGACGTCGAGCCGGAGCACCTGACCGGCCCGCGCGTACGACCGGCCCCGGGTCAGCCGGGTGCCGAGCGCGAACGACTCCAGCACCTCCAGGAAGCGCCGGGACCACCAGGACCGTCCGATCGCGCCTCGGGCGCTGCGCGCCTTCAGCCCTCCGTCGACCTTGCGGGGGCGGCCGTAGTCGGCGAATCGGTCGGTCACTCCACCACCGCCCCGGCCTCCAGGGCGAACAGGTCCCGGAGCTGACCCGTGGACAGCTCGGTGATCCACTGCTCGCCGGTGCCGACCACGCGCTGGGCGAGGCTGCGCTTGTCGGCGATCAGCGCGGCCACCTTCTCCTCGACGGTGCCCGCGCACACGAACTTGCGGACCTGCACGCGTCGCCGCTGCCCGATCCGGAACGCCCGGTCGGTCGCCTGGTCCTCCACGGCCGGGTTCCACCACCGGTCCACGTGCACCACGTGGTTGGCGGCGGTCAGGGTGAGGCCGGTGCCGCCGGCCTTGAGGGACAGCACGAACAGCGGTGGACCGTCGGCGGACTGGAAGCGCTGCACCAGGGCGTCCCGCTCGGCCTTGCCGAGCCCACCGTGCAGGAACAGCACCTCCCGGCCGAACCGCGCCGACAGGTGACCGCGCAACATCGCGCCGAACTCGGCGTACTGGGTGAACAGCAGCGCCCGCTCCCCCGCTGCCAGCACCTCCTCCAGGATCTCGGTGAGCCGGGCCAGCTTGCCCGAGCGCCCGTCCAGCGGGGAGCCGTCGCGCAGCAACTGGGCCGGATGGTTGCAGACCTGCTTGAGTCGGGTCATGGTGGCCAGCACCAACCCGCGTCGCTCGATGCCGTCGCTGGTCTCGATCCGGGCGAGCATGTCGTCGACCACCACCTGGTAGAGGGCGGCCTGCTCCGCGGTGAGGTTGCAGAGCACCTCCATCTCCAGCTTCTCCGGCAGGTCCGAGATGATCGACGAGTCGGTCTTGAGCCGGCGCAGCACGAACGGGCCGGTGATCCGGCGCAGCCGCTCGGCGGCCTCGGCGTCGCCGTTGCGCTCGATCGGCTCGGCGAACCGCTTCCGGAACGTCGCGGCCGGACCGAGCAGCCCCGGATTGGCGAACTGCATGATCGACCAGAGGTCGGCGAGCCGGTTCTCCACCGGCGTACCCGTCACCGCCACCCGCTGTCGGGCGGGCAGCGCGCGGACCGCCTCGGCCTGCCGGGTGGAGGCGTTCTTGATCGCCTGCGCCTCGTCCACCACCACCCGGTGCCAGTCGATGCCGGCCAGGTCGACGGCGTCGCGGGCGGCCACCGAGTAGGTGGTGAGGACCAGGTCCGCGCCGTGCGCGGCCGTCGTGAACTCCGCCCCCCGCGCGCGCTCCGCGCCATGGTGTACGTGCACCCGCAGCCCCGGGGTGAACTTCGCCGCCTCCCGCTGCCAGTTGCCGACCAGCGACATCGGACAGACCAGCAGCGTCGGCCCGGCGTCCGGCGGATCTCCGGCGAGCAGCGCGAGCAACTGCACGGTCTTGCCCAGCCCCATGTCGTCGGCCAGCACCCCGCCGAGCCCCAGCGACCGCAGGAAGGCCAGCCAGGCCAACCCCCGCTGCTGGTACGGCCGCAGCGTCCCGACGAATCCCGGCGGCGGGTCGAGCGGGGTGAGCCGGTGTTCGACCGCCCCGGCCAGCAGGTCGCCCAGCGCGCCATCGGCGCTCACCTCCAGCACCGGCAGCGCGCCGGTGTCCTCGCCGTCGGTGAGCCCCAGGCGGAGCAGGTCGGCGACGGTCAGCTCGCCGGCCGAGCGGAGCAGCCGCAGACCGGCGGCGAGCCGTCCCGGGTCCAGCTCCACCCACCGGCCGCGCAGCCGTACCAGCGGGGTCTTCAGCTCGGTCAGCGCCGCCAACTCCTCCGCCGACAGCGGCTGGTCGCCCAGCGCGATCTCCCAGCGGTAGTCGACGAGCGCGTCCAACCCGACGCCGGCCTCGGTGCTGGCGACCGTGCCGGGCGCGGTACGGCTGCGCGCGCGCAGCCGAGCGCCGAGCCGCGCCGACCGGCGCTGCCACCACGAGGGCAGCAGCACCCCGAAGCCGGCGGCGTGCAGCACCGGCGCGCCTTCGCTGAGGAACCGGTGCGCGCCCTCGACGTCCAACTCCATCGCCTCGGGGGCGGCGGTGCGCAGCGCGGCGTCCAGGTCGGGCCAGAGCCGGCTGGCCCGGCCCAACTCGGCCAGCAGGGTCTCCTGCGGGCTGCCCGTACGGCCGGCCGGGTGCGCCCGCCAGACCTCGGCGGCGTCGACGTGCAGGCCCGGCTCGTCGGCGGCCTGCAACCCGAACTCCAACCGCCACCGCGCGGTGTCGGTCGAGGTTACGGGTGTGCTGTCGCCGGACGGGCGGGTGGCCAGGATCGGTTCGGTGACCTCGTCGGGGGCCGGCTCGACCAGTCGGAAGCTGGCCCGCACGGCCCCGCCGGCGGCGTCGCGCTGCCAGTCGTCCAGCTCGGTACGCAGCACGTCCAGCGCCGCCTCGTCGACGGAGAAGTCGCGGCGGGGCCCGGCCAGCGCGGCCAGCCAGGCCGGCGCGGGCCCGGCCGGGCGTACTCCCCGGGCCAGGGTGGTGTTCGCGAGAGCGGCCCGGGCGGCGGCGTCGGTGAGCCCGTCGAGCGCGTCCGCCACCAGCTCGGTGGCGGTCAGCTCGCCGTCGCCGCCCTCGGTGTCGACGGCGGCGGCGCGGGCGGCCGGCGGTAGGGCCAGCGCCAGCGAGCGGGCCCAGCCGGCGTCGGTGCCGGTCAGCAGCGGACGCCACACCGCCCGGGCGACCACCCGGTCCGCCGTCGAGCGGGCCGCGCCGGCACCCGCCGCGCCGGCATCAGCCAGGGCGACATCAGCCGCGCCGGCATCAGCGGCATCAGCCGGGCCGGCATCAGCCAGGGCGGTCGTGTCGATTCGCGTGTCAACGGTCGGCAGGACGCGGCCCCGGGCCACCAGGTCGGCGGCGAAGTCGGCCAGCTCGCCGAGGTGCCGCAGGGTCGCCCCGCACACCACGGGGAGGTCGTCCAGGGCGCGGAGCAGGGGCAGGGCGTCGTCCGGGGCGTACACCAGGGTGGGCACCCGCCACGCGGCGAGGGCGAGCCGGCCGCGGGTCGGGGGTGCGACGGTGGTGCGGATCAGCTCGGGCGAGTCGGTCGGCGTGCCCGCCCGGGTGGGCAGGGTGAGCAGCGCGGTGGCCGGGCGGGCCGGCGCTGCGACGTCGGTGAGGGCCGCGACCAGATCGGCGTGCCCGGCGGCGAACGGGTGCGGGCGGTCCCGGGGAGGGCGGCCGGAGCGCGCGACGGGTACCGGCGCGGCGCTGTCCTCAGCCCACACGGCGAGCCCGGAGCCGGGCAGCCACAGCCCGTGGATGACCAGCACGTACTCCCCCTTGTCGCCGCCCGCGCCCAGGATAGGCGGCCCCGCGCGGAAAGCTCCCGCCGATCTTGCGGTTTCTGTCGCCGACGTGGGTGGTAATGCCCCTTGTGCCGGGACAGAAAGTGCAAGATCGCGGGGCCGAGGGCTAGCGTCGCGTCGTGGTCGATCTCCTGGTTCTGGGCGGGTTGGGGGTGGACGTGCGGGTTCGGGTGCCCGCGCTTCCGCTGCCGGCCGCCGACTCGCACACCGTCGAGCCGATCGAGCTGCGAATCGGCAACACCGGAGCCGGGGTGGCGTTGGCCGCTCGGGCGCTGGGGCTGCGGGTGCGGGTGGTCGACACCCTCGGCGCTGACCCGGCCGGCGACGTGGTGCGGGCGGCGCTGACCCGGGCCGGGGTGCCGGCGACGCTGGCCGAGGACCGGGGCGGCACCCGGCGATCGGTGAACCTGGTGGACCCGGGCGGAGCACGCACCTCGCTGTACGACCCGCGCCCGTGGCGGGGCGCGGGCCCGCCGTTCTCCCTGACGCAGGTGGCCGAGCTGGTGGCCGACGCCCGGCACGTCCACCTCTCGATCATGGATTGGACGGTGCCGTTGCTGCCCGCCGTCCGGGCCGCGCTCGCGCCGGGTGTGTCGCTCTCCACCGACCTGCACGACTGGGACGGCGTCAACCCGTACCACCGGCCGTTCGCCGAGATCGCCGACCTGGTCCTGGTCAGCGGGGTACGGCTCGCCGACCGGGCCGGGACGCTCGCCGAGACGCTGACGCCCCGGACCGTGGTCGTGACCCGGGGCGCGGACGGCGCCGAGCTGTTCCCCGGCGACCGCACGCGGGTGCCGGTGCCGGCCGCCGCAGCGCCCGCGCCGGTGGTGGACAGCAACGGGGCGGGCGACGCCTTCGCCGCCGGGCTGATCGCCGGGCGGCTGCGGGGCGAGCCGCTGACGGAGGCGGCCCGGTACGCGGCACGGGTCGCCGCGGCGGCCTGCACCCACGACGGCATGGAATACCCGTCGGGCCGGCTACCTCCCCGATGAACGGCCGGGGTCAGAGGGCTCCGGTCGACCCGTCGGTCAGTTCGCGAAGGATGTCCGCGTGGCCGGCGTGCCGGGCGGTCTCCTCGATGAGGTGGACCAGGATCCAGCGCACCGACACCTCACCGAGCTGTGGGTGCGGCACCACGTGGTCGAGGTCGAAACGCGCGACGACCGTCCGGGACCGGTCACAGGCCCGCTCGTACGCCTCGACGAGCCCGTCGACCGTGTCCCGCTCGTCGAGGGTGAAGCTCGCTACCGCGTCCTGCTCCGAGCGGAGGTAGACGTCGCCGGGCTCGGGGGCCAGCAGCACCGGGAACCAGTTCCGCTCGACCAGGGTCAGGTGCTTGACCAGCCCGGCGAGCGTGGTCGCGGAGGGCACCAGCCGGCGGGCGGCCTCGTCGTCGGACAGACCGCGCACCTTGCGCACCACCATCGCGCGGTGGAAGTCGAGGAACGATTCCAGCACGGCGCGCTCGTCGCCGACGCGGGCGAGCACCGGGCCGAGCGTCGGATCGATGGTCTGCTCTGCCATCCGCCGACACTAACCACGCGGCCGGCTCCGCGCTGCCCCGCATCCCGCTGCGAGGTGGCCGCACGACGGGCAGGATGGGCGCATGGCCTCATCCGTGCAGATTCTTCTCGTCGGCGGCGCGGCGGACGGGCAGACCGTGACCGTCGAGCTGGACACCAACGGCCGCCCGCCGCTCACCCACCACCACCTCGGGTCCGGTGGGCTGGCCGAGGCGCAGATCTACGAGTTGGAATCCGCCCGCGAGGAGGCCCGCGAGTGGCGCTACCGCTGGACCGGCCCAGCGGTGTGAGCGTCGGTCAGGCCCGGGTGAGGGTCTGGCTGCGCAGCTGGTCCAGCACGCCACGGGTGACCTCGGAGGTGCCCCGGGCCTGCTCGCAGACCTCGGCGACCCGGCGGGCGGTGGCCTCGGCGCGCTGCTCGCGTTCGTCCCACAGACGGTCGACCTCGGCCAACAGCGGTCCCTCCACCTCCCGTTCCACCCCCCGCAGCGCCGGCACACCGAGCCGTTGGGCCAGGTCGAAGACCTTTCCGGCGTACGGCAGCGGCAGGAATGGCGTACCCACCATCGCCGCGAAGATCAGGAAGTGCAGGCGCATGCCGACGGCCAGGTCGAAGTGGCGCATCAGCCCGAGCACCTGCTCCGGCGAGTAGGTGCCGTGCAGGATCCGCCCCCGATCCGCGGCGACCATGTGCGACAGCACCCCGTGCGAGTGCCGGATGTCGTCGCGTTCCATCGGCACGAACAGCACGTACGCGTCGATGCGGTGCACCAGGAAGTCACCGATCTGGGCCAGCAGCCGGTGGTAGCCGTCGACGTCGAGGCGTTCGGCGGCCCGTCCCGGCTCCCGGACGCTGATCCCGACCAGCCTCTTGCCGACCGGCACCCCCTCCTCGCTGAGCAGGTGCGCGGGGAAGTCGGCCGGCTGCAACAGGAACGCCGGGTCGGCGGTGACCGTGATCGGGTTGAGCAGTCCGGCCTCCTCCAGGACCATCCGGGACTCCTGGTCCCGGACGGTCACCTGGGTGGCGCCGGCCAACGTCTCGCGGACCATGCCGGTGTCGACCGCGTCGCTGAGCGGTCCGACCCCCACCGCGTACGTGATCAGCGGTAGGCCGCGTTCCTGGGCGACCCGGACGACCCGCAGGTAGCGGCGGGCCTCCCGGTCGTAGAGAATCCCGCCGCCGCCCAGGATCAGCAGGTCGAGCTGGGCCAGCACCAACGCCGAGTCGGTACGGCTGACGCCCTCCCACGGCACCGCCTCGACGTCCGGGTGCGCGGCCCGGGTGTGCTCCGGGTGGCGGGAAAAGACGATGATCCGAGCATTCGGCTCCTGCGTGCGCAGATCGGTGAGCAGGCCGGTGAGGATCGCCTCGTCGCCGAGGTTCCGGCCACCGTACGAGCCGAGCACACCGATGGTCAGTCCGGCGCCGTGCGTCATCCGTCGCTCCTCCCCAGGTGCGGTCCGCGCGGGTTTCCCGCTGGGCAGGTGAACAGTCCCGGTTCAGCTCGGTGGGTCGATCCGCTTCGCCATCTGCTGCGCGGTGACCTCGAAGCCCAGGCTCCGGTAGAGGCCGATCGCCACGGTGTTCGTGCCGAAGACGTTCAACCCCAGCTCGGGTACGCCCAGTTCGCCCAGTTCGACCTCGATGAGCTGGATCATCCGTCGTGCGTGTCCGCGTCCCCGGTGCGCCGGATGTACCTCGATGTTGTAGATCCAGGCCTGTCGGGTGTCGGCGTTCGCCGGCAGGTTGACCCAGATCCAGCCGACCTCGGTGTCGTCGACCCGCCCCACCCGCAACAGTGCCCGCTCGGTGGCCGCGCCCGCCGGCAGCAGCTCCCGGAGCTGCTCGTCCGACCGCTCCCGGGCCGCCTGCGGGGTCAGGCCGCGGTGCGCGACGAGATCCTCGGCGTACCCGACCTCCAGGGGTTCCCGCAGCCGGGCCAGTTCCTGCTCGGTCATCGGCGTCAGAGTCAACTCCACCGCGGCCTCCTTCTTCTCGATCAATCGCGGCGACAAGTCCATCATGTCCACTCCGGCCGCGCCTCGTTCCGGCGGCGGAATTGAGTTGTTCGTCGCGACCGGCGGGTGCACCGTGGCGGGATGGCACAGGTGGCGGCGAGGCGGATCGGCTGGGGTGATCTGCCGGCAACGGTACGGTCCGCGGTCGAGGAGATCATCGGCGATCGGGTGGTCGAGGCGGTCTCCCAGTCGGGTGGTTACTCGCCGGGCACCGCCGACCGGGTCCGTACCGCGACCGGCCGGCGGGCGTTCGTGAAGGCGGTCAACCCGGCGTTGAACCCGGACAGTCCGGTCATGCACCGCGCCGAAGCCCGCATCGCCGGCGCGCTCCCGGCGACCGCGCCGACGCCCCGCCTGCTGGGTTGCCACGACGACGGCGACTGGGTGGCGTTGGTCTTCTCCGACGTGGCCGGAGACCACCCGCACACCCCGTGGCGGGCCGACGAGCTGACCCGGGTCATGGACGCCCTGGAGGCGATGGCCGTCGCGCTCACCCCGAGCCCCGTCGCGCACGTGCCGACCGCCGCCGAGCTGCTGGCGGACGACTTCGCGGGCTGGCACCGGATCGCCGCCGACCCGCCGCCACGACTCGATCCGTGGGCTCGCGCCCACCTGGACGAGCTGCGCGCGGCCGCCGACGAGGGCGTCGCCGCGCTCGCCGGGGACACGCTCTGCCACGTCGACGTACGGGCCGACAACCTGCTGTTCGACGCCGCCGGCACGGTGACCGTGGTCGACTGGCCGTGGGCCTGCCGGGGGCCCGCCTGGCTGGACACGGCGCTGCTGCTGGTGAACGTCCGGCTGCACGGCGGGCACGACACCGAGGCGATGCTGCGCCGGCTGCCGCTCACCGCCGACGTCGACCCGGCCGCGATCACCGGCGTGTACGCCGGGCTGGCCGGCTTCCTGGCCGACCGCGCCCGCCGCCCGCCACCGCCCGGCATCCCCGCCCTACGGGCGTTCCAGCAGGCCCAGGCCGACGCCCTGCTGCCCTGGCTGGCAGCGCGCCTCGGCTGACGCCCGATCGGTCAGCTCCCGGTGGTCGCCGCCTCGATCTGGCGGGCCAACTGCCCCAGGTCGTCCAGGCGTACGTCGCCGTCGAGTCCCTTGAGCGCGGCGGTCACCGCGCCGGCCGCGCGCCCGGCCCGCAACCCGACCTCGGCGTCCTCGACGACCAGGCAGCGCGCCGGTGGCACGTCGAGCAGCGCGGCGGCGCGGAGGTAACCCTCCGGCGCCGGCTTGCCCTCGCGGACGTCCTGGACCGTCACCAACACCGGTGGCGCGATGCCGGCGGCACCGAGCCGGGCCTCGGCCAGCCGCACGTCGGCGCTGGTCACCACCGCCCAGGGCACCCCCGTCCGGGCCAACGTCGACAGCAGCTCATGGGCGCCCGGGGTGGCGGTCACGTCGGACAGGTCGTCGTACTGCAACGCCAACTGCCGTGCCGCCGCCACGGCAACCGCCGTGTCGTCGAGGGCGGGAAGGAGCCGACGGATCGTCTGGTCGGCGGGCCTGCCGTGCGCGATCGCGAGGGCCGCCGCCGGTTCGACGGCGTACTCGGAAGCCCACCGCTCCCAGGCCCGCTCGACGGCGGCGTCGGAGTCCACCAGCGTGCCGTCCATGTCGAAGAGCACCGCGCCGATGCCGGACAGATCCACCTGATCACCCCCCCCTGTTCCCGCCCGAGCATAGGGGGCACGCGGTCACCCCTCGCGGTCGACGGCGGGACGGGCGACGTCGACGAACGCGACGCGGCGGTCCGTGCGTACCTCGATGGCCGCGAGCCACCGCTCCCGGTGCCGGTCGCGCAGCGACACCGCCGCGTCGCCCGGCTCGTCGGCGAGCCGGCGCTGCTCGGCGTACTCCGTCGTCAGGCTGGCCACCACCGACCGGCCCGCCGCCGCGACGTCCGCCGGGCCCTGCAGCAACACCAGGTTGTACGCCTCGTCCACGGCGCGCATCGCCGCGTACGTCTCGTCGTAGCCGGGCGTGACCGCGTCCGCGCCCGGCTCGATCCACCGCCGGTCCAGCCGCCGGTACGCCGCGTCGCAGGCGCCGAGGAACCCGACGTACGCGTCGCGCCGCAGCTCCTCGCGCCGGAGCGCGGCCCGGTCGGCGCTCTCCTCGCGGGCGACGGTGAGCTGGTGGGCGAGCTGCCGGCGGGTGCTGCGGGCGGCGATCAGCCCGGTCAGGGCGGCGGCGGTCAACGTGGACAGTGACGTGATCAGCGCGACGGCGACGGTATCCTGCACGCGCCCATTCTGGCGGTACGCCTGGCGGTCAGCGGGGCGGGTCCTCGCCGGTGAGCCCGTCCACCGACTCGCGGATCAGATCGGCGTGCCCGGCGTGCCGCGCGTACTCCTCGATGAGGTCGACCAGGACCCGCCGCAGGCTGGGCACCTGGCCGTCGGGCCACTCGCCCCGGGCCAACTGCTCCGGGCCGCCGTCGGCCAGCAACTCGGCGACGGTGGCCCGGGACCGCGCCACGGCCCCCTGCCACAGCGTGTAGAGCTGTTCCGGGGTGTCCTCGGCGGCCGAGCGCCACTCCCAGCCCGGGTTGGCGTCCCAGTCGACGGTGTCCCACGGGGGTCCCGGTGAACGCCCGGCCAGCTTGAAGGAGAAGTAGAGGTCCTCGACCAGGGCCAGGTGCTTGAGCAGCCCGCCCAGAGTGATCGACGACGGGCCGAGCGTCGCCCGCAGGCCGGCCGCGTCGAGCCCACCGGTCTTCCAGGCCAGGGTGGCGCGCTGCCGGTCGAGGGAGCCGAGCAGGGTGGCGGTCTCGTCGCCCGCGATCGGCGGCTCGGGGTGACCGTGGTGGTCGCCGCTGGTCATGGGGACCGAGGCTAACGGCGGACGGGGTACGTGCGCCACCCGTGGGTATGTTCAGCTCAGCGCCGCGCCAGGTGGCGAGGGCGAGGACCGTTCCGCCGATTACCGCTTCCGGCGCCATTCGAGACGACCTCGATACAACATCGGCGCGCCTTCACCTCGCGCGACGCACAGCGCGTCGTCCTCAACCCACCAGAAGTCACCGACCTGGACAAAAACCGGAGCGTCCAACGTCAAGGCGAGGAGACAGCCGTCTGAGCTGCCGGGCAGCCCTTCCAGGTCGTCGATGAGTTGCAGTCGGCGCGCGGAGACGGGCTCGGTCAGCACGGGACAATTGTGCGCGCGGCGCACTGGGCGGCGGGAGGCCGAACCACCGTACGACCGGGAGTCAGCGTCGGTTGCGCTTGCGGAGGACGGCCCAAACTCCGCCCGCGACTGCGGCCGTGAACGGCAGCAGGCAACAAAGGCTGAGGACCGCAAGATGCCATGGTTTGATCGCGCCCATAGCCGCGAAGGCTATCGGGTGCGGTCAAATGGCTCCGCGCGGCGGCATGGCCTGTGCGCGAAGCCCACACGGACAGGAGCGCGAGCGATGTCGAAGACGCCGGCCGCGAGCCGTACGGCGGTTCTCGTCTGCCAGGGCCGCGCGGCGGCGGATGGCCTGGTCGCTCCCGGCCGGTTCGCCGACCCGACGGCCATGCGCCTGCTCCGCGCCGCCGAGCGGGAGGCCGTGGATTGGGTACGCGACGGTGCCGTGCCCCAGTCGTGGCGGCAACGGGTCGACTACGAGACGGTACGGGCCTGCGCCGACATGATCGTGCCGCGCACGGTGGCGATCGACGACGCCGTACGCGCCCACCACAGCGCGCAGGTGGTGATCCTCGGGGCCGGGCTCGACGGTCGGGCCTGGCGGATGCCGGAACTCGTGGGCAGGACGATCTTCGAGGTCGACCAGCCGAGCAGCCAACGCGACAAACGCGAACGCGCCGAGGTACTGGCCGGCACTCCCCCGACGTTCGTGACGGTGGACTTCGCCCGTGACCGGCTAGCCGAGGCGCTGGCCGTCGCCGGTCATCGCCCCGACGAGCCGACGACGTGGATCTGGGAGGGCGTCGTGCCGTACCTGACCACGACGGAGGTGTCTACGACGGTCGCCGCGCTCGCCGCCTGCTCGGCCCCGACGAGCCGCCTCGTTGTCAACTTTCAGCTACCCGGGACGACCCTGACGCTGGGTCGGCTCGTCGCACGGGTGCTGATGGCGTCCACCGGCCGGCGCAGCTTCTGGGCGACCGAGCCGTGGCGCTCGACCTGGACGCCGGCCGCCATGGCCGCGTTGCTCTCCCGGTACGGCTTCACGGTCACCGGCGACCACGACCTGCTCGAGACGGCGCGAGAGCTGTCCCTGCCGATCCGTCGGACCACGTCCCTGGCACACAGCCGGGTGATGGTCGCCGATCGCGCGTGACGCCCGTCCCGGGTCAATCCACCAGCCGAGCCACCAGCGCGGCGAGCGTGTCGGGGTGTTCGTCGGTGACGAGGTGACCGGCGGCGGGGACGATGTCAACGCCGGCCTGTAGCCGCTGTTCCGCCGCCGCGCGCAGCCGGTCCGGGGGCAGGAACACGTCGTGGTCGCCGCTCGCGAGCACGACCGGCGTCCTGCGCGTCGCCGCCGACAGGAACTCGTCGGTACTCACCGGACGGGCGTGTCGGGCGACGAGCGTCATCCACTCCACCAGCTCGGCGCGCGGCGTGCGGCCGGGCGCGGACAGCAGGCGCAGCAACCGGAGGCTCGACGCCGGCCGGGGCCGCGCGAGCCAGCCCAGGAACGCCAGCAGGACACCAGGGGTGACCCTGAGCCGGCACAGTCCACCCGGTGCCACCGCGACCGTGCCGCTAACCCGGGGGTGCTCGGCGGCGAGCGTCACCGCGCCACCGAACGAGTGCCCGAACGTCACGACCGGCCCGCTGGTGGCCTCCTCGACGACCTCGGCAAGCCACCTGCCGTACCAGGCGAGCCCGCCGTCGGCGACGTCCGCCGCGTCGGCGCTCAGGCCGGGCTGGCCCGGGATGTCGGCGGCCACCACCCGGTACTGCCGGGCCAGGGCCGTGAGCAGCGGCAGGTAGGCCGCCGTGCTGAAGCGGTCACCGGCGACGAAGACGACCGTCACCGTCCCCGCGCCGGCGCTGAGGAGGTGCGTGTCGTGGCCGTGGGCCCGGATGATGCGTCGCTCGTGCGGGGTCGACCACCCGTTGAGCTGCTGCGCACACCACCGGCGGATGGTGTCCCTGCCCGCGGGGGTGCGGTAGATGGACGTCACCGCTGCATCCTGCACCACGCTACCGGTGATCGTTCTCGACCTGCACCAACGACAATCGATGTACATTGATGGACGGTCGCCGCCCGCCCACGGAAGGACGAACGTAGTGAGACGCAACAGACTGCTTCCATCCCTGGTGGCGGCGCTCACCCTGGTCGGAGCGGCGATCGTCGCGGTCACCACCCTGGCCGCCGCCCCGGCCCAGGCCGCGCCGGTCACGATCCCCAACGGCACGCAGTTCACCGACACCACCGGCAACCTGCTGCACGCGCACGGTGGTGGGGTACTCAAGGTCGGCGACTACTACTACTGGTTCGGTGAGAACCGCAACGCCAACAACACGTTCCGGGCGGTCTCGGTCTACCGCTCCACCAACCTGCGCGACTGGGAGTTCCGCAACAACGTGCTGACCCAGTCGTCGGCGGCGGAACTGCAGTCGGCCAACATCGAGCGGCCGAAGGTCATCTACAACGCCAGCACCAACCGGTACGTGATGTGGATGCACAAGGAGAACGGCACCGACTACGGCGAGGCCAGGGTCGCCGTCGCCTCCTCGGCCACCGTGGACGGCACCTACACCTACCACGGCAGCTTCCGGCCGCTGGGCAACATGTCGCGGGACATCACGCTCTACAACGACGGCGGTACCGCCTACATGGCCTCGGCCGGCGACGAGAACCGCGACCTGCTCATCTACCGCCTCAGCGCCGACTACCTCAGTCCGGCCACGCTGGTCGGTAACTTCTGGAACGACGGCAACCGCGAGGCACCGGCCCTGTTCAAGCGCGGCAGCACCTACTTCCTGCTCACCTCGGGCCTCACCGGTTGGAGCCCGAACCAGGCCAGGTACGCCACGGCGTCCAGCATTTCCGGTCCGTGGACCGGCATGACCAACGTCGGGGACTCGACCACCTTCCGCTCCCAGTCGGCCTTCGTGCTCCCCATCCAGGGCACGTCGACGACGAGCTACCTCTACCTCGGCGACCGCTGGGCCGGGGCCTGGGGCGGGCCGGTCAACGACTCCCAGTACGTGTGGTTGCCGATCGCCTTCCCCACCGCCACGACCATGAGCCTGACCTGGTATCCCACCATCACCATCGACGCCGCCGCGGGCACCGTCACCGGAGAGGCGCCACTCTCCTACCGCATCACCAACCGCAACAGCGGCAAGGTGGTCGACGTGCTGGACCATGCCGTCACCGACAACGCCGAAGTCAGACAATGGTCCTGGAACGGGGGCGCGAACCAGAAGTGGGAGTTCCGCGACGCCGGTAGCGGCTACTTCCGGATCGTCAACCAGAACAGCGGCAAATGCCTCGACGTCGCCAACGCCTCCACCGCCAACAACGCCAACGTCGTCCAGTACACCTGTGGCGAGGGCGCCAACCAGCAGTGGCAGTGGGTCGCCACCGGCAGCTATTACCAGTTGCGCGCCCGACACAGCGGCAAGTGCCTGGACGTGGTGAGCAGCGGCACGGCAGACGGCACCGACATCACCCAGTACACCTGCGGAAGCGGCGCCAACCAGCAGTGGACCCGCACCCAGTCCTGACGCTGCTCTCGACACCGCTGGACGGACTTTGAGGAGGAGTTGGCGCTAGTGCCGCAGGCCACTCCGATTGAGAAGCCGCCAAGCCGCAGCGTTGACGACATGATGCGAGAGTTGCTTGAGCGCGCACGGGAGATGCAGCGATCGATAGTGGCGAGCGATCGCACCTTACCCGATCAGAGAGAGTCTTTTGCAGAGCGCAGTTATCAGGAAGCAGTACGACGAGCAATTGCGAGGCTTGGCTGGAGCTTCTTCCCCCTCCAGCAGGATCGGGGAATTGATGGCATCCTCGTCATTGACTCTCTAACGCTGAATGTAATTGTCACTCGACGTCTAGGACTCGCCGGTAACCATCGGATTACTGATAGTCGTAGAATCGGTGCCAAATACGAAGGAAGCTGCCGAACTTACCGCATCAACTGATTCTTTCACAATCGTCACCTGGCACGGGAACCCAGATGATGAAAGGATCCGTGAGGCGGTTGCCCGCCTACTGCCACAAACAACCGAGGAAGAGCAGGCGAACGCGGAGAACGCATAGATCGCTCATGGGCACGATTTGAGGCACAGCCCCTACAGGGACTCACCCCGGAGGACCACATCCAGCAGTCACGCCCACACAGCGACCGGCCCGAGCTTTCACAGAACCTAGACCAACTGTCAAGCATGTCGTGGGACGGATTCATCAAGCATGTGGTGGGACTAGACACGCCGGCAGTCGGCCTGACCTCCGTCGAGTGAGGTGCGACAGTCGTCCGCCAGGTGCTCTGGGTCAGCCGAGAGTGCGCGTCGCGGCTAGATCAGTGTGCTCGACCAACGTGTGCGCTAGGTTACGTCGTTCAATCTGTCGAGCGTGCCATCGTGCTGGTCGTCGTATCGGTACAGGCGCGCCTTGCAAGCGGCCGGCGCGAGCCACAGGAGGCGGCATGTCCGACGAGATCAGGCTCAGCGCGGTCACCCTGGACTGCCCGGACGCCGTCGCCTTGGCGGAGTTCTACGCCAGCATCACCGGTGGAACCCTGACACACGCCGGGGGCGGCTGGGCATGCGTGCTGAGCCCGACCGGGCGGATCAACTTCCAGACTGTGCCCGGATACACGCCACCCACCTGGCCCGACCCCACCTCGTCGATCATGATGCATCTCGACTTCATGGTCGTGGACCGAGACGCCGCCGAGGCCCGAGTGCTCGCTGCCGGAGCAACAAAGTACGACTTCCAGCCCAACAGCGAACAGTGTTATGTCTACGCCGACCCGGCGGGCCACCCGTTCTGCCTGACCACCTGGGAGGCCACGGCCACACCAACGCAGCTCGGCTGATCGAGCCGCGCAGACGAAGGAATCCCGCTGTCAACCCTAGGCAAACAACGGGATCGAGGCTCGGCTGGCCGGTTGCGGTACTTCGCTGCCGTCAGACGGCTGCGCCGAGGTGAGCTGCACGGCCTGCGGTGCACGTGCCTTCGTCGCGGACAGCGCCGACTACTGGGGGGACGCCGAGCCGGGCGACTGTGCGTGCCCATGTGGCGGCGAAGTCTTCCACGTCGCCGTCGGCTTCGCCCGGTACGCCGACGGTGAGGTTCGCTGGATCAGTGTCGGACTGCATTGTGTCCAGGACGGCACGATGGGCGTCTACGCCGACTGGAAGATCAACTACAGCCCCACTGATCATCTTCTTGATGGTGCCGTCTGACAATTCGCGGCAGGTTGCGGACCCCGCATGCCAGCCCGGACGCACCGCCAGCGTCGACGGTAGCGTCCGAGCGTGCGATATCTCAGCCGGTCGTCGACCTGTTCGGCCAACAGCTCGGACTCTGGCGCGCGCCCGGTAGCTTCGATGGCATGACGAGTCTGGTGGTGTCTCTCGGAGCGCTCGTCGTGTTGCTGGTGGCGGCGTTCGTCTTTGTGGGTTGGCGCGATCGGAAGCGCCTCTCGTCGCCTGAGGACTCGGCCGCGGGGCGCGATGCGAGATCGGCCCAGGAGCGGCACGCGGCCGAGCGACATGGCGCACAGGGCGACGTGTGGCGGCGGGGCCAGAACTCCAGCAGCACGTGAGTAGGACCTGCTCGGGCTACGGGCGGGTGGGACGGCATCACCTGGACCTGGGATTTCGTCCAAGCGGCGTGGGCCGAGCCGATCGTCGACGATCTCCGGCGAGGAATCCCACCCCCGGGTCACCCGGGTGAAGCCCTTCACGGCTAGCGCTGGTGCATCAACTCAGGGATGATCAACGTCATGTCGGAACAGGATCTGGCCGGAGTTTGGCGTCGCATCATCCAAGGGGATGGCAAATCCTGGGTCGTGTTCGCCCACGGCACGTGCGTCGTACTACCCACTCCCGGACCCAGCGCCGACCTCGCCGCTCAGGCCATCGAGATCCTGCGCGAGTACGGCCCTGTTCACGTCGGCTCATCTGCCGGAGACTTCAGCACCATCGCTCTCGATCCCGGTCCCGGATGGGTGGTCTACGGCCACCACAACGACGTGCTGACCTACGTGGGGCCCGACGAAGTCCAGGACAGCAGCGACCTGGCCGTTGGTCTGTATGGACGCCACAAGCGCGACCAGGACGGCCATGAGCTCGACGTCGTACACGTCGAGGACAAGCGGCCCCGATAGCTGGCTGACGTCGCTCGACTAGGCACTACAGGTTGCCCTTCGACGGCTGGAGACGGCATGTTCTTGTCCGCGCCGGTGCCGCACCTAAGACGCCCAGGTGGCATGGCCACACGGTTAGGAATTCTCGGCGCCGCAAGGAGAGCAGCCTCGCTACCTGCCGTCACCGCTGGCCAGGCACTCGTCACCGACCGCGAGATCGGGCACGCAACGGGCACGAATGTCACCCGCGGCCGCCTGGCCGGTACCCCCCGTTCGGATGGGACGCAGGTAATCTTCGCCGGGTGGTTCAGGTGCATTGGCGACCACTCCTCCCGGCAACGGCCGACGATCTTCTGGACGGGGTGGAGTTTGGCGACGGTTACCTCAGAGAGTTGACCTTCAGGTCAAGCTGTGGGGAAGGCGCTCAGCAGTCTGCGGTCGCACTTCTGGACGTCCGGCGGGTCGGTCAGACTCGATGGGTACAGCTCCACATCGAGTTCTCGCGCCTTGCCCGTTGGAAGGTCGTGGACCTCGGCACCTTCTCCTGGGTGCTCGACGACAAACCCCAGCTCGTTCAGGACGAAGCCGGACTCCTCCACCTCGACTTGGACAACCCCGGCGAGGAGCGCACAGTCGATGAGATGGCAGAGCGCTCCCACCTCTACCTCGCCGCTCGTCAGATCCGGTGGGCAATCACCGACACAGGATGATCCTCGGCTCGCGCGTGGAGCGACTCGTCATCCCGACGCTGCGCTACATCGCCCGCGAGACCTACCCTTGCCTGACGCTGACGACCACAGCGAGATCAGGACTACGGGATGCATGATCACGACGAGCTAGCGCCCGGGGTCTGGTCCTGGCTCCAGGCCTGGTACGCGACTCAGTGCGATGGCGAGTGGGAACACGAGTACGGCATTCGGATCGAGACGCTCGACAACCCCGGGTGGTCGGTCCGCATCGACCTGGGCGATACGGCACTGTCGGGAATGGCCTACGAGCGGCAGGAACTCCGTAGAGGCGAGCACGATTGGGTGCTGACCCGGGTCGAGGAAGACCAGTTCAGGGCAGCGTGTGGGCCACTCAACCTCGGCGAGGCGCTACACCTGTTTCGGCAGTGGGTCGAGACTACGACCCGCGTGGCCCGGCCGCAGGCCTGACAGGAATAGGAGCGTCCACTTCGCCGGTAGCCCGGTGTCGGGGGCTCAGGACGTGCGTGACAGATCGGTATCAGAACCTGCATGACGCTCGTGCTGGTCCGCGGGTAGGCAAATCAGTAGCTGTCGGCGCTGATCTCGTGCACCGCTCCGTCTGGTCCCAAGCGGTACCTCCGAGGCGGTCCCATAGCCTGTAGTGCCCCCGCGTATGCGGCCTCACGGGCTGCCTGGTCCTCGTTGGACGGGTCGGTCACGCGAAAGCCGTGCAGATGAACGGCGTCAGCGTCGATGTCGTCGGGGGAAGGATGGCCCTCGATGATGAAACCGAACAGCGCGCGTAACGCTTCCTCGCCGAGGTCGAGGGGATGGAACGGCAGCGGGTAGGGGTCCTGGTTGTGCCAGCCTGGTACGGGCTCGACGGGATGTTCGCCGGCCCAGTACGGCAACTCGAAGTCGTAGGGCTTGCCGATGTTCTCCTGGATGCCACTATCGGGCGACAGGCTCAGCGATCGGATCAGCACGCCGTCCTCCCACACCGCGAAGCCGAGCCAGTCCACGACCGAGTGCATCCCGTGGACGATGATTCGACGGCCTGCTCCAGTTCGGCGCAGGTGCTCCGGTAGCTCAGACGGGCGATCGAGCATGAGCCGCCGGTCGCAGTACAACTCTGCCCCGGCCACGACCGTCGCGTACATGAAGTCATCTGGCGGGTAGGTGCCCTCGAGCAAGGTGTTGTCATCAGCGGGTTCGACCACGTAGCCGGGGTGGACTTGACGTACCAACGCCTCGGTCTCGGCTCGCTCCGACCGCGTCGCGCCGCGCAGCGCCGGACGGATGTCGCCGTCGGCGAACGCCAGAAGGGCTGTCTTCGCGCCCACGTCGCTTCCTCCAGTTCTGTGGCAGGCCACCTTTCGCACGCCACCTGGCGGACATGATCATCTAGCCAAAGGGGTCACCGACGTCCTGGAGACCGATCTGCAACCAAGGTCGCCGGGCCGTGATCCGGGCGGTTTTGGCTGTTGGTGATGGGTGGGCGCGGCAGGTTTCGAACCTGCGACCCCTCGCTTGTAAGGCGAGTGCTCTCCCGCTGAGCTACGCGCCCCGGAACGCCCCGTGTGCGGCGGGCCGGTGGCTGGCAAGCCTACCTGTTCGCCGCCGGCCCGACCGCATCAGGCCGTCAGGTCGGCGATGGCTTTGCGCCAGCCCTGCTGGTCGCGGGCCTCGCCGGGGCCGTTCATCTCGGCGAAGCGGACCACGCCGGCCTTGTCGATGACGAAGGTGCCCCGGTTGGCGATGCCGGCCACGTCGTTGAAGACCCCGTACGCCGCAGCGACGCCACCGTGCGGCCAGAAGTCGGC
The DNA here is from genome assembly GCF_040656575.1 of Micromonospora sp. NPDC049801. Lineage (NCBI taxonomy): Bacteria > Bacillati > Actinomycetota > Actinomycetes > Micromonosporales > Micromonosporaceae > Micromonospora > Micromonospora sp. NPDC049801. The sequence continues at coordinate 99,826 of NZ_JBFAMS010000017.1, read as the reverse complement.
CAGCAGCGGGAACTGGTAGCCCTCCCGGTCGGCCCAGATCTTGTGGCTGTAGACCGAGTCGACGCTGACCGTCAGCACCTGGACGTCGTCGTTGGCGTACTCGTCGAGGTTGTCCCGCACCTCGGCCAGCTCGCCCTGGCAGGTGCCGGTGAACGCGAGCGGGTAGAAGACCAGCAGCACGGCGCGCTTGCCGCGGAAGTCCGAGAGCCGGACCTGCTGGTTGTTCTGGTCCTTGAGCGCGAAGTCCGGCGCCTCGGCGCCAACCTCGATCAGCATGCGAACTCCTCGGGTCGACTCGGGGGACGAGGTCAGCCCAGCACGCCCGACGGCGGACCGCCGGGGCGCGAGGGGACGAGGGTGGGTTACTTCTTGCCCTTGGCCCCTCGGCGCAGCACCAGGCGGGCGCCGCTCCAGTCCCGGCCGGCGTTGACGGTCGAGGTCTGCTGGAGGCCGGCGGTGGGCGCGGACTCCGCGACCTCGCTCGGCTCGACGTGCCCCTCGCGCCCCGCCTTCGGGGTGAGCAGCCACACGACCCCGTTGTCGGCCAGCGGCCCGAGGGCGTCGACGAGCAGCTCGAAGAGGTCACCGTCGCCGTCGCGGTACCACACGAGCACCGCGTCGACCACCTCGTCGGTGTCCTCGTCGACCAGATCTCCACAGCGGTCGGTCAGGGCGTCGCGGAGATCCTGGTCGACGTCGTCGTCGTACCCCATCTCCATGACGACCATCCCCGGTTCGATGCCGAACCGGTCCGCCAGGCTGCGTACCCCGTCGGCGGCCTGACCAGCGGTCGCGCTCACTGTCGCGTGCCTCCTCATCTCGTCCCTGCTCGCGGCGTCGGACCGACGCCGTCAGGCAAAGTCCACACAGTTGTGCGTCTGCGCGCAAGTGGCGCACCGGGTGGAACGGAATTTACCGTGCCAGCAGCGTACGGGCACCGTCGGTAATGGCTTCCGGGGAGACCAGAACATGACGTGCCGCCGGACCTAATGGTACAAACGAGTCAACTCCGGCCACCCGCCGCGCTGCGCCCACATATCCGCCGTCAACCAGCGCGGCGATGACGCCCTCGCCAACCCCGCCTGACCGGCGTGTCTCGTCCACCACCAGCACCCGGCCGGTCGCCGAGGACTCCCGGATGATGTCGGCCACGGGCAGGGGCGCCAGCCAGCGCAGGTCCACCACGCGGGTGCCGACGCCCTCCTCGGCCAGCACGGCCGCGGCCCGCAGCGACATCCGCACGCCGTTACCGAAGGTGATGATGGTCAGGTCGTCGGCCGAGCCGACCCGGTAGACCCGGGCCCGGCCGATCGGCACGTGCCCGGCCACCCACGAGCCCGGCTCGGGATAGCCGGCGAGCCACTCACCGTCGCCATCGGCGTACAGGTCGCGGGTGTGGTAGAGCGCGATCGGCTCCAGGAACACGCAGACGCTGCCGTCCACCGCCGCGCTCGCCAGACAGGTCCGCAGCATGGGCGCGGCGTCGTCCGGCCGCGCCGGCACCGCCACCACCAGACCGGGAACATCCCGGAGTACGGCCACCGAGTTGTCGTTGTGGAAGTGCCCGCCGAACCCCTCCTGGTACGCCAACCCGGCCACCCGCACCACCATCGGGTTGCGGAACGCGCCCCGCGAGAAGAACTGCATGGTGGCGGCCTCGCCACGGAGCTGGTCCTCGGCGTTGTGCAGGTACGCCAGGTACTGGATTTCCGGCACCGGCAGCATCCCGGCCAGCCCGGCGCCGAGTCCCAGGCCCAGCACCGACGTCTCGTCCAGCAGGGTGTCGAAGACGCGGGCCGCCCCGAACCGGTCGCGCAGGCCCTTCGTCACGCCGTACACCCCGCCCTTGGCGGCCACGTCCTCGCCGAAGACGGCCATCTGGGGATGGTCGAGCAGCCCGTCGGCGAGCGCGGCGTTGATGCTCTGCGCCAGGGTCATCGGGCCGACCAGCTCGGGCGGCTTGCCGCCGAACGCCTCCTCCCGGGCCGCCGCGCCCGGCCCGCTGGCCCGGGCCGCCGCGTCGGCCACGGCCCGCGCGACCCGCACCGGGCGGCGGGGCGCCAACGCCGACACCACGTCGGCCGCGGAGGCCAGCTTGGGCTCGCCCAGCACCTCCTCGGCGAGCCGGCGTACCTGCCAGCCCGTCTCGTCGTACCGGGCCAGCAGCTCGTCGGCGGTCGCCACGCCGGCGTCGACGAGCAGCCGCGCGGTGGCGACCACCGGGTCCCGGTCCAGGTCCTCGGCCAGCTCGGCCGGGCTGCGGTACGCCGACTCCGCGTCGGCCCCGGCGTGCCCCATCAGCCGGACGGTGCTCAGGTGCAGCACGGCGGGCCGCCGGTACCGCCGCACCCAGGCCGCCGCCTCCCGCGCCACCGTGTACGTGCGCACCGGGTCGGCGCCGTCGGCGCTGAAGTAGCGGATGCCCGGCTTCGCGCGCAGCGTCGCCTCCACCCAGCCCTCCGGCGAGCGGACGCTGATCCCCAGCCCGTTGTCCTCGCAGACGAAGAGCACCGGGATGCGCAGGCCGGCGTGGTCGTACCAGCCGGCGGTGTTGAAGGCGGCGGTGGCGCTGGCGTGGTTGACCGACGCGTCGCCGAACGAGCAGACCACGATGGCGTCCGGCGGCCACGGGACGTGCGCCGCGCCGGCGCCGCTGCCGACCCGTACCCCTGTCCCGGTGCGCCGCCCGGCGGTGTCCAGCCGGCGCAGCCGCTCCACGGCCAGTCCCATCCCGACCGCGCGGGGCAGGTGCGAGGCGATGGTGGAGGTGGTCGGCACGACGGCCAGGTCGGCCCGGCCGAACACCTTGTGCCGGCCACCGGCGATCGGCTCCTCGCTGGAGGCGACCATGCCCCGCAGCACGTCCCGGGCCGCCTCCGCGTACCCCGCGAACCCACCCGTGGGGGTCGCGGCCTCGGCATCGGAGGCCGGCTCCGGGGCCTCGGCGGCGGGCTCCGGATCGTCCACGGCGGGCATCGGGGTGTCGGCGGCGGACGCCGGAGCGGCGGCGGCGACCTGGGCCGCCCGCAGGCAGTAGAACGCCCCGGAGCGGTAGTGCAGCAGCGCCGGATCGGTGGGGCGCAGCGCGGCGGCGACCGCCGCGTTGCCCTCGTGCCCGGACGAGCCGATGGTGTAGAAGCCCTCCCCGAAGCTGCGCAGCCAGCGCCCGGCCAGGTCGAGCTGCCGGCTGGCCACCTGCGCGTCGAACAGGTCGAGCAGTTGGGCACCGGTCAGCGGGGCGTCGTCGGTGACCGGATCGGCGAGGTCACGCCGTTGCGGTGCGGCGGGCAGCGCCGCCAGCGTCTCGCGGAACCGGTCGTCGAGATCTTGCGGGGTGGTCACGTCCGACAGCATTACCGACGCGGGCCACCGTCGCCCAGTGGGACACGGCCGGCACGGCTCGACTCACTGCGGGTCGCACGGCTCCGGACAACCGCCGTCGGACACCTTCCACACCAGATCACGCAGGGTGGACAGCTCTTCGTCGCGCAGGCCGGCGAGGAGTCGGGAGTCGGACATCACCTCGGCCACCCGGTCCCGTACGACGCGACCGTCCCCGGTCACCACGAGCGTCTTCTGCCGGCGGTCGGCCGGATCGGTCCGACGCTCGACCAGGCCGGCCTGCTCCAGCTTGTCGACCAACGCGGTCACGTTCGACCGGTCACAGCTCAGCCGGTCGGCGAGGTCACGTGCCGGCAGGGGACGGTCCGGGTCCAGCTCGTGCAACGCCCGCGCCGCCGCCGGGGTGAGCCCCAACTCGGCGAAGGCCGTGCCCTGCCGATGCCGCAGGGACGCCGTCAGGTGCGCCATCCGACGCACCACGTCGGCGGCCAACCCGGCGCGGTCCACCTGCCCGTCCGCTGGCGTCACGGTGACATCGTACGCACCGGGTCCGCCCCGGCCGGCTCAGCGTTCGAGGTCGCTGACCGCGGCCGGCGCGGCGACGGACGATGACCCCGGATCGGTCGCGGCGCACGACGGTCCCGTGGGCTGGCGCAGGGCGCGGGCGCACCGCCCGGCAGCCACCGGGGCGGTCGCCAGCAGGACGGCCGTCACCAGGGCGGCGGCAGGTGTGTCGGGCCGTGCCAGGTGCAGGCCACCGATGACGGCCACGCCGAGCACCGCAGCCAGCAGGGTGCCGGTGGAGATCAACGCGGAGAACGCGGTCGCCGCGCCGGTCGGCAGGGCGGTGGCGAGCCGGTCGACCAGCGGGGTGAACCCGGCGGCGTGTGCGGCGCCGCCCACGAGCAGCAACAGGCTTCCGGGCAGCCAGGGCCAACCATGCCGGGTCAGCATCGCGACCAGCAGCACGACGGCCGCCAGCAGCGGCGGGCCGAGCAGCGGCAGCGCGTCGCGCAGTCGCGCGGGCAGGCGGGACACCGCGAGGCCGCAGAGCGCGAACCCGGCGGTGTAGGGCAGGAAGGCCAACCCGGCGGCGAGGGCGGTGAATCCGAGCCCCTCCTGCAACCGCAGGGTGAGGGTGAACAGGAAGCCGGCGTAGCAGCCCATCACCAGGCACGCGGCGAGCAGCCCGGCCGGCACGCCGGCACGGGTCAGCACCGCCACGTCCAACAGTGGGGTGCCACCGCGCCGGATCACGCGGTTCTCGTGGCGCAGGAACACGCCGACGCCGATCACGCCCGCCGCCACCCCCGCCGGCGTCGACCAGTCCGGCCAACCGAGGTCCCGACCGAGCACCGCCGGCGTCACCAGGGCCAGCATCGCGCCGGCCAGCAACAGCACCCCCGGCAGGTCGAGCGCCGCGGGCCGGACGGCCGCCGTCGGCACGGCTGCCAGCGCCCGCCGACCGGCCACCAGCAGCACCGCGCCGACCGGCACGTTGACCAGGAACGCGGTACGCCAGGCCAGCCCGCCGGCATCCAGGGTGACGAGCAGGCCGCCGGCCACCTGCCCGGCCGCGACCCCGAGCGCCAGGATCAGCGAGTACGCCCCGATCGCCCGACCTCGGGCAGCGCCCAGGTACGTGGCCTGGATGAGGGCGAGGACCTGCGGCACCATGAGCGCCGCCATGGCGCCCTGCACGACGCGCGCGCCGACCAGCATCACCGGACCCGGCGCGAGGCCGCAGGCCAGCGAGGCCACGGTGAACCCGGTGAGGCCGAGCAGGAAGACCCGGGCCGGCCCGTGCCGGGAGCCGAGCCGGGCGCCGGTGACGACCAGCACGGCGAAGGCCAGGGTGTATCCGGCCAACACCAGCTGGGCCAGTGCCGGCGGCCCAGCCAGGTCGAGCCGGATCGTCGGGGCGGCGACCGCCGCGATCGAGGTGTCCATCGAGGCCATCGCCTGCCCGGTGAGCAGGACGACGAGCGGGGCGCGGCGTCCCTGAGTGGTCGTGGTGGAAGACATGCCGGCCACCCTGCCGACCTGGGCGGGCGGCTGTCTTGACGATCCTTGCGGCCGCCGGATCCGACGTACGACGTCGGGTGTCGTGTCGGCGGGTGGGCCTAGCCTGACGGCATGCGCAGCAGCCACCCCCTCGTGCGCCAGCCCGACTTCGTGGTCCACGCGGTGCGCTGCCGGGACGACCACACCGGCTGGTCGCGCCCGGAGCCCGCCACGGCGCACGGCATCGTGTTGGCCCGCCGGGGCGGCTTCCGGCGGCGCGGTCGGGGCGGGGAGGAGTTCGTCGACCCGACCGTGGGCTACCTGACGGTGCCGGGCGAGGAGGAACGGTTCGCCCACCCGGCCGGCGGCGACGACTGCACCTCCGTGCATCTCTCGCCCCGGCTGTGGCGGGAACTGCTCGCCGGCCGGTCCGCCATGTCGGTGCTGCACCTGGACGCCCGCATCGACCTGGCACACCGGCGACTGCTGCGGGCGGCGCGCCTCGGCGACGCGGGCTTCGCCGCCGCCGAGCGCCTGGTTCGACTGGTCGGCGCCGCCACCGGTCCGGCGGTCGACGCGCCGCCCCGGGACCGGGCGATGGTGGAGGCGGCCCGCTCGGCGCTGCACGACGGTGGGCCGCACACCGACGGCCTCGTCCCGCTGGCCCGCTCGCTCGGCGTGTCGCCGTACCGGCTGAGCCGGTCCTTCCAGGCGCTGGTCGGTGTGCCGCTGACCCGCTACCGCAACCGGCTGCGGGTGGGGCGTGCGCTCGACCGGCTGACCGAAGGGGTGCCGAGCCTCGCCGTACTGGCGGTCGAGCTGGGCTTCGCCGACCAGGCACACCTGACCCGGACGCTGCACGCCCACCTGGGCCACCCGCCAGGGCAGCTACGTCGAATGCTGGCTGAGGTCTGATCCCAGCGGGCCGGACGACGACCGGGCGCGATCTCGGGGGCGGGCCGGGCGTCAGGCGGGCAGGAACGAGAAGCGGACCTGGCGGGTGGGGTTGTCGCCGTTGGTGTCGACGAGGCAGATCGACTGCCAGGTGCCCAGGGCCAGCCGGCCGTCGAGTACCGGCAGCGTGGCGTACGGCGGGACGAACGCCGGCAGGACGTGGTCCCGTCCGTGGCCCGCCGAGCCGTGCCGGTGTCGCCAGCGGTTGTCGGTGGGCAGCAGCGCGTCGATCGCGGTGAGCAGGTCGTCGTCGGAGCCCGACCCGGTCTCGATGATCGCCAGGCCGGCGGTGGCGTGCGGCACGAAGACGTGCAGCAGACCGTCCCCCTCGCCGGAGACGAAGCTCTGGGCCTCGGCGGTGATGTCCCGGACGGCCGGCCGGGACCCGGTCTGGACGGTGATCACGTCACTGCGCATACATCGCATTCTGCCGCAGTCGACGATCAGGAACCGCCGCCACCGCCACCGGAGTCACCACCACCGCCGGAGAAGCCACCGCCGGAGTCCCCGCCGCCGAAGAAGCCGCCACCGGAGTCGCCGCCGAAGAAGCCGCCACCGCCGGAGTCGCCGCCCCCGCCGCCGTCGGACCGGTCCCCGCCGCCCGAGTCGCCGTAGTACATCAGGGGCACGCTGGTGTCGGCGTGCCGTCGGCGCGGACCGGGCACCCGACGGGGCCCCCGTCGGGGCGCCGACGCGCGCAGACCGGCGCGGAGCTGGACCGCGCCGAGCGCCATCGCCACGACGCCGAGAATCGTGATCGGCAGCACGGCAGTCTCCCCGGCCCGGAGCGCCGGCACGGAGAACAGCGCCCCGAGCGCGCCGACCAGGACGATCACGCCGCCGCTCATCACCCGCCGCCCGTTCATATTCGGGACCGTAGCGAGCCGGGGCAAGCGGGCGGGCCCGGCCGCCGTAGCGCTAAGTTACCGGCGAGTACCTGTGTTCAGCATCGCGTCCGGGGGACCTAGACGTGACGACGGGTGCCACCAGGGGGCAGGATGGCGCTAGAGACCTATCCCACACACAACCGAGGGAACGCCTGTGGCTACGGAACGCAAGCGCCCGGTGATCAGCGACGGCCTACCGAGCCAGCTTCCGGACATCGACCCTGAAGAGACCAGCGAATGGGTCGAGTCGCTTGACGGTGTCATCGACGAGCGGGGAGCCAAACGCGCCCGCTACGTCATGCTGCGCCTGCTGGAGCGGGCCCGTGAGCGCCAGGTCGGGGTTCCGCCCCTGACCACCACCGACTACATCAACACCATCCCGTCCGAGCGCGAGCCGTGGTTCCCGGGAGACGAGCACGTCGAGCGGCGCATCCGGGCGTACGTGCGGTGGAACGCCGCGATGCTCGTACACCGTGCGCAGCGCCCGGAGATCGGCGTCGGCGGACACATCTCCACCTTCGCCAGCTCGGCGTCGCTCTACGAGGTGGGCTTCAACCACTTCTTCCGGGGCAAGAACCACCCGGGCGGCGGCGACCAGATCTTCTACCAGGGCCACGCCTCGCCCGGCATGTACGCGCGGGCGTTCCTGGAGGGGCGGCTCAACGAGCACGAACTCGACGGGTTCCGCCAGGAGCTGTCGCACCCGGGCGGCGGTCTCCCGTCGTACCCGCACCCGCGGCTCATGCCGGACTTCTGGGAGTTCCCCACCGTCTCGATGGGTCTCGGCGGCCTGAACGCGATCTACCAGGCGCGGTTCAACCGGTACCTCCAGCACCGCGGCATCAAGGACACCTCGCAGCAGCACGTGTGGGCGTTCCTCGGCGACGGCGAGATGGACGAGCCGGAGACGCTGGGCGCGATCGGTGTGGCCGCCCGCGAGGAGCTGGACAACCTCACCTTCGTGATCAACTGCAACCTGCAGCGGCTGGACGGCCCGGTCCGGGGCAACGGCAAGGTCATGCAGGAGCTGGAGGCGTTCTTCCGGGGCGCCGGCTGGAACGTCATCAAGGTGGTCTGGGGCCGCGAGTGGGACCCGCTGCTCGCCGCGGACACCGACGGCGCGCTGGTCAACCTCATGAACACCACGACCGACGGCGACTACCAGACCTACAAGGCGGAGTCCGGCGCGTACGTGCGGGAGCACTTCTTCGGCCGTGACCCGCGTACCCGCAAGATGGTCGATCCGCTGAGCGACGACGAGATCTGGAACCTCAAGCGGGGTGGGCACGACTACCGCAAGCTCTACGCGGCCTACAAGGCGGCCACCGAGCACACCGGTCAGCCGACGGTCATCCTGGCCAAGACGATCAAGGGCTGGACGCTCGGCTCGCACTTCGAGGGCCGCAACGCGACCCACCAGATGAAGAAGCTGACGCTGGAGGACCTGAAGACCTTCCGCGACCGGCTCTACCTGGACATCCCGGACAAGGCGCTGGAGGACAACCCCTACCTGCCGCCGTACTACCACCCGGGCGAGAAGTCCGAGGAGCTGGCGTACCTGCAGGAGCGTCGGGAGCAGCTCGGCGGCTACCTGCCGTCGCGACGGACCAGCACCAAGCGGCTGACCATCCCCGGTCCGGAGCGGTTCGCCGACGTCAAGCGCGGCTCGGGCAAGCAGAAGGTGGCCACCACGATGGCCTTCGTCCGCCTGCTCAAGGACATCATGAAGGACAAGGAGTTCGGCAAGCGCTGGGTGCCGATCATCCCGGACGAGGCACGCACCTTCGGTCTCGACTCGATCTTCCCGACCGCGAAGATCTACTCCCCGCACGGTCAGCGGTACACCTCCGTCGACCGGGAGCTGTTCCTGTCGTACAAGGAGTCGACGACCGGGCAGATCCTGCACGAGGGCATCAACGAGGCCGGCTCGGTCGCCTCGTTCACCGCCGCGGGCTCGGCGTACGCCACCCACGACGAGCCGATGATCCCGATGTACATCTTCTACTCGATGTTCGGGTTCCAGCGGACCGCCGACGGGCTGTGGGCCGCGGCCGACCAGATGGCGCGGGGCTTCCTGCTCGGCGCGACCGCCGGGCGCACCACGCTCAACGGTGAGGGCCTGCAGCACGAGGACGGGCACTCGATGCTGATCGCCGCCACCAACCCGGCGGTGGTCGCGTACGACCCGGCGTTCTCCTTCGAGATCGCGCACATCATGGAAGCCGGCCTGCACCGGATGTACGGGGACGCGCAGGAGAACGTCTTCTACTACCTGACGGTCTACAACGAGCCGATCCTGCAGCCGGCCGAGCCGGCGGGCGTGGACGTCGAGGGACTGCTCAAGGGCATCTACCGCTACTCGCCGGCGCCGCAGGTCGACGGCCCGAAGGCCAACGTCCTCGCCTCCGGCACGGGCATGCAGTGGGCGCTCAAGGCCCAGCAGCTGCTCGCCCAGGACTGGGGCGTGGCCGCCGACGTCTGGTCGGTGACCTCCTGGACCGAGCTGCGCCGCGACGCGGTGGAGACCGAGGAGTACAACCTGCTCAACCCGGGCGCCGAGGCCAAGGTGCCGTACATCGCGCAGAAGCTGGCCGACGCGGACGGGCCGAAGGTCGCGGTCAGCGACTGGATGCGTGCCGTACCGGACCTGATCGCCCGCTGGGTACCCGGCGACTACACCTCGCTCGGCACCGACGGCTTCGGGATGTCGGACACCCGGCACGCGCTGCGCCGGCACTTCCACGTCGACGCCGAGTCGATCGTGGTCGCCACGCTGCGGCAGCTCGCCCGCAGCGGCGCGGTCGAGGCCACCGTGCCGGCCGAGGCCGCCAAGAAGTACGCGATCGACGACGTCAACGCCGCCCCGGTCGGCGAGACCGGCGGCGACAGCTAGAACCGCACGACCAGAGAAGGGCCCCGCGCGGGGCGCCGCGGCCGGGCCCCGGGTGACCCCCCCCCCCCCCGGCCCCCCCCCCCCCCCCCCCCCCCCCCCCCCCCCCCCCCCCCCCCCCCCCCCCCTACC
>NZ_JBFAMS010000017.1:0-89611 GCF_040656575.1 Micromonospora sp. NPDC049801 | reverse complement strand
GGGCGGGGGCCCCGGGCGGCCACTCAACCACCCCCCCCCCCTGCCAGGGGCCGGGCGCGTCGCGCCGGGCCCTTCCGCCTTGTCCCCTCCCCCGCCCGGACCCCGCCCGGACCCCGCCCGGACCCCGCCCCGCCCCGCCCCGCCCCGCCCCGTCGATCATGGAGTTGTGGTGGGGGACGAAGCGGTGAAGTCGCCTCGTTCCGGGCACCACGAGTTCATGATCGACGGGGCGGGAGCGGGGCGGAGCGGGGGCGGCAGGGATGGGGCGGCGGTGGGCCGACGTTCCTGGTGGGGACGCCGGGCCACCGCCGGGGCGGGTGACGCCGGGAGGACGCGGCTGGTCAGCCGACGGCGGCCAGGTCGGTGAGCCGGGCCAACGAGTCCTCCAGGTCGGCGCCGACCCGGCGCAGGCCCAGGCGCAGCAGAGCCGCCTTGACGGGGCCGGCCGGCCAGCGGACCACGATGAGCCGCACGACCGTCCCGCCCTCCTCCTCGTCCTCGGTGAGCTGGACGTAGATTTCGGTGCGCGCCTCCGCACGGGCACCGGCCCCCTTGGCCCGCTCCCGCCAGCCGATCAGTGTCGGCTCCTGATAGGCGATTACCTCGGCCTCATGCGCCGAGCGCCCCGCCTGGACCAGTTGTCGCCGCCCGAAGCCCTCCCCCGAGAGCACTTCGGCCGCGCGAACCCCCGCCAGCCAGGCCGGCAACTGCTCGGCCCGCTGGACGACGTCCCAGACCACTTCCATCGGCGCCGCCACGTGCGCACTACGTTCCACGAGGATCATTTCCGTCTTGCCTCCAGTGAGGACATCCCACGATATCGGCACTCTATGCGTCAAATCGGACTTACCTGGACGGGTTCGGAAAAAGACACGCCGATCAACCATTGCGGATTACGCCAGCCCGACCTATGGCGCATTCATCGACAGCGTCCTAGAGTCCCGAACACGTTTCACGTTCACCGGGAGAGCGCATGTCGACCGCACCGATGCCCGAGTTCCCCGACGGCTTCCGCTGGGGCGTCTCCACCTCGGCCCACCAGATCGAGGGCGCCACCACGGCCGACGGACGCGGAACGTCCATCTGGGACACCTACGCGCGCGAGCCGGGCCGGATCAGCGACGGCAGCAGCGGCGCGGTCGCCTGCGACCACTACCACCGGTACGCCGAGGACGTCGCGCTGATGGCCGGGCTGGGCGTCGGGGCGTACCGGTTCTCGATCGCCTGGCCCCGCGTGCAGCCGGACGGCAGCGGCGCGACCAACGCCGCCGGCCTGGACTTCTACGACCGGCTGGTCGACGACCTGCTCGCCGCCGGCATCGACCCGGTGGCCACCCTGTACCACTGGGACCTGCCGCAACCCCTCGAGGACGCCGGCGGCTGGCTGCACCGGGACACCGCCGCCCACTTCGCCGAGTACGCCGAGCGGACCGCAGCCCGCCTCGGCGACCGCGTCCGGCTCTGGATCACCCTCAACGAGCCGTTCATCCAGATGAGCCTCGGCTACGGCATGGGCGTGCACGCCCCCGGCCAGATGCTCCTCTTCGGCGCCTTCCCGGTCGCCCATCACCAACTGCTCGGCCACGGGCTCGCGGTACAGGCGCTGCGGGCGCACACCGACAGCCCCGTCGCGATCGCCAACAACTACTCGCCGGTGCGGGTGCTCGGCGACAGCGACGCCGACCGGGCCGCCGGGGCCGCGTACGAGACGTTGCACAACCGGCTCTTCACCGACCCGCTGCTCGGACGCGGGTACCCCGACCTGCCCGGCCTCGACCCGACCGTCATCCGCGCCGGCGACCTGGACACCATCGCCGCGCCCATCGACGTGCTCGGGGTCAACTACTACAACCCCACCGGAGTACGGGCAGCCGAGGAGGGCTCGCCGCTGCCGTTCGACCTGGTGCCGCTGGACGGTTACCCGCGTACCGCCTTCGACTGGCCGGTCGCCCCGGACGGGCTGCACGAGCTGCTCCGCTGGCTACGGAACACGTACGGCGAGGCGCTGCCACCCATCGAGATCACCGAGGGCGGCTGCGCGTACGACGACGAGCCGGACGCGCACGGGCAGGTGGCCGACCCGGAACGGATCGCGTACCTCGACGGGCACCTGCGGGCGGTCCGGGCCGCCATCGACGACGGGGTGGACGTCCGCGGGTACTTCGTCTGGTCGCTGCTGGACAACTGGGAGTGGGCCGAGGGATTCACCAAGCGCTTCGGTCTGGTGCACGTCGACTACGCCACGCAGAGGCGTACGCCGAAGTCGTCGTACACCTGGCTGCGGGACGTGATCGCGGGCAGCGCGCCGGGGGCGGCGCGGTGACCACCGTCGACCCGGCGGCGGCGGCGCTGCCGGCGGCGCTCGCCGAGCCGACCGTGCCGGTCCGGCGCGGCTGGATCGGCCTGGTCTTCGCCGCCAACCTGGGCGTGTGGATGGCGTTCTTCACCCCGATCCAGGTGCTGCTGCCGCAGCAGATCGAGCGGATCGCGCCCGGCGACAAGGAGACCATGCTGGCCGTGGTCACCGGCCTGGGCGCGTTGGCGGCGGTGCTGGCCAACCCCCTGGCCGGCGCGTTGTCCGACCGGACCTGCCTGCGGGTCGGCGGTCGGGAGTTCGGTCGGCGGCACGTCTGGACCGCCGGCGGGGCGGTGCTCGGCGCGGCGGCGCTGGTGCTGCTGGCCCAGCAGCGGACCATTCTCGGGGTCGCCGTCGGCTGGGTCGCCGCGCAGGTCTGCTTCAACGCGATGCTGGCCAGCCTCACCGCCGCCATCCCGGACCGGGTGCCGGTGACGCAGCGCGGCAGCGTCTCGGGCTGGGTGGGCATCCCGCAGGCGCTCGGGCTGGTCCTCGGGGCGGTGCTGGTCACCGCCGTGGTCACCGGGAACGCCGCCGGCTACCTGGCGATCGCGGTGGCCATCCTGCTGCTGTCGCTGCCGTTCGCGCTGCTCACCCCCGACGACCCACTGCCCCGCGCGAACCGCCCGGCACTGCGCGTCCGTACGCTGTTCGCCTCGATGTGGATCAGCCCGCGCCGGCACCCGGACTTCGCCTGGGCGTGGATCACCCGGTTCCTGGTCCAGCTCGGCAACGCGCTGGGCACCCTCTACCTGCTGTACTTCCTCACCGACGGGGTTCACTATCCCGACCCCGAGGGCGGCCTGCTGGTGCTGATCCTGCTCTACACGTTGGGCATGATGCTGACCGCCGTGGTCTCCGGCCGGCTGTCCGACCGCTCCGGGCGGCGCAAGATCTACGTGATCGTCTCCGGGCTGATCATGGCCGTGGCCGCGCTGTTGCTCGCGGTCGCACCCACCTGGCCGATGGCGATCGTCGCCGCGCTGCTGCTGGGCGCGGGTTACGGCGTCTACCTCTCGGTGGATGCCGCGTTGATCACGCAGGTGCTGCCACGCGCCACCGATCGGGCCAAGGACCTTGGCGTGATCAACATCGCCAACTCGGCGCCGCAGGTGCTCGGTCCGGCGCTCTCCGCCCCGCTCGTGGTCCACCTGGGCGGCTATCCGACGCTCTACGCGGTCACCGCCGTGGTCACCGTGGTGGGCAGCGCCCTGGTGGTCAAGATCCGCTCAGTCGCCTGAGGTGTAAGGAAGGGCACCTTGTACAACACCAGGCGATAAGAAGGGGCCCTTCCTTACCGGGTCGACGGCCGCCGTAGGCTGGAGGACGTGACGGTACGTGTGCGCTTCGCCCCCTCCCCGACCGGTATGTTCCACGTCGGCGGCGCCCGCTCGGCGCTGCAGAACTGGATCTACGCCAAGCAGCAGGGCGGGGTGTTCGTGCTCCGCATCGAGGACACGGACGCGGCGCGCAACAAGCCCGAATGGACCGAGGGCATCCTCTCCGCGCTGGACTGGATCGGCATCTCCCGGGGCAGCTACGAGGGGCCGTACTTCCAGTCCGAGAACGCTGGCGAGCACCGGGCCGCCGCCACCCGGCTCTACGAGTCGGGCCGCGCCTACTACTGCGACTGCACCCGCGAGGACGTACAGGCCCGCACCGGCTCGCAGTACCAGGGCTACGACGGCTACCACCGCGACCGTGGCCTCGGGCCGGGGCCGGGCCACGCGCTGCGCTTCCGTACGCCCGACGAGGGCACGACCGTGGTCGTCGACCTGATCCGGGGCGAGCCCACCTTCGAAAACAAGCTCATCGAGGACTTCGTCATCGCCCGGGGCGACGGATCGCCGGTGTTCCTGCTGGCCAACGTCGTGGACGACATGACCATGGGCATCACCCACGTGATCCGTGCCGAGGAGCACCTGCCCAACACGCCCAAGCAGCAGCTCCTGTGGGACGCCCTCGGGGTCAAGCCGCCGGTCTGGGCGCACGTGCCGGTGGTCGTCAACGAGAAGCGGCAGAAGCTCTCCAAGCGCCGCGACAAGGTCGCCCTGGAGGCGTACCGCGACGAGGGCTACCTCGCCGGCGCGATGCGCAACTACCTCATGCTGCTCGGCTGGGCGCCCTCGGGCGACCGGGAGATCGTGCCCTGGTCGGTCATCGAGGACGAGTTCCGCCTGGAGGAGGTCAACCCCTCCCCCGCGTTCTTCGACGAGAAGAAGCTGCGCGCGTTCAACGGCGAGTACATCCGCGCGCTGCCGGTGGCCGAGTTCGTCGACGCCTGCCAGCCGTGGCTGACCGGCACCGGGACCATCGCGCCGCCGCCATGGCAGCCCGAGGAGTTTGACGCCGACGCGTTCGCCGCCGTGGCGTCGCTGGCCCAGACCCGGATCGCGGTGCTCAGCGAGATCGTGCCGAACGTCGACTTCCTCTTCCTGGCCTCGCCCACGATCGACGAGGCCGCCTGGACGAAGACGATGAAGGACGGCTCCGCCGAACTGCTGGACGACGCGGTCGCGGCCTTCGAGGCGCTGGAGTCCTGGGACGCCGAGGCGCTGAAGTCGACGCTGGAGGCCGTCGGCGCCGAGCGCGGCCTCAAGCTCGGCAAGACGCAGGCGCCCGTACGCGTCGCGGTCACCGGCCGCACCGTGGGCCTGCCGCTGTTCGAGTCCCTCGAGGTACTAGGCCGCGAACGCACCCTGACCAGAATGCGCGCAGCCCGCCTCCGCCTCCCCTAACCCCCTGCGCCGCCGCCTCCGCCGCTTCGCGGCCCCGCCCCGCCCCGCCCCGCCCCGCCGATCATGGAGTTGTGGTGCCGGGTTGGGCACCCTTATGACGGCTTTGTCCTCCACCACAAGTCCATGATCGACCCAGACTGGGCGGGCGGCGGGGACGGGGCGGCGGGACGGGGGCGGCGAGGGTCCGGCTCGCTTTGGGCGGTGTCGCGTCTGCGCTCTCCGCCGCGCCGATCTTGCAGTTTCGGTTGTCGATATGAGTGGGTTGCACGCTATGTCGCCACAGAAAGCGCAAGATCGGCGCCGAGACGCAGCGGCTGTCGCCGAGCCACGCCCTGCCTTCGCACCCCGCCGCGCCGATCTTGCAGTTTCGGTTGTTGGTATGGGGTTGGATGCCCGTTACGTCGCCACAGGAAGTGCAAGATCGGCGGACGCGGGGACGCGGGGCGGTTAGCGGGTTCGGCGGCGGAGCAGCAGGGCGGCCGTCAGGGCGGCTAGCAGTAGCGCGCCGCCGAGTGCCCAGGGCCACCAGCGGCTCCCCGAGTCGGATCGTTCCTCGGCGGCCGGTACGGCGGAAACGGTGTCGGCGGACGGCGACACGGGTCCGGCGGGGGATGCCGTGGGCGAGCCGGGCGCTGACGGGCCGGTGCTGGCCACTGACGGACTGCCGGACGGGCCGAGGGCTGAAGAGGGGCTGGCGGACGGGTCCGCAGCCGTGCCGGTGGTGAGGGTGAACCGCACCTCGCCCTTGATCGGGTGGCCGTCGTTCGACGGCAGCTGGTAGGCGACGGCGTAGAGCCCCGCCGCGCCGGGCGTGAACGGCACGCGTACCCGGGTGCCGTCGAACGTGGGCCGCCCGCCGGCGACCACATTGTCCGGTCCGGTTATTGTGATCTTCGTCGTAGCCGGCGGCGGCTTGGCCAGGAAACGTAGCTCGATCCGGGTGGGCGCGGTGGCCACCCGGGCGCCGTCGGGCGGATCGCTGCCGGTCAGCGAGTTGTGCGCGGCGGCCGGCGTCGCCGGGGCCAGTAACGACACACCGAACGCCACGCCGAGTACCACTGGCACGAGCCGTGCCATCCGTGTAACCCTGCCCCCCATGAACCCCTCCGTAAGGGTACGATCCGCCCGCTGATCAAACAGCTCCTCGTTAGTCGAGCAGAGATCGCAGATAGTTCCAAATACTGTTCCACAAGCTGCAATCCATCGACGTTCTGCGGAGTCTGTGAGAGTGGGACCGACCCGGTCGGTGCCGTCACCGGCCGACCGACCCGGACGTCACGGCGAAGCCATCCATCGAACGGGGCGAGGAGGCGGGATGGTCCGACAGATGAGGCGCCGGCTCGCCGTGCTGGCGGGCACGCTGGCTGCGGCAGTGCTGGTGCTTGGCGTGGCCGGCCCGGCGAGCGCGGCGCCCAAGCCTGCGCCCGCCGGCGTGGACGTCACCGGCGAAGGGCTCACCGAGCCGCTGCGGCTACGGTCCGAGACCCAGCCCGCGCACGTCCTCGCGGTCATCGACCAGATCAACTTCTTCGGTCGTACCGGAATGCCGACCGGCCCCAAGGCGGCTGACCTCGGTCCGAAGTACACGGTCGTGGTGCTCGCCGGGGAGACCCCGAAGCAGATCTTCGACCTCTACCCCAAGGCGGCCGGCGGCCCGCGCGTCTACCGCCCGGCCAAACAGCCGGACGGTCGCCGGACCAGCGCTGGCTGGTTCCTGGGACGGCTCAGCATGTCCGAGACGCTGCGTACCGCCGGGGTGCCGCTGGAGCGACAGTTCGACACGGTCAGTGGCGGCGTGGGCGGCGGCGAGCGGGTGCTGCCGGAGGACACGATGGATCCGGTGCGGGACATCGACGAAGCACTCGGTGAGTTGCAGCGGCTGCTGCTGCTCAACGTCGGGGTGATGCTGACCATCACGGTCGGCCTCGCCGGGATCGCCCTGCTGATCCGCCGCCGGACCCGCTGACGCGGCCATCCGCCGGACCCGCTGAGGGCCGCCGGAAGGCGCGGGTACGCCAGAAGGCACGGGTACGCCAGAAGGCACGGGTACGCCAGAAGGCACGGGTACGCCAGAAGGCACGGGTACGCCAGAAGGCACGGGTTCAGCGAGCCACAGCGCTCGGCCCCCACGGGGTCAGCACCAGCGGCGCGGCGGGCGCTCCCGTCGAGTGCCCCGCTGACGTGGCCGGACCGGGCCGTGCCGGTGGGCACCCGCCCATCCAGGAAGTTCACTGAGGCAACCAGCGGGGTCACCCGGCTCCGGCTCGCCCAGGGCCACCGGCTCGGCGGCCCGTTGGCGCGGGATCTCCTCGTCCGGCCGCCCGGTGGACGCCTCGCTCGGGTGCGCCGCCGCCGGGCCGATCGGCCGGCGAGGCTTGCCGGCCACCTGCGGGTCGTGGTGCCCCAGGCGGCAGGGCTCGCCCTGGGCGCAGCCGTGCTCGGCCTCCCCGTGCGCCATCCCCGGTCTCCTCACGCTCGCACTCACGCGCAGGTGCTCCCCCCGTACGTGCCCTGTCACCGTACTGGCCGGGACCGACGGCCTGTGCACGGCGTACCCCGGGGTCAGCGCTTCGGGCGACCGGGGAACAGGGGCGCCCAGACCGGGAAGGCGACCAGCCAGATGAGGATCACGGTGGTCAGGCTGCGGATCCAGTTGCCCAGTTCACGGGTTCTTTCCGCGTCGTTCACCCAGAGGATCGCCGCACCGAGCTGGCCGCACGCGACGGCCCAGCCGAGGAGTGCCCTGGCCCACTCCCGCCACCCGTGGCGGGCGTGGGCCCAGCCGGCGCGAGGAGGCCGCACGGGCGGCCGGCCACCGGCGAACCGGTGGGCGAAGCACTCGTCCGGCCACCGGACGATCGAGCGCCCGAAGGCCACCGCGAAGCCGAGGTAGGCGGCGGGGCCGTGACCGAGGTCCGCGGTCGCGCCGCGCGCAGGTCGAGCACCGACGCGGCGAGCAGTGCCAGATCGACAAGCGGTACGCGGACCGGCAGCGCCCCGCCGAGCCGTGGCCGGCGCAGCGGATAGCGGGCCACCAGCCCGGCGGCGATCAGCACCCGGAACGCGATCTCACCACCGATGATCACCGCGACCAGCATGGCCGCTCCCCTCGTCGCCTGACGGCAGCCTGCGCAGCCGGGTGCGGGCCGCGATCCTGGCCCGGGGGGCTGGGCCTGTCCGCGCCGCCGCGACCCTGAGTCGGCTGCTCCACAGGGGACACCCTGCCGGACTGCCCTGTCGTACGCTGCCCGCCAGCGGTACCGATGATCACTGCCCGACGGAGACGACATGCGACGCCTGTGGGAAACGACGGTCCTGGTGGCGCTGATCGTGGGGGTGAGCGGCTGTGACAGCGGTCCCACCGAGGCGGAGGGCTCGACCTTCGCCCCCGCGTCGGGAGTGTGCCATGCCACCGCCTCCGACGATCGCAGCCCCGAGACGTACGCGCCGATCCCCTGCTCCTCCAAGCACGAGGCGGAGACGTTCCTGGTCGGCGTCATCCGTGGCACGGACGGTGTCGCGTCGGCGCCTCCGGCGGCGGACACCGACGCGATGTGGCGTCTCCACGATGCCTGCGACAGTGCGGCGGCCCGCTTCCTGGGCGGGGAGTGGCGCGAGTCACGACTGGCGATGCGGACGCTGACCCCGTCGACGGCGCGTTGGCAGGCGGGCGAACGGTGGTACCGCTGTGACCTGGTGGAGATGCTCGCGCTGGACCGGTGGGTGCCGAACCCCCGGGCGAACAGCCTGCGGGCCGGCCTGACGGGTGACTCACCGCTGCGGCTGACGTGCTTCACCGCGCCCGAGGAGAACGCCGACGACCTGGTCGACCTGCCACCGGCCTCCTGCACCGGGCCGCACGGCACCGAGTTCGCCGGCATCTGGCCGGCCGGCCCGGAGGTGGAGGAGCTCACCGAGGAGGTCATGCAGGCGGGATGCCGATCGACGGTCGCCCGGTACGTCGGTGCGCCAGAGGCCGCCCTGGAGGGCCGGCTGGAGGTGTTGGCGTACGTCCTGGAAAGTGAGCCGGAATGGCTCGCTGGCCGACTCAGCGCCATCTGCTTCCTGCACAGCCCGAACCGGCATCTCGACGGGTCCCTCAGGAATACCGGCCTGCCGCCCCGCTGATCGGTGCCGGCGTTCGTGGCCTGCTCACGACGTGTCAGGCTAGAGGGGTGAGCACGGCCGAGGGTGGGGAGCTGGCGGCCACGCTGCGCCGGATCGAGCGTTCGGCGGGAGCGTTGGCCACTGCCAGCGTGGCCCGGATGGACGAGACGCTGCCGTGGTTCCGGGCTCTGCCGGCCGACCAGCGCTCCTGGGTGATGCTGGTGGCCCAGGCCGGCGCCCGCTCGCTGGTGCAGTGGCTGCGCGAGGGCGGCGGCACGGCGGACAGCACGCAGGAGGTCTCCGACGACGTGTTCGACGCGGCGCCCCAGGCGCTGGCCCGGTCGATCACCCTCCAGCAGACCGTGGCGCTGATCAAGGTGACCATCGACGTCGTCGAGGAACAGGTGTCGCAGCTCGCCGCCGAGGGCGAGGAGCAGTTGCTACGCGAGGCGGTGCTGCGCTTCTCCCGGGAGATCGCGTTCGCCGCCGCCCGGGTGTACGCGCGGGCCGCCGAGTCGCGCGGCGCGTGGGACGCCCGGTTGCAGGCGCTGCTGGTCGACGCGCTGCTGCGGGGTGACTCGCCGGACGTCCTGGCGAGCCGGGCCGCCGCGTTGGGCTGGGCGGACGCGCCACCGGTCGCGGTGGCGGTCGGCCACTCCCCGGGCGGGGAGGTCTCCGCCGTGCTGCACGTGGTGTACCGGCTGGCGCGGCGGATCGGTGTCGAGGTGATCGGCGGGGTGCACGGCGATCGGTTGGTGATCGTGCTGGGTGGCGCGGCGGACCCGCTGAGCGCCACCGGCAAGCTGCTGGACGCGTTCGGTGACGGCCCGGTGGTGGTCGGTCCGGCCGTACCCAGTCTGGACGAGGCGACGGAGTCGGCGCGGTCGGCGCTGTCCGGCTTCCGGGCGGCGCCGGCGTGGCCGGCCGCCCCCCGGCCGGTGGCCGCTGCCGACCTGTTGCCGGAGCGGGCCCTCGCCGGCGACGCGGAGGCCCGCCGGCGGCTGCGGCACGACGTGTACGCGACGCTGGTCCGCGCCGGTGGCGAGCTGCTGGAGACCCTGGACGCGTTCCTGGCCGCCGGTGGCACGCTGGAGAGCGCGGCGCGGGCGCTGTTCGTCCACCCGAACACGGTGCGGTACCGGTTGCGCCGGATCGCGGAGGTGACCGGTTTCTCGCCGCTGTCGCCCCGGGACGCGTTCGCCCTCCAGGTGGCGTTGACTGTCGGTCGGCTGGACCCGGTGGTCCCGGTGGCCTCGGCGGTCCCGACCCAGACATTGACCCCGGCCGCCCGGAAATCCGCCCAAACCAGCGATGATCCCCGCCGATCTTTGTAAGAAACCTCCAAAGGTTCTAGTGCGGTTTGGTCGGCCCCGGCACAGCGCTACCCACGCGTATCCGGGAGAGTCATAGGCGTGCTCGCCGTACTTAGTCCCGGCCAGGGTTCCCAGAAACCCGGCTTTCTGACTCCCTGGCTCGACCTGATCGGCACCGAGGCGCGTCTGCGCTGGTGGTCCGCGCTGGCCGGCGTGGACCTGGTGCACCTGGGCACCGCCGCCGACGCGGACGAGATCAAGGACACCGCCCGTACCCAGCCGCTGCTCGTCGCGGCGGCGCTGCTCGCCGCCGAGCACCTGCCGCTGGACGGCGTGGCGCTCACCGCCGGGCACAGCGTCGGCGAGCTGGGGGCCGCGGCGGTGGCCGGGGTGCTGTCGGCCGAGGCCGCGATCACCCTCGCCGGCATCCGTGGCCGCGAGATGGCCGCCGCCTGCGCGCTGGAGCCGACCGGGATGGCGGCCGTGCTCGGCGGCGACCCGGACGAGGTGCTGGCCGCGATCAGCGCCGCCGGGCTGCACCCCGCCAACCGCAACGGCGCCGGCCAGATCGTCGCCGCCGGCTCGCTGGACGGCCTGGACAAGTTCGCCGCCGCGCCGCCGGCGAAGACCCGGGTCATCCGCCTCCAGGTGGCCGGGGCCTTCCACACCCCGTACATGGCCCCGGCCGAGGCCGCGCTGGCCGCCGTCGCCGCCGGGATCGCCCCCGTCGACCCGGCGCGGATCCTGCTGTCGAACCTTGACGGCACCGCCGTCACCGACGGGCACGAGCTGGTGCGACGCCTGGTCCGCCAGGTCACCGCGCCGGTGCGCTGGGACCTGTGCATGCGCGCCCTTGCCGAGCACGGCGTGACCGGCGTGATCGAGCTGCCCCCGGCCGGCACCCTCGCCGGTCTGGTCAAGCGGGAACTCCGGGGCGAGGGCGCCCCGGAGATCGTCACCCTGAACACCCCGGACGACCTGCCGGCCGCACGGGACCTGATCGCCCGCCACGCCACGCCGGGCCAACCGCTCGCCCCCATCGGAGGACACTCATGACTGGCAGTCGCATCGTCTCGATGGGGCACTACCAGCCCTCCCGGGTGGTGACCAACGACGACATCGCCCAACTGGTGGACACCAACGACGAGTGGATCCGCGACCGGGTGGGCATCGCCACCCGGCGGATCGCCGACAGCGAGACGGTGGCCGACATGGCCGCCGCAGCCGCCGGTAAGGCGCTGGCCAACTCCGGGCTCAGCGCCGCCGACATCGACCTGGTCGTGGTCGCCACCTGCTCCTCGATCGACCGGAGCCCCAACGTGGCCTGCCGGGTCGCCGCCAAGCTGGGCATCGCCGCACCGGGCGCGTTCGACGTCAACACCGCCTGCTCGGGCTTCGCGTACGCGCTGGGCACCGTCGACCACGCCATCCGGGCCGGCGCGTCGCGCAACGCGATCGTGATCGGCGCGGAGAAGCTGTCCGACTTCACCGACTGGACCGACCGCTCCACCTGCATCATCTTCGGCGACGGCGCCGGCGCCGCGGTGGTCACCGCCACCGCCGACGACGAGCCCGCCGGCATCGGCCCGGTGGTGTGGGGCTCGGCGCCGGAGAAGAGCGACGCGGTACGCATCGAGGGCTGGCGCCCGTACATCCAGCAGGAGGGCCAGTCGGTGTTCCGCTGGGCCACCACCGCGCTCGCGCCGCTGGCCCTGCAGGCGTGCGAGCGGGCCGGGGTCGACCCGTCGGAGCTGGCCGCGTTCGTGCCGCACCAGGCCAACGCCCGGATCATCGACGGCATCGCCAAGCGGCTCAACATCCCCAACGCGATCATCGCGAAGGACATCGTCGAGTCCGGCAACACCTCGGCGGCGAGCGTCCCGCTGGCCCTGTCGAAGCTCGTCGAGCGGCGGGAGGTGCCCTCGGGCGCCCCGGTCCTGCTGTTCGGCTTCGGCGGTGGCCTGACCTACGCCGGTCAGGTCGTCCGCTGCCCCTGAAGCCCCCTTGAGGCGCGTACGCGCTCCAGGAGCGGCGCCCGGCGACGCCGGCCGCCAGAGAACCCCCTATGAGAGGAACCAACCGCAATGACCCGTGACGAGATCACCACCGGCCTCGCCGAGATCCTCGAAGAGGTTGCCGGGGTGAACCCGGACGACGTGGCCGAGGGGAAGTCCTTCACCGACGACCTCGATGTCGACTCGCTCTCCATGGTGGAGGTCGTGGTGGCCGCCGAGGAGAAGTTCGGCGTCAAGATCCCGGACAACGAGGTGCAGAACCTCAAGACCGTCGGGGACGCCGTCAGCTTCATCGAGGCGCAGTCCTGATCATGAGTCGTCCTGACGTCGTCGTCACCGGGCTCGGCGCGACGACCCCGCTTGGCGGGGACGTCGCGTCGACCTGGGACGCCATGCTCGCCGGCCGCTCCGGGGTGAGTGCCCTCACCCAGGAGTGGGCCGCGCAACTGCCGGTGCGGATCGCCGCCCAGTTGGCCGTGGAGCCGTCCGAGGTGCTGGACCGGGTGAAGCTGCGCCGCCTGGACCGCTCCGAGGCGATCGCACTCATCGCGGCGCAGCAGGCCTGGGCGGACGCCGGTCTGGCGGACGCCGGCCTGGACGCCGAGCGGCTCGCCGTCAGCGTCGGCTCCGGCATCGGTGGCGCCACCACCCTGCTCGCCCAGGACGACATCCTGGAGGCGTCCGGGCCGCGGCGGGTGTCCCCGCACACGATCCCGATGTTGATGCCCAACGGGCCGGCCGCCTGGGTCGGGTTGGAGTTGGGCGCCAAGGCCGGCGTGCACACGGTGGCCAGCGCCTGCGCGACCGGCGCGGAGGCGATCGCGCTCGGCCTGGACATCATCCGCGCCGGCCGGGCCGACGTGGTGGTGGCCGGCGGCACCGAGGCCGTGATCCACCCGCTGCCGATCGCCGGCTTCAGCTCGATGCGGGCCATGTCGACCCGCAACGACGACCCGGAACGTGCCTCCCGCCCGTGGGACACCGGCCGCGACGGCTTCGTCCTCGGTGAGGGTGCCGGCATCGTGGTGCTGGAGCGGGCCGACCACGCCGCGGCCCGGGGCGCCCGGGTGTACGCGCGCCTGGCGGGCGCCGGCATCACCTCTGACGCGTACGACATCGTGCAACCGCACGCCGAGGGTGAGGGCGCCATCCGGGCCATCGCCAAGGCGATCGCGGACGCGGACATCGCCAAGCAGGACATCGTGCACGTCAACGCGCACGCGACGTCGACCCCGGTCGGCGACATGCTGGAGATCGGCGCGCTGCACAAGGCGCTCGGCGACCACCCGGTGCTGGCCGCGACGAAGTCGATGACCGGTCACCTGCTGGGCGCGGCCGGAGCGTTGGAGTCGATCGCCACGATCCTGGCGATCCGCGACAGCGTCGTGCCTCCGACGATCAACCTGGACGACCCGGAGCCCGGGCTCAGCCTGGAGGTCGCCGCGCACAAGGCACGCCACATGGACATCCCCGCCGCGCTGAACAACGCGTTCGGCTTCGGCGGTCACAACGTGGCGCTGGTCTTCGCGCGGCCGTGAGACAGCGGCCGTGAGACAGCGGCCGTGAGACAGCGGCCGTGAGCTGGCCGATCTGCGGATCACCGAAAGGGTCCCCTCTCGCGAGGGGGCCCTTTCGCGTGTTCAGCGTCGGTTGCGGGGGTGTTGCCGGGCGGTGCGCTCGTTGCCGTGGCGGTAGTTGCCGGTCCAGCGGGCCATCACCAGTTGCGGGTCGTCGTCGACCTCGGCGAGGAACTCCGCCGCGCGGGCGCCCCGCAGCGTGCCCGCCACCCGGCCGTGGTGGGTGATCACCACCGTGCCGTCGGCACGCTGGTCGTACCGGAAGCCCTGCGCCTGACCCATGGGCGACACGCTGCCAGGGTGGCCGTGCCGGCGCGACCGGATTCCCGGGCCGCGACCTCTTGCATAGAACATGAATATAAAAGCGCTATGCTTTTGGCGTGCGTCGTCCAGACACTCCTCCTGGCACGTCCGCCGCCATCGGGGCGGCCCTCTACGGCCTGGCCACCAGGGCCGCGAGACGCCTACCCCGGGACATGAGCCTGACCTCTGCCGCCACCCTGGCGACCCTGGACCGGACGGGTCCGCGGCGCATCACCGATCTGGCCACGGTCGAGGGCGTCACCCAGCCCGCGATGACCACCCTGGTCCGGGTGATGGAGGAATCCGGCCTGGTCGAGCGGCGGGGCGACGCGTCCGACAAGCGGGTCACGCTGGTGTGCCTGACCGAGGCCGGCGCCGCCTATGTCCGGACGCGCCGCCAGGCGGGGATCCACGCGTTCGAGCGGTTGATCGGCCGGCTCACCGGCGACGAGGTCGAGGCGCTGGTGGCGGCCCTGCCGGCGTTGGAGCATCTGGCAGCGCTCGAAGGACAGGACCGCGAAGGGCCGAAGCGGTGACCGGGCAGCCGATCGGCGGGGGTGCGCCGAAGGCGTTCCCGGTGCCCCGCCCCGAGACGCGGCTGCTGGTCCCCGCCCTGATGTTCATCGCCCTGGTCGTGGCGGCGGTCGCCAGCCTCGGTACGCCGCTCATCACCAGCGTGGCGACGTCGTTCCACGTCTCGCTCGGCAGCGCGCAGTGGACGCTGACCGTCGCGCTGCTCAGCGGCGCCGTCGCCACGCCGGTCCTGGGCCGGCTCGGAGCCGGTCCACACCGACGGGCCACGATCCTCGCCACGTTGGCCGTCGTCGTCGCCGGCAGCGCGCTCACCGTGCTGCCACTGCCGTTCGCGTGGCTACTGACCGGCCGGGCGGCCCAGGGCGTCGGGCTCGGGCTCACGGCGCTGATGATGGGCGTGGCCCGGGACCACCTCCCCGAGGAGCGCGGCGCGGCCGTGATCGCTCTGATCTCGGTGGTCTCGATCATCGGCGCGGGCGTCGGCTACCCGCTGGCCGCCCTGCTCGCCGAGCTCGGCGGAGTACGGGCCGCCTACGGCCTCGGCCTGGTCGTCACCGCAGCCGCCCTCCTGACCGCGTGGCGCGCCATGCCCGAAGCTCCCGAAGGCCGGTCCGCCCACGTGGACGTGGCAGGCGCGGTCGTCCTGAGCGCTGCGCTGCTCCTGGTGCTGTTCCTCGCCGGTGAGCGGAACCTGTGGAGCAGGCACCTCGCCGTGGCGGCGGGCCTCGCCGTCGGCGCGGTGGTGCTGCTCTGCGTCTGGGCCGTCATCGAGCTGCGCAGCCCGACGCCCCTGGTCGATCTGCGGGCGGTACGGCACCCGGCGGTCGCGGGGGCGAACCTCGCCATGTTCGTCGCCGGGATCGGCATGTACCTCCTGCTCACGCTCATCACCCGGTACGCGCAGACGCCGCCCGGCGTCGGCTACGGCTTCGGGCTGACGACCTTCGTCGCCGGGCTGGTCCTGATCCCGTTCTCGGTGCTGGGGTTCGTCGCCGGCAAGCTCACGCCGCGGGTCCGCACGCGGGTCGCCGACCCCCTGCTCCTGGCCGGCAGCGCTGTCGTGGTCGGCGTCGGGTTCGCCCTGTTCGCGGCGGCCCGGTCGAACCTGGCCGAACTGTTCGCGGCGATGGGCGTGCTCGGCTTCGGCGTCGGCGGCTTCTCGGCCGCGATGCCCGGTGTCATCCTGGCCGCCACTGCCAGGAGCGAGACGTCGAGCGCCATGAGCTTCAACTACGTCGTCCGCAGCGTCGGGTACTCCCTGGGCAGCGCTGTCGGCGGCCTGGTCCTCGCCGCGGGCACCCGCCCCGGCCACCTCTTTCCCGACGACCGCGCCTACCGCACCGCGGCAATGGTCGGGATCGGCGCCATGGCGATCGCGACGCTGACAAGCCTCGCTCTCGCCCGGCGACGCTCGGCCACGACCAACACGTGAGTCGGACGCACTCCCCCACCACAGGAGGTTCCATGCTTAAGGGCTACTGGGTCAGCGCCTACCGCACCGTTTCCGACCCCGAGAAGCTGGCCGCCTACAACGAGCTGGCCGGCCCCGCTGTCCGGGCCGGGGGCGGCCGGGTCCTCGTCCGTGGCGGTCGGATCGCCGCGTACGACGCCGGAATCGCCGAGCGTACGGTCCTGATCGAGTTCGACAGCTTCGAGCAGGCCGTCGCGGCGCACGAGAGTGCGGCCTACCAGGAGGCGCTGGCCGCACTCTCCGACGGCGTCGAGCGCGACTTCCGCATCGTCGAGGGCATCGACTGACCGAGTCGCGGTCGGATCTCCTGCCGGTGCCGTCAGCTCTTGCAGGTGGTGGCCGGCAGTCCGGGCACCAGCACCGGTGACCGGCCACCCGGGCGGGCCTTGCCGGCCAGTACGGCGGCGAGCGCGGTCATCGACGCCCGGCTGGAGGAGTACGTGGCCAGCAGCGTCGGCGACTTGGCCTTGGCCAGCACGTACGGCGTGTCCATGGCGACGGTGACCGCCGCACTGGCGCTCAGGTCCTTCTCCCCGTCGCCGTAGCCGACCAGGTGCACCACCGTCCCGCCGCTCGGCTTCACCGTCACGCCGGCCGCGGTCAGCGCGGCGGTGAGCGCCGCCCGGGTGCCGTCCCGGCCGCCGGAGGAGGTGACGGTGACGGGGCCGTGCACCGCGCCGCCGCAGGCCCCCCGCAACACGGTGACCGCTCCGGCGGCCAGCGCGTCCGCCGCCGCCCGGTGCGCCGGGGTGTTGAGCGTGGACATCGGCTCGGCGGGTCCCGCCGCCAGCCGGAACTTCATGGTCAGGATCCGGGTGACCGCGTCGACGAGCCGGGCCCGGGGCAGCGACCCGCCACGCAGGGCGGCGAGCAGCCCGTCGTACGCCTGACCGACGTTCGGGGTCATGAGGATCAGGTCGTTGCCGGCGTTCAGCGCGCGGACGGCGGCCTCGCCGGGCGCCCACCGCTTCGCCGGTGGCATGTTCATCCCGTCGGTGATCACCACGCCCTTGAAGCCGAGCTGACCACGCAGCACGTCGGTGAGCAGCTTGTGGGAGAAGGTCGCCGGGGTGCCGGGGTCGATGGCCTGCACGTCCAGGTGGCCGGACATCACGGCCATCGCGCCCGCGTCAAACCCGGCGCTGAACGGCGGCCACGCGCCGCTCTGCAGCGCCGCCGCGGACTGGGTGAGCACCGGCAGGTCCTTGTGCGAGTCGTCCGCGCTGTGGCCGTGCCCCGGGAAGTGCTTCAGGGTGGCCGCGACGCCGCTGGCCTGTAGGCCCCGGACCGCGCCGCCGACCTGCGCGGCGGCGATCTTCGGGTCGGCGCCGAACGACCGGGAGCCGATGACCGTGCTGCGGGTGGCCAGCACGTCGGCGACCGGGGCGAAGTCGATGTTGATGCCCATCGCGGCGAGTTCGGCGCCGGCGGCCTGCCAGGCGGCCTCGGTCAGCTTCGGGTCACCGGCGGCACCCGCCGCGAGGGCGCTGGGCAGGATGGTGACGCCGTCGGTGACGCGGGTGACCACGCCGTACTCCTGGTCGGTGCCGATCAGGAAGGGCGCCGGGCCGGCGGCCAGCCGTCCGGCGGCCCCCCGCAGTCCGGTGGTCAGGTCGTGGACCTGCTTCGGGTTGTCGACGTTTGTCGTCTCCTGATTGCCCTTGGTCGGGTCGTCGGCGCTGAAGCCGACCAGGATGAGCCCGCCGAGCCGGTACTTGGCGATCATCTCGGCGGGGGTGTCGACGCCGGCGAGCGCCTGGTTGCCGGCCGCCGAGCCGGTGGAGACCTTGGTGGCCGAGTCGCCGTACGCGTAGGGCATCAGCACCTGCCCGACCAGGTCCTCGTCGGAGAGCGTCGCGACCAGCGCGGCGGCCCGCGCGGCCGGGTCGTCGTTCGGCGGCGAGGCGGGTGCGCTCGGGGCCGCCGACGCGCCGGTCGGGCCGGGCGTCGGGTCGGGACGATCCGGGGTACCCGAGCAGCCGGAGACGATCAGGGCGGTCAGGGCGGCGACGGCGACACCTGCGTGTCGCGGGCGAATCGGCACGCCGACCATCCCACCAGTTCCCCCTTATCGGGGCAACTTGACCTTACCGGTCGCCAGCGTGAGGGTGACGCAACACCCAGGTCCGCAGCGCGTGCGGCCCCGCCGTCAGCCGACCCGGGTGAGCAACGTCACCGGTGCGCCGTCACCGGCGTACCGGTAGGGCTCCAGGTCCGCGTCCCACGCGGTGCCGAGCGCCTTGTCAAGGGCGTGCGACAACGCCTCCGGGGCACGGGCGGAGGCCATCAGGGTCCGCAGCCGGTCCTCGCCGAGCTGGATGTCACCGGCCGCCCCGACGGTGGCCCGGAACAGGCCACGGGCCGGCACGTACATGAAACGCTCACCGTCGACGCCGGGACTCGGCTCCTCGGTGACCTCGAAACGGATCATGGGCCACTGCCGGAGGGCAGCAGCCAGCTCGGCGCCCGTTCCCGGACGGCCGGTCCACCCACACTCGGCCCGGCGGGCGCCGGGGTCGACGGGCTGAGCCGTCCACTGCAGGTTGACCGGCGCGGCTAGGACGCGCGCGATCGCCCACTCGACGTGCGAGCACACGGCGAGCGGGGTCGAGTGGACGTATACGACGCCACGCGTTGGCACGGTGACCTCCCGGAGAGCGAGGTGCGTCTTCCCCTACGACCTCGTCCACCCGAGTGGTTGCTGCAACACATGATGACTCGTGTGACGGATGGTGCGCCAGAGAATCGGAAAAAACGCCACCCGGAATAGCCGGACGGGTGGTCTCCGTTGCCTCTCAGGACACCGCGACGACCAGCCTGATGTCGTGGTCATGTACAGTTCCATCGGCGGCTTCTGCCGCGTTCCACCTCTGCGGGCCGACGCAGTGTCACCCGCACACAGCCCCCGGACGTCCAGTCCTCCCGTACGTCTTGCAAGGAGTACCTCCGTGGCGAGCAACACCTCTAAGACCGCGCGCGCGTCCGTCCGGGCCGGCCAGGCTGGCCAGGGTGGCGCCCTCAGCGTGCTGGGCGAGTTCAAGTACCTCATCCCGCTCAACGGCGGCAAGCACGCCTACGTGCGTAACCTGACCAACGGCAAGACCGCGCACCTGCGTACCGACTCCGACGCGTTCGTCGAGGAGATCCGGGCGCTGGCCGCCGCCGGCCACGCCGCCAAGATCCGGGCGGAGATCAACAACCTGGCCACCGTTCACCCGAACGACGGCTGGGAGGCCACCGAGAAGCGTCTGGTCGCGGCCGGCGTCTTCGAGGGCTGAGCCCTCCCCCACCGCACCACCGACCGCCCGCCGGGAGTTCCCGGCGGGCGGTCGTTCGTTTGTCAGGACGCCTCGAGCAGAGCAACCTCGCCGGTGCTCAGGTCGTAGAGGCCGCCCACCACGGCCACCCGGCCGGTGGCCACCGGCCCGGCCAACAGGTCGTCGACGCGCAGCGCGTCCACGGTGCGCCGGACGTGTCGGCGGACCGTGAGCGCGAGCACCGCCGGATCGTCGAGCCCCACCTCGACGACCGCCGGGGCGATCTCGTCGACCAGGTGGGCCAGCGACCCACCGGGGCGCTCGCCGGTGCGCAGGGCGTCCACGGTCGCGCCGACCGCACCGCAGCGCTCGTGCCCGAGCACCATGACCAACGGCACGCCGAGCTGCCCCACCACGTACTCGATGGAGCCGCACACCGCCCGGTCGAGCACGTGCCCGCCGGTGCGGATCACGCAGATCGCCCCGAAGGTCTGGTCGAAGATCGCCTCCAGCGGCACCCGCGAGTCGATGCAGCCGAGGACCACCGCGTACGGCTGCTGGTCTCCGGAGGCGGCCGCCGCGGCGGCGGTGACGTCGTGCCCGTGGATCGGCTGGCCGCTGACGAACCTCCGGTTGCCGCCGAGCAGGTCGGCCAACGCGGCCCGGGGCGTGCCGCCGGCCTGCCGTCCCCGCCCCCCGGACCCGCCCGTCGGCGGAACCGGCGTCGCCCGCGCCGACTCCATGCCGTTCAGCTTGGCCCGCCGGCGCACGGCCAGGGGCGGGGTCGGGAATGTTCGCCCGACCGCGATTGGCGTGGCGTCCCGACGGGTAGCCGGTGTTACCGCCGGGTATCGGAGGTACGGGTGATGCCGGGGCGAGCCTGGGAGGTGGCGATGCCGGAGCGACTCGAAGTCGGTATGCCCGACGGCGTACGGCTGCACGTCGAGACCACCGGTCCCGTGCACGCCCCGGTGACGGCGGTCCTCCTGCACGGCTGGACGCTGGACGGGCGCAGCTGGCACCGGCAGCTCGACGCGCTCACGTCGTCCTTCGGCGACTCGGTGCGGGTGGTCACCTACGACGCGCGGGGTCACGGCCGGTCGAGCTGCATGGCGCTGCCCACGGCCACCCTGGCCCAGCTCGGCGACGACCTGGCCGCCGTCCTCGACGCGGTCGCGCCGAGCGGTCGGGTGGTTCTGGTCGGGCACTCGATGGGCGGAATGACGATCATGGAGTACGCGCACCGCCACCGGGAGCACTTCGCCGCGCGTACGGCCGGACTGGTCTTCGTCTCGACCACCGCCGAGGGGCACACGCACACCGTGTACGGGCTCTCGCCACGCATCGCCCGGCTGATCCGGCTCGCCGAGACGACCGGTGCCGGCGTGCTGGCCCGCTGCGGCTCGTGGCGAGCGCCCCGGGCGCTGCTCAACGCGCTGCAGCCGAGCATCCGGTGGATGCTCTTCGGCGACCGCTGCGATCCCTCCGACATCCGGTTGGTCACGTCGGCGGTGGCCCGCGCCTCGCTGCGCTCGATCGGCGGTTTCCGCGCCTCGATCGGCGCTCAGCGCCGGCTGGACACCCTCGCCGCCCTGGCGCACCTGCCGGCCGCCGCCCTGGTCGGTGACCGGGACCGGCTGACCCCGCCGCCGTGCGCCGAGTCGATCGCCGCCGTCCTGCCGGCCACCGAGCTGACCGTCTGCCCGGGCGCCGGCCACATGCTGATGATGGAGCGTCCGATTGAGGTGAACGCGGCCCTGACCGGTGTCCTGGGCCGGGTGCTCGCCGCACCCTCGCCGCACGGGCCCGGCCCCAGCGCCGCACCCCCGCCGCACGGGCCGGTCGTGAGCGCCGTCGCGGCGGGTCGCTGAGCACGTTCGCGCACCTCGGGCGCGGCGGGTCGGGTCGGGGGCCGTACCCTTCTGCGGTTGGCCCGCGCGGTTCGCGCCGCTTGCCGGCGACATCGAAGGAGCGTGCGTTGACCGACCAGACCGCCCTGGAGCAGGAGATCGCCGTCGAGCAACGGCACCTCGACCGGGTGTACGCCCGACTGGCCGAGCTACGGCAGTCGGCGGTGCGCGCCGAGCGGGACGGCTACCGGATGGCGCGGGTGGGCACGTTCGGCGCGCTCGTCGAACGCGACGCGATGGTCTTCCACGCGGCTCAGCGGCGGCACACCCTCGACGCCGAACACGAGGGCCTGGTCTTCGGCCGGCTGGACCTGCGCGACCGGCAGGTGCTGCACGTCGGGCGGCTCGGCATCCGTGACGAGGACGCCAGCACCCTCGTCGTCGACTGGCGGGCGCCGGCCGCGTCGGCGTTCTACCAGGCCACCCCCGCGCAGCCGCTGGGCGTGGTGCGTCGCCGCACCATCCAGTCCCAGCGGGAGCGGGTCACCCGCATCGAGGACGACCTGCTCGATCCGGAGGCGGCCCCGGAGGGGATGACGGTCGTCGGTGACGGCGCGCTGCTGGCCACCCTCTCCCGGGCCACCGGTCGCGGCATGCGCGACATCGTCGCGACGATTCAGCGGGAGCAGGACGAGGCGATCCGGTCGCCCGGCTCCGGGGTGACGATCGTCGCGGGCGGCCCGGGGACCGGCAAGACGGCGGTCGCCCTGCACCGGGCGGCCTTCCTGCTCTACTCCGACCGCAGCCGGTACGCCGGTGGCGGCATCCTGGTGGTCGGGCCGTCGACCGTCTTCGTCGAGTACATCGCCTCGGTGCTGCCGTCGCTCGGCGAGGACACCGCGACCCTGCACTCGCTGGGCACCCTGTTCCCGGGGATGACGGCCACCCGAACCGACCCGCCCGAGGTGGCGGCGGTGAAGGGCTCGCTGCGCATGCGCCGGGTGCTGGAACGGGCGGCCCGCGACGCGGCGCCGGGGGCTCCTGGCGAGCTGCGCCTGCTCTACCGGGGCGGGCTGCTGCGGTTGGACCGCCGCGAGCTGGACGCGATCCGGGACCGCGCGCTGCACCGGGGCGCCCGGCGCAACGAGGTTCGCCGCGCCGGCTTCGACGGTGTCTTCGCCGCGCTGTGGGCGCAGGCCCGGCGCGTGAACATCGGCCGGCTGCCCGAGCAGCGGGCCTTCGAGGACGAGATCGCGGAGCGGCCGGAGTTCCGGGAGTTCCTCAAGGCCTGGTGGCCGCGCCTGCACCCCCGGCACGTGCTGGGCTGGCTGGCTCGACCGGATCGGCTGCGCCGGTACGCCGGCGGGATCCTCTCCGGCGCGGAGATCCGGCTGCTCGGCACGGCGTACCAGAGTCTGGACAGTGCGGGCCTGACCATCGCGGACGTGGCGCTGCTCGACGAGCTGGACGCGCTGCTCGGCAAGCCGGTGAAACCGGCGCGGGCCCGGCGCGACCCGTTCCAGCTCGCGGGCGGCGTTCGTGAGCTGAGCACCGCGGCCGACCGGCAGCGGGCCGCCCGCGCGGCGGCCCGGGAGCGGCCGGAGGACTACCGGGAGTACGCGCACGTGGTCGTCGACGAGGCGCAGGACGTCTCGCCGATGCAGTGGCGGATGATCGGTCGGCGTGGGCGGTTGGCCTCGTGGACGGTGGTGGGCGACCCGGCGCAGACCGCCTGGACCGGTGACCCCGAGGAGCTGACCCGCTCCCGCGACCAGGCGCTGGGCCGGCGCAAACGGCACGAGTTCACGCTCACCACCAACTACCGCAACTCGGCGGAGATCTTCGCGGTGGCGGCGGCGGAGATCCGCCGGCTCTATCCGGACCTGCCCCTGCCGAGGGCCGTCCGCTCCACCGGCGTCGACCCGGTCGAGCTGGTGGTGCCGCCCGCCGGGCTCCAGGCCGCGGCCGTACAGGCGGCCACCGGCCTGCTGGGCGAGGTCGACGGCACGGTCGGGGTGATCACGCCGGTCACCCGCCGCGACGAGGTCGCCGGCTGGCTCGACGCGCTCGGCGCGACGCGCTTGCAGGTGGTGACCAGCCTGGAGGCCAAGGGCATGGAGTACGACGGGGTCGTGCTGGTCGCCCCCAGCGAGATCCGGGCCGATCCGGGCTCGGGTGTACGCACGCTCTACGTGGCGCTCTCCCGGGCAACCCAGCGGCTCACCACCGTCGACCCGACCGGCTGACCGTCGGGTTGGCGCGCCCAGGGGCCGGCCCTCGCCCTACACTTGCACACATAGCGATGTGAGCATACATTTGACCGGGTCCCGGGCGACGTCGGAGGGTGGGTCTCGTGGGAGCAGGACATGACCACCACCACGGGTCGGTCGCCAACGCCGCCCACCAGCATCGCGGACGGCTCTGGGCGGCCTTCGGACTGCTCGCTGCCCTGATGGTGGTCGAGGCGGTGACCGCCTTCCACACCGGCTCGCTGGCGCTGCTCTCCGACGCCGGGCACATGTTCACCGACGTACTCGGCATCGGGATGGCGCTCGCCGCGATCACCGCCACGCGGCGGGCCACCGGCGACCCGCAACGCACCTTCGGGCTCTACCGCCTCGAAGTTCTCGCCGCGCTGGCCAACGCCGTCCTGCTCTCCGGCGTGGCGGTCTACGTGGTGATCGAGGCGATCGGCCGGTTCGGCGACCCGCACCGGGTGCTCAGCGGTCCGATGCTCACGGTGGCCATCCTCGGCCTGCTCGCGAACGTGGTCGCCTTCGGGCTGCTGCGCGCCGGCGCCCGGGAGAGCATCAACCTCCAGGGCGCCTACCTGGAGGTGCTGGGCGACCTGCTCGGCTCGCTCGGCGTGATCGGCGCTGCGCTGCTCATCGCCGTCACCGACTGGTGGTGGGCCGATCCGCTGGTCGCGGTTGCGATCGGCGTGTTCATCCTGCCGCGCACCTGGCGGCTGGGGCGGGCCGCCGTACGCATCCTCGTGCAGGCCGCCCCGGAACACCTCCAGGTCACCGCCGTGCACGACCGTCTGGCCGCGGTGCCCGGCGTGGTCGAGGTGCACGACCTGCACGTCTGGACGCTCACCTCGGGCATGGAGGTGGCCTCCGCGCACCTGACCATGGCGCCCGGCGCGGAGGTCGGCGCGGTGCTCACCGCGGCGCGTACCGCCCTGCGGGACGACTTCCGCATCGAGCACGCCACGCTGCAGACCGAACCCGGTGCCGCCCCGGGCGCCTGCGGTTCCGTCGAGTGGTGACCGTCATCCTTCGCGATGGTGCCGGCACCTTCCGTCACATCGGCTGCACAGACCCCACCAGCACCGGTAGGCTCTGTCCCGGCCACCACCCGGCGGCGCCTCCCGGCGCCGGTGGCGGCCGTCGCCTAATCGCCCGGCAGGGCGAACCGGGGAACCATGTTCCTGGGGTGCATCCGCGTCAGCGGTAGGGATCTTCCGTCCCGAACCCGTCAGCTAACCCGGTCGGCGGCTGACGGAAGGACATGCGTAGTGGCACCAGCACGACCACCCGCCGCCCGGCTTGCGGCACTGATCGTCATGATGGTCACCCTCGGCGTCGCGCTTCCGGTCGGCGCCGCCACCGCCGCTCCCCCCGCCGGCCTGCGGGCCGCCGCCGCGCCCGACGGCGACGAGGAGGGCGGCACCCCGGCGCTACGGGCCCAGCTCGAGGCGGCCAGCAAGGGCTACCTGGACGCGAAGCGCGCGCTGGACACCTCCATCCAGCGGCAACAGCAGCTCGCGGTCAAGCTGAAGGACACCGAGGCCGAGATGACCGTACGCAACGGCAAGGTCGGCGAGATCGCCGGCGTCGCGTACCGCACCGGCCGACTCAGCACCGTCTCGGCCCTGCTCAACAGCAACACCCCCGAGGGCTTCATGGACCGGGCGGCCGCCCTCGACGTGGTGGCCGCCAACGAGGACCGGGTGCTGCGCGACCTGCACGCCACCCGGGACGAGGCGAACCGCACCCGCGTCGCCCTCGACGGCGAGATCCGGGAGCAGCGTAAGCAGGTCGAGGTGATGGCCAAGCGCAAGGAGCAGGCCGAGCGGGCCCTGACGGTCGCCAACGACAAGGCACGCGCCAGCGCCGCCGCCGACACCGACACCGGCTCCAACCGTGGCACCTCCACCGCCAACGCCCAGCCCGCACCGCGCAACTCCGACGGCTCCTGGCCATCCGAGTCGTGCAGCATCAACGACCCCACCCCGGCCAGCGGCTGCATCACCCCCCGCACCCTGCACGCGCTCAACCAGGCCAAGGCCGCCGGCTTCACCCGGTACGTCTCCTGTCACCGCAACGGCGGCTCGGGCGAGCACCCCAAGGGCCGGGCCTGCGACTTCGCCGCGCAGAAGGGTGGCTTCGGCGGCATCGCCACCGGCGGCGACAAGACGTACGGCAACAACCTGGCCGCGTACTTCATCCGCAACGCCGACCGGCTCGCGGTGCTCTACGTGATCTGGTTCAAGCAGATCTGGCTACCCAGCAGCGGCTGGAAGTCGTACAGCGGGGGGAACGGCGACCCCTCCAGCGACCACACCAACCACGTGCACCTGTCGGTGTACTGACCACCGACGCCGTCCGGGGTACGTCAGCGGGCGTACCCCGGACGTCGTCGCTGGTCGGACGACCACGCGGGGTCGGGCCGGGAGCATTCGGGTATGCCGCGAATCGCGCCCCGCACGCGCAAGGCCCTGCTCACCCTGCACCTGGTCACCTCCCTCGGCTGGCTCGGGGCCGACCTGGTGCTACTCACCCTCGGCATCGCGGCACAGCGCGGCGCCGACCCGGCCGTGGTCTACCCGGTCGCCGGGCTCGTCGGCACCGTGCTCTTCGCGCCGCTGAGCGTGCTCGTGTGGCTCGTCGGTGTCGCCAGCGCGCTGCTCACCCCCTGGGGCCTGCTGCGCTACCGCTGGGTGGTGATCAAGCTCGTGATCACCACAGTGATGGTCGGGCTGGTGCTGTTCCTGCTCACGCCGAACCTGCGGCACGCCGCCGCGCTGGGCGCCGCGCTACCGACGCGGGACCGCGCCGACCTGGTGATCGCGCCCGCGGTGTCGACCAGCCTCATGATCATCGCGACGGTCCTGTCGACGTACAAGCCCTGGGGACGCCGACCCGCCGGCGGCACGACGCGGGATCGCCCTGCGCGCCCCGTGACGCCACGTCACGCACCAATAAGGAAGTAGTGGGCGCGGGACCGAGGGCTCACGGCGCGGGGTCGTCGAGGGCCGCGCCGAGGCGCGCGGCCAGGGCGAGGTGGGCGGCGCGGGCCTGACCGAAGGCGTACCGGAACAGGGGTGTCGGCGCGCGCAGGGTGATGTCGACGTCGATGCGGACCAGACCGTCCGGCTCGGCGCGCAGCCGGGTGTGGTTGCGAACCGTGGTGGCGGGCCACTGGCGGGCCACGGTGACGATCTCGTCGGGCTCGCTGACCAGCACGTCCGCGTGGTACGTGGTGCGAAAGCGCAGCGGGCCGGCGACCAGCCTGTCGTTGATCGTGTAGCTGGCGCGGGCCCCCGGGCGGGGCGGCACCTCGCGCACCCGCACGATCAGGGGATGCAGTTCACCCTGACGGGTCAGGTCGCTCAACAGCGCCGCCGCCTCGGCGACTGAGCAGCGGGCCTGGACGGTGTAGCTGAAGGTATCGCTGCCGAACACACCGTCTCCCGACGTCGCTGGTCGCACGATCGTCCCGTACGCCGCCCTGGGCTGGCAACGGCCGGACGGACTGGTGCTGTCCCTCGGGGTCGACGTGGTGCTCTGCGCCGCCTCGTTGCAGGAGCCCGGGCAGGCCGCGCAGCCCGGCACCGACGTGGCGTTGCTGGCCGCCGGCTACGCGTCGGTCACGGCGATCCGGGCAGTCACCGAGGTGACCGACGTGGACCTGACCGGTCCGGACGCGCAGGCCTGACGGTGGCCGCCCGCGCCTCAGGCGCCGGGAAGCACCTCGGGGGTGGCGGCCCCGGCGAAGTAGGGCTCCGGTGCGCCGAAGAGACCGAGCAGGCCGGTCACCCAGAGCTGACGGTGCACGAACCGGCTCGGCTCGGTGACGACCAGCTTGACGCCACTGACCTCGGCGGTCTGGAAGCCGGCGACCATGGCGCTGATGCCCACGGAGTCGATGAAGGTGACCAGCCTCATGTTCAGCTCGATGCGCAGCGGACGGCTCTTGGCCAGCACCTCCGCAATCGCCTCTCGCACCTCGTACGCTGTGTCGACGTCGATCTCACCCCGCGGGGCGATCTCGACGACACCACCGGACAGGACCGACTTCACGATCGACAGGCTCACGCGAGCACCTCCACCCGCCCGTCCCCCGGGCGCCTCATCAGTACGCGGGCCGCGACCGAGAGTATTCCTCCAACGGCCTCGGTCGCCACCCCTCGGGATGAGCAATTCACGGATCCGAGCGGACAAAGTCGCCCATATCCCCACTTTTCGGCATCTGATCATTCAATACTTTTCGTTATCTGATCAGTCGACGATCGGTCGGAACCGACGCGTCGCCGGACCAGGGTAGCGGTCGCGGTCCGGCAGGCCCGGCATCCGTGCCGTCCCGTACGCCCGCCCCGCGTGGGACCGGCGTGTCGCGCCAGCGGTCCCGGCCCGACCCGCCAGCGTGGTTGCCGACGCTTCCTAGCATCGGCCCGGAACACCCACCGTGACGGAGAGGACCTTCGATGATCAAGCGACTGGCCGGGTTGGCCGGCGTCGGTCTGCTGCTCGCCCTCGTACTGGCCTGCGGTTTCGGCGGCGGAGACGACGACGATGACGATGACGACGATTTCGCACGCGGCGTGGCCGCGGTGGCGGTGCGCTGACCCCCGACGGGTGCGCCACGCGGGGCCGGGTTTGCGCGCCACCGGCCCGGGGCACTGCGCAGTCAGCGAACCGTGTCGCGCTGGACGGACGCCGAGGTCCGAAGTGGCCGGCGGCTTCGGCACCTGAGGAGGTAACCACGATGTTCGGAACCAACCTACTGGACCGGCGAAGTAAGCCGGAGCGGATCGCGGACCAGGCGTGGGAGCAGCTGCTCTCCGCCGTCAGCTCCGCGGGCGACAGCGTCCGGGACACCGCGCGGTCGGCCCGTCGCAGCAGCGGCGACCTCGCCGACGGCGCCGGTGACCTGGTGGGCTCGGCGGCGGAGGAGGCACGGCGTCGCGCGGCGCGCGCCTTCGACGCGCTCGCCGGACGCCAGCCGGCGCTGCCGTGGACGCTGCTGATCGGCGCCGCGCTGGTCGGCGCGGCGGTCGGCTGGGCCGTCGGCTCCGCCGCTCGCGCCGCCGGCAGTCGAGACGACCGCGCGGTGGACGACGTCGAGTTCGTCGACGTCGACCGCCCCAACTCCCCCGTCGGCCTGGACGACTAGCCACCGGTACACCGAGCGGGCCCCGTCGACATCGCGTCGGCGGGGCCCGCTCGCGTACCGGTGGCGGTGCTGGGCGGAATGTGCGCCCGGTCCGCCGGGGTGCCGGACCCCTCAGGCAACCCCGGCGGACCGGTGTTCTCGGGTGGCCCGGACGACGCCGGGCCACCGGGTCAGCGACTCGTGCAGCTCACCGAGGCCGGCGGCGAGTTGGTGCCGGTCCAGGAACCGAGGAAGCCGATCGTGGTGCTGGCCCCGGGGGCGAGCGCGCCGTTCCAGCCGCTGTCCACAACCGAGACGACCGCCCCGGTCTGGGTGTGGGTGCCGCCCCAGAGCTGGCTGACGCGCTGGCCGTTGGGGAATGTCCAGCCGAGCGTCCAGCCCGCGATGGGCCTGGTGCCGGGGTTGCTGACCACGACCTCGGCCTGGAAACCGCCCGTCCACGAGCCGGTCACCCGGTAGGTCGCCGCGCACCCACCAAGCGGAGGCGGCGTCGTCGGAGGCGGCGTCGTCGGAGGGGGCGTGGTCGGAGGGGGCGTGGTGGGAGGTGGCGTGGTCGGAGGGGGCGTGGTCGGAGGCGGCGTGGTGGGAGGCGGCGTGGTGGGAGGCGGCGTCGTCGGCGTGCCGCCGGTGCGGTCGGCCACCAGGATGCCGCGACCGTTGGTGCCCAGGTAGACCCGCCCGTAGACCCGGGGATCGCCGGTCAGCGCCTCGGTCGGGTTGCCGTACTGGTGACGGTCGTCGTTGACGCGTACCCACGTCGTGCCGCCGTCGTCGGAGCGGTGTACGCCGGGCTGGCCGTCCACCGTGCCGTAGAGGAAGACGGCGGGGTTGGTCCGCCCCGGCGCGGCCTTGCCGAACCCGACGTTGCCGGAGGCGCTGACGCCGCCCAGCTTGGTGAAGCTGGCCCCGGAGTCGGTGGACCGCCAGAGCCCGCCCGGGCCGGCCAGCCACAGCTCGCCGGCCTTGCCGGGCAACGCCTTGAAGCGCACGTCGGAGGTGGGCAGGCCGGTCGCCGCCGTCGCGGTGAAGCTCGCTCCGCCGTTGGTGCTCAGGTAGAGCCGGCCGCCGCTGAAGCCGTAGAACCGGTTGGGGTCGACCCGGTCGGATTCGATCGTCGCGTTCGCCGGAATGCCCGTGGACGGCGCCCACGAGTTGCCGAAGCCGACCGCGTAGACGACGCGTTGGCCCGCGTCGCCGGGCGACCAGACGAACCGGCTGCCGTCGGCCGCCGCGGCGACCGTGCCGCCGGCGTTGACGCCCGACGGCTCGGTGCCCTGGAACCAGGTGGCCCCGCCGTCGGTGGAGAAGGCGACGTGGCTGTCGTTGGGCCGGTCGGAGTCGGTGAAGTTGCCGGCACGCACCAGCACGGCGGGCTTGCTCTCGGCGTAGTCCAGGCTCGTGGTGCTGGTGAAGACCGGCTGGGTGAAGAGCATCGACGGAATGGTGTCCAGGTCGGTGTGCCGGAAGCCGCCGACGTCGCCGAGCGCGCTGATCAGGGGTGCGCCGCTGGGTGGGCTGACCAGATCGAGGACGGCCGTCTCCTCCAGGCCCCGGACCATCGGCCGGATCGTGAACTGACCGCCGGTGTCCCACTTGGTGAGGTCGGTGGTGCCGTAGATGGTGGCCCCGGTGCCGTACATCATGCGGTTGGAGTCGTGCGGGTCGATCTCCACCGACTCGTTCATCCAGCCCAGCTTGGGGGTCTCCTCGGGGGGCGCCGGGTTGGTGCCGAAGGTCAGCCAGGGCACCGAGCTGATGTCCATGGTGTAGCGCTTGGACCGCTGCGGGTAGCTGGTGAAGTCCCAGATGCGGGTCCAGCTCGCCCCGCCGTCAGTGCTGCGGAAGAAGATCGCGTCCGGCCACCAGGAGACCTGGGTGGCCACCATCAGCGTGTTCGGGTGCTGCCGGTCGATGGTCAGCCCGCTGTAGCCGAAGTAGTCGTCGCCGCTGGTGGAGGGGATCGGGCTGATCCGCGTCCAGGCCCCGGTGGACCGGGTGAACTTCCAGACGTCGCCCTTGCCGCCGTCGTACGGGCCGCCGGTGTCGCTGGTGGCGATGTAGAGGTGACCGCCGACCGGGTCGACGACGCCCTTGTGCGCCAGGTAGCCGGTGGGTTGCCCGGGAATCCGCGCCCAGGTGACACCACCGTCGGTGCTGCGGTAGACCGGGTTGTCCTTGTCCGCCACACCCACATAGATCGTCTGCGTGGTGGTGCCGGCGGCGCCGGTGCTCTTGTCGAAGCTGACCCAGGTGAGGCCCTGGTTCTGCCCGTTGTAGCCGTTCGGGTCGCTGGGGTCGGCCCGGTAGTTGCCGACGTTCGGGAAGGCGGTGACCTTGGCCCAGGTCGCCCCGAAGTCGGTGCTGCGCCACAGCCCGTTCCCGCCCTCGGCGGCGTAGTAGAGGGTGCTGTTCCGGTTGGGGTCCACGGCCAGCCGCTCGCCCATGCCCCGGCCCGGCATGTTGCCGCCGTTCTTGAACGGCAGCTCGGTGACCTGCCAGGTGGCGCCCTTGTCGGCCGAGCGCAGGATCGCGCCGTTGTTCGGGTCCCAGCCGTTGGTGTACATGCCGACCGCCGCGTACACCCGGTTGGTCTGCACCGGGTCGGTGGCGATGCTGACCACGCCGTTGTAGCCCCAGCGGTCCGCGCCGACCCAGTCGAGCAGCGGCGTCCACGACTGGCTGGACTGCTCCCAGCGGTAGGCCCCGCCGATGTCGGTCCGGGCGTAGATCAGGTTCTTCTCGGTCGGGTTGAAGACGATGCCGGGCACGAAGCCACCGCCGCCGACCGGGACGTTGCGCCAGGTGTACGCCTCGGCGGCGGCCGGTGCCGGCGCCGATCCCGCGGCGGTGATCGGGACCGCCACGACGGCCGTGGCGACGGTCAGCGCCGCCACGACCACGCTGGTCAGTGATCTGGGCATCTGCGTTCCTCTCCGGGGGTGGGGGCCCGGGAGTCGGGATCGACCGGGGTGGCGTCGCGGCCCGGGGGACGAGCACGGCGGCGCGGGGACGGGTCGACCAGAAGTGGCGCGTCGGGGCCCGGGGGACGGACGACGACGCGGGGGGACGGATCGGAGCTGCCCTGGCTCCAACCACCCGACGCGAGGCTCCCGCGATCGAGGAACGCACTCACCCTAACCGATCCGACGCCGCTATGGAAGCGCTCCCAACACTGCTGGCGAGCCCGCCACGCACGCAGGTCCGCAGGGTGGCCCCACCCGCATCGGGTGAGGACGGGTAACCCGCCCGGCCGGCAGGATCGGACCTCGGCGGGCCGGTCACGGCCAACACCCGGTCCGCCAGGCACGCGAGCGGATGGGAGGGGCAGATGGCCATCGCGACGATCACGCGCACCGACCAGGACATCCAGTCCGCCGTCCTCGACGAGTTGACCTGGGAACCCCGGGTGCAGCCACACGAGATCGGCGTGACCGTGGCCGAAGGCGTCGTCACGCTGAGCGGACGGGTGGACAGCTACGCGAAGAAGTGGGCCGGCGAACGGGCCGCGCACCGCGTCGCCGGTGTCCGGGCGGTCGCCAACGACCTGACCGTGCAACTGGCCGGCAGCGACGAACGCGCCGACCCGGACCTGGCCGGCGCGGCCAGCGACGCCCTGGAGTGGGACGCGTTCGTACCCATCGAGAAGCTCCAGGTCACCGTCTCGGCCGGGTGGGTGACGCTGCACGGTGAGGTCGAGTGGGAGTACCAGCGCCGGGCCGCCGAACGAGCGGTGTGCCGGCTGACCGGCGTCCGTGGGGTCAGCAACGGCATCACCGTCCAGCCGAACGCGACGCCGGACGGCGTGAACCTGGCCGGGAAGATCGTGGACGCGCTGGCCCGGGCCGGCGCCACCGAGGCCGAGCGGATCACCGTCCGGGTGCACGGCGACACGGCGGTGCTCGCCGGGTTGGTGCACTCCATGCCCGAACGCGCCGAGGTCGAGCAGGTGGCCTGGTCCGCGCCGGGCATCCGGGAGGTCCAGAACCACATCGCGGTCGCCCCGGTGCTGCGCTGAGCGCGGGTACCACCCGGGACGGGTGAGTCCGTCTCACCCGTCCCGTCGGCAGGCTGGTGGCATGAGTGATCCGAACGGGCTGATCCAACCCGGGCACCCCGCCCCCGGCTTCACCCTGGCAAGCACTCCGGACGGGCGTCAGACCGGCCCCGAGCAGTTCCGGGGTCGGCCGGTCGTCCTGGTCTTCTATCCCGCCGACTGGAGCCCCGTCTGCGGTGACCAGATGTCGCTCTACCAGGCGGCGGCGCCGGTGTTCGAGCAGTACCAGGCCATGGTGCTGGGCATCTCGGTGGACAGCATCTGGTCGCACCGGGCGTTCGCCGAGAACCAGGGCATCACCTTCCCGCTGCTGTCCGACTTCGAGCCCAAGGGTGAGGTGTCCCGCCGGTACGGCGCGTACACCTCGCGGGGTGAGTCGGCCCGCGCGCTGGTGGTGCTCGACCAGGCCGGGACGGTGGCGTGGAGCTACCTGTCGGCTCCCGACGTCAACCCGGGCGCGGACGGGATCTTCGACGCGCTGGACAACCTGACCAACGAGCGGAAGGTGATGGCCCGATGACCACGCCACTGCAGGTCACCGCGCGGCTGCGCGAGCCGCTGACCGTCGAGGACCACGTCCGCGGGCCGTCCGACGCCGCGGTGACCATCATCGAGTACGGCGACTTCCAGTGCCGGTTCTGCGGTGCCGCGTACCCGAACCTGCACGAGCTGCTGCGCCAGCGCGCCGACACGGTACGGCTGGTCTACCGCTACTTCCCCATCGCCAATGTCCACCCGTACGCCGAGCGGGCCGCCGAGACGGCGGAGGCCGCCGCGGCGCGCGGCAAGTTCTGGGAGATGCACGACTGGCTGTACGAGCACCAGGACCAGTTGGACCCGGTGCACCTCTCGCTCGGCGTCGAGCAGCTCGGGCTGCCGACGGACGAGGTGAACGGCGAGGTGGACCGCCGGACGTACGCCGACCGCGTACGCCGGGACTTCGTGGGCGGGATCCGCAGCGGGGTCAACGGCACGCCGACCCTGTTCGTCAACGACGTCCGGCACGACGGCGGGTACGACCTGCCCGACCTGCTGGCCGCCGTGGACGCGGC
Source organism: Micromonospora sp. NPDC049801 (assembly GCF_040656575.1). Lineage (NCBI taxonomy): Bacteria > Bacillati > Actinomycetota > Actinomycetes > Micromonosporales > Micromonosporaceae > Micromonospora > Micromonospora sp. NPDC049801. Next base: position 55,583 of record NZ_JBFAMS010000017.1, on the reverse strand, counting down.
GGCGAACGCCTGACCCGCTCCGCCGCTCAGATCAGCCGCAGCTCGCGCGCCCGCCGGACCGCCTCGCGCCGGCGGGTCGCGCCGAGTTTGCGGTAGATGTTGCGCACGTGCGTCTTGACCGTGTTGACCGACAGCGACAGCTCGCCGGCGATCTCCACGTTGGACAGGATGCTCTGCAGGTACCGCAGGATGGTCAGCTCCCGCTCGGTGAGCGGCTCGTCGAGCAGGCCGCCCGGCTCGACCGCCGGCCGGGCGGCGCCCTCCTCGACGCCCCGGACCAGGTCGCCGACCAGCGGGAAGTGCGCGGTGCCCGCGTCGAGGTGGGCGGCCAGCAGGTCCCGGACCGACGGTTGTGCCCGGGTGAACGCCCGACGGGAGCCCTGCGGGCCGGCCAGGTCGAGCACCTGTTCGAGGACCCGCCTGGCCCGTCGTCCGTCCCCGGCCCGTTCGGCGAGCACCGCCTCCAGCAGCCCGGCGTCCAGGCGTACCGACAGGGGCCAGGCTGCGGCCGGCGGCCCCTGCCAGTCCGGTAGGGCCCGCCCGGCGGCGCCGAGGTCGCCGGCCCGCAGCTCGACCCGGGCCAGAACCACGTCGAGCGCCGGGGTGGCCGGGTCGCCGGCGACGTCCGCGAGCAGGTCCCGGGCGGCGTCCAGGTCGCCCCGCTCGGCGCGGGCGTCGGCCTCGGCGGCCCGGAGCAGACTCGACAGTTCGGCGGCGGCCGGCTCGTCGGGCAGTGCCTCGCGCGCGCCCACGAGCAGCCGCTGGGCGGCGGCCGGGTCACCGGCGTCCCGGGCCAGACCCGCGCGGCACAGCGCGAGGACCGCCGCCGCCACCGGCTCGTCGCCGGGCTCGTCGGTGGCCGGTGCGGCCAGCGCGAGGTTCGCGGCGGCCTCCTCGGGCTGGTCGCGGTGCAGGGCCACCGCCGCCAGGGCCAGGTACGCGTAGCCGCAGTCGAGCCGGCAGGACCAGCCCCGGCAGGGCGGCATGCCCAGCGCGTCGTGCGCCGCCTGCTCCGCCGCACGCAGGTCACCGCGCACGGCGAGTAGTAGCGCGGTGCGGCTGGCGGCGACCAGCTCGGTACGCGGCCGGCCGGCCTCCCGGGCCGCCGCCCGGGCCCGGACGAACCGGGCGTCGGGCAGCCCGCCGGCGGACATCCCGACCAGGCCCAGCGCGGTCCCGGTGAACGCCCGCAGGTCGGCGTCCCCGGGCCGCGGGGCGTCGGTCAGCGGCCCGGCGGGCGGGCCGTCGGGTGAGCCGGCGGTCGGGGCGGCCGTCGGGCGGGTGCGCAGCAGTCGGGCTGCGGCCGCACGGGTCTGCGGCAGGTCACCGGCGAGCCGGGCCAGGGTCAGCTCCAGCGCGGTCGCCAACCGCAGGAACCGGTCCCGCCGTGGCGTCGGCAGCGCGTCCGCGTACGACGCGGCGGTGCGCAGGTGGGCGGTGGCGGCGCTCAGGTCGCCGGCGTACGCCCGCTCGGCGGCACTGGCGAGGGCCACCTCCGGATCGGCCTCGACCGCCTCCGGGGGCGCGGACGGCGGCGGCGGGCCTCCGACCGGGTCGTGGTCGTAGCGGGTCAGCTCCGGCCAGTGCGCGACGAACAGGTCGGCGGCCAGGTCCCAGCGGCCGGCGGCGAGGGCGTGCCGGAGGCCGTCGGCGGGTCGGCCCGCGCCGGCGTACCAGTCGGACGCCCGCGCGTGCAGCTCCCGCACCTCGTCGGCGGGCAGCCGGGCCAGCTCGGCGCGGAGCAGGTCGGCGAGCAGCGGGTCGCAGCGGTACCAGGGTGGTCGGCTGTCCTCCCGGCGTAACAGGCCGCCGGCCCCGGCCAGGTTTGCCAGCGCCTGCTCGGCGTCCGCGCGGCCGGTCAACGCCTCGGCCAGCTCGGCGCAGACGCTCTCGGCGAGGGCCGTACGACGCAGCAGGTCCCGATCGGCCGGGTCGATCGCGGCCAGCACCTCCTCGTGCAGGTAGCCGGCGATCTCCGGCTGGTCGCCGCCGAACTGCCCCACCCACCGTTCCGGGTCGGGCTGGCCGCGCAACGCCAGCGCGGCGATCCGCAGCGCGGCCGGCCAGCCTCCGGCGCGCTCGCGAAGCCGGTGTACGGCGGCGGCCGGCAGCGGCGCACCGTGCGCGGTCAGCAGGTCGGCCACCTCGTCGTCGGTGAAGGCCAGCTCGTCCGTGCCGACCTCGGTCAGCTCGCCGGCGAGGCGTAGGCGGTGCAGGGCCAGTGGCAGCCCGGCCCGCGCGCCGACCACCAGGCGCAGCCGCTGCTCGGAGTGCCGCAGCAGGAACTCCAACCCGCTCAGCGCGGCCGGGTCGGTGATCCGGTGCAGATCGTCCAGGACCAGCAGTACGGGTCGTTCGGCGGCGGCCAGCCCGGCCGCCAGCAGTTCCAGCTGGTCGGGGCGCGGCGGGCCGGTCGGCAGGGGGGCGACCAGGTCGTCGTCCGCCGCGCCGGTGGCCGTGCGCAGGGCCGCCGCCAGGTACGCCCACAGCCGGTCGCCGTCGTCGCCGACCTCCACCGAGACCCACGCCGGCGCTGGGGCGTCCTCGGGTTCGGTCAGCCGTACCCAGGAGGCGAGCAGGGTCGTCTTGCCCCACCCGGCGGGCGCGACAACCAGGGTGACCGGCCCGGCGCTGCCCTCGTCGAGGCGGCGCAGCAGGCGCGGCCGGGCCACCACCGGCTCGGGCGGCACGGTCGGCGTCAGCCGCGACGACAGCAGCGGACGCTGCTCCCCCGGCCGCACCGCCGCCGTGCCGACCCGTGCGGAATCCTGCTGTTCCGGCACCCGGCCCCCACCCCCACCGCCCGCGTTCCGCCCCCCGGTCGGCGAGCGGTTACCCGGCGGGGGCCGGTTCACCCCTTCCGGGCGAGCCCGCTTCACCCGGGCCCGACCGACGATCGGGGGACGTGGACCGGGAGGACCGATGGGACGCAGGAGACGGCTGGCACGGGCGGGATCGGCCCTCGGCGGCGGCGCGTTGGCCGGGGCGGCACGGCTGCTGCGCGTACCCCGGTGGCGTGGCCGGTCCGGCGCGGACCGCGACCTCACCGCGGCCGGGTGGGAGGTGGTGACCGTGGACCGCCCCCCGGAGCAGGTGCTTCCCGACGGCCGGTGGCCGGAGCCGTTGCGCCGCCTGGACGGCGTGGTGGAGGTGCGGGTGCGGCAGGCGCCGGGTGAGCGGGGCACCGAGCTGGCCGCCCGGCCACTGGCCCGTGCCGCCGCGACGGCAGGCCTCGCCGCCCACCTCGTCGGCGACGATCCGCGCCTGCTGGTCCGGCGGACCCTGCGCCAGGTGAAGCAGCGCGCCGAGGCCGGCGAGGTGCTGCGCGCGGACCGTTCGGCGCTGGACCGCCTGAGGGTCCCCGGGTGAGGGCGCTGTGCTGGGTGGCCGCCGACGAGCTGGCGGTACGCGAGGTGCCCGACCCGGAGTTGCGCAACGAGCGGGACGTCATCGTCCGCGTCCGCCGCAGCGCCACCTGCGGGGGTGACCTGCCCCTGCTGGCGGGGCGGGACCCGCTGCTGCGCGCCGGTGACGTGCTGGGGGCCGAGTTCGTGGGCGAGGTGGTCGAGGCCGGGCCGGCGATCCGGCGGCACCGGATCGGCGACCGGGTGGTGGTCGGCGCGGGCGTGGCGTGCGGCGGCTGCTGGTACTGCCGCCAGGGGCGGCACTCGTGCTGCGACAACTCCGCCGTCGACGTGCCGAGCGTCGATCCGGGCCGGGAACGTCCGGACGCCGGCTGCTTCGGCCGGCCCCGGGCGGCGGGCGGCTTCGCCGGTGGACACGCCGAGTACGTGCGGGTGCCGTACGCCGACGTCGGCGCGTTCCGGGTGCCGGACGCGGTCGACGACGACCGGGCGCTCTTCGCCGCCGACGCGGCGCCGACCGGTTGGCTCGCGGCCGAACTGGGTGAGGTACGACCCGGCGACGTGGTGGCGGTCTGGGGGGCCGGCGCGGTGGGCCAGTTGACCGCCCACGCCGCCGTGCTGCGGGGCGCGGCCCGGGTGCTCGTCGTCGACCGGTACGAGGAGCGCCTGCGGATGGCCGAACGGCACGCCGGGGCGGAGCCGCTGGACTACCGCCGGGCCGATGTGACGGCCGAGCTGCGCGAGCGCAGCGGTGGGCGGGGCCCGGACGTGTGCGTGGTCGCGGTCGGTCCGCCGCCGCCCCGCTCGGTCGTCGACCGGTTGGCCGGCGGTGGCCGCCCGGACCCGGTGCGCGAGGCGGTGCACGCCTGCCGCAAGGACGGCGTGGTGGTGGTGCTCGGCGGCACCGACGGGTCCGTCGACGGGTTCGCCCTGGGCACGGTCACCGACAAGCGGCTCACAGTGCGCGGGGCCCGCCGGCCGGACCTGCGGGACGTACCGATGCTGCTGCACCGGATGGCCCGCGACGAGCTGCGGACCGAGCACCTGGCCACCCACCGGTTGCCGCTCGCGGACGGCCCCTCGGGGTACGCGCTGTTCGCCGACCGCGCCGACGGCTGCGTCCGGGTCGTGTTCACGCCGTGACCCGCCCTCGCCGGATCGGCGCGCGACGATGACCGGTGGCAGACTCGGAGGATGACTGGCGAGCGGGCGTACGACGTGGTGCTGTTCGGCGCGACCGGCTTCACGGGCGGGCTGACGGCCGAGTACCTGGCCCGGCACGCGCCGCCCGGGTTGCGCTGGGCCCTGGCCGGGCGGGACCCCGCTCGCCTGGCCGCCGTGCGGGACCGGCTCGCCGCGATCGACCCCGCCCTGGTCGACCTGCCGCTGCTGCACGCCAACGTGGGCGACGCCGGGTCGCTGCGGGTGGTGGCCGAGAGCGCCCGGGTGGTCGCCAGCACCGTCGGGCCGTACGTCCACCACGGCGAGCCGCTGGTCGCGGCCTGCGCCCGCGCCGGCACCGACTACCTGGACATCACCGGCGAGCCGGAGTTCGTCGACCTGATGTACGTCCGCCACCACGCCGAGGCGACCCGCACGGGCGCCCGGCTGGTGCACGCCTGCGGGTTCGACTCCGTCCCGCACGACCTGGGCGTCTGGTTCACCGTCAAGCACCTGCCGGCCGGCGAACCGATCACCGTGGACGGTTACGTGCGCGCCGGCGCCCGGTTCTCCGGTGGCACCTACCATTCCGCGCTCACCGCCTTCGCCCGGACCGGGCAGGCCAGCCGGGCCGCCCGCGCCCGCCGGGCGGTCGAGCCGCGTCCCACCGACCGCCGCGTCCGCGCGGTACCCGGCCGGCTGGCCCGCTCGGCGGAGCTGGGCAGCTGGACCGTGCCGCTGCCCACCATCGATCCGCAGGTGGTCCGCCGGTCGGCCGCGGCCCGCCCGGAGTACGGGCCGGACTTCCGCTACCGGCACTTCGCGGCGCTGAAGCGGCTGCCGACGGTGCTCGTCGGCGCGGTGGGGCTCGGCGCGCTGCTCGGCCTGGTGAAGGTGCCGCCCACCCGGCGGTGGCTGCTCGGGCGGCTCGCCTCCGGGCAGGGGCCCAGCGCGCAGCAGCGGGCGTCGTCCTGGTTCCGGGTCCGGTTCGTCGGCACCGGGGGCGGGCAGCGCGTGGTCACCGAGGTCGCCGGCGGCGACCCGGGCTACGACGAGACAGCCAAGATGCTCGCCGAGTCGGCGCTCTGTCTGGCGCTCGACGACCTGCCGCCGACCGCCGGCCAGCTCACCCCGGTCACCGCGATGGGCGACGCGCTGCTCGACCGGCTGGTCCGCGCCGGGCTCACCTTCCGGGTGCTGAAACGGGACGAGGTCGCAGCCGGCTCGTCGGCGGCGGGAGCGACACGCGATGCGGCGGCCGGAGCGACACGCGACACGGCGGCGCGTGGGACCGGGCCGGCCGCTTGACCCTCAACCAGGTCGAGGGGGCAGGATGCCCGACGTGGTGAGCGACCTGCACAGCATCGGCGAGTTGGCCCGCGCCAGCGGCCTGACCGTCAGCGCGCTGCGCTTCTACGACTCGGCGGGCGTGCTGACGCCGGCCCTGGTCGACCCGGTGACCGGCTACCGCTGGTACACCGACGCGCAGGTCGCCCCGGCCCGGCTGGTCGCCGGGCTGCGCCGGGTCGGTATGCCGGTGCCCGACATCGCCGCCGCCGTCCGCGCCGAGCCGGCCGAGGTGCACCGGCTGCTCGACGCGCACCTGCGCCGGCTGACCGACGGGCTCGCCGACGCACGCCGTGAGATCACGCGGCTGCGTACCCTGGTCGATCCGGCCCCGGCCGTGGTGACCACGCTGCTACTCTCCCCCGCCGAGCTCACCGCCGCGCTCGACGCGGTCCGCTTCGCCGTCGGCGTCGACCCGGAGCTGCCGGCCCTGTCCGGGGTGCTGCTCGACGTCGAGCCGGACGGGGTGCGGTTGGTCGCCACCGACCGGCACCGCCTCGCGCTGGCCCGAGCCGGGGCCGCCGTCGACGGGCCGCCCGTGCGGGTGCTGCTGCCGGTGGACCTCGTCGACCGGCTGCGCCGGCTGCTGGACACCGACGACGGGCCGGTACGACTGACGGTGGCCGGGCCTGAGCTGCGGGTCATGGTGGCCGGCCGGACGCTCACGGGCGTCGCCCTGCCGTACGACTTCCCGGACTACCGGCGGCTGCTGCGCGAGGCGGTCGGCGCGCGGCCGGCCGCGTACCGCATCCCGGTGGACGTGGTGGCCCTGCGCGCCGCGCTGCGCGACCCGGCCGCACCCACGCTCGCCCGCGAGTACGCGGGCACGCCGCTGGCGGTCTCCGTCCTGGGCCTCGACGAGGCGGGTGGCCTGCGGCTGCTGCACCCCACCGAGCTGACCGGGCTGCCCGCCGATCCGAACGGCGAGCTGCGGTTCGGGGTGAACGGCGCGTACCTGCTCGACGCGCTGGACGCGGCCGGCGGCCCGCAACTGGTGCTGGAGCTGGACGGGCCGATCGCCCCGCTGGCCGTACGCCGCCCGGACGACGAGGACACCTTCTCCGTCCTGATGCCGATCCGGTTGTAGAAACCCCTCGCGCTCCCCGTCCCCGGGTGGAAACGTGCGCGACGGTAACATCTGATGGTTCACCAGTGAACCCCGGACGGAGGCGTACGGAGCAGCATGCTCGACATGGAGTTGATCCGGAAGGATCGCGAGGCGGTGGCGACCGCGCTGGCGAAGCGACTGGATCCCGCCGAGGTCACCCGATCCCTGGACGAGATCCAGCGGCTCGACCAGGAACGCCGCGCCCTGATCACGGAGATCGACGCCGAGCGGCAACGCCGCAAGGCCGAGGCCCGGGCGTACGCGCAGGCCAAGCGCGCCGGCACCGAGCCGCAGGTCTCCGCCCCCGAGGCGGAGCGCAAGCAGCTCGCCGACCTGGAGTCCCAGTTGGACGAGGTGCAGGCCCGGCTGCGCGACGCGATGAGCGAGCTGCCGAACCTGCCCGCCGACGACATCCTCCCCGGCGGCAAGGAGGCCAACCGGGTCGTCAAGACCTTCGGTGAGCCACCGGTGATCGAGAAGGTCCGCGACCACGTGGAGCTGTCCCGGGCGCTCGGTCTGGTCGACTACGAGCGCGGCGTCAAGCTCGGCGGCTCCGGCTTCTGGATCTACACGGGTGTCGGTGCCCGGCTGGAGTGGGCGCTGCTCAACTACTTCGTCGACCAGCACATCAAAGCCGGGTACGAGTTCCTGCTCCCGCCGCACCTGCTGCTCGACTCGGCCGGGTTCGCCGCCGGCCAGTTCCCCAAGTTCTACGACGACGTCTATCACCTGGACGCCGCCTCCGCGCCGCGTGGGCAGTTCCTGCTGCCCACCTCGGAGACGGCGATCCTGGGCGCGTACCAGGACGAGATCCTGGAGACCACGAAGCTGCCGTTGAAGGCGTTCGCGTACACGCCGTGCTACCGCCGCGAGTCGGCCGGGTCGCACTCGGACGAGCGCGGCACGGTGCGCGGGCACCAGTTCAACAAGGTGGAGATCTTCCAGTTCACCCTGCCAGAGCAGGCGGACTCGGCGCTGGAGGAGATGCTCGCCCACGCCGAGAGCCTGGTTGAAGGGCTGGGCCTGCACTACCAGCGCACGCTGCTCTCGGCCGGCGACGCCAGCGCCTCGATGAAGAAGACCCTCGACATCGAGGTGTGGATGCCGAGCACGGGCAAGTACAAGGAGGTCTCGTCGGTCTCCTGGGCCGGCGACTACCAGGCGCGTCGGGCGGCCATCCGCTACCGCGAGCCGGGTGGCAAGCAGACCCGCTTCGTGCACACCCTCAACGGCTCCGCCCTGGCCACGAGCCGCCTCTTCCCGGCCATCCTGGAGCAGTACCAGCAGGCCGACGGCAGCGTCCTGGTCCCCAAGGTCCTCCAGGACCGTCTGGGCACCGACCGGCTGACCCCCCTGCGCTGAGTCAGTCGGCGGCGGGGCTGGTGCGATCCGCACCAGCCCCGCCGTCGTTTGTTCGAACTTTCAGGCGGCGAACACCTCCACGGAGGTCAGCCGGGCGTCACCGGGCTGCCAGTCGGCGACCGCGACCGCCAGGTACCGCGCGGAGGACGTGGTCGTGACGGTGGTCTCGGGCTTCGGCTTCGGCACCGAGGCGACCGTCTTGTAGCCGAGTCCGTCGGCCGAGGTGGCCACGGTGATCGGCCGCCGCCGACCGGGCGTCCAGGTCAGGCGGACCGAGGCCAGTTCCCGCGACGATCCGAGGTCGATCACCATTCGGCCGTTCGGGCCCGGTTGCCAGGCGGTCCCCGGGTCGCCGTCGACGGCGGCCGACGGGTCGGTCATGCCGGCCGGCAGCGGTGACGTCGGGTAGGTCGTCCGAGACCGGGCCAGGTCGCTGGTCGGCGTCACCGTTGCGCCCGCGAACGCGACGTCCTTGCTGTGTCCGGCGGGAACCGTCAGCCGCTGGCGGGCGCCGCCGGCCGCGGACTCCACCTGCACCTTCACGATGTGCCCGGCGGGCGCGGTGACTCGGACCTGGTGCGAGTCGGTGACGTCGAACCGGGTACCGGCGGGAATCGCCTTCTCCGGCTGTGCCGCGGTCACGGTGAAGCGGGGCGGCTCGACGCGTGCGGTCGCGGCGGCAAGGTCGACCTGGTAGGTCGTGGTCCCCGATCCGGTGACCTGGCTTCCGTGGTACAGCCGCAGCGTGGCGGGCTGCGAAAGCGTGACGGCCGCCGCCGTGATGGCGCTGTCGGACAGGTTGAACAGGCTCAGGTATCCGTCCGCGTCACTCACCCGCAATGCCTCCGGACCGCCGCCGGGCAGGGTTCGCGACGCCGCGGCGGCCAGGGCCGGCCGGCTCGCGCCCGCGTACCCCTCGATGATCAGCCGGGTGCTGCCGGTGGCCGGCCCGCTGGACAGGGTGACGGTGGTGGCGGTCACGGTGATCGGGTTCTGCGCGTTGTGGACCACCAGACCCGCTCGTCCGTCGATGTCCAGCCAGGAGCCGGCGATGGTGGGGCTGTCCGGCACCGCCGCCGCGTCGCTCCAGTCGGAGCCGTCGAGAGAGGTCTGGATGACGTAGCGGGTGCCGTACGCGGACTCCCAGTCCAGGCGTACGCCGCTGATGTCGATCGGCTCGCCGAGGTCGACGGCGAGCCAACTGTCCACGCGGGCGCGTTCCTCCCGGGCGACCGCCCAGCGGGTGCCGGGATTGCCGTCGGTCGCCCGCGCCGCGGGGTAGGCGGGGTCGGCGGACGAGGCCGTGGCGGTCCGGCCGGCGGCGCGGTCGACCCCACCGGCGTCGAGCACGGCGAAGGTGAACAGCGAGTAGCCGTACTGGGTGGCGGGGGAACGGCCGAGCATCCGCACGTACCGGGCGGAACGAGACGCGAAGCTGATCTGGTCGGTTCCACCGTCGCCGACGCCCGATTGTCCGGCCAGGGTGACGGATCCCTGTTCGCCGGTGAAGGTACGGGTGCCGGTGAGCCCGGGTACGCCGGGCATGTCCAGGTTGAACAGGGTGAGCGTGCCCTCGTCGGCACTGATGCCGGTGGTGGCGTACACGACCGTACCGGTGGGTAGCGTGACGTATCCGGCGGTGCCGTCGGCGACGCGCAGAACGGTCGCCGTGGCGTCGACACCGTCCCGGGCCACGGTGTACGCGGCGGAGGTACGGCCGAGGACCGGCGCGGACTGCCTCGGCAGCAGCGAGGCGGCCCGGGTGTCGAACAACCAGTTGTCGTGGGCGGGCGCCCACTGGAACGAGACGAATCCGGTCTTGCTGACCGCCGCGGCGAACGCGGCCGGGGTTTGTTGGGCGGTCAGCCCGGCCTGCTCCCCGAAGTCCCGGGTGCCCGCAGCCGCCGCGAAGAACGTGGTGCTGGCGACCGGCTGGACCACGCCGCCGTTGGCTGCCCGCCGGGAGTGGAACAGGTAACTGATCGCGATCTCGGCCCGGGCCTCGGGCTCGTACTTCGGCTCGCCGCTGAACTTGGTGAGCCGATTCTCGGGTGGGTAGTTCAGGTAGGGCATGAGCCGGTCGGCGAGGTCCGCCTCGGCCCGGGCGGCGTGTCGGTCGCCCTGGACCTGCGCGAGGAAGGCCAGCGGTAGGACATCACGGCCGTACAGGTGGTAGCGGTCCGCGACCATCGGCATGAAGGGTTCGCCGGCGTCGCTGGCCAGCAGCCGCATGGTCCGCCACAGTTGGTCGCCGCTGGGCTGCCGGGTGAGTGCCTCGGGAAGCGGTTGGCCGGCGGTCAGGAAGTGCGCCGCGGTACGACCCCCGGTGCGCCACAGTTCTTCCTGGTAGTGCGGGCCGAAGGAGCCGTGGTTCTCGACGAGGAACGTGTCGTGGATGTTGTGGGCGGTGTTCCAGTCCGCGATCGCCCGCCCGTCGACGACGGCGGGGTTGGCGCGGTCGGCTGCCGGTAGTCCGGTCGCGTTGAGCGTCCACATCGAGAACCGCTCGCGCCACGCCGCGGCTGCGGGGTCGTCCGGCGCCCAGGCCAGGCCGGGAGCGATCGCCTGTGCGTAGACCCCCATCTCCTCGAGCTTGGTGTCACCGATCCAGCCACCGGTGCGGCCGTTCGGCGTCCAACTGCCACTCAGTGGGTCGTTACCGGTGCCGAGGGAGTGGGCGTACGCGGCCTGTCCCCGGGCGATGCGGTCGACGTTGGTGCGGGTCACCTCGTCCAGGTCGGACCAGAGCAGTCGGGCGGCCAGGACGAAGTACAGCTCGAAGGTGCTGTCCCAGAAGAGCTGTCGGCCCCACTCGGTGCCGCCGGCGAGCCGGTTGGTGGCCGCGAACCGGCGGATGGTGGCGATGGTACGGGCGTGCAGCGTGTCCCGGTCGACGCCGGCCGCCGCCGGGTCGTACCCGGGCGAGATGAGCAGAACGGCGTTACCGAGGACGACCGCGAACCTGAAGTCCGCGAGGCGGTACGCGTTGATCGCCGGATCCCACTGCTCCTCGGCCCACCGGGTGTGGGCGAGCAGCAGCGAGTGGTAGGTGTGGGCAACCGGGCCGGTGGCCGCGGCCGGTGGCGTGGGGGCGGCCGACGCGGCCTGGGCGGCGGCGGGTCGGGCGATGGCGAGTCCAGCGCCGATGGCGCCGCCGAGGATGAGCAGCCGCCGCCTGCTCAGCTCGAATTCGGAGATACGCATGGTGGCCCTTCGGTGGTGACAACGTTGTCAGCCAGGCTCCGACGATCGCTTCCGGATGTCAAGACCCATACCCCCCCCCCGCGCGCTAGACCAGCTCACCCCGCCGATCTTGCACTTGCTGTCGTCTCGATGCCCCGATCCGCGTCTTTTGGGGCGACAGAAAGTGCAAGATCGCGGGCATGACGGCGGGAGCGCGCGGTGCGGGCTGCCAGGAGGAGCAGCGCTGCCAGGGTGGCCAGGAGCACCGCCGGGCCCAGGGTGTCGACGGTGTTCGACAGGGCGTGCTGCACCTGCGCGGCTGCTTGGATGACCGGGTCTTCGAGGGCTTCTCGCCGGCCGGCGGCCAGCCGTAGCTCGTACCAGCCGTACCAGGCGACGTAGCCGCCCGCCAGCAGCAGAACCAGGCCGCTGAGCCGGGGCACCAGCGCGCCCGCGACGCGCAGCCGGGCCACCAGCGAATCGCGCAGCAGCGCCACCCCGACCGCGGCGACCGCGACCACCAGACCCATCCCGAGGGCGTACGCGCCGAACAGCGCCAGCCCACGCCCGGTCGAGCCGGCCTGGAGGCTCGTCACCACGATGGCCAGAAAGGGCGCGATGGCGCACCCCAGCGAGGCCAGCGCGTACGCCGCCCCGAACAGCGCCATCGACGGCCACGACCTGGTCAGCCGGGGCGCCCGAGCGGTCCAGCCCGGCGCGGGCAGTCGCCGGCCGGCGAGCAGCCAGCAACCGGCCGCCACCAGCAGCAGCCCGAGCACCACCGTCAGCCACGGCAGCCGGGGTCGCAGCCAGCCGGCCAGCGGCGCGAGCGCCAGACCGAAGGCGCCGAAGACCACCACGTACCCCAGGGTGAGCCCGGCCGCCGCGGTGAGCGCGCGGCCGACCGCGCCGCGGGCGTCCGACGCTCCGGCGACCAACAGTGAGAGGTACGCGGGCAGCAACGCGAATCCGCACGGGTTGACCGCGCCGAGCATGCCGGCGGTCAGCGCGAGCAGCAGCGGGCCGGTCACGCCCCGGCCAACGCGCTAACCCGGGCGGTGAGTGACTCACCGTCAAGGAAGCCCTGGTGGACGACCTTGCCGTCGCGGTCGATGATCACGAAGATGCTCTGTTCGGTGACCTTGAACCGCTTCCAGAGCACGCCCTTGCGGTCGTCGATCTGGGGCATGTCGCCGAGGTCGAACTCGGTGACGAAGTTCTTCATGTCGCGCTGCTCGCCCAGCCCGGCGACGCCGACGATCGGCACGGTGTCCCGATACTTCGGGGCGATCTCGGCCACCGTCCAGGCCTGGCTGGCGCAGGTGGCGCACCACGGCGCCCAGAACCAGAGCACCACCGGTCGGCCGGCCAGTCGCGTCGCGTCGAAGGCGCTGCCGGCGAGGGTCGTGCCGGTGAAGCGCAGGGTGTCCGGGACCGGGGCCGCCGGGGCCGACGACGCCCCGGCCGAGGGGGTCGGGGAACTGGTCGGGGCCGGCGCGGTCCCGGCGGCGGCAGCGTCGGGCGGCACCGTGCCGGTACAGGCCGTCGTGGCGAGCAGGGCGGCGACGAGTACTGCTGCCGCCGCCGGCCCGATCCGCTTGCGCATCCGTGCTCCTCCACAGTCGTAAGGAAGGGCCCCTTGCTATACACGAGGCGGTAAAAAGGTGCCGTTCCTTACTCGGCCTTGGCGAGGCGCAGGGCGAGTTCCGGGCAGACCTTGACCGCCTTGAGGGCGCCCTCGCGCAGCCACGTCGGCACGGGCGTGGCGGGGAAGGCGGGGTAGCCGTTGGCGTCGAGCCGGATGAAGTCCGGCACCACGTGCGCGCAGAGGCCGTGCCCGTCACAGCGGGACCAGTCCAGGGTGAGCTTCTGCGGGTTCGGGTCGGGTGCGCCGGGCAGCCCCATGACGCCCTTGACCCGCCGACCGCAGCCGTCGCCGGTGCTGTGCAGCCGCAGGTCCTCGGCGAAGACCTCGATCGCCGAGAGCGCGAACCGGGCCGTACCGTCGGGGTGGCTGCATGCTCCCCGGCCCTTGACCTCGCCCGCGGCTGCGCGGACGACGTCGGCCGGTTGGCTGCCGGCCACGGCCAGGTCGACCGCGCGGGCCAGGTCCGGCAGGCCCATCTTGCACGGGCCGCACTGGCCGGCGGACTCGCCGGCCAGGTAGCGCACCACCTGCGCGGCCTCCCCGAGCGGGCAGGTGTCCACGCCGATCGGAATGATGATGCCCGCCCCCAGGGTGCCGCCGACCGCGGCCAGGCCCTTGCGGGAGACCTCGGCCTTCTCGGCCGCCTCGGCGGTGATCCACTTGCCGTGGTAGCCGCCCATCAGGATGCCCTGCACGTCCGGGACCTCGCACAGGTCGAGGACGTCGCGCAGCGGCATGCCGGCGGTGCACTCCACCACGGCCGGCCGGGCCGCCGCGCCGGTCACCGTGAGCAGCACGGTGCCCGGCTCGTCGTCGGTGCCGAGGGCCGCGTACTCGTACGGGCCGAGTCGCGCGCCGACCGCGAGCTGGGCGTACGTCTCGGCGTTGGACAGCAGGGTGGGCAGGCCACTGACCCCGGAGTCGCTGGAGCGCTTCTTGGTGCCGGGCGGAATGTGCGGCAGCCCGTTGATCCCGTTGACCAGGGCGCCACCCTCGCCGGAGATGAACCGGTGCGGCACGGTGACGATGGTGGTCGGCACCGGCATCCGGCGCTCGTCGAGGGCCTCCATCAGGGAGTCCCGGCCGACCCCGTCGTCCGCCACGCCGATGACGATCTCGTCGGCGTCCAGCGCGTACGCGGCCAGCGCCGCGCCGTCGAGGACCAGGTGCGGGGCGCGGGTCAGCAGCACCTTGTCCTTCCAGCTCGCCGGCTCGCCCTCGGTGGCGTTTACCACCACCACCGCGGAGAGGTCCTGCCGCTCGCACGACTCCAGCACGGCGCGCATCTTGCGGGCGAACGGGAAGCCCGCGCCGCCCTTGCCCTTGAGCTGCATGCCCTCGGCGAGCCGGAGCAGTTGCGCCGGCTCCATCGGGCCGATCGGTCCGTGCACCTCCTCGTGCGCGGCCAGGTCGAGGCGTCCGAACTCGGCGAACCCGGCGGTCAGTCGAGGCTCACCGACGCAGGCCACCGGAGGCACGGTCGTCCGCATCACTTGGCCTCACCCCGCAGACCCGCCCAGTACGCCCCGTCCACGGCGTCCGCGCTGGCCTTGCGGCGCTTGGCGGACCGGCCCTCGGCCCGCCGCGCGCGACGAGATGCCAGGTCGACCAGGGTCGGGGTGTCGTCGACGGGCGGCGGAACCTCGTCGGGGACGTACCGGGCCGGCGGGCGCCAGTAGTCCGGCTCCTCCGGCAGGTCGTCCTCCGCGCTGTGCCGGCCGCTGCCGCTGCGCGGCGCCGCCGAGATCGGACCGGCCGAGATCGGGCTGCTCGAGATCGGGCCGGCCGAGATCGGCTCGACCGAGACCGGACCGGCCGAGATCGGCTCGGCGGCCTGCCAACGGCGCGGGCTGTCCCACGGCTCTTCGGGCTCGTCGGTGGCCCGCCGGGGCGGGGCGGAGTACCGGGTGCCCTCGTCCTCGGTGCGGGACCGTCGTCCGCTCCGCTCGGCCGCCGGTTCCTCGGCGCGCCGCCGCCGGGTGGGGGCGGTCTCCTCGTCCCGGTCGCGGCTGCGCGACGCGCGCCGCCGGGTCACGGGCTCCATCTCCTCCTCGTCGTTGCGGCGGGCGGAGCGGCGGGTCGCCGTCGTCTCCATCTCTTCGCGGCGGTCCTGCCGGGCGGCGGGCTCCTCGTCGCGGCGACGGCGACTCGGCCGGACCGGCTCAACCAGCGAACCGGGCTCGGGCACCACCGGAACGGTGAACCGCTCGGGGTCCCGCCGCCGCGGACCGGTCGGCGCCGTCCACGTGGCGGTGGTGGCCTCCGCCCAGGCCGGACGCTTGTCCTCGCTCTTCTCGCGGCGGCGACCCAGGCCGGCCAGCAGCGAGCGTCCACGGCCCTCGTCGGTGGCCCGCCCGGCCATCGCCGCGTTGCGCACGGCGGCCTGCTGCTGCTCGCGACTGCGCCGGCCGATGGTGACCGAGAGCCGCACCAGCAGCGCCAACACGACGAGCAGGACGCACGCGAAGTAGCTGAGGACCACCCAGGACGCCGCGGCCCGACCGGCGTTGAGGCCGTGGAAGATCGCGAACGGCCAGGCGAGGTAGGCGGCGGAGTGCAGCGTGCGCCACAGCCACTTCGGACCGACGCCGGCGAAGCGGGCCCGGATGATGCCGGTCCAGATCACGCTGACCATGAGCAGGGCGGCCACGGTGCCGAGGCCGACGTAGAGCCCTCGGCCACCGATGAACGGCACGAGTGAGTCGGTCGCCGCGGCCCGACCGGTGGCGATCTTGGTGAGCACGTGGAAGACCAGTCCGGCCGTACCCAGGACGCCGGTGGCGCGGTGCGCGGACTGCATCAGCACGCGGTGCGAGATGTTCAGCACCAGCCGGTCGGTGGCGAGCAGTCCCAGCATCACGGTGAGACTCAGCGACACCAGGGCGATCACGCCCGCGAAGAACTCGGTGAAGAAGAAGCCGTACGCGTACGCCATCTGACCGGCGCCGGTCAGCATGGTCGCCGCCCAGAAGGCGGCGAGCAACGAGGCGATCAGCATCGTCGTCGCCGAGCGGGACCGCGTCCGCACCCCCCGACTGCTGGTGCTGGTCCGGACCTCGGCGGCCTTCTGGTTCTGCTTTGCCCGGGCCATCTGCTCCTCGATCGTCTCGCGGCGGCGTACCACCGGCCGACCCCTGCTCCCCCATCCAGTACGGACCGGCGGCGCGCGCGGATCACCCGGGGGGAAAAAATTCTGGGCCGCCATCGAACCAAGTGACGTCCCGGTGCGTTGTGCACGCTCCCCGCACGTGGCAGGCAGTGACGCAGGTCCATGCATTGACAGTCCTTGCAACACGCTTGTAACCTTTCGGCAAATTTTCAGCACGTATTGCAAGATCCGAGCAGCCCTGTGCTCCCCCCGGCACCACCACCCCCACCCCCGCTCCCGTCAGGAGTCCCGATGCGCCAACGTCGACGCGGCTCGGCGATCCTCGCCCTCGGCCTGGTCGCCAGCCTGTTGGTTCCCCTCACCGCGACGGCGTCCCCGGCCGCCGCCAGCCCGTCCGGCGCCAAGAAGGTCATCGTCCAGCTCTTCGAGTGGAACTGGCCGTCGGTCGCCAGCGAGTGCCAGAGCACCCTCGGCCCCAAGGGCTACGGCTACGTGCAGGTCTCGCCCCCGCAGGAGCACGTGCGGGGCAACCAGTGGTACATGGCGTACCAGCCGGTCAGCTACCGGATCGAGTCCCGCAAGGGCACCCGGGCGCAGTTCCAGTCGATGGTGAACACCTGCCACGCGGCCGGCGTCAAGGTGATCGTCGACGCCGTCATCAACCACATGTCCGGCCAGGACAACGGCGGCACCGGTTGGGCCGGCTCGTCGTACGCGCACTACGACTACCCGGGCATCTACCAGACCCAGGACTTCCACCACTGCGGACGCAACGGCGGCGACGACATCGCCAACTACAACGACCGGTACGAGGTGCAGAACTGCGAGCTGGTCAACCTGTCCGACCTGAAGACCGAGTCGGACTACGTCCGTACGAAGATCGCGTCGTACCTCAACGACCTGCTGTCCCTCGGTGTGGACGGCTTCCGGATGGACGCCAGCAAGCACATGCCGGCCGCCGACATCGCCGCCATCAGGAGCAAGCTGTCCCGCTCGGTGTACGTGGTGCAGGAGGTCATCTACGGTGCCGGCGAGCCGGTCCAGCCGACCGAGTACACCGGCAACGGCGACGTGCACGAGTTCCGCTACGGCAAGGACCTGGCCCGGGTGTTCCGCTCCGAGCGGCTCGCCTACCTGAAGAACTTCGGCGAGGGCTGGGGGCACCTGCCCTCCGGCTCGGCCTCGGTGTTCGTGGACAACCACGACACCCAGCGCGACTCCAGCGGCGTGCTGACCTACCGCGACCGGGGGATCTACGCCCTCGCGAACGCCTTCATGCTGGCCTGGCCGTACGGGTCGCCGACCGTCATGTCCAGCTACACCTTCAGCGACCGGGACGCCGGCCCGCCCTCGGACGGCAGCAACAAGACTCTCAACACCACCTGCTACTCGGGCTGGGAGTGCGAGCACCGTTGGCCGGTGATCGCCAACATGGTCGGCTTCCGCAACGCCACCGAGGGCGCCGGCGTGGCCAACTGGTACGACAACGGCAACAACCACATCGCGTTCAGCCGCAGCGGTAAGGGCTACGTCACCGTCAACGACGAGGACGCCGCGGTGAACGGCCGCTCGTACTACACCGGACTACCCGCCGGCCGGTACTGCGACGTCATCCACGGCACGTACGCGAACGGATCGTGCAGCGGCCCGGTGATCACCGTGGACGGCAACGGTTGGTTCGCCGCGAACGTGCCGGCGCACGACGCGGTGGCCATCCACATCGGCGCGCGGCTCTGACCGACTCCCGGGGCCTCCAGGCGGCGGGTATCGCCGAACCGGGGGCCCCGGACCGTTCACCGCCCTAGAGTGGTTTAGTGCCGTTTGACCGAATGTCCCCGTACCGTCGTCGCGCCGGCTGGATCGTCGGCGCGGTCGCCGTACCCGTGCTGCTGGTCGCCGCGCTGCTGACCGGCCAGGCTCTCACCCCACGCTCGACGGCCCCCGACGACCAGAACGCGGCGATCGCCGACCCGACGCCGAGCAGCGTCGAGCAGAGCCTCCAGGAGTCGGTCCCGCCGGCCGCGCCCGCTCCGGACGGGCTGCCGGTGCTCGACTACGACCCCGCGCCCAGGGGCTTCCCCGCCGACCCGGCCACGATGGACACCACGCCACTGGCCGAGGGCGTGCACCCGACCCGGCGGATCGCCGCGTACGACGCTCCCGGTGGCCGGCCGCTGGCCTTCGTCGAGCCGACGCTCGCGGGGGCCGAGCTGACCGTGCCGATCGCCCAGCGGCGGGCCGGCTGGACGGCCGTCCTGCTGCCGTCGGCGAACCGGCAGCTCGCCTGGCTGCCGCCGGGCGGGTTCGACACCGTGGCGCTGCGCGACCAGATCGTGGTGGAGCGCAGGGCACACCGGCTGACCTGGTACCGGGCCGGCAAGGCGGTGCGCTCCTGGAAGACGAGCCTCGGCCAATCGGGGCAGGAGACGCCGCTCGGGCGCACCTTCATCCTGGGCCGCACCCCGCCACCCGAGGAGGTCTACGGCGGCGTGGACATCTACGCCCTCGGCTCGGTGCCGGACGACCCGGAGGCGGTGCCGACCGGGCTCAGGGGCGCGCACATCGGCCTGCACACCTGGCAGAACGACGACGAACTGGGCGAGAACACCACCAACGGCTGCATCCGGGTGACCCGCAGCGGTCAGCGGGAACTGCTCGCCGAGGTTCGGCCCGGCAGCAGCCTGGTGGTCGTCGACCAGCTCCCCACCCCGCCGTCGACCGCCTGAGCCGGGCCGCTCAGTCGCCGAGCAGCCACCCGTTCTGCTCGGCGATGTGCACGGCCGCGGCGCGGTTGCGGGCACCGGTCTTGCCGATCGCCGCCGACAGGTGGTTACGCACCGTCCCCTCGGACAGGTGCAGCGTCTTCGCCAGTTCGGCGACCGCGCCGCCGCCCCGCGCCGCGCGCAGCACCTCGGTCTCGCGCTCGGTCAACGGGCTCGTCCCGGTGGCCAGGGTCTCCGCGGCCAGCGTCGGATCCACCACCCGCAGTCCGGCGTGCACCCGGCGGACGGCGTCGGCGAGCTGCCGGGCCGGGGTGTCCTTGACCACGAAGCCGTTCGCGCCGGCCTCCATGGCGCGACGCAGGTAGCCGGGCCGACCGAACGTGGTCACCACCAGCACCCGGCAGGCCGGCAGCGCGGCCCGCAACGCGGCGGTGGCGGCGATCCCGTCCAGGCCGGGCATCTCCACGTCCAGCAGGGCCACGTCGGGCGTGTGCCGCAGGGCCTCGGACACCACCTCGTCGCCCCGGCCCACCTCGGCCACGACGGTCAGGTCCGGCTCCAGCGACAGCAGCGCGGCCAGCGCGCCACGCACGAGCGCCTGGTCGTCGGCGAGCAGCAGTCGGATCGGCGTGGACGGGCCGCTCACCGGGCCTCCGCCGGGGCGTGCACCCGCAGCAGGAAACCGGTGCCGTCCCGCCGCCGACCCACGGTCACCACGGCATCCAACCGGCGGGCCCGCTCCCGCAGGCCCACCAGCCCGTACCCGGCGGCGTCGACGTCCGGCGTGGACGGTCCCCGACCGTCGTCGCTCACCTCGACCCCGTCCGGGCGGACCCGGATCGTGCAACACCGCGCCCCGCTGTGCCGGACCACATTTGTCACCCCTTCGCGTACCGTCCACCCGAACAGCCGGTCCCACTCGGGCGGCAGCTCCGGCATCTCGGCCGGCAACTCCGCCGCGATGCCCGCCGCGGCGAGGGCGGATCGCGCGCCGGCCAACTCCCCGGCGAAGGTGACCTCCCGGTACGCCCCGACGGTCTGCCGCACGTCGGCCAGCGCCGCCCGCGCCAGCTTCTCCACCTCGGCGATCTCGGCGGCCGCCCGGACGGTGTCGACCTCGATCAGCCGCCCGGCCAGCTCGGCCTTGATCGCCACCACGGTCAGCGAGTGCCCGAGGATGTCGTGCAGGTCGCGCGCGGCGCGGGCCCGCTCCTCGGCGACCGCGAGCCGGCCGATCTCCTGCTGCGCGGCCTGCAACTCGCTGTTGCGCTGGGCCAGCCCGGACACGCCGAACATTGCGAACGAGGCGAGCAGCACCGCGAAGACGATGCCGTTCTCCGCCTCCCACCCCGGCACCAGCCGGGACGCCAGCGCGGGGGTCACGGCGCAGAGCGCCACGGTGGCCAGCGCCTCCGACAGCGGCAGCAGGAACACCCCCGCCGCGGCCACGTAGACCAGGGTCGCCAGCCAGTCGCCGCCGGTGCCCGGGATGCTGGCCAGGCCCACCCCGAGCAGCACCAGCAGGCCCAGACGTGCTCGCCCCGCCGGAATCGGCAGCAGCAGCCGACGCAGCCGACGGGCCCACTGGAACAGCAGCACGTAACCCAGTCCGAAGACGACGAGGGCGGTCACTCCGACGAACCGCCGCCACGGCTCCGACTGGTGCAGCGCGGTGGAGATCGGCACGTTGAGGAAGAACAGCCACACGGCGGCCAGCAGCCAGCCGATGTACCGCCAGTGGCGGTTCATCGGCTGGGGCTGCCCCGTCGGGAGGTCCATCGGGTTCACGCTAGCGGTCGGACCGGTCAGACCCGAGCGGTGTCCCGGCGGAACAGCCGGGTCGCGCCGACACCGAAGGCCAGGGTCCAGAGGACGATGTTGGCCACCGCCGCCATGCTCACGCCGTCGCCGGTCAGTGGCGAGCGGGCCAGCTCACCCATGCCGTACACCGGGGTGAACTTCGCGACCTGCTGGAGCACGTGCGGCAGCACGTCGACCGGCACGAACAGCCCGCCGAACATGGCCAGCACCGCCAGGATCGGCCCGATGAACTGCATGACGTTCTCGGCCGGCACCAGGTAGCCGATGAACAGGCCGAACGCGGCGAACACCAGTGAGCCGACCCAGGCGGCCAGCCCGGACAGCAGCCAGACGTCCAGCGGGAGGCGGACGCCGGCCGCGGCGCCCACCACGAACTCGATGACGACCGCGATCAGGCCGAGCGTCATCGCGGTGGCCAGCTTCGTCGCCACGTACGCGGTCGGCCGCAGCGGAGTGAGCCGTAGCTGCCGGCTCCACCCCAACGCCCGCTCGGTGGCGACCGCGCCACCCGCGCTGGTCGTCGCCACCATCGCCGCGTACACGGCGAGGCTGATCATGACGTACGCCGTGACGGGCCGGCCGTTGTCGAGGGTCTGCCCCCGTTGCGGCAGACCGAAGATGAGGAAGAAGACGCCCGGCATGATCAGCGTGAAGGCGAGGGTGCGGCGGTTGCGCAGCACCCGGCGCAGCTCGATGCCGAGAACCGCCGGTGCGGGCAGGGTGGTCATGGGTCAGGCTCCGATACGTTCGGTGGTCAGGGCGAGGAAGGCGTCCTCGAGGTTGCGGGAGGTGATCTCCACGTCCCGGGCGGCGGTCCGGGTGAGCAGGTGCCGGGCGACCGCGTCCGAGTCGCCGGTACGCACCAGCACGCTGTCGCCGCGTACCTCCACGGCGTCGACGCCGGGCAGCGCGGCGAGCGCGGCCTGGTCCGCGCCGGGCAGGGTGGCCCGCACCGTACGGCCGGCGGCCAGGTTCTTGATCTCGGCGGTGGTGCCGTCGGCGACGACGCGTCCCTGGCGGACCAGCACGATCCGGTCGGCGTACGCGTCCGCCTCGTCCAGGTAGTGGGTGGCGAAGATGACGGTCCTGCCGTCGCGGGCGTCGCGGCGCAGGGCCTGCCAGAAGTCCCGCCGACCCTCGACGTCCATGCCGGTGGTCGGCTCGTCGAGGACCATCAGGTCCGGGTCCGGCAGCAGCGCCAACGCGAAGCGCAGCCGCTGCTGCTGACCGCCCGAGCACCGCCCGACGAGCCGGTCGGCGATGTCGGCGATACCGGCGCGCGCCAGCACCTCGGCTGCCGGTCGGGTGCGCCGGTAGAAGTGCGCGGTCATCCGTACCGTCTCGCCCACGGTGAGGTCCTTGAGCAGGCCGCCGGTCTGGAGCACGGCGGCGATCCGCCCCCGGGCCACCGCCTCGTCGGCGGTGCCGCCGAGAACGCGCACGGTGCCCGCGTCCGGGCGGGCCAGGCCGAGCAGCATGTCGATCGTGGTGGTCTTACCCGCCCCGTTGGGGCCGAGGAACGCCACCACCTCGCCGGGCTGCACCCGCAGGCTCAGTCCGTCGACCGCGGTGACCGTACCGAAGGTCTTGGTGAGGCCGTTCAGCTCGACGGCCGGATGCGTACTCGTCATGGCATTGATGCTGGGGTGTCGCGGACCTCGACTCCTGAAGCGGCCGTCACGTTCCGGCCGTGACATTTGTCAGGGCCGGACGGCACGGCTCAGAGCCCGGCGGGCACGCAGCGTGACGGGCCGGCGGGCGAGGACCCCGACGAGCGTGATGCCACCCAGTCATCAAGATGCCCCTGAGTCATCACGCCCACCGGCACATCCGCCCCCGACACAGGCATTCCGGGTCCGGCAGCGGGTAAGCGCGCCGCCGGACGCCGCGACACCGGGAGGACGCGATGGGTGCCACACCGCAGGGCCAGGTCGACACGATCGTGCTGATCCACGGGCTCTGGATGACCCCACGGAGCTGGGAGGGGTGGGCCCAACGATTCACCGAGCGCGGCATGCACGTCATCGCTCCCGCGTGGCCCGGCATGGACCGCTCCGTCGAGCAGTTGCGCGACGACCCCAGCCCGATCGCCGAGCAGAGCATGGCGACGATCGTCGCCCACTACGACCGGATCATCCGGGCGCTCCCGCGTCCGCCGATCATCATGGGCCACTCGTTCGGTGGGCTGTTCGCCCAGGTCCTCGCCGACCGGGGACTCGGCGCGGCGGTGGTGGGGGTACATCCGGCGGCGATCAAGGGGGTGCTCAAGGTGCCGTTGAGCCAGTTGCGCTCCGGCTTCCCGATCCTGCGCAGCCCCGCCAACCGGAGCAAGGCCGTCCCGTTCACCCCGGACGACTTCGCCTACACCTTCGGCAACACCTTGAGCCGTGAGGAGTCCGACCGGGCCTGGCAGCGGTACGCGGTCCCCGGAGCGGGCCGGGTGTTCTTCGAGGGCGCGTTCGCCAACGTCGACCCGCGCTCGCCCGCCCGCGTCGACACCGGACGCGTCGACCGGGCGCCGCTGCTGCTGATGGCCGGCGGGCAGGACCACGTGGTGCCGGCGTCGGTGGTCCGCGCCAACGCGGGGCTCTACCAGAAGTCCCGCGCGCTCACCGCGTACGAGGAGTTTCCCGGCCGGTCGCACTTCACCGTCGGAGCGCCCGGCTGGGAGGAGATCGCCGACTACGCGCTGGACTGGGCGATGCGGGCGGCGGCGCTGCCCCGCGAGGCGACCATCGCCAGCGAGACCCCCCGCCGCTGACGCCCGGCCAGAGGTAATCCGCTCGCCGGCATCTACGTCCGGGGCTGCGAACGGCGCGTGATGTCGGTTAGTGTTCGTCCCTCCACGGAACGTACGAAGATGGCTCGCGTCGCGCGTGGTCGAGCGGGGAGGACAGCATGGCCAGCATCGAACAGGTATTGGTCCGGCTGCGCGCCGCCGGCACCGGCCACCCGACGCTCGCCGAAGCCATCGCTCGCGCCGAGCAGAGCAAATAGCGGCTGGTCGAAGGGGCAACCACCCTGCAGGGCAGCAGTCAAGCAGCGCGACAGTACATGAGCGTGCTGGGCTGACCGTGAGCATCGGCGAGATCAAAGCGATCCTCTACGAAGCCGACCGCTCGCTCAGCGAAGCCGCCGCCACAGTCAGGGAAATCGGCACTCAGCTCGACGAGGCGACCGGCCTCGCCCTCGCCACTCTGCATGACAGCCAGCACGCCGAGGCCAACAAGGTCCGTGCTGACCTCATTTCGGCCCAACGCGAGGTGGAACTGACCCTCCGCGTGATCACGGTGGTCAAGGACAACGCCGGCAGCTATCGGGAGTCACTCGGATGACTGGGCTTCTGGCCCAGGTCGTGGCGCAGCTTAACGCCGCGATCGACAAGTTGGACGCCCTCGCCGTGAGAGCGGGCCACGCCCAGCAGGACGTCGCCGAGGCTCGGCGAAATCTCCACCAACTCGCTAGCGGAAGCGAGAACCCGAAGCTCGGCCTGGCGATCAGCAAGAGCGGCACCGCTGTCGACAAGGCCGGCCGGCTCGGCCGACTGAGTAGCAACGCCGCACAACATCTCGCCAACTACGTCAACGTGATCGCCCCTGGATCTGCCCCCACCCGCCTCGACGAAGACCGCGGATCACCAACGGGTGAGCGGGTGGTCGCAGAGGCAGAAGCCAGGGGCAACCGAGCCGAAGCCTTCCTCCGGCGTCACGTGAAGAAGGCGGACGAGACCGAGGGCAACCTTCAGGACGCCGAGCAGGCCACCACGGCCGGGCTTCGTGAGTTGATGCATCAGATCAAGAGCGGCCCCGGCGGCACCGCGACCTCCACCACCGGTCGGTGACGCCGACAGCCTGATCGACCTTCTGTCACCAAGGCGGATCCGCGCCCGATCTCAGCTGCTGCACCTTCCGCAGCGACGACCTGAGCGCCGCGTGTCGCATGGCTCGGCTGACCGTGGGTATGAGCCCGGGATGAGGGCGAGTTTCCGGATCGGTCGGATCGCGGGAGTGCCGGTCGGCGTCAACTGGAGCGTGCTGGTCATCTTCGCGCTGATCGCGTGGGGGCTGGCCGCCAACCAGTTTCCCCGCTCGTACCCGGATCGCTCCGCCGTGGCGTACACCCTCGCCGGCCTGGCCGCGGCGGTGGTCTTCTTCGTCGGCCTGCTCGCCCACGAGGTGTCGCACGCGGTGGTGGCCAAACGCAACGGGCTGGAGGTCGACGGCATCACGCTGTGGCTGTTCGGCGGCGTGGCCGAGCTGAAGGGCGAGCCGCGTGACCCGGGCGCGGAGTTGCGCATCGCGGGCGTCGGCCCGCTGGTCAGTCTGCTGCTCGGGGCGTTCTTCGGCGTCATCGCGCTGCTGTTCGCGCTGGCCGGGCAGGGCGGGCTGCTCTTCGGGGCGATCGCCTGGCTGGCCGGCATCAACGTGCTGCTGGCGATCTTCAACGTGCTGCCGGCCGCGCCGCTGGACGGCGGTCGGCTGCTACGTGCGGCGGTGTGGAAGGCCACCGGCGACCGGACCCGGGCGTCAGTGGTCGCCGCGCGGGCCGGCTGGGTGCTCGGCGCGCTGCTCATCGGCCTCGGGCTGTGGCAGTTCCTGTCCGGCGTCGGCTTCGGCGGGCTGTGGCTGGCGCTGATCGGCTGGTTCCTGATCGGGGCCGCCGGGGTGGAGGAGCGACAGGCCCGCACCGGAACCGCGCTGCGCGGAATCCGGGTCGGCGACGTGATGACACCGCAGCCGCAGACCGCGTCGGCGGACATGACGGTCGCCGACTTCGTCGACCACTACCTCTTCGCGTACCGGCACTCGGCGCTGCCGCTGACCGACCAGGGGCGGCCGACCGGCCTGGTCACCGTGGACCGGGTGCGGGGCGTACCGCCCGAGCGGCGCGCGTCGACCACGCTGGCCGAGGTGGCCTGCCGGGCCGACGAGCTGGTGCTCGCCCAGCCGGGTGAACAGCTCAACGACCTGCTCCCCCGGCTCACCGAGTGCGCCGACGGCCGAGCCCTGGTGGTAGCCGAGGACGGCCGCCTGACCGGAATAGTCTCCCCCAGCGACATCAGCCGCGCAGTCCAACGCGCCACCCTACGCACCCCCACCCCCACCCCCACCCCTTCCCGCTAACGCCCCTCTCCCGCCCGCCCACGCCGCGTCGATCATGGAGTTGCGGTGGGATCAAAACGTCTTCGAAGCCCCCTGAACGGGCACCACAACTCCATGATCGACGTGGGTAGGGCGGCGCGGGGAGCTAGCGGGGGAAGTAGTGGTTCAGCTGGTCGGTTCCGAACTTGTTTTTGGGGTCCAGCTTCGTCAGCAGGGACGTGAAGTCGGCGTACCTCGGGTAGCGGCCCGACAGGTCCTCCGGGTCGGTGACGAAGACCTTGCCCCAGTGCGGGCGCGGAGCGAACGGGGCCAGTCGCGCCTCCACCTCGGCCAGCACGGGTAGCACCGCGTCGGTGTCGTCGACCCAGGTGAAGTGGACGACGAAGCTGTCCCGCTGGTGGTTGGGGCTCAGCCACAGCTCGTCGGCCGCCACCGTCCGCAGCTCGCACACGTGCAGGACCGGGGCGATCAGGTGCGCCACGTCGGCCAGGGCGGCGAGCGCGTCGGCGACGGCGGTACGTGGCAGGTGGTACTCGGACTGCAACTCGTCACCGCTGCTCGGGGTGAAGCCGAGCTTGAAGTGCGGCAGGCGCTCGTGCCACGGGCCCGGCTCGCCGAGTTGCGGGGTGCAGTTCTCCGGCGGCATGCCGAGCACCGGGTGCCGTGGCTGGTCGGCCGGGGTGGTGCCGAGCCAGTCCGCCTCCGGCGGCGGCTGGTCCGCGAGCTGCTTGCGCCACACCTCCCGCAGTCGCGGCCTACGCCAGTCGGTGAAGACACTCACGCTGTACGCCGAGTCGAGCGCCTCGTCCAGCGCGGCCGGGTCGAGGTCGAGCCGTACGTACTGGCGCAGCTCGAAGGCCGGCACCAGGTCCAGGGTGACCCGGGTGACCAGGCCGAGCGCGCCGAGCCCCACCACCATGCCGGCGAACGTGTCGTCGTCGCGGTCGACCCGCAGCAGGTCGCCGTCGGCGGTGACCAGCTCCAGGCCGGCGACGGCGCTGGCCAGGTTGCCGTGGGTGGGGCCGGAGCCGTGGGTTGCGGTGGCCACCGCGCCGGCGACCGAGATGTGCGGCAGCGAGGCCATGTTGGCCAGCGCGTACCCCTGGGTGTGCAGGTGTCCGGCGAGGTCGCCGTAGCGCATCGCGCCGCTCACGGTGACCTGGCCCCGTTCGCGGTCCACCTCGACGGTCGGCGGCAGACCGGCCAGGCTCACGAGGTCGCCGGCGGTGTCGCCGAAGCGGTTGAAGGAGTGCCCCGTGCCGAGGGCGCGGACGCGCCGACTGCCGGCGACGAGGCGACGCACCTCGTCGAGGGAGGTCGGTCGGTGGAACGCCCGCGCCGCGTACCGGACGTTGCCGGCCCAGTTGCGGCGTGGCACCTCGGAAGCTGCGGTCGACGTGGCGTTCGGTCCCGGGGTGGTCACGTGGCGGTCTCCCGATCGGTGGACTGCTGGTCGCTCAGAGCGGCGATGAGGGCGTCTAGAACCGTATCCACCTGGAACGTGTGGTAACCACGTTGGGCGCGCGGCAGACCGGCCGCGCTGGCGCGTTCGATCTCGACGCGGGCTGCCTGCCGGGCCGCCGCGTCGCCGGACAGCAGGGCGTCCTGGCCGCGCCGGATCAGCCGATCGACCCGGTCCATGGCGTAGCCGCGCAGGCCCACCGCGATGTCCGGGACGGCGAAGGCGGCGCGCCGCAGAGCGAGCAGGTCGACGAAGCGGTCTCCGGCATGCCGGGTGAGCGCTTCGGACACCTGCTCGGGTTGCTCGCGGACCTGGTCGAGAACGAGCAGCTCGATGGCCGGCCGGCCGTCGAGCGGGTGGCGGGCGGTCACCAGCTCACGCGGCATACCCTGCACAGGCACCAGCAACAGCCTCGGCGGGGTCGGGTAGCCATCCTGTCGAGGCGGCTCGTCGAGGACCACCGTGTCGACCTCGGCCCACCGGAACTCCCGGCGCAGGCCCGGCCGCCGGATGCTCAGCCCGTCCGCGTGGATCCCGAACCGGAACGGCCGCAACGCGCTGACCAGCGCCACCGTGCCGAGCGCGATGACACCCACCGCGATGATCGTCCGTAGCAGGGCGCGGTCGCTGGGATAGGCCAGCAGGATTACCCCACCGAGTACGCAGGCCAGGGCGAGCGCACGGGCCCCCCGATTCCGGCGCAATTCCACCCGCGGACCCCCGTTTCATGACCGTGGCGTCGGTCCCGACATCTTCCGCCAGACCGGGCACCGAGGACACCGGACGATCGGGCACGGTTGTTCTCGCCGTCGGCGGGGAACCCTACGCCCATGAGCAGCTACCGTGATCCGGCCGCGCGGGGCGACGTCTTCCCGTCGGAGGAGGAGCTGGACCCGACCGGCAGCGCGGTCGAGCCGGCCAGTGCGCCGCCAAACGTCCGGTTGCCGAACCACCCGGCGCCCACACCCGGTCCCCGGCCGACGCCCGCTCCCGCTCCCGCGCCGACGCCCGTACCGTCGCCGGGGCCACCGCCCCGCGAGCCCGCCGGCGAGTCGCGGTCGATCGTGACGCGCCACCTGGACGGGTCGGTCGAGATCGTCACCGACCTCAACGGTGACGGCGTGGCCGACGTCGTCCAGATCGACGTGGACGGTGACGGCGTACCGGACATCACCTATGTGGACAGCGACCGTGACGGCCGGTTGGACACGGTGCTGCGCGAGCCGGGCCGGCACGCGCAGCACCGCGCCTGACGGGTCACAGGTTCGCCAGCACCTCGCTCGCTACCAGGTCGAGGTGGTCGAGGTCGGCCAGGTCCAGCACCTGGAGGTAGATCCGCTGGCTGCCGATCTTGGCGTACCGGTCGATGGTGTTCAGGACCTCGTCGGGCGTGCCGGCGATGCCGTTGGCCCGCAGCTCGTCCGGGTCCCGGCCGATGGCGGCGGCCCGGCGGGCCACCTCGGCGTCGTCGCGTCCGCAGCAGAGCACCAGGGCGTTGGACCAGACCAGTTCCGCCGGGTCGCGGCCGATCTCGGCGCACGCCGCGCGGACGCGCTCGAACTGCGCCGCCGAGTCCTCCGGCGAGGCGAACGGCAGGTTGAACTCGTCGGCGTAGCGGGCGGCCAGCCGGGGCGTCCGCTTCGGCCCCATCCCGCCGAGCAGGATCGGCGGGCGGGGCTGCTGCACCGGCTTGGGCAGGGCGGGCGAGTCGGTGACCGGGTAGTACCGGCCCGGGTGGCTGAACGTCTCGCCCGCCGGGGTGGACCAGAGGCCGGTGATGACCGCGAGCTGCTCCTCCAGCCGGTCGAACCGTTCACCCAGGGCCGGGAACGGGATGCCGTACGCGGTGTGCTCGTCGCCGTACCAACCGGTGCCGATGCCCAGCTCCACCCGACCGCCGCTCATCTGGTCGACCTGCGCCACCGTGATCGCCAGCGGGCCGGGCAGCCGGAACGTGGCGGCGGTCATCAGCGTGCCCAGCCGGATGCTGCTGGTGTCGCGGGCCAGACCGGCCAGCGTCGTCCACGCGTCGGTGGGGCCCGGGTCGCCGCTCACCGAGCCCATCTTCAGGTAGTGGTCGGAGCGGAAGAACGCGCCGAAGCCGGCGTCCTCGGCGCGGCGGGCGACCGCGAGCAACTGGTCGTAGGTGGCACCCTGCTGGGGTTCGGTGAAGATCCGCAGTTCCATGCTCCGAGCATAGGTAGCCGTCCCCGATGCCGCTCCGGGACGGCCGCCACCGTCATATACTTTGACAGACATATGACGGCAGGGGCATATTGAGCGGGTGTCCAGCGACGCCTTCACCGTCCTCGCCGAGCCCACCCGACGCCGGATCCTCGACGCCCTCCGCGACGCCGACCGCAGCGTGAACGAGCTGGTCGACGGGCTCGGTGTCAGCCAGCCGGCCGTCTCCAAACACCTGCGGGTGTTGCGCGAGGCCGGCTTCGTCTCCTGCCGGGTCGCCGCCCGGCGGCGGATCTACCGCCTCGACCCGGGTCCGCTGCGAGCGGTCGACGGCTGGCTCGACCCGTACCGCCAGCTGTGGAGTCGTCACCTGGACGCCCTGCAACGGCACCTCGACAGTCAGGAGCAGTGACATGGACCGCGACACGTTCCGCCCGAGCCCACCCGCCGAGGCGCGCGCCGAACACGCCGACGGCGGTGCGACCCTGGTGTTCGTCCGCGACCTGCGGCACCCACCCGGCGCGGTCTGGGCGGCGCTGACCGATCCGGCACAGCTCGCGCAGTGGGCGCCGTTCCTCGCCGACCGGGACCTCGGCAGCCCCGGCGCCGCCGTGCTCACCCTCGTCGACGGCGAGACGTCGGTGCAGCAGACCGCGGCCGTACGCCGAGCCGAGCCGCCTCACCTGCTCGAGTACACCTGGGGCGACGACCTGCTGCGGTGGGAGCTGACGGCCTCGGGTAGCGGCACCCGGCTCACCCTGCGACACACCGTCGCCGAGCCGGGCGCGCTGCCGATGGTCGCCGCGGGCTGGCACCTCTGCCTCGACGTGGCCGACCGGCTGCTCGACGGAGACCCGGTCGGCCCGATCCGCGGCGCCGAGGCCAAGGACTTCGGCTGGCCCGCACTGCGCGACGCGTACGCCGAGCGGCTCGAAGCGGAGTGACCGCGTCGATCAGACGTACGGTCGGGTGGCGTACGCGGTGCGCAGCGCGGCCAGCCCGGCCGCCTTCGGCGACAGGGTGCCCCACCCGGAGTTGAAGTAGTTGGTCCGCGCGATGAGGGGACCCCGCTCGGCGTTGAGCTGGGCGATCGCCGCCGGAACGGTGGCGATCCAGGCGGCCTGGTCGGGGATCTCGGCGGACCGCACCCCGTACTCCGCGATGATCACCGGCCGGGACAGCGCCACCGGGCCGAGGTCCGCCACCGCCCAGTCCTTGGTCCGGCGGAAGCGGGCCAGCGCGGTCTGGCCGGAGGCGGTCGCGTAGGCGTTCCACTGGAGGTAGTCCAGTCGGGACATCAGCGCCTCGGTGTGGGTGCGCTGGAAGCACGCCCGGTCGAAGCCGCCCACCCCCACGGAGAAGGTCGTGCCGGTGGGCAAGGTCCGGGCCTTGAACCAGGTGACGATGTACGACACGGCCTGCACCGCCCGCGCGTCGGACTCGGCCCAGGTGTACGCCTTGCCGGCCTCGGTCGTACCGAACTCGTGGTCGGTGTCCAACTCGGACGCGAGTTGGATGTTCACCCCGAAGCCGAGCGTCCGGTACTGGGACAGGGCCCGCGCGAACAACCCGTCGCACTGGCCGTTGAGCACCTGGGTGTAGCCGTACGCCTTCGGCCAGCTGGTGCCCGGACGCTGCTGGATCGTCATCGACGGCGCGGGCACGGTGTAGGTGACGCCGTCCACGGTGAAGGTCTGCGGCCCGGCGTCGCCCGCGCCGTAGTGCTTCAGCTCCAGGACCATGTTCATCTGCACGCCGGCCTTGCCCAGGTTGACCAGCCATGGCCGGTTGTAGCCGGGAAAGATGTACCCGTCGGCGAAGCTGCGGTACTGGGTCAACGAGCGGAAGTTGCCACCGGCCATGTCGGCGGTGGGGTCGGCCCCGCCGGACAGGTAGTAGCCGCCGAGCACCGGTTGGCGCACGGTGTAGTCGACCCCGGCCGTCGCCGTGTGTCCGGCGGCGTCGCGGACCTGGACGGTGACCCGGGGCATCACGCCACCGCCCGGTACACGGCCACGGAGCCGTTGTCGGAGACCCGGGTCCAGGTACGCCCGGAGTTGTCGGAGACGGTCACGGTGAGCGGGTCGATGACCGCGGTGACCTTGACCGGCGCGCTGCTGTTGCCCTGCGCGTCGGTGACCACGATGGTGACGGTCAGCGGTTTGGTGTCGGCGTCGGAGTACGTGACGGTCAGCAGCATCTGGTCACCCGGCGAGAAGACGGATGCGTTCAGGGCTGCGGTCGCGGTGGGAGCCGCCATGACAGGGCCTCTCTGATTCGGTCGCCCGGCCCGGCGCGCGGGTGAGCGACGCCGAACAGGGCGGGATCCACGATGCGTGTGGTCGGCAGGGCACGTGGGCGACGTGCCGGTGGGCGACGTCGCCGGCGGTGGACGGTGACACCGCTGCGGGCGCCTCCAGCGGTGTGGGACGGCCGAGCCGTACGCGTCGTCGGGGCCGGCGGCGGTGCCGGGCCCGCACCGGCGGGGCCGGGCCGGCGAGGGCGGCACCGGAGCGGACGATGCTGTCCGCACCGGGCGCGCGGGTGGGGATGTGGCCCGACATCCCTCGCCCTCTCGCCTGCCTTAAGGGTCCTCTACCAGGGGCTTTACCGTCTTGTCCGGTTAGCGACATCTGTCCTCGACGGACGGATTGATCACCTTCGCAGCCGCTGGCCACCGCGGCGCGGCGCACGCCGCGAGCGCTGACACATTCGTAAACTTGGACGGCAACTCGGCGTAAATGTGGTGGTTTCTACTGCGGATACCATGCGGTCGTCTCCGTCAGGTGCGACCGAAAAGGTGCCGAGTGCTCAGGACGGCGAGAAGAGTCAGCACGACGATGAGCATCTGGCGGCAGGGCCTGTGGCGGTACCGCCTGACCGCCGCCGGCGTCGGCCTGGCGATCCTGAGCGCGGCGACCGCCACCCAGAGCCCACCGCTGGCGCTCAGCGTCGCGGCGGCCACGGCGGGTCTCCTGGTCTCGACCCTGGAGATCCTCGCCAACCGTCGACGGACTCGACAGTTCCGCTTCCATCCGCGCGACGGCGACGACTATCGGGACATCGTCGAACAGGTCCGGTACCCGAGGCGGGTCCTCACCAGTGCCCACAGCACCGGCATCATCCCCACCGACGAGAGTTCCCGGCTGCGGGGCCAGCGCATCCGCTGCGCCGTCTCGCCGACGAGCTACGTCCTCGGCCGGGACCTGCGGCGCTGGTCGTTCGACTTCCTGGCCCGGCACGCCCGGACGGCCGCCATGTACAACGGAGCGGTGTTGGGCCTCGCCGACGACCTGCCGACCGGTGCCGACGACCCGGTCGTCACGCTGCGGCCGGCGCACTACTTCGACTTCTTCTGCAGCAACCTGCTCGCGCCGTACGACGTCTACGAGGCAGGTCGGGACACCCGACCGATGCGTGGCCGTGACCTGATCCTCGACCACCGGGACCGGCTGCGACGGTTCGCCGACAGTCGGCTGGCAAACGTGGTGGGCATCTCCACCCTGGCGTTCACCCTCGACGGACGGCTGCTGCTCGTCGCACAGACCCGGGACAACGTGGGCAGCCCCGGGCTCATCGCACCCTCCGGATCCGGTTCGTTGGAGCCCGGGGACGCGGCGGCGACGGTTACCGCGCCCAGCCTTCAGGAGGTCATCGTCGCTGGCGCGCTGCGCGAACTGCGCGAGGAGTGCCACCTCGAACCACACGAGATAGCCGAGAGCGTGGTCCTCGGCTTCGGGCGGTGGATCAGTCGGGGCGGCGTGCCGGAGTTCTGCACGGTCACCCTGCTCAAGGTCACTGCCGACGAGGTGCTGCGGCGGGCCGTCCTCTGGACGGAACGGCCGTACGTGGGTGAGGTGCTCGCCGTACCCGTTCCGACCACCGCACAGTGGGATCCCGACGACCCTCTCGCGCTGCTGCCCGCCGAGAATCGGCACAGCGCCTCGTGGCCGCTTGCCTTCGGTCTCTCCTGCCTCACCGACTGCATGACCGACGAGGCCTGGCCACAACGCGCGGCCCTGACGGCGCTCGTCGACCAGTAGGGACGTGTGTCAGAGGCTCTGGTCGAGGTGGTCGGCGGGGGCCGACTGGAGCAGCCACGCCAACGGCATCTTCGCGTGCTCCTCGTACGACCCGTTTCCACCCAGCCGGTAGAGGGTGACCGTCTGCGCCCCGTCGCGGTCCACGACCCAGTACTGCGAGATGCCGGCCGACGCGTACTCACGGACCTTGGTCACCGAGTCCATCGCCTCCGAACCCGGCGAGACGATCTCCACTACAAGCGCGATTTCGGTCACCGACGCCCAGACACTGCGGCCCGGCGGCTTGCGCCAGACGCTGAGATCGGGAATCCGGCCACCGTCACCATCCGGGCCGGAGATCCGCACACCGACGGCTTGAAGCACCTGCTCGGCGGGCCAACCAGCCATAATCAGCCAGGCAAAGAGCCGACTCGCGATCGTGGCGTGCTCCGAATCGGGCGGCGGCATGACCGACAGGACCCCCTCGGGGCTGGTCTCGTAGCGGTGGCCATTCGGATCGGCGGAGTTCATCGCCGCGACGTCGTCGAGCGTCACGACGGCGGGCATGTACATGCCTACGGCCTCGGCGCTCATGGCCCACATCCTAACGGCCAGTAGTGGGATCTGCGGCCGCTGACGTCCCGGTTTGCGCCTACCGAGCGCGCCGAATCACCGCGCAACCGGCTCGCCGAGCCGCGCGACAGGCGCGGTTACTGTCGAGCCATGCCACTGCGTTCCGACGAGATCGAGGTGTTCGAGCGCTCCCGGCCCCGCCTGGAGGCGATCGCCTATCGACTGCTGGGCTCGGCCAGCGACGCCGAGGACGCGGTCCAGGACACGTTCCTGCGCTGGCAGGCCACCGACCGGGAGCGCGTCGAGACGCCCGAGGCCTGGCTGACGAGGGTGCTCACCAACCTGTGCCTCAACCAGCTCACCTCGGCGCGCGCCCGGCGCGAGACCTACGTGGGCACCTGGCTGCCCGAGCCCGTCCTCGCCGGGGACCGGATGCTCGGGCCGGTCGACACCGTCGAGCAGCGCGAATCGGTCTCGATGGCGGTGCTCACCCTCATGGAGCGGCTGTCGCCCAACGAGCGCGCGGTGTACGTGCTGCGCGAGGCGTTCGGCTACCCGCACAGCGAGATCGCCGAGATCCTCGACCTCACCGAGTCGAACTGCCAGCAGATCTACCGGCGTGCCAAGCAGCACGTCGCCGCCGGCCGGGCGCGCGGCGAGGTGGACGACGCCGCCGCCCGGCAGATCGTCAGCGAGTTCCTCACGGCGGCCAACAGCGGCCAGATCCAGCGGCTGGTGGAGTTGTTGACCGGGGACGTGACGAGCGTCGGTGACGGCGGCGGCAAGATCCCGGCCCGCACCACGCCGGTCGTCGGCGCGCTGGCGGTGGCGAAGTTCCTGCGCGGTCTCTTCCGGCCCAGCGACGTGAAACGGAACCTGGTGGGCGGCAGCAGCCCCGCCCTCTACGCCGAGGTCGTCAACGGCGGGCCCGCGGTCGTCGTCGTGACCGGCGAGCAGGTCGTCGGTGTCATGTCCCTGGAGATGACCCCCGAGGGAGTCGCGGCGATCCGCGTCCAGGTCAACCCCGACAAGCTCGAACGCGTCACCCGCCAGTGGTCCGTCACCGCGCACTCGGAGCCGCTCCTGCACGTCTGGTGACCCAGGTCATAGCCGCCTCCTGTCAGCAACGGCGTCGCCGCCCGGTTCAGGTAGCGACCATCGCCGAGACAGGAGCGCCGCCATGAAGCACCGCATCGTCGTCCTCGGAGCCGGCTACGCCGGAGCGACCGCCGCGGGCCGCCTCGCCCGCCGGTTGCACCCCGACGACATCGAGATCACCGTTGTCAACGCCGAGGCCGACTTCGTCGAGCGGGTCCGCATGCACCAGCTCGCCGCCGGCCAGGACCTCACGCGCCGCGAGCTGAGCCGGGTGTACGCCGGCACCGGCGTGCGGGTCCGCGTCGCCCGGGTCACCGCCGTCGACGTCGACCGCCGCACCGTCGCGCTCACCGACGCGCACGGCAACGACGAGATCGCGTACGACACGCTCGTCTACGCCCTCGGCAGCGCCTCGGCCGACCACGGCGTTCCCGGCGTCGCCGAGCACGCGTACGACCTCGCGGGCCGACCGTCAGCGCTGCGGCTGCGGGACCGTCTCGCCCACCTCGCGGCCGGGCAGCGGGTGCTCGTGGTCGGCGGGGGTCTCACCGGCCTCGAGGCCGTCACCGAGATCGCCGAGGCCCGGCCCGACCTCGACGTCGCGATCGCCGTCCGCGGCGGTCTCGGTGACTGGCTGAACGGCAGGGCGCGACAGCACCTGCGGGGCGTCACGAACCGGCTCGGCATCTCGGTGCACGAGCACACCGACGTCGTTCGGGTCGAGCCGGCCGGCGTGGTCAACGCCGACGGTGGCACGATCCCGGCCACGGTGACCGTGTGGACGGCCGGCTTCGCCGTCCACCCCATCGCCGCCGCCACCGGTCTGACCGTCGCGGCCACCGGGCAGATCATCGTCGACGACACCATGCGGTCCGTCTCGCACCCGGACGTGTACGCGGTCGGCGACGCCGGACTCGCCGCCGGGCCGGGCGGCAAGCCGCTACGGATGTCCTGCGCCTCGGGAACTCCGATGGCCTGGCAGGCGGCCGACGCCATCGCCGCGCGCCTGACCGGCCGGACGAAGATGCCGAATGCCCCGCTGCGCTACTTCAACCAGTGCATCAGTCTCGGCCGCCGCGACGGCATCATTCAGTACGTGACCGCCGACGACCGGGCCAAGCCGTCCCAGCTGACCGGGCGGCTGGCGGCCCGCTACAAGGAGGTCGTCTGCAAGGGCGCCGCCTGGGGGATCTCCCACCCGATCCCGTACCCGGTGCGCCGCCGCCGGGTCGTCGCGACCCGGACGCGGGCCACCGCCTCGATGTGACCCTCAGGAGAAGGTGCGGCGTGCCCACGTCCGGAAGTCGGTCGTGGGCAGGCTGAGCGCCCGGGTGATCTCGGGACGGGCGGGACTGCCGTTCGCGTTGATCCGCTCGACCGAATTGACCATGGCGGGAAGCAGTCCGCGTTCGACGGCTTCCCGCGGAGTGAGCACGGGCGCGGAGATCGTCCGGCCGGTGACCTCGCTGAGGATCGCGGCCACCTCGGTCATGGTGAGCAGGTCGCCGGCGAGTTCGACGTCCAGGCCGTCGAGCCGTCCCGGCTCCGTGAACGCGATCGCCGCGGCCTCTCCGATGTCGTCGACGGCGACCCAGGGAAGCTGGGTGTCCGCCGCGAAGCCGGTGATGATCGTGCCGCTGGACCAGTCACCGAAGAGGTACGACCAGCCAACGAGGTTCTCCATGAACGTCGAGGGCGCCAGGACGGTCCAGTGCGCGAAGCCACCGGTGCGGACCATCTCGTCGATCGCCGCCTTGCTCTCCCAGTAGTGCCGGTCCCAGCGGCCCTCGGCCCAGCCGGGCTGGCTGCGGTGGAAGTCGCCCGCGCCGGACACGCTGCTGTGTACGACGTGTGCCACGCCAGCCCGGCGGGCGGCCTCGACGACGTTCCGACCGCGAGTCAGCTCGGCGTCGCCCTGCAGGTTCGCCACGTCGGGAAACGGGATCGAGAAGAGGCCGTCCATCCCCTGGGCCGCGGCGAGCAGCGACGCGGGATCGTCCAGGTCGCCCTTGACCAGTTCGGCGCCGCGCGCGGCCAGAGCCTGTGCGCTGTCGGTGGCGACGTCGCGGACCAGGGCACGGACCACGACGCCACGGTCGAGCAGTGCTCGGGCGGTAGCCCCTCCCTGCTTGCCGGTCGCGCCGATGACGAGGACAGCCATGATGCCTCCAAAATAAGTGGGGCATCCCCCCACTTGTCGCCGGTTACGATATGGGGGACCACCCCACTTTGGCAAGGGCGGGCCATGAGAGCCGACGCACAACGCAACTACGACCTCATCGTGAAGGCGGCCGCCGAGGCGATCGCCCGCGATGGCGCGTACGCCTCGCTGGAGGAGATCGCCCGCTCCGCCGGGGTCGGCTCGGCGACCCTGCACCGGCGCTTCCCGTCCCGGTGGTCCCTGCTCCAGGCCGTCTTCGGGACCTGCGTGCAGAACCTCGCCGGTCGCGCCGAGGACCTGCTGGCCGAGCCGGACGCTCTCGCCGCCTTCACCACCTGGTTGCGGGAGGTCACCGTGTACGCCACGACGACCCGTGGGCTCGCGGTGACACTGCTGAACGCGCCACCTGAGGAGAACGAGACCTGCGGCGCGACGCTCTGCGCGGCGGGCGAGAAGCTGTTGCGTCGGGCCGTCGAGCAGGGAACCGTACGCGCGGATGTCGTCATGGCGGACGTGATGACCCTCGCCAACGCCATCTCACTCGCCGCCCAGCCGGCCGACGCCACGAAGGCGGAACGACTCCTGGCCCTCTCCCTGGCGGGAATCCAGCCCCCCGCACGGTGACCGACCTCAATCCACGATGGAGTGTTCGGGGCTGGCGAGCTTGACTCGATCGTCATGCTGGAACCCGATGCCCGCGCCCGTACCGTCGTTGGAGGACCCGTGCGCAAGCCAGCCAGGACCGCAGCCGTCCTCGTCGGGCTCGGCGTCGGCGGCGCGGTCGGTCCGGCCCTCGGGCCGGCCGCCGTCTGGTCCGGTGTCGCGGTCGCCGCGATCGGAGTCGCGCTCTCCCTGATCGGCACCGGCGAGTCCCACCTCGTCGAGGACGGCCTGGCCGACCGGGGGGAGGACGACCAGGCCGCCGCCGCTCCGCGACGGCGCAAGCGGGAGACGCCGACCCTCAGCGGCCTGGGCACCCGGGTGGAGCAGATCCTCGACCTCGCCGAGAAGCAGGCCGAGGACCACCGCGCCGTCGCGCGACTCGAGGCGGAGAGCATCGTGACCGCCGCGCGGCGGGAGGCGGAGTCGATCCTCAACCGCGCGCACGAACAGGCGGCCGGGATTACCGGTACCCGCTGGGAGCCGCCTTCCTACGGCGTCGGCTCGCCGTAGCGGCCGGAAGGTAGCCGCGCAGGTCCGCGTGCGATGTCACCGGACCGACGATGCTCGGTGGTCGGTGCCGCACAGCGCCGTCTCGACGCTCTCGTTCACCTCGGCGAGCATCTGCTCACCGGTCGGCAGGCCGGTCACGGCGACCACGGCACCGCGGCCGTCGCGGGTGACCAGGTTGCGGGTCTCGAACCCCTGGATGTCCCCGCCGTGACCCCAGGCTTCGACGCCGCAGGGCAACTCGTGGCTGGCGATGCCGAGCCCGTACGCGTACTCGCCGGTCGGCTCGAAGCCGGGCGCGGGCACGGTGGTCATCATCGCCTTCTGCTGCGCGGGCTTGAGCAGCCGGCCGTCGACGAGCGCCTGGAAGAAGGTCCGCAGCTCGTCCGGGGTGGAGACCAGTTGGCCGGCGGCCCAGCCCAGCGACGGGTCCATGTCGGTGACGTCCACCCACGGTGCGCCGGGGCCCACTGCGACGTAGCCGTGCGGGTGCGTACCCCGAAGAGACTGCTCCCCCACTCCCGGCCAGTAGGTGTCGCGCAGGCCGAGCGGCCTGATGATCCGGTTGGTGATCTCCTCGCCGATGGGACGCTCGGTGACCTGCTCGACGATGAGCCCGGCGAGGACGTAGTTCGTGTTGCTGTACTCCCACCTCGCGCCGGGCGCGAAGTGCGGCGCGTTCGTCAGCGCGGCATCCACCAGCCGCCTCGGCTGGTAGTACGAGTGACTCTTGTCGATGAGGTCCTGCGCCTTGGTGAAGAGCACGTCGTCGTAGTCCGCCAGGCCGCTCGTCTGCTGCAACAGCTGACGTACGGTGATCGCGTTGCCGTCGTTGCCGTGACCTCGCACGACTCCGGGCAGGTAGTGCTCGACCGTGGCATCCAGGTCGATGCGTCCCTCCCCCACCAACTGCAGGACGACCACCGCGGTGAAGGTCTTGGTGTTGCTGCCGATGCGGACCTGGCCGTCCCGGGGAACCGGGCGACGCGTCTGGAGGTCGCCGACCCCGGCGGTGTAGTCGCGGACCCGGCCGTCGGCCCCCCGTACGGAGGCGAGGACGCCGGGGAAGCCACTCTCGCTGACCAGGTCGTCCAGTTGCCGCTGCACGGCATCGGGTGGCCCGGCCGGGCGACCGCTGTCGGTGGCGGCGAACGCGGCGGACCCGGTCAGGATGGTGGCGGCGGCCAGTGTCGCGGCGACCGCCCGCAGGGCTGGGCGGCGCGTGGACGTGACGGCGTGCGGCGGCATGACTGCTCCCTGGAGTCTCGGAAACGCTTGACGCCATCAAGGGTTCAAGAATTCCGATCCGGGGACGATCCCCGCAGCTGCCCTCCTGCCGGTACAGCCTGCGCTACCCGGCCGGCCGGGTCTGCTCGACCAACCACAGCGGCGGTGGTGAGCGGTATACCTCAGTGGAATGTTCATACCTCTGAGGCATACCGCACTTCAGCACAGCTAGAACCACCCGCTTCAGGGGCGGGACGAGCACTTCCATGTCGTGCCGTCGTGGTGCGGAACGCAGACCACCCGGATCTTCCCGATGAAGGTCACCCTCGACGGTCGGCGCGGCGGAGCATCTCCTCCATCTCGGGGTCGGCCATGATCTCCCGGACCTCCTGGGCGCAGCGGCAGCCGGCGGCGAACTTGGCAGCCCATCCGAGCGCCTCCTCGCGGGTGGTCACGTCGACGACCACGAACCCGCCGATGACCTCCTTGGTCTCCGGGTAGAGGCCGTCGGTGACCGACCCGTCCGTGGCCACGATGTTGGCCCGCTGCCGTTGAAGGCCGCCGCCGAACACCCAGACGCCCGCGTCGACGGCCTCCTGGAGTACGGCGTGCGCCGCCTTGCCCACCTCGGGCAACTCCTCGGCGGGGATGTGGTCCATCGCGCCGTCGTTGAACGAGATCAGGTACCGCGCCATCTCAGAACTCCTCGTCTCCCGGGCGGCCTTCGCCGACCGCCTCCACCCGTACCACGAACGAGCAGCCCTCGATTCGACGCCGGGCCGGAAAAAGTCCCGCCGCCCGCCGATCTGCTGCTCGTGGCGTGGTGTTCGTGGTGTGGTGTGGTGTGACAGCAACTTCGGGGATGTTGCTGTCTCCGGCGCGGCTGAGGCAGCAACATCGGGGATGTTGTCCGGATCTTGGCGTCGATCCGACCCCGTCAGCCGGTCTCCCGCACGAGGCGGTACAGGTCCTGGCGCACCGCCGGCCACTCCTCGCCGAGCGCGTGCCGCGCGGCGCCCAGCGCGTCGACGCCGGCCATTCCCGCACCCAGCGCCGCGTGCAGGGCATGCACGGCATCGGCGCCGGCCCGGACATCACCGCCCTGCGCCGTGAGGCGGACGATCCTCCACCGGGTCTCCTCGTCCACGGTCAGCCCTCGCTCGACGGCGTCGATCGCCTGCCTCGCCAGCTCGTCGTCGCTGAACCGGAGCCGCATGGTCACCGCCCGTACGGCGTGCGCCACCGCCGCCCGCCGTACCTCATCCGGCGCGGACCGCAGCCGAGCGTCCAGGTCGGGCTCGTAGTGACCGAAGTTCGACGGCGGCCTCGGGTCGGCCGGGATGTGCGGCAGCCGCACCGTCACCCACGGCCCGGCCTGCGGGTCGACCCCCTCGTCGCTCATCCACTCGGCCGGCAGCCGCACCCCGGTCCGCCGTTCGACGAACGCCATCGCCGCCGACCGCACGTACCCGGTTCCGCGCGCGGCGCGTACGTCGTCCAGGTCGTCGGCGAACGCGGACGGGTCGTCGCCGTGCCGCCGCTCCGGGTCGTTCAGGTCCATCCAGGCGAGCACCCGGCCGTACACCGCGTACGTGAGGCCGCCGTTGCCGTTCACGGTCCACTCGACGGTGTGCACCCGCGTGCCGTCGCTGAGCCAGCGCAGCACCTCGGGCCGGCTCAACGCGCAGCCATTGTCCTGGAACACCAGCACGTTCGGGCCGATCTGGGCCAGGTCGGCGAGCTCGCCCGACTGGTCGTCACCCGGCTCGACACGCCTGGCCCGCAGCCGCTTGATGATCCCGTCGACGGTGGCCTCGGCACTCGCCGGCTGCACCACAGCCCAGCTCAACCCCTCGGCGAGCCAGTCCCGCTCGGTGAGGAAGTCGTCGTAGTACCGCACCGCGTCCGAGACCATCGGAACACGGTACGACGTTCATCGACGCCTAGGACTGCGTGATCCACTCGGGTTCCTGGAAGTCGGTCCGAAAACGGCGTCCTGATACCCCGATTTCCCGGAGGCCGAGTCGATCAATCGTCCGCCGCGGCGACGGGGCGTGGTGTGTGTCGATCCGGTTGTATCGTCTCGCTGATGGGGCGGCTCATGGACCGGCGCCGCGATCTTGCCGGATGGTTGGTAACGCCACTGTTCACCCTCGTGGCGGCACCGGTGTTGGCTGGCATAGTCGGAGTGTTGGGAAACATCGGAGACAGCAACGGCCCGCCGATGCTGTGCAAAGAGGCAATCGCCGACAACAGTTGCGAGGAAACCAGCCTCAGAGTGATCGGCGTACATGTGGCGATCGCGGGCACCATGTGGCTGCTGCTATGGATCATCCCGTGGTGGCGAGGTCTTCGCACCGTGCGCGTGCTGCTCGCCGTCGCCGCGACCGTCGTCCTCGTACTCCTGCCGGTACGCATGTTCGACTGGTCCATCCGGTACTTCTGATGTCCACAGTGATGCGAGGCCCTCGCCGTCGCCGGCGCACGCCCCCGGGGGACGGCGGGCGACGGCGTTGTCTTCTAAAATCTCGTGGGCAGCACTGAACGCAGATCCGGGGGGGCTGAGGTGACATCGACGAACCCCAACGGGATCGACAAAGTGCTCACCGACACGCTGCGTGCGCTGTCCGCACAGCAGTCCGGCGGGGCGGACGGGGCGGACGTGCCCCAGCCTGAGGGTCACGGCGAGGCGGCGGACGGGATGGTGCGGGCCACCGCTGCGCCGCCGGGCCGGCTGACCGCACTGGAGGTCGACCCAGGCCTCCGGCGGCTCGACCTCACGACCCTGACCGAGCACATCCTCACCGCCGTCAACGACGCCATGGCAGACCTGCAGCAGGCGACGACGTCCACCACGGAACAGGTTGACCTGAGTGACCTCGGGCGGCAGTTGACCGAGATTCAGCGGGATGCCGCCCGGCAGTTCACCACGTTCCTCGACGGGCTCGCCGACGCGCAGGACCGGCTGGGCCGCCGAGGCGGGTGACGGCGCCGTGCAGATCGACCCGGAGGGCATCTCGGCTGCCGGCACCACCATGCGGTCGTTGGCGGACGGTTTCGCCGACAAGCTGACCGCCTTCCAGGCCCGACTGGCATCGATCGGTCCCGCGTTCGGCGACGACGAGACCGGGTCACTGCTCGGCGTGGCATACGACGAAGCGGCGGCGTACGTCTTCGAGTCACTGCTCGAGGCGCTCGATGAGGTCGGTTTCGCTGGCGACGACCTGACCGGGATGGCTCGTGCCCACGAAGCCAACGAGGCCGACACCGGCGACCTGTTTCGCGTGCTGCTCAAACGAATGGAAGGCTGACGGGTGGGTCTGCAGATTCCGGGTGAGCTGCGCAGCCTGCTCGACATCCTGGGCTACACCTGGCCAGCTTCTGACGAGCAGAAGCTCTTTGAGCTCGGCCAGGCCTGGTGCGAATTCAGCAGTGACGTGGCCGAGTTCATTCAGCAGGCGGAGACGGCCGCCAAAGCCGCGCTGAGCGGCAACGAGGGTGCCGATATCGAGGCATTCCGTGCCTGGTGGGGCCAACAGGAGAGCCCGGTCGACAGCCTTCAGAGCAACGGCACCGGCGCGCTGGTCGGCGGTGCCGGACTCATGATCGCTGCCGCGATCGTACTGGCCCTGAAGATCGCGGTCATTGTGCAACTGGTCCTGCTGGCGATCCAGATCGCGCAGGCAATCGCCACCGCTGGCCCGACGTTCGGCGCCTCGCTGCTGGAGATTCCGGTGTTCCAGACGCTGACCCGCACCATCGTCGGCAACCTGATGCAGGAAGCCCT
Source organism: Micromonospora sp. NPDC049801 (assembly GCF_040656575.1). Taxonomy (NCBI): domain Bacteria; kingdom Bacillati; phylum Actinomycetota; class Actinomycetes; order Micromonosporales; family Micromonosporaceae; genus Micromonospora; species Micromonospora sp. NPDC049801. Next base: position 11,970 of record NZ_JBFAMS010000017.1, on the reverse strand, counting down.
CTGGCGGTTGGCCGATGGTTAGGAACCGCACCGGCAAGATCGCCGCCAAGTTCGCCCGGGAATGGGTCAGAGACCTCAAGAAGGTCAAGCGGCGACGCCGCGGAAATCCGGACGCACGGCCGACCAGAAACGCGTCTCCCTCGCGGCAGGCCTCGTACCGTGCCCGTCAGGAGGCCGACCGCCAGCAGCGCAACGGACGGGTCAATGGCACCGCCGAGGCCGTGACCACGGCTGATGGGCGGCACACCGCCGTCTCGGTGAGCGACGGCCCCGACCGGATCTATCCGCACAACCGCGAGGTGGCCGGTGCGCTCGACCGGGTGCCGCAGAACCTTCGCGCGCCGTGGCACGGCAACTGCGCGTTACCGCAGTCGTTGTCAAAGCTGCTGGACCGGGGCATCGACCCGCGCGGTGGCGCGATTGGGGCCGCACGGATTCGCGCTCCGGGTAACCCCGGACACGGCGCGCACAACCCGTGCTGCAACAGTTGTAAGTCGTTGCGCAACGAGTTCGACCTGAGAGAGGTGCTGTGATGCGGGGAGATGACCGCGCACTGCCGGACCGTGCGGCGCAAGCCCTCAGGATGGCGGGTTGGTCACCACGCCGCCGAATGGACGTCGGCGAGTGGGAGTCGGCGCTCGCCCCGGAGGGCTTTGCCATGCACGCTCCCGCGCGAGCTTTCCTCACCGAGTTCGGTGGACTGGTCGTGCCGGTGAGCGGTCCCGGTCGGGACTCGGCCCGCATCGGTCTACGGCTCGACCCACTGTTGTGCCTCGGTCAGAAGGTCTGGTTCGACAGCCTCTCCGGATCCACGGCCGGTCTGCTCTACCCGCTCGGCGAGGAACACGACGGGCACGCCAGCCTGGCCATGGACGAGGAGGGCACGATCTATCTGCTCTTCAACGACCAGATCAAGAGGATCGGCCCCGGCCTGACCGGCCTGGGCCGACTGCTCGAGGGCGAAGAGGCCCCGGCCGGGCGTTAACGGGCCGCAGTCAGCGAGGCTGCTTGGCGCTGCTGATGAACGCCGACCAGGCGGCCGGCGCGAAACTCAACACCCCGGCATCCGGAGCCGTGGAATCGCGAACGTCGACCCCGGCAACAGCCGACGTGGCCCGCTTGGCCGCCGCCATCGGACTGACCCGGCGCTGGCGCGCTGTTCGGGTCGGTGTACGGAACATCGACGACCGTAGACTGCCCGCCGTGGGATATTCCGTGTGGCCTTCCGGCCGTCTGCACCTACCGGAGTCGGACGACGCCGCCGCAACGGCCGCCGCCAAGGCAGCCATGGCCGAACAGAGTCGTTGGTACGAGCCCGACATGACTGACGTGAGTGACCGGATCGTCGACATAGCGAGCGAGGCCAGGGCCTCGATCACCCGCGACGGGGACTGGATCGAGTTCGATCACGACGACGCGGGCGACCCCAAGTGGTCGCACCAGGCCATCGCCTTCTACGTCGCGATCGCGCCGTTCGTTCGCTCCGGCGTCGTCCACTTCGACGGTGAGGACGGTGCCCACTGGTCCTACACCTACGCCGACGGACGGATGACCCAGCAGGGTTGGCTCGGCTGGGACGGATCGGTCGAGCCGTTCGGCGAGTACGTGGATCCCCCGTCCCTGGAGTAGGGAGGGGCAGAGCCTTGAGGTCTTGCTGCCCTAGCCTGGCCGCTCGCAGAAACCACCGCCTGCCGCAAGCATGGATCCGAGGCGTTCGCTGCCAAGCCAGCGGCGCACGGAAGATCGAATAAGCTGCCCGCGTGACGCGACACGTCCGTGACGCACCGTCCAACCTGAGTGTCCGGGCTCGCCGCTTCGTGGCGGTCCATGGAGTTTGGCTCGACGTGCCCTCTGTCAGTGACTGGCGCGAGCAGTGGGAGGCCAACGGCATTCCGTCGGAAGTCGTCGACCGGGCGGAGAGCTATCAGGCTCGCTGGGGCGGACTCGCCCTACCTCCGTCGTTCAGCTACGACGGAGGGCCGCGAATGCTGCGTGCCGACACACCGGAGTGGGAGAACGACCTCCCCGAACCGGACTGGTGGTTCGAGGCAGGACCGCAACGAACGGCGTTGCCGTACTCCTTCCTGATCGGACCTGACGGAAGCTTCGGCATCGCCATGGACAGTTGGGTGCCTCTGCACGTCCGCATCGAAGGCTGGGTCGAGTCACTGGCACTCGCCCAGTCGGCAGAGCAGATCGCAGAGACGGTTACCAGGCTTTCTGGCGACGCGGTTGCCGACCTTGACCTCTCCGATATGCGACCCGTGCCAGAGACGGCCGGCATTGTCGACACCTGGTGGCATGGGGCAGGCTCTCTGATCGCGATCTACAACGGCGAAGCGGAGCTGTTCGGACGTCCCGACTATCGGGTTGCGCGCGTCTACTCCGGCAACATCGACATGGAGTGGCTGTAGGAGGCATGGATCCGAGGCGTCTGAGGAGGCTGTCGCCCGTGGCAGAGCGGGATGAGCTCGATGTGGCCCGACGTCGCTTGCCCGTGGGTGAACACGTCACGGGCCAGGTCGTCCGTGTACCGAGGCCCGGAGCGATCGGGCTGCTCGTGGACCTGGGCCAGGAGCTGGAGGGCTTCGTTGACGTCCTCGTCCTGCCTCATGACCCGGCCGAGTGGCCTTCGGTCGGCGCAGTGATGACGTTCGAGGTTCTCCAGCACCGGCCAGGCCAGGTGCGTCTCTTCCCACTCGACGCGTCGTTCCGCTCCCGGACCTACCTCCCCGCCAGCACGAGCAACGAGGAGTGGCTGGTCCTCAAGATGCGCTTCCCGATCGGCTCTGCGGTCACCGCCACCGTCACCCACGTCTTCACCTCGAACAGGGAGTATGTGGTGCGGTTCGAAGACTGCTCATCAGCCCTGGAATGGACCGGCGAGGCCCCGATGGTTGGCGCCACCGGCAGGTACACGATCACGCGCCACCTGGATCACACCCGACGCGTCGTACTCACGCCGGCCGATCCAATCCAGGATTGATCTGGACCGGCATCCTTGCCAACCGCCCGCTCATCATCGGCTCGACGCGATCGGCTCAGGGCCCGTCCGCGACCGCACTGCATTGCACTGCACCGGTGGAGATCTGGAACGGACGCTCGATGTGAGCCTTGCTCGGCGTTGCTAGCGTCGTGGCTAGGTCTGAGGGCGAACAGGCAGGACGGACGCCATGGCCAGCAGCGGAAGTACAGCTAGCTCGGCGAATCGGCGTGCTCGCGCGCCGATGTTCGTGATCGGCAGCGTCGTGGCGTTGGCCGCCCTCATCGCGCTGGGGTACCGGCTGAGTAGCGACCCGCGGGTCGGGCACGAAGCGGGCGTCATCCGCGTGGCGCTGGCTCCGGGAGCCTTTCTGGTGCTGACCTGGCTCGTCCGCCTGGTGCAGTGGTGGGGCGCCGCTCGTGCTCCCGCGAGGCGCGTCATGGTGACCGCGCATCTGGCGCAGGGGAAGCAGCCGGGAAGCGCGGGGCTGGCCACAGCTGCGGCGCACGCCGTGAGCTCCGCCGGCGGGATCAACACCAGCCCCAAGGGATACTCCGTGTGGCTGACGGTGGGCGGCCGGGGCAGGGGCGTCGTCCTGCACCAACGTGTCGTCTGGGAACCGTGGTTGCGCGAGCTGACCAGGTCGCGTCCGGCTACGATCCGGCACGGGCCCGGCGTCAGCGTGGTCGACGTGGCCGGGTACGGGCGGCTCTGGCCGGCGAGTTCCACGCTGCTCCGTCGTCCCTACGGGGTCAGCCTCATTCCGTTCCGCAAGGCCCATGAGTTGCCGAAGAGCGGGAGCCTCTCGTACGGCCGTCTGGCCTACCTTTTTCTCGTGTTCCTCGCGCTCGGCCTGGCCGACCTCGTCGGCCACGGTATGTGGGCGCTGCTCGGGTGGTGGGCGGCGTACCTCGTCGCCTCGATGGCCGCCATCGGAGCCTGGTTCGGCCTCGTTCCGCCCGGCGTGCGTTGGGAAGCAGCCCCTCGGGGCCACGTCGCGACGACCTCCTGACCACGGACGCGATCGAGCGAACAGGCGGCGCCCTCGGCCAGAGCCTCGTCTCCCCATCAGAAACGGTCGCCTGCTCCTGCGGCCACACTGCGGGCCTTGGAGCCATCTCCGCCATGAGGCCGGGGCCGTGCCGGCGCGACCCGCCTTGCGGTGCTCACTCGGCAGTGGTCAGGGGAACTCGCTGCCCTTGCCTCGCTTCGAGGACTACCCGTTGACCCAGAGGCTGAGCCAAGTTCAGATTGGCAGTTCGTCGGTAGCCGACAAGCGTGCATACCTCGTTGGCGGCGTGAGGCTGGGCGATAACGATGACGACGACGGCGACGGCGTTGGCAGACTCGACCGCCTCGGCGTGGTAGTCGGCACCGCACGGTCTGGTTGCCGGCTCCCGAGTGCCAGTGAAGGTGACAGTCAACCGGGTGCTGGCCCTGGTACTGGTGGCTGATTCGATGGAGATGCCGGGTGGGGAGTTCCATGGCGGCGGCGTCACGGTGACGGTGGCTGCACCATCAGCGTTGATAACCGCCTGCTCATAGCGGGCCAGGGCCTCACCCGCTTGCTGGCGCATCTCCCCCAAGCTTTCCCCCTTGGGTAGTGCACCCTCATGCGGGTCGTTCACCTCCGAGCTGCAACCAGCCAGCACTACCACGGCCGCACCCCAGAACAGCCAGCGCCGGCGAACCACCGTCAAGCACCTCCGCATCGCCTGAGCACACCGGCCGGATCCGCAGGGTCGACCGGTGTGCGGCCTTCGGCAGCCATCAGGGGGTCGATGGCGACCAAGAGTATCGACGGAGGGCTGGCTGTCCAGACCAACCGTCAAGCATCAGGTGAGACTAGACAAAGCCGTCGATGGCTGCCCTCCGTCGGCTGTCGTGCGACAGTCGTCCGCCAACCGAACCGCGACGTCAGCGCGGATGGCGGCAGGAGACAAACTTCTGGGCCAGCCCGGTAGGCGCCGATCGCGTACCTTGCACCCATGGCAGTGCCATTCCCCGACACGATGCAGGAGGCGGCGGCCCCTACTCCACCACATCGCCGCCTCCCCACGGTTGCGTTCTCTCTGGCGCTGGTCGCCGTAGGGCTGATCGGCGGCTTCGGGGCCGCCAAGCTCGGCGACGAACCGCACACTGCCAAGGCGGAGCTGCTCGTCGGGACGGTCACCTGGTCGAACGACGAGACCAGGTCCATCGCGTTTGCCGAAGACGGGGCGCTCCGGAACCCTCTCGATGGCGACACGATCTACTCCGTGATCGCCGAAAGCTGGCAGGACGCGCGCGGGACACTGCACAACGACGGCACGTATCCCACCTGCCTGGTCGGCGAGGAGAACGAGCCCGCCTCAGCGGACCAGCGCCGTGTCGAACTTGAAGTCCTACACCGAGACACGGGCGGCGCTCAGCCACAGCACATCGCCGTTCACGTCCACTGCCTCGATTGATGGCATCGGACCTCGATGCGGCTCGCCTGGTTCGTCGGAACCATGGCCGACCAGAGGTAAGTGGTGGGGCGGGCGGGACTCGAACCCGCGACCGAGGGATTATGAGTCCCCTGCTCTAACCGGCTGAGCTACCGCCCCGGAACCGCGCGGATCTTATCCCGCCCGGTAGATCACGGGCCAGCGCCGATGCGGCCCCGTCCCATCACCGCCGCCGTCGCCACAGCAGCACGATGGGCAACGCGAGGATAACAGTGAGCAGCCAGCCTGCCACGACGACGCCCCAGAGCCACTCTTCGCCCGGCTCGGTGCCGGCGGCGACCATGACGTACGTCACCAGCAGGCTCACGGCGCCCGCCACGAGGACGGCGACGCCGCTGACCACGATCATCGCGACCTCCCACCAGGGGCGGTCGCCGGGCGCGCGGGCCGGCTTCTCCGGCGCGGAGGGCTGCGGGATCTCGTCCGGCGTACGTGCCGGCATGCTGATGTGCCGGTCGGCCGGCACCTGGGCGTCGATGACCGGGAGCGCCGCCGGGTGCAGGTGGAACATCGTCGGCTCGATGTGCAGCACGATGGCGTCCGCGCCGATCAGTTGCCGTGCTCCGTCGGGCCAGGTGAGCATGGCGGCGCAGTCGGCGTAGCGGACGGTCAGCGGCTTGTCGCTCTGGAGCAGGGTCACCCCGTCGACGCCGATCCGCAGGGCGGCGTTGCCCTCCTTCGCCGAGTAGCCGGTGCCCTCCAGGATCTCCGTCGAGTGGGTGGGCGCGGCGACGAAGCCGGCCCAGTCGGCGGTGAGCCCTCGCGGCACCATGAGCAGCGCGGAGCCCATCACCTCGCCGGCGACCTCGTGCAGGTCGGCGAGGTTGATGGCCTTCAACTCGGCCCGGTGCTCGTCGATGGTGAGGTTGGGTTCCCCGGTGAGCACGTTCAGGGCGTACCCGGGAAGTCGCGCGGCATCGACCTCGGCGGTGCCGAGCAGGTCCTCGCGCTTGGCCACGGTGGCGTCCAGGTCGGCCTGCTCGATCCGGCCGACCCGCAGCTTGGCGAGCACGTCGACGAAGCCGCCGAGAACGGCGTCCTGCTTCTCCGCCAGCGCGTCGGCGAGCGCCCGCAGCGTGGCGTTGCCGTCGCCGCGCGGGTCGTACCCGGTGGTGGCGGTGTAGGAGAGACCGGATTCCTGGCGCAGCGACCGGTACAGCTCCCGTTCCAGCACACCGGCGAAGACGGCTGCGGCGGCGCTGCGCCGCACCACGGCGTCGAGCACCACCGCTCGGGCGCCGTGCACGAAGTACGCGGGGGTCTGCGGCAGCGCCGACGAGACCGCCGGGACCGGCTGGCGTACCCCGGTCGGCAGCGGCAGCCGGAGCCCGGCGGGCACCCGGTCGCCGCAGATCCACAGCACCGCGTTCTCCCGGGTGAACCAGCGGGCCGTCCACTCGCGCAGGTCGTCGGCGGTCAGCGCGCCCAGGCCCCACTCCGGGTAGCTGCTGAGCCCGAAGTCGCGGGCCCCGTGCCGCCACAGCGGGATGTCGTCGATCGCGGCGGCGCCCCGGCTGCTCCACTCGGTACGCAGGATGTCCTTCTCGACGTCGAGTCGCGCGAGCGGCAGGTCGGACAGGTGCCCGCAGACGGCGGTCAGGAACGCCGCGATGTCGGTCTCGGAGCCCTGCGTGTGGAACATGGTGAACGCTGGCGCGGTCACGCCGTTGACGTGGTAGTCGGCCAGGCCGAGCGGCGCGAGCGCGAGGTGCTCGATGAGGTGAGTGGTGCCGGCGCGGGCGAGGGTCTCGTCGGCGGTGCCGACCCGGAAGGTCAGCCCGGCGCGCATCGGTCCACCGGTGGGGGCGAGCAGCGTGGGCACCCCGTCCACGTCCAGGTGCTGGATCACGACTGGCCACCCTTCGCGTACGCCTTCGCGCGGTACTTCGTGTAGCCCTCGGCGTCGTCCGCGTACGTCCAGGGGAATTCCGAGCCGAGGTTGCCGAGCGCTCTGAACTGGCTGGCCGCCGCGGACCACTGCTCGGTGAGGCTGAACACCAGCGCGAACGACGAGCGGACCCAGACCCAGCCGGGCCGGTCGACGAAGTCCGGGTGCAGCACGGACCGCTGCCCGGCCTGCATGATCTCGTCCACGACGGGGGCGCTGCGCACGTACGCGGCGCGTTCCCGCTCGGTGTCGAAGTCGAGCCAGCGTTCCAGGTGCGCCTCGGCGAGCACCACGGCGTTGGGCGCGCCGGCGGGCGCGGCCTGCGCGCACTCGCGGGCGAAGGCGAAGGCGCGGTCCCAGTCGCCGCTCCACTTCGGGCAGAGCTGCTGAAGCAGCGTCGCCTGGGCGGGCGCGTGGTGGGGGTGGTGCTGGGCGAGTCGGTCATAACGGCGACGCGCCTCGTTCTGGCCCAGTTGCAGACCTCGGGCGATGGTGATGCGCTGGGTCCAGGCGGCCGCGTCGTCGGGGCGCCGGGCGGTGACGTCGATGAGCACCCGCTCGGCGCGACGCAGATGGTCGTGGAACTGGTCGAACTGCTCCCGGCTGACGTACCGGGCCCGGTAGCCGCTGCGGATCCGCCAGCCGGCGCGGATGAGGTGGTTGCCGAGCAGGGTCCCGGCGAGCGGGTCGGTGGGGTCCGCGTCGTACGCCTGGCGCAGGAACGGCTCGGTCCCGGGCTTGTCGCCGGCCGCGGCGACGAGCAGCGTGCGGCCGTCCGGGTCGCGGTCCGCGAACACCGCCCGCACCGCGGGCCAGTCGGCGGCGTCGAGCGCCTTGTGCAGGTCGCTGACCTCGGGGTACGCGTCGGCGACGTCGAAGGTGGGCGCCGGGAGGGTGGCGGGCATGGCGGCGATCATAGGTGATCAACTACGGCTGCGGTGTCCCCTTTCGAGGCGCGAGGTCAGCCGGCGCGCAGGGCCTCGAGGACCGCGCCGGCGGCACGCCAACCGCTGGCGAGAGCGCCCTGGATCGACGGGCTGTCCCGGTGGTCACCGGCCACGAACAGCCCCTGCCCGAGCGCGACCGGCTTGCGCAGCCGTCCCTGCGGGGGTGGGGCGGCGGGCAGCGCGTCCGGTACGGACACGGTGGTGAGGTGCGTCCAGTCGGCGGTGGATCGTCCGTACAGCCGGGTCAACTCGGCCCGGATGGTCGGTTCGGGCGGGGCCGTCGGGCCGACCACCGAGGTGGCCACGAGGTGCCGGCCGGCCGGGGCGTAGGTCGGCACGGCGTTGCTGAGCACCACCGTGTTCGCCACGATCTCCCGACGGTCACCGTCGACGAGCAGGATCGGCTCGCGAAGCGGCGGTTCGGGAGCGCTGTGGTAGTACGTCGTGTAGCTGTGCATCCGTACCCTCGTCAGAGCCGGCAGCAGCGCGGCCGCGGCGGGCGGGTCGACGGCGACCACGACGGCCCGGCAGCTGATGTCGCCGGCCTGCGTGCGGACCAGGCCGGGCGCGACCTGCGCTACCGGCGTGTCCAGGTCGAGCAGGTCGACCGGGAGCGGCTCGGCGATGGCCCGGGGCAGCGCGGCCATCCCCTCGGCGGGCAGGCCGATGCGCCCCCGGGCGAACGAGCGCAGCACCATCGCGAACACGTGGCTGGAGGTCGCCAACTCCCGGTCGATGAACACACCGGACAGGAACGGCCGCAGCAACTCCTCGATGATCGCGTCGGAGAGACCGGCCCGGCGCAGCGCCGTCTCCGTGGTGGTCTCCGACGCGGCGAGCAGGCGGGACGCCGGCAGGGTGGCGGCGCCGGTGGCGAGCGCGGCGAAGCGGATCCGGTCGAGCAACGAACCGACGCCGGCGAGGGCGGTACGCGGGCCGCCGGTCGGCTCGCGCAGCGGGTTGACCAGCCGCAGCAGGTCGTCGCCCCGACGGACCAGCACGCCGGAGGTGAAGTATCCGAGGTTCAGGCGGTCCGTGTCGAGCAGCGTGCCGAGCTTCGGGTAGGCGGTGTTGAGCACCTGGAAACCGCGGTCGATCAGGTACCCGTCGACGACGTCGGTGGCGACCCGACCCCCCAGCCGGCCACCGGCCTCCAGCAGCCGCCAGGGCACGCCCGCGCGGTGCAGCCGGCGAGCGGCGGCGAGACCCGCCAGGCCACCGCCGACGACCACCACGTCGGTCTCAGCCAGCATCGCGCGCCTCCCGCTCGCCGTTCGTCCGGGACAACCGGCCCGGCCACCAGATCTTCGGCCCGATGTCGTACGCGAGCGCGGGCACCAGCAGCGACCGGACGATGATCGTGTCGATCAGTACCCCGATCGCGACCGCCGTACCCAACTCGACGAGCACCACCAGCGGCAGGACGGCGAGGGCGGAGAACGTCGCCGCGAGCACGATGCCGGCGGACGTGATCACCCCGCCGGTGACCGAGAGACCGGCGAGCACACCGGCCCGGGTACCCCGCTTGACCGACTCCTCGCGCACCCGGCTCGTCAGGAAGATGTTGTAGTCGATGCCGAGCGCGACCAGGAAGACGAACGCGAACAGCGGAAACGACGAGTCCACGCCAGGAAAGCCGAAGACGTGGCGGAACAGCAGCGCGCACAGGCCGAGGGTGGCCGCGAAGCTGAGCAGCACCGTGCCGATGAGCAGCAGCGGCGCGAGGAGGGCACGCAGCAGCAGGGCCAGGATCACCGCGATGACCACCAGCACCACCGGGATGATGACGTTCTGGTCGCGCTTCGCGGCGTCCGAGGTGTCCACGTTGATCGCGGTGAAGCCGCCCACCACGGCGTCCGCGTCGGGCACCCGGTGTACGGCCTCCCGCAGGTCACGGATGGTCCGCTCGGCGCCGTCACTGTCCGGTGGGTCGGTCAGGGTCGCCTCCAGTTGCACCCGACCGTCGACGACCTTCGGGGCGGCGTTGCCGTCCGGCGGCCCGCCCTGCTGGCCGCCGCTGAACGGGCGGACGGCAGCCACCCCGGGCACACCCTGCGCGACTGCGGCCACCCGCTGCGCGGACTGCTCGGTGGTGAAGATGGCGGCCGGGCTGCCGGTACCGGCCGGGTAGTGCCGGGCGATCACCTCCTGACCGTCCACCGAGTCGGTGCGCTGGGTGAACAGGTCGGACTGACCGAGAATGGTCGCGCCGAGCTGGGTGAGGCCGAGCGTGAGCACCGCCAGCACGACAGCCGTGCTCAACCAGATCGGGCGGGCGTGCCGGGCCACGAAGCCGGCGATCCGACTCCAGATGCCATGCTCGGCCTGCGGGTCGGCCTGGTCCACCCGGGGACGCCGGGGCCAGAACGCCCACCGACCGCCCAGCACCAGCAGCGCGGGCAGGAAGGTGAGCATCACCAGCAGCGTGGCGGCGATGCCGATGGCGGCGACCGGGCCGAGCGCCCGGTTGGAGTTCAGGCTGGACAGCAGCAGGCACAGCAGGCTGACGATGACCGTGCCGCCGGACGCGATGATGGCCGGCGCGGCACCCCGCCACGCGGCACGCATCGCGCCCCACGGCCGGTCGTGCCGGTGCAACTCCTCCCGATAACGGGCGATCAGCAGCAGCGCGTAGTCGGTGCCCGCGCCGAAGACCAGCACGGTGAGGATGCCCTGCGCCTGCCCGTTGAGCTTGACGATGTCGGCGTCGGCGAGCAGGTAGACGAAGACCGCGGCGAGGGCGTACGACATCCCCGCGGCGAGCAGGGGGAAGACCCACAGGACCGGGCTGCGGTAGACGATCAGCAGGATGACCAGCACCACGACAAGCGTGACGAGCAGCAGCGGCCCGTCGATGGCGGAGAACACCTCGATCAGGTCGGCGAGCAGACCGGCCGGGCCCGCGACGTCCACGGTGAGCCCGTCCCGGTCGCCCCCGGCGATGTCGCGCACCTGTCGGACGACCGCGCCGATCTGCTCACCCTCGGCGTCGTCCACCGGCACGACGACCTGTAATGCCTGACCGTCCTCGCTGGGAATCGGCGGCGGCAGCGGAGTGACGACGCCCGGCACCCGGGCGAAGCGGGCCGCGTCGGCGGCGACCCGCTGCCGGTCGGCGTCGGTGATCCCCGACGACCGCTCGTAGACGACCAGCGCCGGAGTGGTCTGCCGGTCGACGAACCCACCGGCGAGATCCTGGGCGCGGGTCGCCTCGGCGTCGGTGGGCAGGAAGGCGGCATTGTCGTTGGTGGAGACCTCACCAAGCCGCCCGGCGTACGGGCCGGCCACCGCGCCGATCACCAACCAGGCCAGCACGACCACCACCGCGACCAGCGTGGCCCGGCCGAAGCCCCGTCGTCCGGACATTCGCGCTCACTCCAAGAATCGACGCATAAATCGACGCAGCGGGAGTCTAAGTCGACATCGCCATCCTGCCGGGCCCACGAGCCCCAAGCGGGCCGAACCTCTCATTCCGTGCTCTCGTGCTCTCGTGCCCCGCGCCGTCGTGCCCCGCGCCGTCGTGCCCCGCGCCGTCGTGCCCCGCGCCGTCGTGCCCCGCGCCGTCGTGCCCCGCGCCCCGCGCCCCGCGCCGTCGTGCCCCGCGCCCCGCGCCCCGCGCCCCGCGCCCCGCGCCCCGCGCCCCGCGCCCCGCGCCCCGCGCCC
>NZ_JBFAMS010000016.1:0-173708 GCF_040656575.1 Micromonospora sp. NPDC049801 | reverse complement strand
GTTTGCTGCGGCGTCGTCAGGGCCTCGGGGGTGGCGTGCGTGGAACAGCTGCTCGAGAGCCACCCCTACGCCTCGCACATCGCCACCATCCGGCCGGGGGGGCTCCCGGGCTTGCGGGGCCCGCGGCCCGGGCCCCGCCCCGACGGCGGTGCCGCCTCCGTGAGTCTCGCGGAGGCGGCACCGTCGATCGGGTGGTGGTACGGATCAGCTGCGGGTGGACCAGCGCTGGTTCTGTTGCCCGTTGCAGGCCCAGAGGAGGAGCTTGGTGCCGTTCGCGGTGCCGGCGCCGCTGGCGTCGAGGCAGAGCCCGGACTGGACGCCGGTGATGGTGCCGTTGGAGTTGATGTTCCATTGCTGGTTGGTGCCGCCGTGGCAGTCCCAGATGATGGCCTGGGTGCCGTTGGTAGTGCCCTGGCCGCTGGCGTCGAGGCACTTGTTGCCCAACACCTGCAGTTGTTTGCCGGCGGTGTGGGTCCAGCGTTGGGCGGTGTTGCCGACGCAGTCCCAGAGTTGGACCTGGGTGCCGTTGGTGGTGCTGCCGTTCGGCACGTCCACGCACCGGTTGGACTGGGCGCCGACGACCTGGACGTTCTGCTGCGGATTGCCACCGGTCGGGGCGTACCCGGCAGCGGCGATGTTCGCCTGCACCGCGTCCTCGGTCGCCGCGGTCGGGTAGCCGGAGGTCATCACGCCCTCGTAGAAGGTGCCGCGGGCGGTGTTGCTGTTGTCGCCGCCGATGCCGAGCAGGATGGCGCCTTCCTTCTTCATCGGGTGGTAGCCGTTGGGGCGTCGTCCGTCGAAGTAGTTGGTCAGGCCGCCGGACTGCGCGTTGCCGCCGCGGATCGCCCAGTGGTTCGGTTCGCCCTTGACGATGGCGGTCACGAAGCGGTGGTTGATGGGCGCCATGGGGTTGTATCGCGGGTTCACTCCGGAGAAGAGTCCCCATTCCATGTCCATCATGATCCAGGGGCCGTTGCCGTCGCCGTAGCCCCACACTTTGTTGTTGCCGAAGTAGATGGTCTCCATGATGCCGATGTCGTCGGCCATGGCGTTCGTCTGCGCGTTGCCGTAGTCGAAGCAGCACCCGTTGTTGTAGTGCGTGCCGTCGAGGACGGCGTACATGCCCTCGGGCTGGTCGCCGGTCGCGATGCCGTTGGTGTTGTTGTTGCGGTAGCCGGTGCCCGGAGGGATGTAGACGCCGTACGCCTTCTGGCCACCGATCGTGATCGGCGCCGCCTTCGCGTCGGCAAGGTTGTCCGATCCGTCGGGACGTGGGCCGGGCACGCCGCCGCCGAGCGCCCGGGTGAGGCGGTTGTTCCGGCCGGACTGGTCGTAGATGATCGTGATAACGCAGTTCGTGTTGGCGCAGAACGAGTCCTGCGCGGCGGCGTTGACGACACCGCCCGCGCCCAGCACACCGATGTCCTGGGTGGCGTTGTCCGACGAGCGTTGGACCTGGTAGAGCGGGCCGTTGTACGCGCCGTACAGCGCCCGGGTGGTGCTGTGCGCGGCGACGCAGGGGGTGCCACCCGATGCGTAGATGTCGCACGGTCCCGTGCCGGCGGCGCGGGCGACACCCGGCGCGTCCGAGACCACGTAGATGCTGGCGCCGACGGCGAGGACCAGCAGGGTTCCCGTCGCGGCGAGCAGACGACTCAGTCGTCTCTTCACATTCATCGGATCCTCTCGGCGGTGTGGTGGAGCGTGGTGGTGGCGGGTTGAGCCTGTGTTGCCGGACCGATCCAGTTCGATACGGTTGGTGCCGTGGGCGGCGGTGGTTCGAGCCGCGCTACCGACCCAGACCGACGTCACACGTCATACCTGTTGACATTAATGCCCGTCCATTCGTCGCGCCACCGTTCGCGGGCCGTCGCATCCGACCCGGTCGACGCCCCGCTGGCCGGGGAACTTGCTGACTCGGGGCTTGGGTTTCCGGACGGATATGCTCGGCAGGGAAGAGGGTGCGTGCCCGTTTCGGGGCAAGAATCGATTCGAGGGCGCGGCATGAACATCGGGGAGATCGCCCGCCGGGCGGGGGTGTCCCGCAGCACCGTCTCCTACGTCCTGAGCGGGAAACGGACGTCTCGGAGGGGACCCGGCAGCGGATCCAGGCGGTCATCGACGAGCTGGACTACCGACCGAACGCCAGCGCCCGCGCGCTCAAGGAGGGACGCACCCGCACCCTCGGGCTGGTGATCCCCCCGGCCAGCCAGCGGTTGACCGACATGCAGCTGGGCTTCGTCGCCAGCGTCGTCGAGGCGGCCGCGCGCCACGACCTCGACGTGCTGCTGTCCCGTCCGGGGGCGACCACGACCGGTCGTTCGAGCGGATCTGCACCGGAGCCGTACGCCGGCCAGTAGGGCTATGTCGTGTCGGTTCGGGCTTCGAGGTAGTGGGTCCAGTCGCGGCTGGTGAGGCGGTTCCACTTTTCGGTGGTGCCGGCGCTCATACCGAGGAGGTCGGCGAGCACGGCGGCGGGGATGTCAGCGGCGAGGTCGAGCATGGCGGCGTTGCGGCCGAGGTGGGCTGTGATCCCGTTGCGGGTGAGAGTTCGGCTGAGTGCTTGCAGGGTGATCGGTGTGGTGGCTGGCCGGCCGGGGAAGAGCAGGTGCGGCTCGTGGTTGGGGAGGGCTGGGATCGAGGCTGGCCGGCTGCGGTCGTTGATGAGCTTGGCGACGATCGCCGCGACCTTCGGTGGCAGCGGGATTGGTTGCTTGCCGAACGTGATGGCGGTTGGAGCGTCCTTGCCGAAGGTGATGTCGGTCGTGGTCAGGTTGAGCACGCGTGTGAGTGTGATGCCGAAGAGTAGGACCAGGGCGCCGGCGACGCGGGCTTTGGTGGGCATCGTGGTGTCGTCGAGGCATCGGCGCAGCTGCGTCCAGCGCTGCTCGTCGGTGAGGAAGCGGCTGGGCAGGCTGGAGGGCCGGTTCGGAACGTCGAGCGCGGTGGTCAGGCGACGTTGGTTGGTCCATTTGATGAATGGTCGCAGGTGCCGGGCAGCTGGTCCGGTATCGATCCATCGGTCGATGTGCTGCTGGTTGATCGTTGCCAGGGTGAGGCTGTGCGTGTCGAGCCAGGCGAGGAACGCGGCGGCGATGTGGATGTAGCGGCGGTCTTTGGCTGCGGCTTGGGCGGTGCGCGAGCCGAATTGGTGTGAGCGGCGCCGGGCGCGGTGCAGCACGTGCCAGAGGCCGAACGGCTGAACGAGCTGACGGTGCTCGGGGGGTAGCTCGGTGAGGGTCTGCTTGAGCCAGGTCCGGGTGCGCTCGAGATGCTCGTCGCGGGTCGGGAGCACGTCGGCGAGGACGAGCAGTTTGCGGAGGTAGTGCAGGTGCTGGACGCCGGGGAGCTCGTCGAGGAGTTCGTGGCTGAGGTCGTCGGGGTGGGCGGCGAGGAAGGCGAAGAGCGAGCAGGTGCGGGGCCGTCGGATCCAGGTGAGGACGGATTCGGGGCGGTCGGTGTTGGTGAGTGCGGCGCGCACCGGTCGCAACTGGGCCGCGATCGTGCCGTGATCATCGGTGAGGAGGTCGCTGACTCGTTCGTCGAGCACGCACCAGGCGCAGCGCTGATCGGCGAAGGTGTGGCCGGCTCGTCCGCATCCGGTGCAGGTGTAGTCGCGTGCTCCGGCGCACGGGCCGCAGATCCGAGCGCCGCCGGCGTCGGTGCCGGTCAGCACGCGGGTCTCGGCGCAGTTCGGGCAGCGCGCTGGGTGTTTGCGGATGGTGTTGTAGCAGGACGAGCAGACCGGGCCGATCGGCCAGACGGCTTGAACGGTGCGGCGCTGCTGGCAGCCGGCGCACTGACGCTGTGGACGTGGAAGGCAGCCCTCGCAACGGAACCCGCTATGAGGCGTCTTGCGGCCGGGGCGGAATCGTCCGCATCTGCTGCAGGTGCCTTCCGCGCCGCGGTAGCAGCCGTTGCACAGATCTGGCTGGTCCGTGGTCGCGCGCCGGTCGATGAGGCGTGAGCGCCCGCATCGGCCGCAGACACGTCGTGGTCGATGCCTTTCGCGGTAGCAGGCTGGACATACCGGTCCGGCATCGGTGATCTTCTGGGTCCGTGCGAGCGCGCCGCAGTCGGCGCAGGCGCGCAAAGGCCTACCCTGAGCCTGGCAGCGTTGACAGCGCAGCGAACCGTCGTCTTTGCATAGGATCAGACGCTGGACCCGGCCGCACTGCGTGCACGGGCCGACGCGTTCCGGGTCAGGATTGCGACGCCGGCAATTGCCGCAGATCCCGGTCTGCGTGCCGGCGTGTGTGATCCGCTTGATCTCCTTGCAGATCTCGCACCGGCGAACGTAACGCCGGTGCGCGCACGAAGTGCAGATCCGTCCGTCGTCCTGCCGATGCGACAACACGCGCGTTCGCCGGCCGCACGCGGCGCAGACGGTCGGCGGAGCGTCGTAGCCCTCGACGTCGAGGATCGCGAACAGCTTCAGCAGCTGCAGCGGCCCGTTGCTGGCAGGAGTGATCCCGTGCGCGCTGAGGTGATCCTCCAGGGCCCAGAGCGACACCGGGGCCGTGACTCTCGCGGCCTCCATTGCCGCGCGAGCCGTGCTCGCGGTCAGCCCGGGGACCAGGGCGGTCAGCCGGGCGACGACCCGGTCGGCGAGGAAAGGGTCGGGCTCGCGGCGTTGGCGGACGCGGGTCATGGCGCCGGCTCTGGGCGGCGGATGGTGCTGCGCCGCGCGGTGGGCGCCGGCCCGCCGGCCGTCGCTGTCTTGCGGGTGCGTTCCTCGGTCGCCTCGACCTCGATGAGGTCGTTGGGCTGGCAGCCCAGGATGTCGCACAACGCGGCGAGCGTCTCCATGCTCAACCGTTGTGGCGGCTGGGTCACCAGCCGGAACACCTGCTCACGTGACAGATGGACGCCTCGCTCGGCCAGCAGTGGCACCAACTCGGTAGTCGCGAACAAGCCCCGTTCGGCCATGCGCAGCCGCAGCTGCCAACGGATCCCCATCGTCTTCACGTGAGCTTCCCGCCCCAGAGATCATCCTTGTGCTGCTCCAACTTGCGGTTGATCAAGCGGGTCCGGTACTCGTCGGAGACGCCGCTGTAGATGGCGGTGGTCGAGGCGTAGGCGTGCCCGGCCTGGTCCTGCACGAACTTCTCCGGATAGCCGAACTCGATCAAGTGCGTGACGTAGCTGTGCCTGAGGCAGTGCAGGTCCAGCTCCGACGGCAAGCAGGCAAGGTCGCGCACCTCGGCGAAGGCGAAGTTCAATCGGCGCAACGACATCCGGCCGCCTCGCTCGGTTACCCACAGCGCTGGATGAGCCTCGCCGACGATCCGCGGCCGGACATCGCTGAGATACTGGTCCAGCACCGGCACGATCCAGTCCATCTCCGGGACGGTGAGTACGGTGCGCCGCTTGGGTGGACTACCCCGCGACGACTTGCCCCACCGCACGAACACCGCACCGAACTGCCCCATCCTCTTGGCCTTCGGGTTGTGGCGGAAGTCCGACTCGTCCAGCCCGCACGCCTCAGCCCGGCGCAGGCCGAAGGCGTAAACCGTCTTGAGCACCGCCGCGTCGCGCAACGCCGCCAGGACGCCCTTGCGCTGATGCGTACGAATCTGTTCGACACGGCCGTCGGCTGCGTCGAACAGCGTCTGCACCTCGTCGTAGGTGAGGGGCCGCCGACCCGGCTGACCATCAGACTCCGTCACGTGCACGATCGAGTTCCACTCGTGCAGGATCTGCGCCGGCGCGCGGCCGAATCGCCGCAAGCACTCGCCCGCCCAGCCGTAGCGAGTGTCGGTGACGAAGTCGCAGAACATCCGCAGCGTGGTCTGGTAGCTCCTAGCCGTCGACACGGTGATGGGCCGCGGACCGGCCGAACGCAGGTAATCGAAGAACGCCTCGACCTCGGCCGGCTCCCACTCCCACGGATACTGGTTGGTGTAACGGTGAAACCGACGCACCGTCAACACCCGGCCCGCGATCGTCGACGCCTTCAAAAACCGCGTGCGCTGCTGACGCTGCCAGCCCTCCAACATCGCGTCGAAGACCGCGGTGGCCGGATCGAGATACGCCACCCCTGATGCCAACGTCAGGTGCACCGCTCCAGCCAGATCCACTGCTCGCTCCACGTTGCACTCAACGCAACATCGATGCGCCGGTTACGCAGCCCGCGCGGCATACCCTTGACGAGCACGCAACCTGCCAGAATGCTCCCGCCACCGTGCTGAGACCGAAAGGTCGAATGGTTGCATCCAATGCAACTCGGCCCATTCCTTGCTGGCCTGGGCGAGCAAAGTGCAGGTGATACACGCCGACCAGGTGGTGCCGAAGTCGTGGACGCTGCTGTCGTCCTTGCCGAGAGCGAGGGCCTGTACGGGGCCGCTGTCGAGTCGGAAGACGGGATATCGGTCGCTGCAGAAATCGCAGGACCGCGCTACCCCGGCCACCTCTGCGCTCGGCACAGGGTCCGGATCGTGGTCGTAGGAGGTGCGGGCGGCGGGGTGTAGGTGCCGGAGCCGGCCGGTCGCGTCGAAGTAGGTGTTCAGGATCCGGCGGCAGACGCGGCACGCCATCTCCCGCCGTAGGCCGATCGATGTACCAATGGCGGCATTCGGCCTGTACGCCGGGGATGGATCGTCATGGGAAGGGATGGAGTGAGACATCGGTTGAGGGATCCTCCGGTCGGGGTGGACCGGCTCGTCGTCATCGGGCGCGGGCCGGCGGGGGTGACGACCTTGACGGATCGGCGTGGGTCGACAGCCATGTGGAGCCGCTGCCGGCTTGGGGCTGATCCGGCCGGTGGCACAGCTATCAGGGCAGGTCAGGGCGGCAGATGTGCGCGACGTGGTCACCGAGCAGTGCCCCCGCGCCCATCCCGGGCGTGACCATCACGGCTTCTGGTCGCAGGTCGGGCAGGTCAGCCAGTCGCCCTCGTCGTCAGCCGTGACGTAGATGTCCGGGAGACGCAGGGAAGCTCGCCTGCGCAGGCGCATGCTGGCGGCGTCGGGAGCAGCGGTAGCAGTGACCACTGCTGCAGCGCTTCCGCGATCGGGTCCGCCGCAGCCAGCTCTTCGCTGGTATCGCCGTGAATCTGATGTGTGATGCGGGATCAGGATCTGCTGGTGCACCCAGTGTTTGAGGCGGGGTCTGGCGATGTCGTGATCTTGGAACGCACCCCGGCCCATAGGTCTGGCGTACGGTCGCGAACCGGGCGACGGACAATGCTGCGCCAGCAGCCGCCCCGCCAACCCGCAACGACGTTCTGATCCGGCGAGTTCCGCGCCGAGGGGCACAGCATGCACCAGCACGGTCAGCCGACGCCGCCACTTGAGACGGGGGGGGATTCTTCGGCTGAATTCTGCCGCGGGGGCGTGACGAGCATGCCCCGGATAAGCTGCCTGCCGCAGAGATCCCTACTGGACGGGCGAGGCGTTCTATGGACGTTGGCGGCGAGGACGAGGTCAAGCGACTGCTGGGCATTACCGACTGGCGCGGACTTTCCAAGGAGAAGTTCCGCCAGTTCGTCGCGATGATGCCGGACATGGACAAGGAAACGCGGATCAAACTGATCGAGCAGCTTCCCGAAGTCATGCGATTCGCCGCTGAAGTCGTGGCCGGTATGACCAAGGTGCACGACGCGACCCTCGCAGCCAACGAGGGAAGCCAGGCCCGCGTTCAGCAGACATGGGACGAGATCAGGGCGACGATCAGCGCTCAACTCGACCGCGACGACCTCGACACGGACGGGCGCGTTGCCTTGGCCGACCGGCTCATCCTGATCGGTGATCGGCAAGCCGAGGCCGACGCTAGGAACAAGACGTATCTGGACCGATGGGACAGCAAGAGGACGTTAGGGCTCCTCGCCGCAGCCGTCATCCTGACGACCCTCGCCGCCGGCGGCAAAACGGCACTTCAGAACGGCTCACTGCTGCGCCGGTAGTACGGACACAGTGCCGTGCTGCGGTGCGCTGAGGCTTGCCTAGTCCTGCGGTGACGGGATGACTGCCGCCTCTTCAGCCGGTTCGTCAGCCCGGAGCGCGGCGAGGAGAGCCGTGGCACGGTCGGTGGAAACGCGGACCCCATCGGTGCGCAGCCCTTTGATCAGGACCGACCGGGACAGCGTCACGCCTTGAGCGCTTAGGCGGTCCGCGACTCGACGTCCGGGGTCCATCAGGTCCGTAACGTCGGGGACCGACCGTGGCTGCAGCTGGCCGGCACCGTCCCGGCGTGTCGAGCGCCCGGCTGATTCCGTGGGCTGCGGGCCGGAAACCGTCGAGGGAGTCTCTCGCGGTCCCGGTCCGCTGTCGCCGACGCTCCGGACCTCGACCCGGTCGTTCGTCTCGACGGCCGACGACCCAGGAGTGCCCCCTGAGCCGGAGGGCGGAATCGACGTCCGCTGCGAGGACCACTCGGCGTTGACCTGGTCCGGGAGATCGTGGCCTTGGTCCTGTTCACTGCTGTCCCTGTCGACCGCGGTCCGGTCCTGCGCCGGGGCCGTCCGCGCTGTCGGGTCCGACCCTGCGGATAGCGCAGCGTCCGGCGCTGGTCGGGCGCGGACCTGCGCCGGGAATGCTTGCCCTGAATCGAACGTGGGGTCCGGCTCGGTGCAGGCGCGGTCCTGTGGTGATGAGGACTGGTCCGGGACCTGTCCCGTCTCGTGGTGGACCTTCGGGTGGGGCAGGGCGGGGACCGGGCGGCTGGTCCCGTGTTCGGCGAGCCAAGTCAGTTGCGCGAGGACGGCGCCGGTGTCGCCCCGCCGTGCGGCGGCGCGGACCGTGCGGCGTGCCAGCCGGCGGACCTGGTTGCGCCTCGCGGCGGTCCGCCGGGCCTGTCGTTCGGCTGCGGCCCTCCGCAGCAGGTAAGCGGCGCGAGGGCTGACACGGTCGCGGACATCGACGGACCAGGCTGCGGCGGTACTGGGCAGGTATCGGAGCCAGCGGCGCCAGCCGAACGCGGCCGGCGGATCGGGTAGGAGCCTGCGGCGGCGCAGTTCGACGCGGTGTCGGGCACCGCTGCGGATCTCCCAGACCACGATCCCAGCGAGGGACAGGACGGCAAGGAGCCCGGCGCCGACGCGGCTGGCATGTTGGTGGCCGAGGTAGTTGATGCCGGCGGCGGTAGCGGCGCAGAGCCAGGTCAGGGCGCGTGGGGTGCGGGCGGCTTCCCCAGCGAGGCGCATCTTCTGCGCGGTCAGCGCCATAACCAGTGCCAGACCCTCGATCGCGACGGCGACGACGATCCCAACGAGCATCGGCCAGCCGCGGGCTTGGGCTGCGGTGATCTGTCCGTAGACGGCGCCACCGACGGCCAGCAGGTACATGGTGGCGGCGTAGACGTCATCGGCGTGCCCCCGCACGTACCCGACGAGCGAAGCGGCTCGGTGCCGCCAACGCGCTGCCCGCTGCCGGGCGGCGCGGGCGCGGGCCTCGCGGCGGGCCCGCTGATCGGCGGCTCTCTCCTCGGACTCGCGGCGCTGGGTGGCGCGGGTCTGGGCGGCGAGGTGCTGCTGCCGCTCTGCTGCCTGGAGTTGACGCTGCATCGCGGCGTCAGCGGCGGCGATCCTCGCTTCCTCGGCGGCCTGGGCCTGCTGGGCGGAGAGGACCTGGCGGGCCAGTCGCCGGTCGCGGCTCGCCAGGTGCGCGACGGCCTCCAGGTCGACGCTCACCGGCCCCGCCCTCTCTCGCCAACGGCATCGCGGTAGCTGTCGAGGGGAGTCACCGCGGCCCCTGCGCGGGGAAGTCCGCCAGGGTGCCGCGGACGATGGTCGTCGGGTGGTGGGCGCGGGCGAGGAGTTCGTAGACCAGGTGCGGGTGGCCGCCGGCGAGACGGAACCCGACCTCATCGCAGGCCGCGCCGCGAACCGGCCGCCGGACCTCGCCGGGTGCCTGGACAGCGATGACCCACGTACGCGCCCGGTCGTTGTCGTAGGTCAGCTGATATACGGCCCCGTCGTCGCCGACCACGGTGAGCAGCGCAGGTCCGTCCGTGGTGAACAGGATTCGGTCGACGCGGGCAGGACCGTGCGCCAGGGCCGCGCCGACGGCGAGACGGAACTGCATCCAATCCATGATCACGAACGGCTCCGTGTCCTGCTGTCGGGCGTCGTCGGATCGGGGGCGAGTAGATGTGTGGTTCATGAGGATGGCTCCTGGGCGAATACACGGCGCGCCCGGACCTGCGGATGGGTCCGGGCGCGCGAATGTGCGAGAGAGGTGGTTTCAGGCGGTGGTGGCGGCGAGGTGCAGGGCCTGGATGGCCGTGGCCTCGAGACCGTGGGCGGCGTCAGCGTCGGAAAGGGTCTGGGCGACGGAGGTGACGGCGTGCATGACCCCACCGGCGGTGGGGTCGGCGCCAGCGATGAAGTGGGTGAGGATGTCGCGTTGCTGGTCCTCGGAGTACTTCAAGCGTTGCCCGACGATCTTGAGGGTGGTGCTGGGGTCGGTGATGGGGGTGCCGGCGGCGTTGTCGAGTTCGCGCAGAACCTCGGCGATGTAGTCGGCGTCGAGGAAGGCGGTGACCGCGTCGGTGGTGCGGGAGGTGATCAGGTCGAGGGTGCGGCGGGTGGTCTCCTCGGAGGCGGTGACGACCCCGTCTCCGCCGGTCATGCGGGAGCCGATGTGGGTACGACGCAGGGCGTTGCGGCGGATGACCATGCCGTTGCGGCACACCTCGAAGCGCACCCACGGAGCGATGCTGAACGCACCCGCCCCGGTCTCCGAGTTCGAGATCAGGAACCCGGCTGAGACGATCGGCAGTTCGGAGCCGGCCCGCCCGTCGAACGGGGACCGGTAGCGGGCCAGCAGGCGGGGCGCGGCGACCTGCGCCTGAGGGGAGTAGACCCGCAGGTACATCCGCCGGTCGGTCAAGTCGCAGCCGGCGAACTGGACCCGCACGTTCGCGCGCCGGATCCCGTCGAGAGCGGCGAAAAGGACATCGAGGTTGTCGATGCGGTGGTACCGGTCGGACAGAACCGCCCGCACAATGCCACCGCCGGTGTCATTGCGCAGGCAGCGGATGAGGAAGCTGCGGGGGTCGCGGGCAAGCCAGCCGTTGACGTTGTGGTCGAACAGGTCGGGGTGTTCGGCGGCGAGGCGCCGTAGGTACGCGACGGGGATGCCGAGCTTGTCGGCGAGGCCGGCGGTGGCGACGTCGTTGACTGTGTACGTGCCGGAGGTCATCGTCACCCCCTCCGGGCCGAGTTGCGGCTCGGTGCCGTCCAGGACGAGGTTGCCGGCGACGGCGCGCATCCGTCCGGCGCCGGCCTTGACGTCCAGGGCGCGGGTGGACTGGTCGGTGAGCATTCGGCGCAGCTCGTCGAGTTCGACGTTACGGTGCGCCGGAACAGTGATCATCGAAGACATGAGGGATGGATCCCTTCGAGAAGAGTCTGGAGATGGGGAGTTCGTTGAGGGGGTCAGCGGCCGGCGTCGGCGGCGGTTATGACGGCCAGGCGTAGTCGCTCCCACTGCTCGGGGCCGAGGGTGCCGAGCGCGTGGGCCTCGTCGAGGAGGTCAAGGGCGGCGGCGGTGTCGCCGGCGGTGAACGCGGCGTCGGCGGCGCGGAACGCCGCTTCGCCCTGCTCGCGGCGCAGCTGTCGCCACTGCAAGGGGTTGCGGGCCGGCCCAGCCTGGATCAGCACCTCGGGATGGGTCCGGGCATGGGCGTAGATCCACTCCCACTCGGCGGGGGTGGCGTTGACGATCTCGGCGACGTACCGGCAGCCGTCGCCGGTGACCCGGTGATAGCCGGGCCCGTACTCCTCGAACGCCAGCAGGATCTCCCGCTGGCGGATCAGCGCCAGACGGCGCTCAGGGTCATCGACCTCGGACACCAAGTCGGCGTCAGTGGACACGGGGCTCCAATCGGGAATGTCGAGAGCTGGCGCGGTGAGTGACCTCTTTCCGCTGCGGAGTCGGGTCGGCACGCGAGTCGGCGGGGGCCTACGCGCAGTGCGTGGACCCCCGCCGATAGCGGATCTTCAGATCAGGACTCGTTGCTCACAGGCTCGTCGTCAGGGTCTGCCTCTCGACGTCGGCCAGTTCATCGGCGTCCGAGAGGTCATCGGCCTCGGGGCCCGCTGCCTCCGGCTCCGTCGCCTCGGGCTCGGGCTCCTGCGCGGTGTGCGGTGCGGCGAGCACGTCGTCGTCCGCAGCGACGCCGTCGGCCTGCTCGGTCTCCGCATCGACATCGGCGAAGTCGGGATCCTCGGCGTCTGCGGTCGTGGACTCGTCGGTGTCTTCGTCGTTGGGCAGCTCGTCCTGCGGGTCACGGCCGAGCGAATCCCGCAGCGTCGTCTCCGCCTCGGAGAGGGTGTAGCCGTCGGCGATGAGCTGGTCGAGCCACGCCACTGCCGCCTCGTCATCCAATGCCCACGTCTCGTCGCGGGCCGCGTAGCCGAGGTTGCGTTCCTGGACGCAGATCCACTGCGCCACCAGGCAGCGGCGCAGCTTGTCCTCGCGAGCCATCGCGGCTGCGGCGCCGTCTACGCCACCAAGAGTTGCGTACAGGCCGTCGACGTCGTGGAACCGCAGCCCGTCCACGATGGTGGCCCGAAGTGCCTCCAGGAAGAGCCGCTTCACTGCCCGCGTGGACCCGTATGCGGTGCGGTAGAACTCCCGCCGTACCTCTGCCGCGACTGTCAGACCAGCGAGGTACTCGGCGCGGGCCTGCTCGGCTGCCTCCCGGCGGGCGCGCTCCTCTTCCGTGACCCCCCGACGGCTGCCGTAGCTCAGGCGCTGGTAGCCATGCCGGTCCGGCTCCGCGCAGTAGAAAGTCGTTTGGGCATGGTCGCCGATCTTCTCAACGAACGCTGCGATCCCCGCCAACGTGGGAAACATCTCTGGGTCGAGCGGGTTGCCGTTGGCGTCGGCGAGTTGCGTGGCGGCCACGGCCGTACCGCTGTAGGGGTAGCCCTTCGGCTTGGACGTCACCTTCACCCCGGCGAGCACCAACTCCGCCTTCGCCCGCTCCTTCGCCGCCGCGAAGGTCCGCTTCGACCGCTCGGCGGCGATGGCGTGCCGGAATCCCCAACTCGACCCGGTGCCCTTCAGGATTCGATCCAGGGCTGCCGGGTCCTCGGTGAACTCGGTGAGCGCAGAGGCATCCTCCAGCGTCAGGGTGCCGGCGTCGGCCGCGCCGCGCGCCGCCTGCGGCAACTCCCGCAGCTTCAAGGTCTGCTTCACCTTGGCCATTGGGATCGCCCGCACGGTGGCGATCTGCTCGGGCGACCAGTCCAGCAACGTCAGCTGGTGAAACGCCTCAGCCTCCTCCGTAGGAGTCAGTCCCACCCGGTGGCCGTTCTCGGCAAGCTGCGCGACGATCTGCGCCGCAGCACCTTCGTCGGAGGCGACCCACACCGGCACCTGCTCCATGCCGAGCTCGATCGCCGCGTACTTCCGGCGATGCCCGATGATCAACTGATACGCATCCGGCTGCTCCGGCACCGGAATGACGATCAACGGGCAGAGAACTCCCACGACCGCCATCGAGGCGGCCAGATCGCTCAGGTCCCCGACGTCCGTACGCAGGTTGCGTGGGTTATCGACCAGCTCACGGGGGTCAAGGTACTGGGCCCGGACCAGCAGGCTCGCAGGGTCCGCGAGGGCGGTGACCTCGGCGACGCTGAGCTCGTCCGGTACGGGTCGGGACAACAGAGTGGTCGTCATAACAAAGAACGTCCTTTCCAAGACCACAAGGACGCCCTACCCGGCGCGGGAACGACCGGGTGGGCGGTGCTGGCCCGATCCGCCCGGCCGGCCGATCGGCGCAGCCCCGCACAGGCCCACCCCACGCTCCTTACGACGCGCAGACGCGGCTGCGACGGTGGGCCTTGCGGAGCCAGCCGCGGCCGGCCAGGATCGAGGGCCAGCAACCGCAGCCCGGTCTGCCGCATGAGGGCAAGTCGGGCATCGACGATCAAGCTGCAACCGGTTGCCGACGTTGAGCAGAAGGCCTGCTAGACGCCGAGAGGACGCCCAGCGACCTGATATTGGAGGCCCGGCTGCCCGCCGCCGAGCCGGTTATAAACTTCGACGACTACCGCTGCCTGATTCGAGCGACTTCGTTGATAGTGAGGATGGCTACCTCACCGCCTCAACCGCCGCGCGCAGGGTGCCATGAGCGTGCCGCATTCCGCTAACCCTTGCAGCGTTCCGCGCGTATTTCGATGGAGCGACGCGCCGCTTAAGCGAGGTTATGCGACACGATGGTCTGTCGAGCTTCAGGCTCGAATTTCGCCGTCAATTTCCATCGACGGCTGTTGTGTTAGACCTACCTTGCGGATTCGTACGTCAGGATCCCAGCGGACCTACTGAGGTCGGATCCTGCTGCCGCGAGTGCTGCCCACGTGGCCCAAAGGCGTCAGGCCATGGCTGACATGCGGATTCTGGCCAGCGCGATGATCAGTCGCGCGTAGACCCGCCCGCGATCAGTCGGGCGATGCGGCTAGCAGCCTCTCGTTAGTTGGCACTGTTGCCGGTGGCAGCGTGGTGAGGAGGAGTTCCTGTGCCGGGCCGCGTCCGGTCCGCGAGGAGGCGGTGTAGTTCAGTGTCACGATGCGTTTGCTGATCCGCCAGGACTTGACACCGTTCAGGTCGCGACTGGCCCTCGATGGGTGCATCGCCTTCGCTGCATACAACGCGTTCTCCGTGAGCAGTCGCTCGTCGTAGTCGTACGACAGAATCCAGCGGTACTGCATCTCTTGCCGGAGGTACTCCGCCAGGTGATGATGTTGGAGCGTGCCCATCCAATCGAGATCTTTGCCCGCCTGCGCTGCCTGACCATCAACCGACCCCCGGTAAAGCTTGCCCGATTTCGAAAGGTAAGGCGGGTCGAGGTATGCGACAACGCGGTCGGGGAGCAGCGTCTTATAGTGCGAGGCGACGCCGTGGAGCGTGGTCTTCCAGTCCGATCGCCAGACGTCCGCGATCCTTCTCGTGTCGTAGAGGTGACCGATGTATTCGAGCCGCTCGACTAAGCTCTTGAGGTTGAATCGGCAACCAATGCCGTACTCCGAGGTCTGTGCGCGACCGCCGATAGGGCCGGCCTGACCGTGGAGGATCCCTGAGAAGGTGGTTCGGTTTAGGAACATGCACTTCGTGGCGAGTTCGAGGTCCTCAGTTGAACGACTGGTGCCAGGAGCCGCTGACCAGGCGCGCCAATAGTCCCAGCGTGCCAGTGCTGTCGCCCCGCCAGCGGCGACGTGAGTCGTGTGCTCGTCAGTGATGCGCTCGACAAGCTCCTGCGTGCGTGAGGCAGCCACCTGCCAGAAGGCCGCCACCATCGGATCTGCGTCCGCAAGTAGCGCCCGCTCGACGATGCCTGCGCCGACCAGTCTGAGAGTGGTCGACGCACCGCCAGCGAAGGGCTCTACCAGGAGGTCGACTCGCCTGACTTGAGCGGACCGCTGAGCGGCTGCGATGAGTTCGCCGATCACGTTCGATAGTCCACTTTTGGCGCCCGGGTAGCGCAGCGGACTTTGGTACCGGCCCGCGGCTAGAGAGTGCGTGACCTCGGCCGGAGCATGGTCGATCTTGCGTGGTGTCGTTCCAACCGGAACCAGAATTTCCGCACGCGCCGAACCTTGATCGCGTACGGCAGCTATCACGGTGATCATGGTATCAGGTTGGTGCTGTGGGCCGTTCCGTCGAGACCAAGCCGTTTGGTGGCCACCAGGCGCAGTACGTCGGTGCCGACGCCGATGGGAAACGCTGCCTTCCCATGTGCGGCCGCCACCGGGATGACCCCGTCGATGTACATGGAGGAGCCTGTCCGATCGATAACGTCGAGGATTGCTGGGAGCGTCGGGTAGTCCTTTGGGTCTGGCTGTCCCCCGTTCACGTCGTAGGGCGCACCGGACGGTGGCATGACCGTCGGAACCACTACCCGCCCGTCGAGCGCCCGATAGACGAATTTGCGTCCCCAGTAGGTCTCCTTGCCGTATGCACGAGCATTGGTCGCGTTGGTGACGCGAGCGATGATCTGCTCGTCGCAAACAAGCAGGTCGCCAGGGGTCAATACCTCATGGCGAGCCAACTGACGCGCATAGTCGACCATGGCACCGGTCTTTTCGATACCACAGACGAATGGACCCACGCCCGGTGTGGTTGCAGCCATCGCTTGGAAAAAGTCGAGGGCGCGGCCACGCAGCTTGGCTGGAGGACCGTACACAGCAAGCGGCCCATCGACGATAAAGAGCGTGCTAGGCAGTAGGTCCTGACGGGACTGCTCCCACAGAAGGGTGGCCAGCCCGACGAGCACAAGGAGTTCGACAACCGACATGAGCCGGCCGAGGGCGGACTGGTTGCTTCCCTCCTCGCCCACTTCCTCGTGGATGCGTAGGACATCGGTGGGCAATAGCCAACTGCCGCACGCGTCGCAGGCGACTCCGGCCGGCGGGACGCGGACGTCCTTGCTGCAATTTTCGGTCGGGCAGTTCACGGGCACCGTTGACGCAGGCACGCCCGGCTTGCCGTGTAACAGGAAGAGCAGCTCCAGCAAGGTCTGATTCAGACGGTTGACTTCGACCTTCTTCGTACGGAAGAGCTGGTCGATCGCCTCTCGCCACGAGGTCGCGATGTCTACACCCTCGCGGGTGTAGGCGCCGGCGACCGGGAGGTCGAGCGTCACGAGCGCCGTGTTAACGGCTCTCGCGATCTCGTACGGGTCGACAAACCGCTGTGCCTTTTGCGTCTCAAGGATGCTGAGGTCGAGATACGCAGCCGCAGCTTGCGCGAACCCGTACAGTACCGACGGCAGCCCGTCCCGCACCCGCTCGACAACGTACGACCCGTCAACGGCGAGCGCAGACGACAGCGACGGTGCGGAGGAGTTGAAGTCGCTGCGGTGCCGGACTTGCTTGCGGATCTCCTCGACATCGCGCAGCACCTCGGCCGGGACGTGAAACGTGCGTTGATCAGCGATGGCGCGGACCGCAGCGGTCGAGTGCCCGAGGCGTGAGGCGAGTTCGTGCGTCCCTGCGACGGTCTCGTATGACATCAGGCAGCTGACCCCTCATCGTTCGGAGTCAACGGAGGATCACCTGCGGCCGCGCGGGCTTCGTTGACGAGTTCCAGGTCGTAGCGATCGATTTGCACCGGAACGATGTACGGCGACGACAGGGTCTTGAGCCTTACGTAGCCGCGGTCCTCGGAGGCGATGATGGCGTCGGAGAACGAGCCGAAGTCGTAAAACTGGGCGAGCTCACGAACTTCTTTTGTGTTGTTCAGGTGCGCGACCACCCAGTTGGCGGTGTTGGCCTTCACCTGGTGCGCGACGCCCGAAACCTCTTGGGTCGCGTACGTCATACCGAGGTTCAACTTGCTCGCCTCCTTGGCGAGCTTGACCCAGATGTCTCGATCATCCTTATAGCGGTCCGACGAGAAAAGGTTGTGGGCCTCTTCGAGCATCACCTGAATGGGCGGAGGCTCCTGCCCGGCCGTGAAGACGGAGGTCTGGCGCTCAAGCAGCCGGGCGGTGATCGATTCGCTCAGCGCCTTGGTGATCGCGCTCGCTCCGACGTGAAGGTCGACGATGACGATGCGTCCTCGAACGAGTTCGTCATAGATCTCGATTGCGGGGTCATTCAGCGTCAGAGGGCTGTGGAATGGGCGAAGCGGGTTGAGGTTCTTCCAGCCGCGGACGTTGCGGTTTTGGCTCTTCGTCGTGAAGATCGGCTCCACGCTTGTCCACCGGACGTTCTTCGTGAAGTCCACGGCGTTGGCGTCACCCGCCTCGCGAAGCGCCACGATTGCATCCACGACGGCTTCCACGTCCGAGGCACCCACGGTCACCATGTTGGCCGTCGATCCTGCCTGGGTGAACGGATTACGGCGAAGCTTGTCCGTAATGGCCTGCTGAAACTCGGCCTTCATGTTGATGCGAGCTCGAAACTCAGGCGGCACTTCGAAGCCTGCGCGCATGAGCGCTCCGTAGAGGACGAGTCTCGCACGCTGCGCATGCGTGGTAGCGGACCGATCGTTACGAACGTCCGCGTAGGACGCTCCCGCGAAGTCCTTCACATAGCCCGCGTCGTCGGTGCTGAGCTCGCCGGAGATGAGGCTCTGAACCGCGTCGATCTGGTTCTCGGAGAAAAAGTTGATTGAGAGGGGCTTGACGTGCGGCTGCGACCCGTCCGCTCCGAACTTAAAGATTCGGACATGGTTCGCGCCGATCGCGGCGATCTCGGTGCCGTCCTGGGTGTTCGGGTTCGCGTACTCACCCTGCGGGTCGAAGATCAACTGTCCCACGGGAGGCTTGCCCACTGAGCGCTGACGCTCCGAGATGGCGAACGTACGAGCAATGATGATCTTCGCGGTGTTTGACTTGCCCATCCGGGTCATGCCCAAGAGGGCGGTCTTGTGACCGATGAAATCACGGATGTTGACCTCGACAGCGGCCGTGGCCTGCTTCGATGCCTTCGCCCGGCGACGAGTCGCCGAGTACCGAACAGCGCCGATGCGGACGCGTTCCACGGGGCGATCCGTCGGTTTCAGGTACGACGCGATCGCCGAGAGGCCCTCGCCGACCGGCTTCAGTACCCGGTAGGTGGATGTGGCGTAGAAGTTGTCGACATCGGCGCCGAACTCGAGCACCTTCTGGCCTTCGACGTCATCCTCGTAGAAGGTGCCGAGGATTCTGCAGCGTAGCCCGGTGAAGGAGACGCGGTTCTTCGTGAACGGGTCCATCTCCACGTCTAGCACAACGGACGGCGATGGGTTCTGGCTGTTTGAGAGGGCGGCGCGGAGAGACTCCTCGCGCACGGCGTGAAGGTCACTCTCCATCGACAACGGCGACGTCCCCTCGACACGCAGCAGCAGGACTTCGTCGTCATCGACCTGCGGGGTGTTGATGTCCTGGGCCGTGGCGAGCAGGAACGAGTGCTGGGGAATACCGCCCGCATCGAACTTCCAACTGTCATGCGTGAGCACGATCGCCTCGGTGTAGCCGATCCGGTAGACCGCGCCAATCCGAGTAGATCGATCATCAGCTAACAACTGCGAGTTCAGCAACGAGCCTGCGCCGACACCGGGTATGAGATTGGTCACGCGGGCTCCTCTGCGCGATCGAAATTCCTAGCCTGATGGACGTCTCGTAACGCGGTAGCTGGTCCATGATGGATCGTATCGGCTTCTGGGTGATCACGACGGCCCGCCCGGCGTGGGCTTTCCGTTCACCGGGCTGCAGCCCACTCAGTCCCGCACGCTGGTCCGGCTGGTCATTGAACGTGACGGGGACGCAGTCGATGATGGCCGGCCGGTACGGCAGTAGTCTCTCGACGTCGCCGATCGGGTGCTGGTGGTCGCCGCTCACTGGCACACGAACCTGACTATGCGCCAGATCGGCCCGCTGTTCGGAGGGGGTGTCGCACTCCGCCGCGCGTAGGGTCAGAGAGACACTTGACTTCTACTCGCTTTGGCCCCGGTACGCCGGCGCCGGGTCGACCAGATCGCCATCGTCGACGCCCGCCGACAACCGTAACCGCTGCGTGCCAGCGTCTCACCGCCGCAGGATCTCGTTGATCGAGGCAAACAGGCTCGCAGCGGTGGCAATGCCGACCGCCCACGCTGCGTCGTGCGCGGCCACGACTCCGGCAATCGTGGCACTTGCAGCCGTTACTATCATGGCCCATCGCTGCGGCCCACTCTGAGTAGGTGTCGGTGACCCGGGTGTGCAGGTCATGAACTGTTCGCTCCTTGTTTGCAGTGAGGCTCAGCGCCTTAGGTGCCACCAGCAGACCAGTTCGCGACAGCTCCGTTCTCGACAAACTCGCGGGGCTCCAAAGCTCGCGCCGGTCGGTACGGTCACAAGCCATGGCCCGTAAACAAGCCAGCGCCGCCGATGCCGCCTTGATCGCCGCCACGGGCGAGTGCGGAGCGGCACCTACTCCCACTCAGCTCGAACGGTGGCGTGCGGGGGGTCTGCTGCCGCGTAACGTGCAGCACGGCGCTGGCCAGGGTCGCGGAAGCGTCTCCACCGTCCCGCCCGGGGCCGTCGAGCTGGCGATCTGGCTGACTGCTCACGCCCGCCCGGGCCGCCGTCCCGACGACCTCGCGCTGGAAGCGTTCGCAGCCGGCCTGCCGGTCCCTGAGCCAACCGTCCGTGCGGCCTTGGTTGCGGCGTCCACCGACTTTCGTCTGGATGTCCCGCCAGAGCCAGACACAGGAGCGATGGTCGGTCGCAGCGACTGGATCGCCGAGGTTGCACAGGAGTACGCCGCCGAGCATGGCGGAAGGAGCGTGCTGCTGCCGCGCCGGATTCGCGACATTGACGCTCGCATCGCCGGTGCGGGCATCCCCTTTGCGCTGCCCGAACTGGCTCCCTTCGACAAGGGCACCTACGACACGGAGCCCTACACCAGTCGAGACCTTCTCACCACGGCCGTCGCTGCTGTCTTAGGAGGCACCAGCGAGTTGGCCGAAGGGGATCTCGCCGCGATTTCGCGGGCAATGGCCCCGCCCGGCGCGGCCGTCCCAATTGCATCCATGCTCGAGTACCCCGACGACGCCCCTCGGCTGGCAGACATCAATGATGGGCATGGCCTGACCCTCCTGCCGGCTGGCGACGCGCGCGAGGAGTTGAAGCGGGTCATCGCTGAGGCGTCACTCGCACAGTTGCGAGCCGCCTGGCAGGCCGTTGACGAGATGCAGCGGTGGGCGGTGTCGTTGTGTGACGCCGTCGAGGCTGAGCTCGACGGGCTGGCCGCCAAGCAACCCTTGCCGGCGTACCCAGGTCTTCACGGCTGGTTCATTGGCATCACGTTCGGCCTCAACCGGATGCTGCTGCGCCTTGCCCTGATCGAGCCGGAACCGACCACGAAGGCCCGAGCGGCCACCGCGATGATGTTGCTGAACATGGCCACCGGAATGAGCCGCTTGCGGGTCATGCTGCCCGATAGCAGGTTTGACTTGATGCCGCAGCTCCTGCCGCCGTTCCTGCAGCACCTAGACGAACTCGTCGCTGCGAACCTGCCTGTTAGCTTGCGCCCATCGAAGGTGGTCTGACGACTCCTTGAAGTCGCGCTGGTGCTGCCGGGCGTCGCAGGGCTGGGTCTGCTTGGTGTTACGGTCGGTGTGCGGACCTGCCCCACGTTTGTGGATTGGCAGGTCCTGCTTCTTTATGCTGCTGTCTCTGACCCGTCGCCGTCCCCCGTGGCGTCGGGGTCCGGTGTGATGGTCGTTGGGTGGGTCCGGGTGGTGATGACCTTCTTGCCGGACTGGCCGGTCATGACGCTGTCGATGGCGGTCCTGCCGCGGTCGGGCGCGTCGGGCATGAGGTGGCCGTAGTACTCGAAGGTGATGTCGGGGCTGCTGTGGCCCAGCCAGACCGCGACATCGGTGATCGGTACGCCGTTGGCGAGCATGGAGGAGGCGAAGAAGTGCCGCAGCGCGTGGGTCTTGGAGAACGAGATCTTCGACCGCGTGAGTGCCGGGCGCCAGACCTGGTAACGGAAGTAGTACTGGTACAGCAGGCCGGTGCGGCTGTGGTTAGGAAAGAGGAGCTGGACCTCGCCCTGGCTGCTCTGCCATGCGACGGTGCCGTACTTCTTCAGATGCGCGCGCAGGACCACGGCGACGATCTTGGGCAGCGGCACGGTGCGGCCGGGAGACTCGGCGTCGCGGTGTTTGGTGTACATCTTCAGCTGTAGGCCGGCGTTCTTGCCGCTGTCGCTCTCGCCGTCCTCGGTGATCTGCCGGTTGATGTGCAGCAGTCCTCGGCGGAAGTCGATCTGGTCTCGGCATAGACCCGTCGCCTCGGCGACGCGCAGTCCGCAGCCGGCCATCAGCCAAAGCATCGCGGCGTATCGGGGATCGAAGGCAGCGATGAGCGCTTCGATCTCGGCCAGCGTCGGGACGACGATCTTCTCTTTCACCACGCGGCGTACGTTCGCGCGTCGGCCGGGAAGCTTGGCCCGCTTGGCCGGGTTGCGGCCGAGTTCGTCGTTGTCGACCGCCCATTGCAGCGCAGAGCTTAGATAACCGAAACGTATCTGAATGGTCTGCGGTTGATACTTCTTGGTGTCGCGCATCCACAAGATCCACGCCTGGATGTCGGCGAGCTTGAGCGCGCCGGTCGTCTTCGCCTTGAAGTAGGGCTTGATCGCCTGGTTGAGCACGTACCGGTACTGCCGGATGCTGGAGCTCTCCAGGCCCCGGGAAGTGCCCCACCGCTCGAACAGTGCTGCGACGGTTTCGGTGCCCCGCTCGGCCTCCAGGTACGTGCCCGTGTCGAGTTCACGCTCCTTGCGGGTCCGAAAGTTCTGCGCATCGACCTTGCGGCGGAACGTCTTCTGCCGTTGCCGACGGTCGGGGTCCAGCCAGAAACAGGTGTAGCCGGGGCCATCGGTGCTGGGGCTTATCCATGCTCGTGCCATGAGGGGGACTCCTTGGGGCGGTGCAGGCTTGCCGGGGTCAGGGCGCACGTCATCGCCCCGGATCGCGCACGGCGAGCGGATTGAGGACAGGAGGTATCGCCCCGGTGGCCAGACGTGGCTGCGGGTTGAGAGGGGTGTGCGGAAGCGGCCGCTGGCGAGTGAGGGGCGCTGCGGACCCTCGGGTACGAGTTATCGCTTCGTGACCAAGCCGCAGGTCACGAGTGGTCTGTTAGAACGATGAGCGGTGGTGAGGGTGTTTACTCGAGCCGGTCGAGAAAAGCGTCGATCATCGTGATGAGTTTGTCGGCGGGTGCGCCGTCGGCGGCGGCGGTGCGAACCTCACCCAGTACCTCGCGGACCTGCTGGCGGGTCTTGCGGCGGATCTCGTCGCTGTCGGCGAAGAAGCCGTCGAATGCGGCCTGTGCCCTAGCCAGGAACTCGTCGCGCAGCTGTTGCGGCACGCCGCGGCCGGATGGTTCGAGTGATTCGGCCGCGGTCGCCTCGTAGTGCGCCGCGTCGTTGCCGTTGAGCGCTTCGTCGCCGCGCATCCACCGCAGCAACCGACTCGAGTCGACCACCACGCCGGGCGCGACCTGCACCTGCAGGTCGGCACCGGGAATTAGCAGAGCCTCCGGTGGAACGTCCAGCGCGTAGGCGAAGCGCATCAGCTCGTCCACCGTGACCGGGGTCCGGCGTCGGCCCGCCTCGATGTTCATCAACACCGTCGCCGACATCGCTGGGTCGTCGTACAGCTCAGCGGCCTTGTCCGGGTTCAGGCGCCGCTTCTTCCGAATTTCCTTGAGGCGCAGGCGCACCACCTCGCCCGGCGTTGCCTCACCCCCGAGCCGCTCACTTGTCATGTTCGTAAGTTTTACTCGCCCTGTTGACAAGTTGCAAGCCTGCCCGTCATATTACTTCCCTATACAGCAAGTAGCCGCCCAAAACTTACTGATTAGGCAAGTTATCTGATGATGCGAGAAGACCTGACCGGCATGTGGACCCACGAGGAAGCAGCTCGATACCTGGGCATCCAGCCCCAGACCTTGTACTTCATGAACTACAAGGGCAGCGGGCCCAAGTCGTACAAGGTAGGCAAGTACCGCCGCTACCGCAGGCGCGACATCGACGCGTGGCTCGAGGCGCACAGCTCCGAACGCTGACCACCCCTCAACCACCGTCCCGCCACCCCTGTTCGGAGCGAGCCAGCATGACCACCGGCACCAACTTTGCCCTGTTCTACGTCGACGACTCCGGCAGCGAAGCCCACGGCCTGACCACGTTTAGCTGGATCCGGATCGACCCAGCGCACTGGGCTGGCGCCACCCAGCGTTGGCTCCGATTCCGTGCCGGGGTCTACCGCCGTCATGGCATAGCCGCCGACACCAGGCTCCACGCCACAGACCTCGCTGGTGGCCGAGGAACCTGGGCGCAAGCTTCTGCCGTCAAGACCAGGACCAGGGCCAGGCGCGAAGGCCTCAGCGTCATTCAGGACGGACTGAACGCAATGGCCGCCCTGCCGGGCATCACGCTGGGCAGCGTCTACCGCCGCACCAACGCTCACGGACGCGACTTCGAACGCGACAAGCAAGACCTCTACCGCTGCATGATCGCGAGGCTCGACGCTGAACTACGGGAGGCTGGTGCCTTCGGCGTCGTCGTAGTGGACGGCGACGGCACGAACGTTGGCTACAACCGCGGGCACCGCAGCCTCGACAACGGTCGTGCCCTGATTGAGGACCCCTTCTTTCGGCACGCCAGTACGAGCCAGTGGGTCCAAATCGCCGATCTGGCGGCATGGTCCGGATATCGGTCTTTACGTCCTACCGGACGGAGAGACAAGAGCGCCACGTGGTACGGCCAAATCCTGCGGCACCTTGACAGGGACGGAGGGCCAGTTGAGCTTTGAACGCTCGGCAACCTACCGCGGCGATCCCCGAGTGGCTGCTGCGCTCTTGATTCGATTGACCACCGCGAGGACTCGCGGATCGAGGCAGGCGTCGGTGTCGATCATGAGCGGCCCGTAGCAGCATGGGCGCAGGAGCAGCACCCGCCCCCGGCGCAAGCGGTGTCATAGCCCCCACTCCCGGCAACCTCGATGGGAGCGCAACGTTGAGGCACTCCTTCTCGCCTTGGCCGGCTCGGGGGCTTGACACCGGTAGACGGGGGAGGAGCGTCGCTCCTCGCCCAGCGTGAAACGGGCTGCACGATTCGAGCAGGTCGTTCCGGTACCAGCGCACCAACTCTTTCTGACCTCGCTCGCGCGATTTCAGCCTCTCTTGGCCCCACAAGCCCACTGGGGCGTTGAGTCAGCTAGACGTGACAGCTCAGCCATCGCCTCCACTCTGCCCGTATACGCCTGCGCGTGGCCGTCGCCGACACGCGCTCCGTGCTCCGCGATTTCCGACGGCCGGTCGTTTCCCGGTGCGCGCTTCGATGCAGACGCTGGGCGCGTTAGCGCTCGCGGAGAAGCTCGAGATCGACGGGGCCCTACCGCGGCGGAGGCGCCGCAGCGTCCAATGCGCCGGACTGCATTGCACTCCACCACCTGGCGGCGCCCCAGCCGTACCCGGCCGGTGGAACCTGGGCTGCACGACACTCGCGAAACCGCCCGGTGGAAGCTGCAACGGAGACCGGCCTTAATCGGCCGGTGGAACGTTGAACTCGTGGCCTTCGCGGGTGGCACCCCACAGGCTGCAACGGAGACCGGCCCTACCTGGCCGGTGAAACCGTGACGTTCGTGGTGATGCCCGCCAACTCTTCGAGGCTGCAACGGAGACCGGCCGTACCCGGCCGGTGAAACAACAGCACCCCGGCCGCGCCAGTCGAGACCAAAGTGCTGCAACGGAGACCGGCCGGTGAAACGGGCAATCTCATGGTGACGGAGGATCGCGGACGTGGAAGCTGCAACG
Source organism: Micromonospora sp. NPDC049801 (assembly GCF_040656575.1). Lineage (NCBI taxonomy): Bacteria > Bacillati > Actinomycetota > Actinomycetes > Micromonosporales > Micromonosporaceae > Micromonospora > Micromonospora sp. NPDC049801. The sequence goes on along the minus strand of NZ_JBFAMS010000016.1, from coordinate 148,466 downwards.
GAGACCGGCCGTACCCGGCCGGTGCAACTGCGGCGATTCGCCGGTCTGTGTCGAACTGGCGGGCGCTGCAACGGATACCGGCCGTACCCGGCCGGTGAAACACCCCACGGCCCCGAGTGTGCTGGTCTTCGTCCAGCTCGCTGCAACGGAGACCGGCCGCACCCGGCCGGTGAAACTTCGTGATCACCGCACGGCCTGATGTCGTCCAGCTCGCTGCAACGGAGACCGGCCGCACCCGGCCGGTGAAACCCTCCGCGGCCTGCAAAAATAGGCCGACATGGATGCCTTCAGAGGTGATCTTTATTTGTTATGTCGTTTCTGCCTCGGTTTTTGGTTCGGAACCTCGCGCTTGTGGCGTGATCGCTTATGGTTCCGAGCTGTGGAGGCGTCGCGCCATCGCCGGAGGCGGCCTGCTTCAGTTGTCAAGGTCCGTGGTTGAAGAAAACCTAAACATCCATGGGCGGTGCAGTGTTCTGGCGGCGGCATCTGCCTGGGATCCCCTACCGCGGCGGAGGCGCCGCAGCGTCCAATGCGCCGGACTGCATTGCACTCCACCACCTGGCGGCGCCCCAGCCGTACCCGGCCGGTGGAACCTGGGCTGCACGACACTCGCGAAACCGCCCGGTGGAAGCTGCAACGGAGACCGGCCGTACCCAGCCGGTGAAACGCAGGGCGTTGGCCAGTAGGTCGGGTGGTCGGCGGCGCTGCAACGGAGACCGGCCTTAATCGGCCGGTGGAACGTTGAACTCGTGGCCTTCGCGGGTGGCACCCCACAGGCTGCAACGGAGGCCGGCCCACCCGTTCGGTGAAACCCTCGCAAGGCGGTCGCGGACTCCCGCCGCTACTTCCTGCTGCAACGGAGACCGGCCGCACCGGCCGGTGAAACACACTGACGCCATCCTCAGTGACCCAGCCCAGCTCCTTGCTGCAACGGAGACCGGCCGTACCCGGCCGGTGAAACCGGGTTCGTCGTGGCCCTAGGCGACATGCAGTTCGGGCTGCAACGGAGACCGGCCCCCCCGGCCGGTGAAACGCAGGCGGCCGTGGCCGGCATCACCCAGGCGGTCACGCTGCAACGGAGACCGGCCGTACCCGGCCGGTGAAACCCGCGTGGAGGTGATTTTCCGCGCGCCCTCCAGGGCAGAGCTGCAACGGAGACCAGCCGCACCCGGCCGGTGAAACGGCATCGTCATCTCAGACACCCACGGCAACCTCGTGGAGCTGCAACGGAGACCGGCCGCACCCGGCCGGTGAAACGGGGCCGCGCCGATGATGTCGAGCGTGGGCTTGGTGCTGCAACGGAGACCGGCCGCACCCGGCCGGTGAAACTGGGCGGTCGGCTCCCAGTAGGAGACCGGCGTCATCCGGCTGCAACGGAGACCGGCCGCACCCGGCCGGTGAAACGGAGTCGTGGGCCCCCGACCTGTCGCCCATGAGCGTGCTGCAACGGAGACCGGCCGCGCCCGCCCGGTGGAACCATCCGCACTGCTGACCGCCAGGTGGCGCGACGCGTGGCTGCAACGGAGACCGGCCGCACCCGGCCGGTGAAACCTGCCCAAGCCGGACAACGAGGACACCGAAGACGTGCTGCAACGGAGACCGGCCGCACCCGGCCGGTGAAACCGACGCGTTGCGCGCGGACGTGACGGCGCTGCGAACGCTGCAACGGAGACCGGCCGCACCCGGCCGGTGAAACTGGGACCTCTACGGGGCGGTCATCCCCAAGACCGCGGTGCTGCAACGGAGACCGGCCGTACCCGGCCGGTGAAACCACCGACGGGCCGGAGCCTCGGTTCTTAACCGCGTAGCTGCAACGGACACCGGCCGTACCCGGCCGGTGAAACGTTGCCGGGGGAGCCGTCGGCGAACCGGGCGATCTCGCTGCAACGGAGACCGGCCGTGCCCGGCCGGTGAAACTTGCGTCGTAGCGGGTCGCGAGCAGGAACCGCCAGCTGCAACGGAGACCGGCCGTGCCCGGCCAGTGAAACGGGTCGCGGGGTCGGCGCGCATGTAGTCGTCGAGGTCACTGCAACGGAGACCGGCCGTACCCGGCCGGTGAAACTCGCGGTGCATGGTGCTCGCGGGCCGCCGCTACGCGGTGCTGCAACGGAGACCGGGCCGTACCCGGCCGGTGAAACTACGCGATGACCATGTTGCGGCCCTGCTGCGGCATCCGGCTGCAACGGAGACCGGCCGCACCCGGCCGGTGAAACACGCCAACGGGGCGGCCGCCGGGATGACCAACGCCAAGCAGCTGCAACGGACGCCGGCCGTACCCGGCCGGCGAAACCCGCCGCCTTGTCGTAGTCGGCGTCGCGGGGCTGCCGGCTGCAACGGAGACCGGCCGTACCCGGCCGGTGAAACCGGGTTCGTCGTGGCCCTGGGCGACATGCAGTTCGGGCTGCAACGGAGACCGGCCGCACCCGGCCGGTGAAACATTTGATGATCAGGTTGGGGGTTGCGGCGTTGCGGAAGCTGCAACGGAGACCGGCCGCACCCGGCCGGTGAAACATTTGATGATCAGGTTGGGGGTTGCGGCGTTGCGGAAGCTGCAACGGACACCGGCCGCACCCGGCCGGTGAAACACCGACATCTACGAGCTGGGACGCCTCGACGAACGCCTCGCTGCAACGGAGACCGGCCGCACCCGGCCGGTGAAACCCTTTGCGGCCTGCAAGAATAGGCCGACATGGATGCCTTCGGAGGTGATCTTTGTTTGTTATGTCGTTTCTGCCCTGGTCTCTTGGTTCGGAACCTCGCGCTTGTGTCGTGATCGCTTATGGTTCCGAGCTGTGGAGGCGTCGCGTCATCGCCGGAGGCGGCCTGCTTCAGTTGTCAAGGTCCGTGGTTGAAGAAAACCTAAACATCCGTAGGTGGTGCAGTTTCTCTGGCGGCGGCATCTGCGTGGGAGCCGCCAGGCTTAGCGAGCGATCACACTTCTTGGTGCCGTCGCCGTTTCGGACCGGCGCCAGAATAGCTCGGGGTCTTCGCCGGGAGAGCTGAAGCCGCATCGACACGATGTGTCAGCTGGGTACCGCCGCCGGTTGAGTGACGCGATGAGGCCCAAGCTCCATGACGCTGCGTAGCAAGTTGGGCATCGTCGACCTGTGGACGCGGGGTCGCACGGCGGAAGATCTCCGCCTGGCGTCGGACGGCGTTGAACGTTGCTGGTCATTGCTGGGAGGCCGGGCGACCAGAAGTGAGCCACGTTGGACGCGATGGACCTGCGCGAGTTCTGGGGAAATCCTGGGGAGGCCCCTTGGAGGGGGAGCTTTTCCCCTCGAAGGGAGCCCTGGCAAGGCTGGCTGTAAGAGAGTTTCTCCAGCTCAGATGCGGTGTCCGGAAATCGCCCGGGAGATGACCAGCCGCTGGATTTCGGAGGTGCCCTCGAAGATGGTGTAGATCTTGGCGTCGCGGTACCAGCGCTCGACCGGGTGGTCGCGCAGGAATCCGGCGCCGCCGAGCAGTTGTACCGCCTTCTCGGTGACGGACACCGCGACCTCGCCGGCCTTGAGCTTGGACATCGAGCCCTCGCCCGCGGTGAACGGGCGGTTGTTGCGGCCCATCCAGGAGGCCCGCCAGACCAGCAGTCGCGCGGCGTCGATCTCCATGCGCATGTCGGCCAGCGTGAACGCGACCGCCTGGTTCTCGATGATCGGCCGTCCGAACTGGACCCGGTCCTTGGCGTAGTCCAGGGCGTACTCGTAGGCGGCCCGCGCCACGCCGAGTGCCTGCGCGCCCACGGTGGGTCGGGACAGTTCGAAGGTACGCATCGCGGCCTGCCCGCTGGCGCGTTGCCCGGACCGGGCTCGTGCCAGGCGTTCGTCCAGGGCGTCCTTGCCGCCGAGCAGGCAGCGGCCGGGCACGCGTACCTCGTCGAGGAAGACGTCGGCGGTGTGCGACGCGCGCAGGCCGAGCTTGCGCAGCTTGCGGGTCGCGGCCAGGCCGGGGGTGCCCGGCGGTACGACGAACGCCGCCTGACCGCGCGAGCCGAGCGTGGGATCCACGGAGGCGGTGACCACGTGCACTCCGGCGATGCCGCCGTTGGTGGCGTACGCCTTCTGGCCGGTGAGCACCCACTCGTCGGTGGCCTCGTCGTAGACGGCGCGGGTGCGCATCGCGCTGACGTCGGAACCGGCCTCGGGTTCGCTGCTGCAGAACGCGGCGACGGCGGGCGAGTCGACGTCGCCGAAGCACTGCGGCACCCACTCGACCATCTGGTCCGGGGTGCCGGTGCCGTAGATGGCGGCGACGGCGAGGGAGGTGCCGAAGATGCTCAGGCCGATGCCGGCGTCACCCCAGAAGAGTTCCTCGCTGGCGATGGGCAGGGACAGCCCGGTCGGGTCGGCCCAGCAGGTGGCGAGGAACTCGAAGCCGTAGAGGCCGACCTTCGCGGCCTCCTGGATCACCGGCCACGGGGTGTCCTCGCGTTCGTCCCACTCGGCGGCGGCCGGGCGCACGACCTCGGCGGCGAAGCCGTGCACCCAGTCGCGTAGATCCCGCTGTTCCTCGTTCAGGTCGAGCGAGAACTCGGCCATGTCAGGCCTTGGGGATGTCGAACAGGTTGGCGATGTTGGCGGCGAGGCCGAGGTCGCCCTTCGCCTTCAGCTTGCCGGTCATGAACATCATGACCGGGTTGGCGCCGCCGGAGACGATCTTCAGGAACTCGACCGGGCCCATGGTGAGGCTCAGCTTCGGGTCGTGCTGCGGGGTCTCGTTCACCTCGCACTTGCCGTCGGCGATGGCCACCTCGTAGGTGTCGCTGCCGCCGTCGGGGCGACCGGTGATGATCCAGTGGATGACCGCGTTGGTGGAGCCGGCCCGGTCCGCGCGGAACAGCGACGGCATCCGGCCGAACACCTCACCGAGGACCTTGCCGCGCAGCTCGCCGGCCATCACCTGGGCGATCTTGTCGTCCGGGGTGGACTTGACCAGCTGGGCGAACTCCTTGGGCCCGACGTTGGCGAAGTTGGCCGGGTCGAAGTCAGTCATGAGACGCGCCTTCCGGAAGATTTGGCTACTCGTGCGTAACCCTACGCACGAGTAGGTATGCTCGCAAGGTGTCCACGCCTCCCGCGTTCAAGCGCCTCCCGCGCGCCGTACGCGAGCAACAGATGCTCGACGCGGCCGTGAAGGTCTTCTCCCGGCGCGGCTTCCACGCCGCCAGCATGGACGAGATCGCGGAGGACGCCGGCATCTCCAAACCCATGGTGTACGCGTACCTCGGCACCAAGGAGGAGCTCTTCGTCGCCTGCCTGCACCGGGAAGGGACCCGGATGATGCAGGCCATCGCCGGTGCCGCCGCCCCCGACCTGCCGGCCGACGAGCGGCTGTGGCGTGGACTCAAGGCGTTCTTCGGCTTCGTGGGCGCGCACCGCGACGGCTGGGCGGTGCTCTACCGGCAGGCCCGCGGCGAGCAGCCGTTCGCCGGTGAACTGGCCACCATGCGCGCCCGGCTGGTCGAGGTGGTCGCCGGGATGCTCGACCACGCGCTGCGCGAGGAGGGTCGCGAGATCGCGCCCACCGACCTGGAGGTCGTCGCGTACGCCCTGGTCGGCGCGACCGAGTCGCTGGCCGACTGGCTCGCCGACCACCCGGAGGCCGACCCGGAGAAGACTGCCACCCGGATGATGAACGTGGCCTGGCTCGGCGCCGCCCAGCTTCTGCACGGCGTCACCTGGCGTCCGCCGGTCGACTGACGGCCTCGGCGGAGAAAGCCTCGGTGTCCGGCGTCGCACGGCGGTGGTTGCGCAGCCAGCGGGCCACCTCGACGACCACCGTCACCGTCAGGGCGAGGCCCAGACCGAGCAGGAGACCGCGAAGAGGATCCTGCTCGAACGCCAGCCCGCCGACGTAGCCGACCAGCGCCGAGTAGAGCCCCCACGAGCCGGCGGCGAGCGCGTCGAAGGCCAGAAAACGTCGCCGGGGGAACCGCACCGCACCCATGGTGAGGGTGACCGCGGTCCGGCCGCCCGGCACGTAGCGGGCCACGGTGAGGATCAGACCACCGCGCGTCGCGATTCCCCGACGGGCCCGGTCGATGGCCCTTGAGCGTCGGCCGTCGGCCGGCAGCCGGCCCAGCAGTCGCGCTCCGCCGCCCCGCCCGATGGCGTACGAGACGTGGTCGCCGACGAGCGCCCCGGCGGCGGCCACCACGATGACCGCGGGCAGGTACGGCGTTCCCGAGGCGGCGAACACCCCGGCCGTGATCACCGCCGTCTCGCTCGGCACCACCGGAAAGAAGCCGTCGAGCACGGCGATGGCGAAGAGGGCCAGGTACACCCAGGGCGAGGACATCGTGTCGTGCAGCAGGTCGAGCAGATCCATGATCCTGATGCTGCTGTCCGGGGCGGCCCCCGCCATCGGCCAGTGGTCAGGCGGGCGACACTACTTAGGTAGCTGTCGGCCCGGACGACGGCTCAGGGTGTTCCCCCACCACACCCCCGTCCTGTGCCGCGAGGCGGGCCGGCCCGTCCACCAAGCCCTACGCTCGCTGCGTGGCATCCACCACCGTCGCCGTCCGGCGAGCCTTCCAGCGGTACGCCTCGCTGCTGCTCGCGGTCGTGGTCGGGGCAGCGGTGTGGGCCAGCGCGGCCGGTGACCTCGGGGTCCGCTCGCCGCTGCCGGGCGTCGTCACGCTGGTCCTCGCCGTCGCCTCCGGCTGGGCCAGCGCTGCCGTGGGTACCCGTCGCTGGCCGTTGTTCCTGGTCGCGGCGGTTGGTTGGCTGGTGCTCGCCGCCGCGGCGGCCGGGGTGGTCGCCTCGTACCAGGCGGGGGTGCGGCTGCGGGGCCGCCAACTTGCCGGCTACCTCGTCGGCGTCGCCGTGGTGCTCGGCGGTGGGGTCGTGGTCGGGCAGCAGGTGGGTGGCGTACGCCGGATCACCACCGCGACCACCGGCAACGTGCTGCTGCTCGCCGTCTGCCTGGTCGGGCTTCCGTTGCTCTTCGGCCTCTGGATCCGCGCGCGTCGGGACACTCTCGCCGCGCTGCGGGACCGGGCCGAACGGCTGGAGCGCGAGCGGGAGGCCCACGCCGACCGGGTCCGCGCCGAGGAGCGGACCCGGATCGCGCGGGAGATGCACGACGTGGTGGCGCACCGGGTCTCGCTCATGGTCGTGCACGCCGGGGCCCTGGAGGTGACCGCCGCGAACCCGGCGACCGTCGAGACCGCCGCGCTCATCAGGACGACCGGCCGGGCGGCGCTCACCGACCTGCGTGAGGTGCTGGGTGTGCTCCGCCAGGCCGAGGCGGCGGTGTTGCCGGAGCGGGGGCTCGACGCGCTGGACGAGCTGATCGGGGAGTCCCGTGCCGCCGGTCTGCGGGTGTCCCGGGAGGACGAGGGCGCGCCGACCGCACTGCCCGCGACGTTGGGGCGCACCGCGTACCGGGTCGTCCGCGAGGCGTTGACCAACGTGCGCAAGCACGCGGCCGACGCCGAAACGGTCGTTCGCCTGCGCTTCCTCCCCGACGGGCTGGAGGTCGTCGTGCGCAACGGTCCGTCCGTGGCCGGGCCGGAGCTGCCCGGTGCCGGGCAAGGGCTGCTCGGGCTGCGGGAGCGGGTGGAACTGCTCGGCGGCCGGCTGGACGCGACGTCCGTCGACGGCGGTTTCCTGGTCCGGGCCCTGCTCCCGCTGGCGGGTGTGGCGTGATCCGGGTGCTGGTCGTCGACGACGAGCAGCTCGTCCGCGCCGGGCTACGGCTCATCCTCGAGGCGGCGAAGGACATCACCGTGGTCGGCGAGGCGGCGAACGGCGCCGGCGCGCTGGAGCAGGCCCACCGGTTGCGCCCCGACGTGGTGCTGCTCGACGTGCGGATGCCGGGCGTCGACGGGCTGACCGTCGCGCCGGAGTTGGTCGCCGCCGGCCCGAGGGTGATCATGCTGACCACCTTCGACCTCGACGAGTACGTGCACGGGGCGCTGCGTGCCGGTGCGGTCGGCTTCCTGCTCAAGGACACTCCGCCCCACGAGTTGGCCGCCGCCGTCCGTACGGTGGCCGCCGGCCACGCGATGCTGGCCCCGACGGTGACCCGGCGGCTGATCAGCTCGTTCGCCGAGCGAGGTCCGGCCCGTCGGGACGCGGCTCGCGAACGGCTCGCCGCGCTCACCGGACGGGAGCTGGAGATCGTGCGGGAGGTGGCACGCGGGCACGGCAACGCCGAGATCGCCAGGCGGCTGACGATGAGCGAGGCCACCGTGAAGGCGCATGTCAGCCGGGCGCTGGCGAAACTGCACGTGGGCAATCGGGTGCGGTTGGCGATCCTGGTGCACGACGCCGACCTGCTGTGACGTGCCCCGGTGGCCGGGCGGCGATCACCGGCGGGAGGCCGCGCGCCGGTGTGCCTGGCGGCGTAGCCACCGGATCCCCTCCAGGCCGAAGGTGATGACGAGGGAGACTCCCACCCCGACCAGTACGCCCTTCACCGGGTCGCGTTCGAAGGCCAGCCCGCCGAAGTATCCCAGCAGGCCGCAGTACACGGCCCAGGTGAACGCCCCGATGCTGTCGTAGAGCAGGAACGCGCGGCGGGAGTAGCCCACCGCGCCCATGGTGAGGGTGACGGCGGTCCGGCCACCCGGGACGTACCGGCTGGTGGTCAGGATCATCCCGCCCCGGCGGTCCACCGCGCGGCGGGCCCAGTCGGAGCTGGCTCGCCGGCGGCTGCCGTCGGGCAGCCGGGCCAGCCGGCTCGCGCCACCGCCGCGCCCGATGGCGTACGAGATGTGGTCGCCGACCAGCGCGCCCACGCCGGCGCTGACGATCACGAGGGTGAGGCTGGGGTGACCGCCGCTGGCGGACAGCACCCCGGCGGTGATCACGGCGGCCTCGCCGGGCACCGCAGGGAAGAACGCGTCGACCGCGGTGAGGCCGAAGATCACCAGGTACACCCATGGCGAGGTGACCGTCCCACGGAGGAGGTCGAGCAGGGCGTCCATGCCCCCATGTTTGATGGCTCGGCGGCGGTCGGTGGCGCTTCGCCGACATTGCGCCGAATGGTCATCCGATCACCCCCTTGGCGCGGGCGACGAACTCCCGCACCTCGGGGGCATGGCGTCGCTCACTGCTTCTCGCTGCTGGGCGGAGGGTAGTGGGCGCCGTTGAAGGTGACTCGCAGCGAGTACACCGAGGTTCCGGCGGTGATGAACAGGTGGTTGCGTTTCGGCCCACCGAAGGCGAGGTTGGCTACCGGTTCGGGTAGCAGCAGCTTGCCGATCAGGGTTCCGTCGGGATCGAAGCAGTGCACACCGTCCCAGGCCCCCGCCCACACCCGCCCAGCGTCGTCGAGACGAATGCCGTCGAAACGGCCGAAGTCGCACTCAGCGAAGATCTTCCCACCGCTGAGGCTGCCATCGGCGGTGACGTCGAAGACGCGGATGTGACTCGGGTCCTGTCGGGTGTCCACCACGTAGAGCTGCTGTTCGTCGGCCGAGAACGCCAGGCCGTTGGGGCGGCTGAAGTCATTCGCGACGACGCGCATGTCGCCCGTCGCAGGGTCCAGGCGGAACACATAACAGGCGCCGTCGAACTCGTTGTCGCCTCTGTTGCCCTCATAGTCGTTGTGGATGCCGTAACTCGGGTCGGTGAACCAGATCGTGCCGTCGGCGCGGACGACCACGTCGTTGGGGCTGTTGAGCCGCTTGCCCTGGAAGCCGTCGGCCAGCACGGTGATCGTGCCGTCGTGCTCGGTGCGGGTGACCCGCCGATTGCCCTGCTCGCACGTGACAAGCCGACCCTGGCGGTCCACGGTGTTGCCGTTGGCGTAGCCCGAGCCGTGGCGGAAGACGCCGACAGCGCCGGTGGTCTCATCCCAGCGCAGCATCCGGTCGTTGGGGATGTCGCTCCACACCAGGTAGCGGCCTGCCGGAAAATACGCCGGCCCCTCAGTCTTGCGTGCGCCGCTGTGTAGCAGTTCGACGACAAAGTCGCCGTCGCAGCCACGGAACCGCTCATCCAGCAGGCGGAATTCAGTGGGAACAGTGTCGGTCATCGCCATCCCTCCCCTTGCGCCGGAGCACCATTCGGCAAAGGCACGTGGAAACCATGCCTGGTATGGTAGGCGCGCCGGTCAACCGAATTTCGTTCAACGGAGATGCCTCGGTGGTAGATGACATCGACCGCGCGCTGCTGGCGCAGCTGCAGCGCGACGCCACCCAGTCCTATGCGGCACTGGCCAAGGCGGTGGGACTGTCCGCCGGCTCCGCCCATGACCGCGTACGCAAACTGCGCGAACGCGGCGTGATCCGCCGGACCACCGTCGACGTCTCCCCGGCGCTCGTCGGCCGTGGCGTGTCGGCGTTCGTGATGGTCAATGCCGACTCCTGGATGGGCGACGCCCGGACCAGCGACGCGCTTGCGGCTATTCCCGAGATCCAGGAAGCGCACATCATCGCCGGCGCGGCATCACTGCTGGTGAAGATCCGTACCGCGACGACCGAAGACCTGCAAGCGGCGCTGCGCCGCATCTTCGGGGTCGACGGCGTCACCGGCACCCAGGCCATGGTCGTGCTGGAGACGTTCTTCGAGCGTTCGGTGAGCGTGCTCGACCAGCCCAGCGACCCGCACCCGCCGGACGCCGACGCGCCGCTACGTTGAGACCGAGCCGACCAGGGCCGGTGGGGCGAGCAGCGGACCGCACGGGATCTTGTCGTCGGCGGTGGGCCCGTGCGAGGTCAGCACCACCGGTGTGGCCAACTCCGCGCCCACCGCCTCGGCCCAGTCGGCCGGAGCGTCGTCGTACACCGGGCGGGAGCGCAGCAGGCGGTCGGTGAGCGCGGCCTGCCGGTCCAGGTCGCCGGGCGGGCCGGGGATGAGCCGGTCGCCGGTGTCGTAACGACGGCAGATCCGCAGGTCGGGACCGGCGAGGTCGAGATGGGTCAGCGCCAGGCCGTCGACCCCGCCGGCCGCCGCGAGGGCGTACCGGTGGGCGACGGCGTCGAAGTGGCCGAACCGGAACCGGCCCTGCCACGGGTTCGTCGGGTTGTGCCCGTCGACGAAGGGCAGCGTCGGGTCCTCGGTCACCAGCGGGCCGGGACCGTGCCGGGTGGTGACGGTCCGCAGCACGCCGATCCGGGTCAGCTCGCCGGCCTGTCCCGCCTCGGCGAGCAGCCGGTCGACGTTGGTGAACGTGGTGGTGCTCCACGTCGTGTACGGGTGGAAGCCGTGCCACTCGTCGAGCAGCACCCCCTGCGCGCCCTCGAAGACGCAGGTCCCCGAGCGCAGCGCCCCGGCGAGCCAGGTCCGGTCGACGATGGCGACCCGGCCGGCGAACCCGGTGTACGCGGGCAGGCAGTCCTGCACCGGCGGCGCGTCCAGCGGGCCGAGTTCGACGGTCAGCCGGTCCCGCAGAACCGTCAACCGGCGGCGCAGCAGGGCAGGACGCCGGCAGTCGCCGACCCGGGGCGCGTCCTCGGGGTGGGCGAGGCCGTACGCGACGGTCTCGCCCACCCCCAGCCCGCAGGAGCCGTGCCGGGCGGCGCCCCGGGCGATCTCCCGGGCCCGGTTGGCGGCCTGGTGGTACGGGGTGGCGAGCAGCGCCTCGGAGTCGACGGTCAGCCGGTCCAGCGCGTCGGGCACCCCGACCGTGGCGAGATGGTCGGCCTCGGCGGCCAGGGCCAGCGGATCCACCACCACGTGCCGGGACAGGTGTGTCCCGACGCCGGGGTGGAACGTGCCCGCGCCGAACTGCGCGAACGTGTGGTGCCGCCCGTCGCGCAGGACGACGTTGTGCGCCGCCTGCGCGCCCCCGTTGAAGCGGACCACCGTGTGCACCGGGCGGGTGGCGCAGAGCCAGTCCACGACCGTGCCCTTGCCGGCGTCGCCGAAGCCGAGGTCGACCACCGCCACGTGATTCACAGCCGGGTCACCCCGCCGGTGGTGTCGTGGAACGCCGGCAGCGTCGACACCTCGGCCCGCCGACCCCGGCCGAGGCGGGCCAGCGCCTTGGACACCGTGCCGGTGGCGCCGGAGCCGGCGCGGTCCAGGTGGCGCAGGCCCTCGTCCAGGTCGATGGCCTGCTCGCCGAGGCCGATGGTGACCGCGATGGTCTCGCAGACCGCGTCCAGGTCGTCGAGCACGACGGCGTTCTGCCCGAGCAGGTCCCGCCAGAAGTCGAGCACCTTCGTGTTGCCGGCGTGGCTGCTGCCGGCGGGGAGCAGGTAGTAGGTGTCCCACCGCCGGGTCACCTCGTCGACGATCTGGCGCAGCGCCACGTCCTCGCCCAGGTTGTCACCGATCAGGCCGGCCACCTCCCGCGCCTTGACCCGCTGGTACGCCAGTTCGTCGCCGATGACGAACAGGTAGCCGCGCCGGCCGCGCTTCTCCCAGTTGTCGGTGGCGGTGTGCCGGGCCATGAAGTACAGGGCCAGCTCGTACGACTCGCTCATCTGCCCGCCGCCACCACCTTCGAGGACGATCCGGCCGAGGTCGTCGTCCATCCGGTTGTCCGACTCGAACTGGCCCACCTGCAGGGGCACCCGGTCGCAGGTGGCGTCGCCGATCGCCCCGAACATGATCTGCGGGTCGCTGGCGTAGCCCTGCCGTTGCAGCAGCCCGAGCAGTTGCGGCAGCTTGGTCTGCAGGACCCGCGGCACCATGCGCATCGAGCCGGTCACGTCGAAGAGCACCGCGACGGGCGTCGAGTGGGGGTGTTCGGCGGAGTCGCGGCTCTCCCGGGTCGCGTCGCGGGGGTCGAGCGCGGGGTGCACGGTCCGTGCCCCGCTGTCGCTGTAGGAGAACGCGCTGCGGCCGGTGGAGCGCCGGTAGCGGTCGGCGGCGTCGTACACGTCGGTGGACCAGGTTCCACTGCCCATGACAGCTCCTTTAGAGGGTGAAGGGTCGGAAGGTGCGTGGCCCGTAGAGCCGGTCCAGCACCTGGTCGAGTTCGCGCAGCAGGCCCCAGGCGTCGTCGGGCCGGCCGCTCAGGGAGGTCTGCCGGCAGCCCTGCGCGAAGGCGTCCAGCTCACGGGGTGCGCGCGGCCCCATCAGCCAGCTCATGCACGCGCTGGCCATCGCGAGGTCGGTGCCCGGACCGCAGGGCTGCCTGCGCGGCACCTCCTGCGGGTACCAGTCCTCGTGGTCCGGCACGAGCGCCGGGACCCTGGCACCGGTCGGGGCCGAGAAGCACCAGTCGACGAGCACCACGCCGTGGGCGTCCGGCTCGATCAGCACGTGTCGCGGCAGCACCGCGCCGTGCACCACGCCCGCCCGGTGGGCCAGGCCGAGCACCACCAGCAGTCGCCGCCACATCCAGGCCACGTCCCGGGCGTCCAACCCGTCGGGGTACGCGCGCCGCACCGCGTCGAGGTCGTGCAGGCCGGGCGCGGTGGCGAGCACGGTGATCCGCCGTTCCGCGCCGGTCGCGGGGTCGCGGTGCGCGAATTCGTCGACGAGCCGGGGTACGTACGGCAGGTAGCGCGGGTCGCCGCGCTCGGCGATGGTGTGCAGCGCGTGTGCCTCCCGCGCCATCAGGTCGTTGTCGGTGGGGCGTCGGGGGAGCTTGAGCAGCCGGTCGTCGCCGACGTCGTACAGGTCGGCCAGGTCGCCCGAGTGCGCCGGCGTGCCGAGCCGGTAGTCGCCGAGGACGGTGGTCCGCCGGGCCTGCCACCGGGTCGTGACGTGGACGAACGCGTCGAGGGCGTGGGCGCGTACCCCGGGTCTGTCGGCAGCCGGTCGGGGTGCAGGGCCGCGACCAGCTCGCGGTAGCGGCGGGCCGGCTGGTCGGCGCCGAACAGCTCGGCGTCGGTGCGGGCGGCCGTGACCAGGTCGATGGCCTCGGCGGTCCTCATCGCACCGTCTCCTCGCGGGCCGGTCGTAGCAGCGCCGGGTGCAGCAGCCGGGCGTCACCGGCCCGGTAGAGCCGGGCGCGGGGGCCGCCTCGGGTGCCGCCGCGCTCGGTGCTCGCGCCGGTGCTCTCCACGAAGCCCGGCACCGAGAGCACCTTGCGGTGGAAGTTGCCGGCGTGCAGCGGGTGACCCCAGACCGTCTCGTAGACGGCCCGCAGCTCGCTGATGGTGAACTCGGCGGCGAGAAAACGCGTGGCCAGCGAGGTGTACTCCAGCTTGGACCGGGCCCGCTCCAGCGCGTCGTCGATGATCCGGCCGTGGTCGAAGGCGAGCTGCCGGCTGGTCAGCGCCGTGACCGGCAGCCAGCTCGCCTCGTCGGCGTCCGAGCCGGCGGCGGCGTCCGGCAGGTCGGGAGCGAACGCGAGGTGCGCGATCGAGACGACGCGCATCCGCGGGTCACGGTCGGGAGCGCCGTAACTGCCCAACTGCTCCAGGTGTACGCGCCGGAGCCCTTCACCGCCGAGCCCGGTCTCCTCGGCCAGCTCCCGTCGCGCGCCGGCGGTCAGGTCCTCCTCGGGGCGGACGAAGCCGCCGGGCAGCGCCCAGTGCCCCGCGAAGGGTGCCTGGCCACGCCGGATGAGCAGCAGGTGCAGTTGGCCGTCCCGGATGGTCAGCGCCACCACGTCGACGGTCACGGCGACCGCCGGGTAGTCCCGCGGGTCGTACGCGGCCAGGAATTGCTGCTCGTCAACCATGTCTCTCTCAATCTGAGAACATCTCGCTGTGAGAACAACCTAGCGTAGACGTGCGCCCCTGCCAACCCCTTGGATCGGATCGGCAGGGGCGCGTCAGCGCACGAGACCCACCAGGTGCGGCCGGCCGCCCGAATCGTGCAGGGCGAAGCCGTCGTCCGGCAGGAGGGCGAAGTTCACCGTGCTCGGCAGCGGTACGGGCAGCTTGAAGGTCACCTCGACGGTGTATTCGTCCGGCAGCCGCGTCTCGAGCGCGGCGAGACACCGCGCCTTGCTCCACATGCCGTGCGCGATCGGTTGGCGGAAGCCGAACAGTCGCGCGCCGAGCCGGGAGGTGTGGATCGGGTTGTGGTCCCCGGAGACGCGTGCGTACTCGGTGCCCACCCGGCGCCCGACCCGCCACCGGGCGGTGGCCGCGGGCGGTGTCGGACGTTCGCCCCGCTCGCGGCCGCCGGGTGTGCGCTCGCGACCCAGGTACGTCGAGACGCCGCGCCAGACCTCCTCCCCGTCGACCGAGCCGACCAGCACGACGTCCACCTGCCGCCCCCGGTCGTGCGGGCGCAGGTCCTGGGCGTACGTGGTGAAGTCGAGCGTCTCGTCGGCGGTGATCGGGCGGTGGATGGTGATCCGGTTGCCGACGTGCACCACGCCGGTCAGCGCGATGGGAAAGCCGGGCATGGTCATCAGCCGCAGGGCCAGCGGAAAGCCCAGGATGTGCGGGTACGTCCCGGGCAGCCGGTCGGTGAGCCGGAACCCGCACACCCGGTCGTAGTCGGCCAGGTGGGCCCGGTCGACCCGCACGCCGCGTACGGCGAGCTCGACCGCCGGCAGGTCGTTGCTTTTCCGCCCCCGGCCCAGGCCCGGCAGCGCGCAGAGCGCGGCCCGCCGGTACAGCGCGCCGGGCGCGGGCATCCGGGCCAGCTCGACGCGCTCGCGGCCACCCGTGCCGGTCGACCGGTCAGCGCTGAGATCGCTTGTCACCTCGGCCGCTGACGCGCTCAGGTCGCTGGTCACCTCTGCCGCCGACGCGCTCAGGTCGTGCGTCCGCTCGACGCTCGGGTCGGCATCGGCGGACTCCGGCCGGCGGATCGCGTTCAGGGTCTCCCGCGACAGGATCTCGGTCGGGCCCTCGATCAGCTCGTGGACCGACAGGTCATCCGGCTCCCTCTTGCGGCCCATCACGCCCCCAGCAGACTCTGGCCGCAGACTCGGACCACGTTGCCGCTGATCGCGCCGCTCGCCGGCCAGGCCAACCAACCGATCGTCTCGGCCACGTCGACCGGCAGCCCGCCCTGGGCCAGGCTGTTCATCCGTCGGCCCGCCTCGCGGACGACCAGCGGGATGCGGGCGGTCAGCCGGGTCTCGATGAAGCCGGGCGCCACCGCGTTGACGCTGATCCCCCGGTCGCGCAGGGTCGGCGCGAGCGAGTCGACCAGCCCGATCACGCCAGCCTTGCTGGTGGCGTAGTTGGTCTGCCCCCGGTTGCCGGCGATCCCGGCGATCGAGGACACCCCGATGATCCGCCCGCCCGCCGGGATCAACTCCCGTTCCAGCAGTACGTCGTTGATGCGCTCCTGACTGGACAGGTTGACGTCGATGACCTGGTCCCACCGGTCGGCGTTCATCCGACCGAGCGTCTTGTCGCGGGTGATGCCCGCGTTGTGCACCACCGCGTCGACGCGCCCGTGCCGGGTGGCCAGGTGGTCGGCGAGCCGGGTCGGCGCGTCCGGGGCGGTCAGGTCGAGCTGGACCGCCGTACCGCCGATGTCGTTCGCGACCGCCGCGAGGGCGTCCCCGGCCGCCGGGATGTCCAGCGCGACCACCTGGGCGCCGTCGCGGGCGAGGACCCCGGCCAGGGCCGCGCCGATTCCCCGGGCGGCCCCGGTGACCAGCACGACCTGCCCGTCCAGCGGACGGTTCCAGTCGTCCGGGGCGGTCGCCGTGCCGGTGCCGACCCGGACGACCTGCCCCGAGACGTACGCGGACCGGCCGGACAGCAGGAACCGGAGGGTCGCTTCGAGGCTGGTGGCATCACCGTCCCGAGCCACCTGGACGAGCTGGGCCGTGGTGCCCCGGCCGAACTCCTTGCCGATGCTGCGGACCAGCCCTTCCAGGGCCCGCTGGGCGGTCGCCTCGCGCGGGGTCGGGCACTCACCGGGCGGGGTGCCGAGCACGATCACCCGGCCGCTGGGCAGCAGGGTGCGGGCGTGCGGGTGGAAGAAGTCGTAGAGCTGGCGCAGTTGCGTCGAGTCGGTGATGCCGGTCGCGTCGTACCCGAGAGCGCCGAAGCGGTCCTGCCCCTCGGCCGTGCCGCCGTCGCGCAGCTCGACCCCGGCGGCGGTCAGGATCGTCCGGACCGGCTCGGCGAGTCGGCCGCCGTCGGCCGCGCCGAGCAGCGCCGGGCCGGGCAGCAGCGGGTCGCCGGGCTGGTGCCGGCGCAGTCGCGGCGGATCGGGCAGCCCGAGACGCTTCACCAGCGTGCGGCCGGCGGCCGATTGGACGAAGCTCGCGTACCTGTCGGTCATGGGCGTAGCCTACTGGCGAGTAAGGTTCGAGCAACACTCGCGAGGAGGCGGATCGTGCAGAGCATCCGGAGGGTCGCGGTCATCGGGGGCAACCGCATCCCCTTCGCCCGTTCCAACTCCCGCTACGCCGACGCGTCCAACGCCGACCTGCTCGGCGCGGCGCTCGACGGTCTGATCGCCCGGTACGGGCTGGCCGGGCAGCGGGTCGGCGAGGTGGTCACCGGGGCGGTGCTCAAGCACTCCCGCGACTTCAACCTCACCCGCGAGGTCGTCCTCGGATCCCGGCTCGACCCGCACACCCCGGCGTACGACATCCAGCAGGCCTGCGGCACCGGCCTGGAGGCCGCGATCCTCGTCGCCAACAAGATCGCCCTCGGTCAGCTCGACGTGGGCATCGCCGGCGGTGTCGACACCACCTCCGACGCGCCGCTCGCGGTCAACGAGGACATGCGTCGTACGCTGCTCAAACTCAACTCCGCCCGCACGGTCGGCCAGCGGCTGAAGATCGCCGCGAAGCTGCGCCCGCTCCAGCCGTTCAAGCCGGACATCCCCCGCAACGCCGAACCGCGCACCGGCCTGTCCATGGGTGACCACGCCGCCCAGACCGCGCTGCGCTGGCAGATCGACCGGCGCTCCCAGGACGAGCTGGCACTGCGCTCGCACCAGCGGCTCGCCGCCGCGTACGACAAGGGCTTCTTCGACGACCTGATGACGCCGTACCTGGGCCTGACCCGCGACCAGAATCTCCGCCCGGACACGAGCGTGGAGAAGCTCGGCGCCCTCAAGCCGGTCTTCGGCACCCGCGGCCCGGACGCCGAGCAGGCCACCATGACCGCCGGCAACTCCTCGCCGCTCACCGACGGCGCGTCCACCGTGCTGCTGGCCAGCGAGGAGTGGGCTGCCGCGCACAACCTGCCGGTGCTGGCCTGGTTCAGCTGGTCGGAGACGGCGGCCGTCGACTTCGTACACGGCGACGAAGGGCTGCTGATGGCCCCCGCGTACGCGGTGCCCCGGATGCTGGCCCGCGCCGGGCTCACGTTGCAGGACTTCGACTACTACGAGATCCACGAGGCGTTCGCCTCGCAGGTGCTGGCGACCCTCGCCGCCTGGGAGTCGCCGGAGTTCTGCAAGGACCGGCTCGGCCTGGACGCCCCGCTGGGCGCGATCGACAGCGACCGGCTCAACGTCAACGGTTCGTCGCTGGCCGCCGGGCACCCGTTCGCCGCGACGGGTGGGCGGATCGTCGCCACGCTGGCCAAACTGCTCGCCGAGAAGGGCAGCGGACGCGGGCTGATCTCCATCTGCGCGGCCGGCGGCCAAGGCGTGACCGCCATTTTGGAGCGTTGAGCGCTCGATCGTCCCTTACCGGGGTGACCGCCA
The DNA here is from genome assembly GCF_040656575.1 of Micromonospora sp. NPDC049801. NCBI lineage: Bacteria > Bacillati > Actinomycetota > Actinomycetes > Micromonosporales > Micromonosporaceae > Micromonospora > Micromonospora sp. NPDC049801. The sequence goes on along the minus strand of NZ_JBFAMS010000016.1, from coordinate 130,032 downwards.
GCAGGCGTTAACGGACTGTTCAGCGGGCCGTCCGCAGGCGGTGGGTTTACCACGCGACGGTGATCAGCGCCGCGTCTTCGACGCAGCGCTGATCACTCCTGCGTGCGGAACGGGGCCGTATCTCCATGGAGTCCGTCGTCCCCGGGACGACCACCCTGTCGGTGGTCATCCCGATGTTCAACGAGACCGCTGTCATCCCGGCCCTGGTGGCCCGACTGCGGCCGGTGCTCGACGCGCTCGGCGTCGACTACGAGGTGGTCGCCGTCGACGACGGCAGCACCGACAACACCGTGTCGGTGCTCTTCGACCACGGCCGGAACTGGCCGCAGTTGCGGGTGCTCCGGCTCCGGCGCAACAGCGGTCACCAGGCTGCGTTGACGGCGGGCCTGCACCGGGCCGTCGGCCGGTGGATCGTCAGTCTCGACGCCGACCTGCAGGACCCGCCCGAGGCCATCGCCGAGATGCTGCGGGTGGCCCGGACGGACGCCGTGGACGTGGTCTACGGCGTCCGGGCGGACCGCAGCACCGACACCATCTTCAAGCGCAACACCGCCCGCGCCTACTACTGGGTGATGCGGCGGATCGTGGGCGCCGACCTGCCCGCCCAGGCGGGTGACTTCCGGCTGCTCAGCCGGGACGTCGTCGAGGTGCTGCGGCGGCTGCCGGAACGCGCGCCGGTCTACCGGCTGCTGGTGCCGTCGCTCGGCTTCCCCAGCGCCGAGGTGCGCTACACCCGCGCGGCGCGGGCCGCCGGGGAGACCAAGTACCCGCTGCGTCGGATGGTCGCGCTGGCCTGGGAGAGCACGGCGAACTTCTCGGCCGCGCCCTTGCGCCTGGCCACCTGGATGGGGATGTCGAGCTTCCTGCTCTGCCTGGCCCTGATCGTCTTCGGCATGGTCGTGCACGTCTCCGGTGCCACCATCCCCGGCTGGACCTCGATGTTCGTCGCGGTGCTGTTGCTCAGTGGGGTGCAGTTGGTCTGTCTCGGCCTGCTCGGCGAGTACGTCGGCCGGATCTACGCGACAGTGCAGAACCGGCCCGCCTTCCACGTCGGGTTCGACTCCCGGGACGGGGTTCCGGGCGCGGAGGCAGATGCACGTGGTCGTGTCGGTGACGACGTTGTCCGCCTCCGTGGCTGACGCCCTGCTGGCCGAGCGGGTCGACACTCCGGCCCCAGCCTCGGCCCCGCACCGGAACGCTCTCGTGCCGATTCTCAGCACGCTTCCGTGGGTGCTCGTGATCGGCGCGCTGCTCGTGGTGTGGTCACGGGGCAGCGTGCCGGTGCCGGACCTCGCGGGGTTCTCCGCGTACTGGGCGTTCGCGCTGGTGCTGCCCGGGACCCTGGTGCACCGCGCGCTGCGCGGCGGTCGCGGCAACCTCCCCGAGGACCTCGGCTTCGGCGCGGCCACCGGCCTGCTGTTGGAGATCGTCGCCTGGGCGTTGGCAGCGGCGGCCGGTCAACAGACCCTGCTGCGGTGGTGGCCGCTACCCGTACTCGTCGCGTTCGCCGCCGTGCCCGGGCTGCGCCGGCACTGGCGGGTCGGCGAACGCCGTCCGCTGCCGGTCGGTTGGCACTACGGCATGGGCGCGGCGCTGCTGGTGGTGCTGGCCTGGGGGTACGTCCAGTGGCGGATGGTCCCGCTGCCTCCGGTGTCCGGCGGCTACTACCAGGACGTGCTCTACCACCTGGGTCTGGTGCAGGAGTTGACCCGGGCGATGCCGTTCGAGTTGCCGCACGTCGCGGGGGAGGCGCTGCGCTACCACTACCTCTCCGACGCCCACATCGCCAGCGGCAGCATGATCACTGGCATCGCGCCGACGACGGTGCTGCTGCGACTCTGGTTGGTACCGGTGGTCGGCGTGGCGGTGGTGCTCGCGGCCGGGCTCGCCCGCGACCTGAGTGGAGCGGTCTGGGCCGGTCCGGTGGCCGCCCTCACCGCTTTCACCGGTGCGGCGGTCACGCTCGGCTCGCCCGTGGGTGCGTCCGGCGAGATGCCGCTCTCCTACGCCAGCCCCTCCCAGACGTACGTGCTGGTGCCGTTGTTGCTGCTGGCCGGGCTCGTTGTCGACGCGGCCAGGGGGCGTTCCCTCGGCCCGGCCTGGCCGCTGGTCCCGGCGCTCGGGCTGGTCTGTGCGGGGGCGAAGTCCAGCGCGTTGCCGCCGCTGATCGCCGGCCTGGGTCTCACCGCCGTGGTGTTCTGGTGGCGCAAGCGGCAGATCCCCCGACCCGCCCTGGTGGCGTTGGCCTGCCTGGTGGCGGCGATGGCGCTCGGTTTCCGGCTGTTCGCCGGTGGCGGGGCCTCCACCCTGCGCGTGCAGGCGTTGGCGTTGCTGCACTTCGTCGCCCCGTACGCCGAGACGCTCGGGCCGGGTGACGGGATCTGGCCGAGCGCACCGCTGCCACCGGGCATCAACGACGGTGGTGTCCTCGGATGGCTGCTGGCGTTCGCGGTGGTGGGCTGGTGGGTGCTGGGTCAGTCGCCACGGTGGGTGGGCATGGGCCTGCTCCGCGAGCGTGGGCACCGGGCCGATCCGGCGGTCTGGCTGCTCGCCGGCACGGTCCTCGCCGGGGCCGCCACCACCTGGGTGTTCCAGCACCCGTCGATCAGTCAGATCTACTTCTGGATGGGCGTCATCCCGATCGGCGTCGTGCTGACCACCTGGTCTCTCGCTGCGGCTCGGGCGCCCTGGCCGGTGCTGGTGGTGCCCGCCGTGGCCGGCGCGTTGGCGGGGCTCGCCACCGCCGGCACGGTGGTGGGTTTCGCCGTGCCGAGGATCAGCCGGCCCGGCACCCCCACCACCTCGACGATCGAGGGGTGGCTGCGGGTCCTGGGTCTCTCGGCCGCACGGTACGTGCTGTTCGTGGCGGTTGCCGCCGCGCTCGCCGTCGCAGTGTCGGCCCTGTGGGGGCGTCACGTTTCGGCGCCGGCAAATGCGGGAGCAGGTCGTCGGCGAACGGTGACGATCGCCGTGGCCGGGGTCACCGCGGCGCTGCTCGGTGCCAGCGCCGCCGTCGTGCTGGGCGGGACGGTTCGCTCGGTGCTGACCGAGCCGGGGCCGCCGGCCACCGGACCGCAGCCGTACGCGCTGACCGCCGCCGAGATGCGCGCGGCGCTGTGGCTTGACGACAACGCCGCCGACGATGACGTGGTCGCCACCAACGTCCACTGCCGGCCGGTGCGGACCACCCCGCACTGCGACGCCCGGGCGTTCTGGGTGACCGGGCTGGGCGGGCACCGCACGGTGGTGGAGAGCTGGGGCTACACCGACGCGGTGGTGGCCGCGCACGGCGTCGACAACCTGGGGTACGCCCGGCAGAACTTTCCCGATCAGGAGTTGCTCGCGCTCAACGACGGGGTGTTCAGTGCGCCGACCCTGGCCGACCTGGATCGGCTCCGGACGGAGTACGGGGTCCGTTGGCTCTTCGCCGACAGCAGGGCCGGTGCGGTGTCGCCGGAGCTGGCCCGACTGGCCCAGATCCGGCTGGTCGCCGGCCCGGTGACCGTCTACGAGCTCACCCGATCCTGACCGCCTCCGGGGTCCGGCCCGGTCCAGGCGCCGGTCAGCGGGTGCGGGACAATGAGGTACGTGACGACGATCCCGAACGTGCTCGCCAACCGCTACGCCTCGCCCGAGTTGGTCGCCCTCTGGTCGCCCGAGGAGAAGGTCCGGATGGAACGGCGGCTGTGGCTCGCCGTGCTCCGCGCACAGCGTGACCTGGGCGTGGCGGTCCCGGACGGCGTGGTCGAGGCGTACGAGCGGGTGCTCGACCAGGTCGACCTCGCGTCGATCGCCGAGCGGGAGCGGGTCACCCGGCACGACGTGAAGGCCCGCATCGAGGAGTTCAGCGCGCTGGCCGGGCACGAGCACGTGCACAAGGGGATGACCTCGCGGGACCTCACCGAGAACGTCGAGCAGCTTCAGGTGCGTGCCTCGCTGGAGCTGATCCGGGACCGGGTGGTGGCGACCCTGGCCCGGTTGGCGTGGCTCGCGTACGAGCACTCCGAGCTGGTCATGACCGGCCGCTCGCACAACGTCGCCGCGCAGGCCACCACGCTGGGCAAGCGCTTCGCGTCGGCGGCCGAGGAGCTGCTCATCGCGTACGACCGGCTGGAGGAGCTGATCGCCCGCTACCCGCTGCGCGGCATCAAGGGCCCGGTGGGCACGGCCGCCGACCAGCTCGACCTCTTCGACGGCGACGCCGACAAGGTGGCCGAGCTGGAGCGACGGGTCGCCGAGCACCTGGGCTTCTCGCGGGTGCTGGACAGCGTCGGGCAGGTCTACCCGCGCTCGCTGGACTTCGACGTGCTGGCCGCGTTGGCGCAGACCGCCGCCGCGCCGTCGTCGCTGGCCACCACGATCCGGCTGATGGTCGGCCAGGAGCTGGTCACCGAGGGATTCAAGCCGGGTCAGGTCGGTTCCAGCGCGATGCCGCACAAGATGAACACCCGTTCGTCCGAGCGGGTGAACGGCTTCGCGGTCATCATCCGGGGTTACCTGTCGATGGTCGGCGAACTGGCCGGCGACCAGTGGAACGAGGGGGACGTCTCCTGCTCGGTGGTCCGTCGGGTCGCTCTGCCGGACGCGTTCTTCGCCGCCGACGGGCTGTTCCAGACGTTCCTCACCGTGCTCGACGAGTTCGGCGCGTACCCGGCGGTGATCAACCGGGAGTTGGAGCGCTTCCTGCCCTTCCTGGCCACCACCAAGATCCTGGTGGCGGCGGTCCGGCGGGGCGTCGGCCGGGAGGTCGCCCACGAGGTGATCAAGGAGCACGCGGTCGCGGTGGCGCTGGCCATGCGCGAGAAGGGCGCCCCGGAGAACGACCTCTTCGACCGCCTGGCCGCCGACGGCCGCCTCGGCCTGTCCCGCGCCGACATCGACACCCTGGTAGCCGACCGCACAGCCTTCGTAGGAGCGGCCAAGTCCCAGGTGGAGCAGGTAACCCGCAGAATCACCAAGGTCGTGGAAACCCACCCCAACGCCGCCACCTACACCCCACCCCCCATCCTCTAACCCCCCCCCGGTCCCCCCCGGCCCCCCTCTTGCGCCCCGCGCCCCCTTCTGGCCCGGTGATCAAGAGGTTCGCGTCAACTTTGATCTCCCTGGTGACGCAAACCTCTTGATCACCCGAGGTGGAGTGGGGGTGGAAGGGAGGGGTGGGGTTTGGGCGGTCAGTCGCCGGTGGGGGTTTCGGCGGCTGTTCGTAGGGTGGGGGCGCTTGCTGGTTCGGCGATGCCGCCCAGGGACTCGGCGAAGGCGGGGTCGGTGGCGGTGTCCGCTGCCACCGCCGGCTGGTCGGGCGGCATGACCGCGGGCATCGTCGGTACGGCGACGACCGCCGTGCCGTACGCGCAGATCTCCATCCACATCTCGCCGCAGTCCCGGCTGTCGAAGCGCATACCGATCACGGCGTTCGCGCCGAGCCGCAGGGCCTCCTCGCCGAGGCGGGTCACCGAGTCGGTGCGCCACCGGGTCAGGTTGTCGGGCGCCATCGGGTCGTACGCGCCACCGCGCAGGTTCTTGACCCCCTCGCGGTACGGGTTGCGCGTCCTGGCCATCGATGACACCACCTCACCGAGAATCTGGCGGATCTCGTAGCCGGGCAGTTGCTCTGTCGTCACGACCAGCACGTTTCCGATGCTGTCAGGAGTTGCGCGACCCGATCGGGTGCCGTGTTCACCTGATCGGATGCTGCAAAACGGCGCGGCGCGGACGGCCGGCGCGGGGCCGACCATCCGCGCCGCACGGGCGCTAACCGTCAGACACCGGCCACCGAGGTGATCCAGGCCCGGTTGTACGCGACGCTGCCGTAGTTCTGGATGTTGTAGCCGTCGGCCGTGGAGGCCACGCCGACCTGCTGGCCGTTGTAGAACTGCGGGCCGCCCGAGTCGCCCCGCCAGGCGTTGCCGTTGATCCGGGTGCTGCGGATGGCCTGGCCGCCGTACGCGTCGGTGACGTTGGTGCTGGTCACCTGGACGGTGGCGGTCTTGAGCTGGCTGGACGCGGAGCAGCCGCTGTAGCAGGTCATGCCCCACCCGTAGATCGAGTTGGTCGAGCCGACCGGCGGGTTGCTGCTCGCCAGGGAGACCGTCGAGGTGCTGACGGTGCTGGACAGGCGCATGAGGGCCAGGTCGTTACGGGTGTAGGTGGCGCTGACGGTGCGGGTGACCCCACCGGAGGCGCGGTAGACGCTGCCGACCCGGACGGACATCGTGCCGCTGATGCAGTGCCGGGCGGTGAGCACCCACTGCGCGGCGATCACGCTGCCCGAGCAGGTGAACGAGCCGTTGCTCAGCACGGCGGCGGCCCAGAGGGCGGACGAGACGGTGCCGCCGCCGATGATGGGCTGGGGGCCGGCCGGGGCAGCGGACGCGCCGGACGCGGCGGCGAGGGCGCCGACCAGCGCCGTGCTGATCAGGGCGAGCAGGGGACGAACGCGCATCGGTGGACTCCTTGGGGCGGGTGGGGCCCGGGGTCGCCGGGTGCCCGGGGGCGACGACGGGAGGTCCCCATCGCCGCTGGCATCGAGCCATGTCGATGCACTGTAGGGCTGGCGGACATCGTTTTCAAGAAGCTGATCGAGTTCAGTCAATGTAACGATTCGGCTACCCGCTGCGCCGTATATGCCCTGCTGAGGCGGCCTGTGCCGGGTTGCCGCGCGCGCTCGCCGCCGGTTATGTGGATCACTGCCTGAACTGCGCCCGGCCGGTGCGTCCGCGACGGAATCTGCCAGGTACGCTGGCTGCGCTCGCCCGTTGTGGGTAGGCACCCAACTGCGTACACAGTCAGGAGTGCCCAGTGCCTCGCGTCGTCGTCGACGTCATGCTCAAGCCCGAGATCCTCGATCCGCAGGGCCAGGCCGTCGCAAACGCGCTGCCCCGGCTCGGCGTCAGCGACGTCGCCTCAGTCCGGATCGGCAGGCGGATCGAGATCGACTTCACCGGTGAACCGGACCTGGACCGGGCCCGGGAAATCGCCGACAAGCTGCTCGCCAACCCGGTCATCGAGGACTTCACCGTCCGCCTGGTCGAGACCGACGAGACCGCGGACGCCCGCTCGTGACCGCCCGGGTCGGTGTGGTCACGTTCCCCGGCTCGCTCGATGACGGGGACGCGGCCCGCGCCGTCCGGATCGCCGGCGCCGAGCCGGTCCGGCTCTGGCACGGCGACGAGAACCTGCACGGGGTGGACGCCGTCGTCCTGCCCGGCGGGTTCTCCTACGGCGACTACCTGCGCTGCGGGGCCATCGCCCGGTTCGCCCCGGTGATGGAGACGATCGTCGACGCCGCCCAGGGCGGTCTGCCGGTGCTCGGCATCTGCAACGGCTTCCAGATCCTCTGCGAGGCGCACCTGCTGCCGGGCGCGCTCACCCGCAACCAGCACCTGCACTTCCGCAACCGGGACCAGGTGCTGCGCATCGAGTCGGCCGGCACCGCGTGGACCAACGCGTTCCAGGCCGGCCAGGAGGTGCTGATCCCGGTCAAGAACGGCGAGGGCTGCTACGTCGCCGACACCGCGACGCTGGACCAGCTCGAAGCCGAGGGCCGGGTCGTCGCCCGCTACGTCGGCGGTAACCCGAACGGGTCGCAGCGCGACATCGCCGCGATCACCAACGCCGCCGGCAACGTGGTCGGCATCATGCCGCACCCGGAGCACGCGGTGGAGGCGCTCACCGGCCCCTCGCTGGACGGTCTCGGGTTCTTCACCTCGGTCCTCAAGCACCTGGTGGGGACCCCAGCGTGAGCATCGGTCAGCTCAACCGCCGCTCTGGCGGGCACGAGCGCAGCGAGGAGAGGTCATGACCACCCATCCGGACCCGGTACGGGACACTCCGGAGGCGTACTCCGCCCCGGCGCAGCCGACCGAGCCGCCGGCGCAGCCCACCGCCCCGGCGGTCGCTCCCGCGCAGCCGGCGAGCGCCGACTGGACCGACGGCGTGGACACCGTGCCCCGTGCCGGTGGCACCCCGGGCGAGCTTCAGCCGTACACCGAGCTGGGCCTGCGCGACGACGAGTACGACCGGATCCGGCAGATCCTCGGCCGCCGGCCCACCCAGTCCGAGCTGGCCATGTACTCGATCATGTGGAGCGAGCACTGCTCCTACAAGTCGAGCAAGGTGCACCTGCGTCAGTTCGGTGAGAAGGCCCCGCAGAGCGATCGCCTGCTCGCCGGTATCGGCGAGAACGCCGGTGTCGTGCAGGTCTCCGACAAGCTGGCGGTGACCTTCAAGGTCGAGTCGCACAACCACCCGAGCTTCGTCGAGCCGTACCAGGGCGCGGCGACGGGTGTCGGCGGCATCGTCCGGGACATCCTCGCCATGGGCGCCCGCCCGATCGCGGTCATGGACCCGCTGCGCTTCGGCGCGGCGGACCACCCGGACACCGCCCGGGTGCTCACCGGTGTGGTCGCCGGTGTCGGCGGCTACGGCAACTGTCTCGGCCTGCCCAACATCGGCGGCGAGCTGGTCTTCGACCCGTCCTACCAGGGCAACCCGCTGCTCAACGCGCTCTGCCTGGGCGTGCTGCCGGTCGACCGGCTGCAGAACAAGGCCGCCGCCGGCCCCGGCAACGTGGTCGTGCTGATGGGCGCGAAGACCGGCCGGGACGGCATCGGCGGCGTCTCGGTGCTGGCCAGCGCCACCTTCGACGAGGGCAGCGAGGCCCGTCGCCCGGCCGTGCAGGTCGGCGACCCCTTCACCGAGAAGCTGTTGATCGAGGCGTGCCTGGAGCTGTACGACGGCCAGCTGGTCGTCGGCATCCAGGACCTTGGTGGTGCCGGCCTGACCTGCGCGCTCACCGAGACCGCCGCCGCAGCCGGCACCGGCATGCGGGTCTGGCTGGAGCGGGTGCCGCTGCGGGAGCCCTCGATGGACCCGCACGAGATCCTGGCCAGCGAGTCCCAGGAGCGGATGCTGCTGGTCGTCGAGCCGGACAAGCTCGACGCGGTGCTCAAGACCTGCGAGAAGTGGGGCGTCCTCGGCACCGCGATCGGTGAGGTCACCGCCCCGGAGCCGGACGGCCGCCCCGGTCGCCTGCTGATCACCTGGCGGGACCACCTGGTCGTCGACGTGCCGCCGGGTTCGCTGGTGGACGACGGTCCGGTGTACGCCCGTCCGATGCGTGAACCGGCCGACCTGATCCTGCTCCAGGCAGACCGTGCCGAGACGCTGCCCCGCCCGGCCGACCCGGACGCGCTGCGGGAGACCGTGCTGCGCATGATCGCGTCGCCGAACCTGGCCGACAAGACCTGGGTCACCGAGCAGTACGACCGTTACGTGCTGGGCAACACCGTGCTCGCCCAGCCGGAGGACGGCGGCGTGATCCGGATCGACGAGCAGACCGGGCTCGGCGTGGCGCTGTCGGTGGACGGCAACGGCCGGTACGCCCGGCTCGACCCGTACCAGGGCACCAAGCTGGCCCTCGCCGAGGCGTACCGGAACGTGGCGGTGACCGGCGCGAAGCCGATCGCCGTCACCAACTGCCTCAACTTCGGCTCGCCGGAGGACCCGGGCGTGATGTGGCAGTTCGCCGAGGCCGTGCGCGGCCTGGCGGACGGCTGCCTGGAGCTGGGCATCCCGGTCACCGGCGGCAACGTCAGCTTCTACAACCAGACCGGCGCCGCGGCCATCCACCCGACCCCGGTGGTCGGTGTGCTGGGCGTGCTGGACAACGTGGCCGACCGGGTGCCGATGGGCTTCGTCCCGCGTCCCAGCGGCGACCACGACCAGCTCTACCTGCTCGGTGAGACGAACGTGGAGCTGTCCGGCTCGGAGTGGGCCTGGGTGACGCACGAGCACCTCGGCGGCATCCCGCCGCAGGTCGACCTGCTCCGCGAGAAGGCGCTGGCCGACCTGCTGGCCGAGGCCGCCCGGGTGGGCCACCTCAGCTCGGCGCACGACCTGTCCGACGGTGGTCTCGCCCAGAGCCTGGTCGAGTCCTGCCTGCGGCGTGGCGTCGGCGCCCGGATCGCCGTGCCGGAGCAGTTCGCCGAGGGCTCGATGCCCTTCGTCTACCTGTTCAGCGAGTCCGCGACGCGGGCGCTGGTGTCGGTGCCGCGTGGCCACGACAAGGCGTTCGCGGCGCTCTGCGCCGAGCGGGGCGTGCCGTTCGAGCTGATCGGTGTCACCGACCCGTCCGGCGGGGCGCTCGAGGTGCACGGGCAGTTCCGGATCGGCCTGGACGAGCTGCGCGCCGCGCACACCGAGACGCTCCCGCGCCTCTTCGGTGGCACCGCCGCCGTCGAGGCTGTGCCGTCGGCTGTCACCGAGCCCGCCGTCGCCGAGGTGCCCGCCCCGGCCGCCGGCGTGGCGGGCGCGGTCGAGGCCGTGCCGCTGCCGGCCGCCCCGGCCGAGCCGGTGGACGCGTCGGAGGTGCTCTCCGAGCCGATCGCCTCGGCCGGCCCGTCGCCACAGACCGGGGCTGTCGACCCGATCGGGTCGCAGCAGCCGTCCGAGTCTGGTTCCGGTGCCACCGAGCCGTCGCCTGACGAGCGCTGAGGCGTTGACGGCGGCCGTCTACGGCCAGCCCGGGTCAGGCGCCAGGTTCGACTGGGGCCTGACCGGGGCGGCCGAACTCGGCCGGGTCTGCGCGGCGCTGGTGGTGGTGGACGTGCTCTCGTTCACCACCGCCGTGGAGGTGGCGGTCGCCCGGGGTACGCGGGTGCACCCCTTCCCGTGGGGTGAGCAGGCCGCCGAGTACGCGCTGCGGGTCGGCGCGGTGGCGGCGGTCGGCCGTCGCCGGGTGACAGCCGACCACCCGTGGTCACTCTCACCCGCCGCGCTGAGCGCCGCGCCGACCGTCGCGGACCTGGTGCTGCCCTCGCCGAACGGCTCGGCCATCAGCGCCGCCGCCAGCGCCACCGGGCTACCGGTGGTCGCGGCGTGCCTGCGTAACGCGCGCGCCGTCGGGCGTTGGCTGCGCCGCCAGGGGTACGGCACGACGGACGCCCCGATCGGCGTCATCGCCTCCGGGGAGCGCTGGCCGGACGGGTCGCTGCGCCCCTGCGTCGAAGACCAACTCGGTGCGGCGAGCGTGCTGGACGCTCTGTCCGGGGTGCCGGGCGGTCTCTCCGTGGAGGCGGCCATGGCGCTCGCCGCGCTGGCCAGCACTCCGGACGTACCCGCCGCGGTACGCGGCAGCGTCTCCGGCCGGGAGTTGACCGAGGGCGGCTTCGAAGCCGACGTCGACGTCGCCGTCCAGGTCGGCGTGTCCGAGGTCGTGCCGGTCCTCCGCCAGGGCGTCTTCTCCGCCGCCTGACCCACCCCGCACAGCACCCGCCCCCCGCAGCTCCCGTCCCCGGACGCCCGCCCCGGTGGCACCCATCCCGGCGGCGCCCGCCCCGGTGGCGCCCACGGCGATGATCATGAAGTTATTGCCCCGACACGCCGTGCGCGTGGGCAATAACTTCGTGATCGACGAGGTGGGACCGGGTGGGGGTGGGTGGGGGTTACGGCGAACGGCCGCCCGGTCTTCCGGGCGGCCGTTCGCGGTGCGCTGTGGGTAGTGCTGGTGTTAGTCGTCCAGCCAGTCGAGCCGGCGGCCGCCGCGCTCGGTGGGCGGGGGACTGTCCGGACGGGCCCGGCCACCCTGCTGCTGCTGGCCGTAGCCGCCCTGGTCGTAGCCCCGGTCGTCGTAGCTGCCGCGTTGCTGCGGGGGCTCCTGGCCGTAGCCGCCCTGGTCGTACCCGCCGCCAGTCTGGCCGTAGCCGCCCTGGTCGTAGCCCCGGTCGTCGTAGCCGCCGCGTTGCTGCGGGGGCTCCTGGCCGTAGCCGCCCTGGTCGTACGCGTTGGTCTGCTGGCCGTAGCCGCCCGTCGGCTCCGCCCCACGACCGCCGCCGTACGGGGCGGTCGGGTCGGGCTGGCCGTAGCCCTGGCCCTGCTCCGGCTGGTACACGCCGGTGGCGTACGGGTCGGCCGGCGCCGGGTACTGGGTGCTGTCGCCGGTGTACCGGCCGGTCGGCTCGTCGAAGCGCTCGCCGTAGCCGCCGGCTGCCCCACCGGCGGGAGCCGGCGGGTAGCCGCCCGCGCCGGCCGGCGCGGTGTAGTCACGGCTGCCGTAGCCGCTACCCGAGGAGGGCGCGCCGCCGTAGCCACCATCCGGGGCCGTAGCGCCGCCGTAGCCCGCGCCGGAGCCGGGTGCGGCGCCGTAGCCGTCCGCGCCACCGCCGTAGCCGCCGTCCGGCGTTGCCCCGGTGCCGTAGCCGCCACCCGAGGCGGGGGCGTTGCCGTAGCCGCCGTAGCCGCCCTGGCCGGGCTCGTCGTCGTAGCCGGTCCCGCCCCAGCCCTGCTGGCCCGCCGCGCCGTAGGGCTGCGCTGGCGCGCCGTACGGGTCTGGCGGGACGTCGTCGACGACCGGGCGGTGCATCATGGTCGGCGCCTCGCTCAGCGCCGCGCCGCCGACCATGGTCGGGTCGGGCGCGCCACCGGGGCGGTTGACCACCCGGGTCTGGTCGTCGGCCCCGCGGAAGGCCCCACGGGCCGCCGGCACCGCGCCGCCGGCACCGGCAGCGCCGGCCGCCGCCGGCTCGTCATCGTCGTCGCCGCTCTCGCGGCGCTTCATCCACAGCAGGACGATCGTGCCGACGCCGGCCGCGACGAGCAGGCCGCCGAGCAGGATGATCAGGTACGAGCCGAAGCCGCCGCCGTCGTCCTCCTTGCTGGCGTTCGCCGGGGCGCCCGGGCTGGCCTCCTCGGAGGGTTGGTCCTCGGCACCCTCCTCGGTCGCCTCGTCGGTGGGGGTGGCGTCGGCGGTGGGCGACGGGGTGGCGCTCGGCGTCACCTCGACCTTGATCTCCAAGGTGATCCGCTGGCCGGTGATGGTCTGCCCGGCGTTCGCGGTGAAGCTCTTGAACGCCTTGATGTTTTCGGAGGACGCACCCAGGTCGATCCGACCGGGAGTGATCGGGCTCTGACTGCTGCCCGTGAACTTGAAGTTGCCACTGCCATCGGCGACGGCGTCGTAGCGGTGACCGGCGGTGTCCTGGAGGAGGACGAACGCGTTCGGCACCGGCTCGCCGTCGGCCTTCTTGACCACCTTGCCGGAGACCGACTTCACCGTCTGGTTCTGCTGCGGCGGGGGCGGCGATGCGGCCTTGCCCTTAACGGTCAGGGAGACGTTGGCGGTGTCCGGGCCCGATGCGGCCTCCACCGCGACCGTGATGTTCGTGGTCGCATCGCCGGCGTTGTCGTTGGCCGCGATCCGGACCAGCACCGACCCCTTCGGGCCGCCCAGGCCGCCGCCGGAGAGTTTGACGTCGCCACAACCACTGGCGCAGCTGACGCCGGAGGGCAGCCCGGAGAGGCTGACCTTCGCGGATTCGTCATTGTCACCGCCAGTGATGCGCACGGTGATCGTGGCGTCGCTGCCGGCGTTCACGGTGACCGAGCCGGGGGAGACCTCAACGTCTGCGGCCATTGCTGGTGTGGCGGGGACGGCGAGCAGAGCGCCGGCAACCAGCGCTGCGACCACACCGGCCCGCTGCTTCCAGGCACGTCGGTGTGTTGACACGTCCACCGCCTTCCGGGCTGACGTCCCTCGACCGGCGGGGCGCCGGGCCGGGGATCATCACGGTACGAATACGCCGTCGGCCACTATGCCTTGTCTCACTGGATCGGCGCGACCCAGGGCCAACGTCAGGTGCTCCACCTGTGGGTCGTATCGTCCCGTCGTGTCCTCTCCGCACAGTAAGTCCGCCGCCGTCGTGGCGGCTCTGTCGGCGCTTGACGAGGGGCGTACGCCCGAACGGCCGGTACTCCGGGAGGCGGTCCGGTCCTTGTTGGCCGTCCTCACGGAGCGCGCCCCCGGCCGATCGGTGGAGGTGCGCGTTCCACCATACGGTGCGATCCAGTGCGTCCCCGGTCCTCGACACACCAGAGGAAACCCGCCGAACGTGGTCGAGATGTCGCCGCAGACCTGGTTGGAGCTCGCCACCGGTCGGCTCGGGTGGGCCGACGCGGTCACCGATGGACGTGTTCAGGTGAGCGGCATTCGGGCGGACATCTCGGCCTATCTGCCCCTCTAGCTGCGCCGATGTCCGAGTGATCGTGACTCTCGGCAGGGAAATCGTGACTATCTGTATTGACGCTGACTCGCGTACACTGTCAGGCGACGAGAGTGGTCCCGGCCGAGAAGTGTGGATCCGACCCGTGATCCCCGCCAGGCCGGTCCAGACCAGCATGAGGGAGCGGTAGTGCCCCGAGGCGACGGCCGGCTGAGCCACGACCTTGACCCCCAACGACCTGGCCCCCAGGATGCCTGCGGCGTCTTCGGCGTGTGGGCCCCCGGCGAAGAGGTCGCGAATCTGACCTACTTCGGCCTCTACGCCCTGCAGCACCGCGGCCAGGAGGCAGCGGGCATCGCGGTCAGCGACGGCTCGGGCGTGGTGGTCTACAAGGATCTCGGCCTGGTGGCCCAGGTCTTCGACGAGCCCACCCTGGCCAGCCTGCGCGGCCACCTGGCGATCGGGCACGCCCGATACTCCACGACCGGCGCGTCCAACTGGGAGAACGCCCAGCCGACCATCCGGTCGACCGATTCCGGCACGACCATCGCGCTGGCCCACAACGGCAACCTGGTCAACACCGCCGAGTTGGAGAAGGAGGTCGCCGAGCGCGGCCTGGTCGCGGACGGCTCGACCAACGACACCTCGCTGGTGACCATGCTGCTGGCCAGCCGCCCCGACCTGTCGGTCGAGGCCGCCGCGCTCGAGGTGCTGCCGCAGCTACGCGGGGCGTTCAGCTTCGTCTTCATGGACGAGTCGACGCTGTACGCGGCCCGCGACCCGCACGGCGTACGCCCGCTGGTGCTCGGCCGGCTGGAGCGTGGCTGGGTGGTCGCGAGCGAGACCGCCGCGCTGGACATCGTCGGCGCGAGCGTGGTGCGCGAGATCGAGCCCGGCGAACTGATCGCGATCGACGAGGAGGGGCTGCGGTCCACCCGCTTCGCCGCGCCCGAGCCGAAGGGCTGTCTCTTCGAGTACGTCTACATCGCCCGCCCCGACGCGACCATTGCCGGGCGGAACGTGCACGCGGCGCGGGTGCAGATCGGCCGCCAGTTGGCCAAGGAGCATCCGGTCGAGGCCGACCTGGTCATCCCGGTGCCCGAGTCCGGCACCCCGGCCGCGATCGGGTACGCGGAGGCGTCCGGTATCACCTACGGCGCGGGCCTCATGAAGAACCCGTACGTGGGGCGGACCTTCATCCAGCCGTCGCAGACCCTGCGTCAGCTCGGCATCCGACTCAAGCTCAACCCCCTGCGGCAGAACGTGCGTGGCAAGCGGCTGGTGGTCGTGGACGACTCGATCGTGCGCGGCAACACGCAGCGGGCCATCGTCCGGATGTTGCGCGAGGCGGGGGCGCTCGAGGTGCACGTCCGGATCTCCTCCCCGCCGGTGAGTTGGCCGTGTTTCTACGGCATCGACTTCGCCACCCGGGCGGAGCTGTTGGCCAACGGGTTGGACAACGACGGCATCCGGCGTTCCATCGGCGCCGACACGCTGGGTTACGTATCGCTTCCCGGCCTGATCGCCGCGACCGAGCAGCCGAAGACCCGGCTGTGTCGGGCGTGTTTCGATGGGGAGTACCCGATCGAGCTGCCGGCCGGCAACCTGATCGGCAAGCATGTGCTCGAAGGGATGGGCCGCCGGGTCGCCAACGCGACGCCGGAGGCCCCGGAGAGCTTCGGCTCGCTCGTCGCCACTCCGGGTGGCGTGACCGCAAACCGCCCGTAGCACCAACCGGCGCGGCCCGGCCACCGCCGGCGCGGCACCGAGAACCACAAAAGGGGAGAACCGTGACGCACGTGTCCGAGCGCAGCGGCGCAGGAAGCAGCCCGAACGGCGCTGGCAGCGACCACCAGCCGTGGACGGGCGGTGCCGGCCGCCAGCGGGGCAAGCGTTCCGTCTCGTACGCCGACGCCGGGGTCTCCATCGACGCGGGCGACCGCGCGGTCGAGCTGCTGAAGTCGAAGGTGCGCGAGACCCGGCGCCCCGAGGTGCTGGGTGACCTCGGCGGCTTCGCCGGCCTGTTCCGCCTGGACACGAAGAAGTACAAGAACCCCATCCTGGCGTCCTCGACCGACGGTGTGGGCACCAAGCTGGTCATCGCCCAGCAGATGGACATCCACGACACGGTCGGCATCGACCTGGTCGCGATGGTCGTCGACGACCTGGTGGCCTGCGGCGCGGAGCCGCTGTTCCTGCTCGACTACATCGCCACCGGCGAGGTCGTTCCGGACAAGGTGGCCGAGATCGGCGCGGGCATCGCCGACGGCTGCCGGTACGCGGGCTGCGCGCTGCTGGGCGGCGAGACCGCCGAGCACCCCGGTGTGCTGCGCCCGGACGAGTACGACATCTCCGCGACCGGCGTCGGTGTGGTCGAGGAGGCCGACATCCTCAGCCCGGAGCGCGTCGAGGTGGGTGACGTCGTCATCGCCATGCGCTCCTCCGGCCTGCACTCCAACGGCTACTCGCTGGTCCGGCACGTGCTGCTCGGCGCCGCCCGGATGCGACTGGACATCGTGATCGACGACTTCGGCCGGCAGCGGACCCTCGGTGAGGAGCTGCTGACCCCCACCAAGATCTACGCCAAGGACTGCCTCAAGCTGATCGAGGAGGCCGAGGTGCGGGCGCTGTCGCACATCACCGGCGGTGGCATCCCGGGCAACCTGGTGCGGGTGCTTCCCGAGCACGTCGACGCGGTGGTCAACCGGTCCACCTGGAAGCCGCAGCCCATCTTCGACCTGATCCAGTCGAAGGGCCGGATCGACGACCAGGACATGGAGTCGACGTTCAACATGGGCGTCGGCATGTTCGCGATTGTCTCGGCCGAGGACGCCGATCGCGCCCTGGCCACGCTGACCGGTCGTGGGGTCGAGGCCTGGCAGGCGGGCGAGATCATCGAGGGCACCGGCAACGTGCAGATGGTGGGTCAGCACACCCGCGGCTGATCACGCTCCGGTGACCGTACGGGCACCTGATCAGGGCTTCACCCGAGTGGCCGGCGCCGCCTAGCCTGAAAGGCTCGGGCTGGGCGGAGGAGGGTGATGGCTGCTGGGGAACCGACGTTCAGCGGGATGCGCGGGCTGGCCGCCGTCCCGTCGTACGTCGTCATGCAGCCCACCACGCTGTGCAACCTCGACTGCGCGTACTGCTACCTGCCGTTCCGGTCCGCCGACCGGCGGATGTCGGTGCCGGTGGCCGAGGCGGTGGCGGCGGCGGTCAACCCGTGGGCGGCCTCCGGGCGCTTCTCCGTCGTGTGGCACGGCGGCGAGCCGCTGGCCGCCGGTCGGGAGCACCTGGCCGCCCTGATCGCGCCCTTCGGGCCCGAGGTCGAACACCACGTGCAGACGAACGCCACGTTGATCGACGACGAGTGGTGCGAGTTCTTCGCCCGGCACGAGATGCGGGTCAGCGTGAGCGTGGACGGGCCGCGTGAGCGCAACGGCGACCGGGTCAACCGTGGCGGTCAGCCGGCGTACGACCGGATCCTGCGTGGTGTGGCCGCGCTGCGCCGGCACGACCTGCCCTTCTCGGCGCTGGCCGTGGTGTCCCGGCCGTCGCCGGGCCTCGCCGCGGAGCTGTACGACTACTTCCTCGATCTGGGCTGCGACGTGCTGGGCATCAACATCGAGGAGACCGAAGGGGTCAACACCCGCGACAACAGCCACGACCCGGCGGCGGTGACCACGTTCTGGGCCGAACTGGTGGCGGCCTGGCGGCGGGCGCCCCGGATCCACCTGCGCGAGGTCGAGTGGTCGCTGCGGTACGCGGCGGCGGTCCTCGACGGCACGGCGGACGGTGTGCTGCCCCGCCGGCTGGATCCGATACCCACCATCGGGCACGACGGCTCGGTGACGGTGCTCTCCCCGGAGTTGGCCGGCTTCACCGACCCGCGCTACGGCGACTTCAGCAGTGGGAACGTGCTGACCACTCCGCTGGCCCGGATCCTGGCCGGTGCCGCGTCGACCTCGTGGGTCGGCGAGTTCCTGACGGGGGTGGAAGCGTGTCGGGTGTCGTGCCCGTATTTCGGCTTCTGTGGTGGCGGTCACGCTGCCAACCGTTACTTCGAGCTGGGGCGTTTTGACGGTACGGAGACCGAGCACTGCCGCAACAGCAAGATCCGCCTATTGGAGGGAGTGTTGGAGCATGCCCGAGATCACCAGTCACCGGCGGCCTGAACGCGAAGCGGACGATGCCCCGGACGACGTCACCGAGCGCGTGCGGGAGGCCGCCCCCGGGCTTGTCGCGCTGTTGCAGGAGGCCGCGGACGCACGGCGGCTACGGGCCGAGGTGGCGGGCGGAGACGGCGTCAGCGCGGTCTGCGCGTGGAACCACTTCGAGAACATCCCGACGTTCTACAACTGGAACAACCGGCCGCGCTAGGGCGGCCGTGATCAGGGGCCTGTCGGCCAGACGGGGTAGTCCCCGGCCAGGGCAGGCCCCTGATGATCGGCACCGATCTCGCTCCCGAAGGACACATGCGTGAGCACGCGGGGGTTACCGCGTGCTCAACTACGTCGAGAGGTCAGCGGGTCGGACGGACCCAGGGATCGGGGTCGTCGTCCGCGTGATTCTCATCATCGTCGTCGACGAACTCTTTTGAGTCGTCGTCGAAGTGGTGCTCAGACTTACCAGCACCCGCCAGTTCGCGCTGCAAGGCGGTGAGGTCGGTGTTCGGGGAGTGGTACTTCAACTCCCGGGCCACCTTCGTCTGCTTGGCCTTAGCACGGCCGCGCCCCATGGCTCGACCCCCTCGCACAGAATGCGGGGCAGCCCGAAGGCGGGCCCCGATGACGTCAGGCATCTCTCGTGGCTCTTACGGTACATGGGGATGCCATCGTTCGGCACCTCGGGTTACCGTCAGCCGGCTCTGCGCGTCGCGGCGATCCGGCCGTCACCCAGTGTACCTGGTAAGGAGCGGAACGGAGAGCACCCGTGACACCGGGCAAAACACGCCAAACTTGACCCGGGCCTCAGCCTACCGAGTCGGGCCGGTACAGGAGGCCCGGAGGCGGATCCCGGTCGATCCGCCTCCGGGATGCCTCAACGCAGGTGGATCGTGCGCAGCCGACCGACCTCGGCCATCCGCCGCTCGGCCAGCCGGTCCGCGGCGACCGCGGGCGGCACGCCCTCGTCGTCCGCCAGGCGCAGGATCTCCCGGGTGGTGTCGTAGATCCGGGTGGCCCGCAGCTTCGCCCGGTCGAAGTTGAAGCCCTCGATCTCGTCGGCCACCTGGATCACGCCGCCGGCGTTGACCACGTAGTCCGGCGTGTAGAGGATGCCGCGGTCGGCCAGCAGCTTCTCGATCCCCGGGTGCGCGAGCTGGTTGTTCGCCGCGCCGGTCACCACCTTGGCGCGCAGCGCCGCAACGGTGTCGTCGTTCAGCGCGCCGCCCAGCGCGCAGGGGGCGTACACATCGATGTCCGCGGCGACCAGCGCGCTGGCGTCGTCCACCAGGGTGACCTGCGGGTGGTTGGCGCGTACCCAGGCCAGGGCCTTCGGGTTGACGTCCGTGGCGACCACCTCGGCGCCGTCGTCCAGCAGGTGCCCGGTCAGGTATTTACCGACCTTGCCCAGGCCCGCCACGCCGACCCGGCGACCGTTCAGGCTCGGCGTGCCCCAGACGTGCTCGGCGGCCGCCCGCATCCCCTGGAACACGCCCCAGGCGGTGAGGATCGACGAGTCGCCGGCGCCACCGTGCTCCACGCTGCGGCCGGTCACGTAGCGGGTCTCGCGGGCGATGATGTCCATGTCGGGCACGTAGGTGCCGACGTCGCAGGCGGTGTAGTAGCGGCCCGCCAGCGACTCCACGAAGCGGCCGTACGCGCGCAGCAGCGCCTCGCTCTTGATCTGCTCCGGGTCGCCCCAGATGACGGCCTTGCCGCCGCCCAGGTCCAGGCCGGCGAGCGCGTTCTTGTACGCCATCCCACGGGACAGGTCGAGCACGTCGGCGAGGGCGTCGTCCTCGCTGGCGTACGGGTAGAAGCGGGTGCCGCCGAGCGCGGGCCCCAGCGCGGTGGAGTAGATCCCGATGATCGCCTTGAGGCCGCTCTGCTTGTCCTGGCAGAAGACGACCTGTTCGTGACCGGTCGATACCGGGTCGTCGGTGCTCGCGAATACGCCCATGACTGGCTCCTACGATGGTGTGCGTTCCTTGTGGGACGCGGACCTGGTGGACCCCGGCGGGGATGCTGCCGGTGTGATCGAGCCTAGTATCGGCCGCCGTGCGACCGCCCGACGTGCCGCCGCCGTCCCACGGTGCGGGGCGCGCGGTCCGCACCGCTGGCCGCGCCGGGGTGCGGTTCATGGGAGGATCGCGCGGTGCCGTCGCTCTTCGCTTCTTACCTGCGCGTGTACGAGCCGCTGACCGCCTTCGACCGGGACCGGCAGAGTTACTGGCGTCGCTATGTCTCGGAGGGACGGGCGATCGCCCCGGTCGAGGGACCCGGCCGGCAGCGGACGGCGGTGATCGAGGCGCTGGGCGCGGGCTGGACCCGCCTACCCGACCTGCCCGAGGAGGCGTACGTCCTGGAGACGGACGACAGCCTGCTGGTCTGCCCCTGGAACCTGCGCATCCGGGTCGCTGAGGCGGCGCTCAACGCCCGGGACGGGGTGCCCCCGGTGCTTGCCGACGCCTTCGTGCCGCCGGTGCTCGCCGGGCAGGCCCGAGCGGTCGTCGACGACTGGCGCAGCGGCGCCCGGGTTCTGGAGCACGGGGTGCCCCGGGTGCACGAGCAGATCGCCACCTGGGGCGTACCCCTGCGGTGGTTCGTGCTCTTCGACCCGACGGAGCGGGACCTCGTCACCCAGCCGGGCCGGCGGGCGCTGCGCTACCGGACGGAGATCTCCAAGGCTCGTCGTCGTTCGTCCCGGGCGTTGTCGGTGCTGCGTAAGTCGGTGGGCGAGGCGCCGATCACCGAGGCGGTCCAGGAGGCGGCGCGCTGGCTCGAGGAGTTCCACCCGGGCTCGGTGGTGGAGCTGGACTACGGCGGCCTCGTCGACCTGCTCTCCGATGAGACTCTCGCCGCCGACGACTCGCCGGAGCTGGTCGCCGGTGGCCTCGCGGGCCTGTCGCGGGGGGAGGCGGACGAGGCGTCGGCCGCGTACGACAAGTTGGTGGCCCGCTGGCGCGCGGTGCAGCTCCTGGAGCGGTGCAACTAGGGCAAATCGCCCCTAGGAGCGCTCCCAAAGCGAGGGTGTCTCGTAGTTGACGCATCACGAACCGTGATCATGAGTCCGAATAAGGTACTTTCTGCCGTGTAAAAGTCGTAAAAATCGGGCATGGTTCATCCGTCCGTCTAGGGACCTTCATCCGTTCGGCCCATGTCGGACATCGGGGACTAGCCGGACCATGGGAGACGCGTCGGCCGGCGGGACCCCGGCCGATGTCTATACATGTGGAGGAGTGACCGATGGCATCGCGAACGCACGAACCAGAGCCGCTGCTCACACCGGCCGAGGTGGCGTCGATGTTCCGTGTCGACCCGAAGACGGTGACCCGGTGGGCGAAGGCGGGCAAGCTCAGCGCCATCCGCACCCTGGGTGGCCACCGTCGATACCGCGAGTCGGAGGTCAGGGCGCTGCTACAGGGCCAGATCCCGCAGCAGCGGCAGGGCGACTGACCCGATAGAGGTTTCCGGAAAGGGGCGGTGGATTTCGATCCACCGCCCCTTTTCATGTCCGCTCGGCTCCGACGGTGGCGCGTCAGTCCGTGTCGGGGCCGGTCAACGTCACCCGGATGCCGACCGTGCCGCCCTCACCGCGACGGAACCGGCTGCCCAGCAGGCTCAGCCGACCGATCAGGCGGTACTTGTGCTTGAGCAGGTCGCGAACCCGGCCCGTGTCGCGGCCACCGTAGAGGCTCGCGTGGGCGGGCACCTCCGCGCCGTGCGGCCGGCCCCGCACGTCGCACGGCGCAACAGTCACCTCGCCGTTGTGGCGGATCCGCTTGACCTTCCCCGAGTCGGCGCGGGTCCACACCGCCAACGCGTCGCCGTCGCGGACCGCCCAGACCGGGGTCGGCACCGCCCGGCCGTCCTTGCGGAAGGTCGTGAGCAGGATGTACTTCTCGGCCGACAGTCGGTCCAGGGTGGTCACGCCGCCAGGATAGGCCGCTGCGGGCCACTGAGCGGCCAGATAGCGTGAACGGCGTGACGGGGGAGCCTGGAATTGGTGACGTGGTCGGTGAACTGCTGCGGGACACGCTCGCCGTGGCGACCGGGGTCGGGCCCCGGCCGATGGTCGGCGGTCGGCTGCCCCGGCCGGTCATCGAGATCATCGAGCGGGACGACGGCCTGATCAACGGCGCTCCGGCGGCGCACTACCTCGACGGGCCGGCCGACTGGCAGCCGTACGACCACCGGGCCGTCGACCGGGCCCGGGGCGAGACGCTTGACGTCGGCACCGGGGCCGGCCGGATCGCGCTGCTGCTCCAGGAGCGCGGCGTACCCGTCACCGGCCTCGACACGTCGGCGGGCGCCCTCGACGTGAGCCGACGGCGTGGCGTACGGCGGCTGGTGCACGCAACGGTGGACACGCACGTCGCCGACGGCCGGCGCTACGACACGTTCCTGCTGCTCGGCAACAACCTCGGGCTGTTCGAGGGGCGCGAGCGGGCCCCGGCGTTCCTCGCCGCGCTCGCCGCGCTCGCCCGACCGGGAGCACAGATCATCGCGCACGGCACCAACCCGTACGGCACCCGCGACCCCGTGCACACCGGCTACCACGAGCGCAACCGACGCCGGGGGCGGCTCGGCGGCCAGCTCCGGCTCCGGCTGCGCTACCGGGAACTCGGCACCGAATGGTTCGACTACCTGGTCTGCTCGCCGGACGAGTTCGCCGAGCTGGTGCACGGCAGCGGCTGGCGGTTGATCGATGTGGACGACCGCGACGCCCCCTACTACCTGGCCACCCTGCGCCTCGCAGGCTGAGCGACGGCTCCCGCGCCGCGACGGACGCGGGAGCCGTCGTACGACTCAGACCTGAACGGTCGGGGGCAGCGGCTCGGGCGGGAGGCCGCCGTCGCCGTCGACGACCTCGTCGGGGGTGCCGTCCTCGTCGAGGTCGACCATGGTGATGTCCACCTTGCCGTCACCGTCGGTGTCGAACTGGAACAGGTCGGCCTTGCCGTCGCCGTCGGTGTCCACCACCCACACGTCGGTCTTGCCGTCGTTGTTGGTGTCGGCGCGCAGCAGGTCGACCCGTTCGTCGCCCCGGGTCTCCACGGTTTCGGAGTCGGTCGTGACGCTCTCCGGTGCCTGGCTCATCTCGATGCGGTCCTTCCCTTGAGTTGACGGGCCGTACGTACCCGATCCCGCGCTCCCCCACGCATCGGCGGGGTACCGGGCTGTCTAGGGTCGCACCATGAGCGAGCGCAGCGGGCCGAGCACCCGGGCCGGCGTGGCGGAGACCCCGCGCGCCCACCGGGACGGACAGGGAGGCGTGATGAACGATCGTTTCGTGGTCGTCGGTGCGGGCACGATGGGGCTCGGCATCGCGTACGTGGCGGCCGGCGCCGGTCACGCCGTCGAGCTGGTCGAGGTGGACGCGGACCGGGGCGCGACCGCGCTGACCCGGCTCGCCGACCTGTGGGAGCGCGCGGTGCAGCGCGGCAGGCTGACCGCCGACGAGGCCGCCGCGTACCGGCAGCGGGTGATCCTGCGGCCGAGCCTCGCCGACGTCGCCCCCGCCCCGGGAGTGGTCGTGGAGGCGGTCCCGGAGCGGCTGGAGCTGAAGCGGGCGGTGCTGCGCGACGCCGCCGCCCTGAACCCGGCCCTGCTCGGCAGCAACACGTCCAGCATCGCCATCGGCGAGCTGGCCGCGGCTCTGGACGCGCCCGAGCGCTTCCTCGGCCTGCACTTCTTCAACCCCGTCTGGGCGATGGCGCTGCTGGAGATCGTGGTCGGCCCGGCCACCGCCGAGGAGACCACCACCGCGGCCGTCGCGCTCGCCGGCCGGCTGGGCAAGGACCCCGTCGTGGTACGCGACATGCCCGGCTTCGCGACCTCCCGCCTCGGGGTCACCCTCGGGCTGGAGGCGATCCGGATGGTCGCCGACCAGGTGGCCAGCCCCGCCGACATCGACAAGGCGATGGTGCTCGGCTACCGGCACCCGATCGGGCCGCTGGAACTCACCGACCTCGTCGGCCTGGACGTGCGCCTCGACATCGCCCGTACCCTCCAGGCCGCGTACGGGGACCGCTTCGCGCCACCGGAGCTGCTGGTGGAGATGGTGGCCGCCGGACGGCTGGGCAAGAAGTCCGGGCACGGCTTCTACCGCTGGGAAGGTGGCGTCAAGCAATGAGTGGTCTGCGGATCGAGGAGCGGTCGGACCGGCTCGTGGTGACGCTGGCCCGACCGGAGAAGCGCAACGCCATCGACGCCGACCTGATCGCCGAGCTGCACGAGGTCTGCGCCGAGTTGGAGGCCCGTCCCCGGCTGCTGCTCCTGACCGGCGGCGCGGAGGGCATCTTCGCCGGTGGCGCCGACATCGGCCAGCTCCGCGAGCGGGGCCGCACGGACGCCCTGGCCGCGATCAACTCGGCGGCCTTCGCGCGGATCAGGGCACTACCCATGCCGAGCGTGGCCGCCGTGGACGGGCCGGCGCTGGGCGGCGGCGCGGAACTGGCGTACGCCTGCGATCTTCGGGTGTGTACGGCCCGGGCGGTGTTCGGCCAGCCGGAGGTGCGGTTGGGCATCCTGGCCGGCGCTGGCGCGACCCACCGACTGCCCGCCCTCATCGGCGAAGGTCGGGCCAAGGAACTGCTGTTCACCGGCCGTCGGGTGGACGCGGCGGAGGCCCTGCGGATCGGTCTGGTGAACCGGGTGGTGGACGAACCCGGCGAGCTGCTGACGACGGCGCACGGGCTGCTGGACGAGATGGCCCAGGCCTCGCCCCTGGCGTTGCGGCTCACGAAACTGGCCGTCGACGCGCCCGCCGCCGCGCACCCGCAGCTCGACCTGGTGAGTCAGGCGGTGCTCTTCGAGGACGAGGAGAAGCACCGCCGCATGACCGAGTTCCTGGAACGCCGCCGGGCCCGCTGACGCGGCAAACGGGAACGGCCGCACCGGCTGTCGAGCCGGTGCGGCCGTACGCGGTCCGCAGGTACTGCTCAGTGCCGGATCTGCACCCCGCTGTCGGCGAGCGCCCGGATCACCTGGGCCGACTCACCGAAGCCGATGATCAGGACGGCGTCCGCACCGAACTGCTTGATCTCCTTCGCGCCGCCGGAGAAGTCCACCGGCGCGGCCTTGGCGTCTGCCGGCGGGTCGTACGTGAGCAGCTTGAGTCGGTCACCGGGAATGCCGGCCTTCTCCAACTCGTCACGGACGGTGGCCTGCAGGCCCTCACCGTAGGAGTCCTTACGGGCGACGATGACGATCTTCTGCGACCCGTCGCGGAGGACCACGTCGGCCAGCGCCCGGCCCTGGAGGCTGTCCGGTGGGGCGGTACGGAAGTAGAGGCCCTTGTCCTCGACGTCGGTCAGGCCGGCGTCGGTGTTCGACGACGAGAAGAGGATCTTCCCGGCCTTGACCACGTCCGGCAGCACCTCGCGGGAGATGCCCGACGCGCCCGCGCCGATGATGATGCTGACCCCGTCCGCCACGTGTTTGGCGACGGTCGCCTTGGCTACCGCCGGGTTGGTGCCGTCGTCGCCGTCCTTCCACGTCACCGGCTTGCCCAGCGCGCCGCCCGCGGCGTTGATCTCCCGGATGGCCAGCGCCGCGCCGGCCGCCATCGGCGGGTACGCGATCGCCAGGTCGCCGGTCTTCGGCAGCAGACCGCCCACGATCAGCGGCTTCTGGTCGTCGGCGTCACCGGGGCGCGGCTTCTTGCCCTTCGGCGGCGTCTTGGTGCTCGCCGCCGACTCGGAGCCCGCGCCGACGAACTCGGTCTTGCCGTCGTTGAGCTGCTGGCCGTCGAAGGTCAGCGTGGCGTAGCTCGCGGTGGCCGGCTCACCCTTGTCGGTGAAGCCGGCGCGGGTCAGCGAGACGCTGCGGTACTCGATGTCCTGCCCGGCCCGGGCCAGCGTGAGGCAGGCGGCCGGGGTCTCGCAGCGCTGTCCGTTGTTGGTCACGCCGACGATCTGCTTGGCGATGGCCGCCGGGTCGGTGCTGCCGGCCAGTTGGGCGGCGAGCACACCGATGACCACCGCGTCGTACGTCTCGGCGGAGTAGAGGTAGTCCGTCAGCGCCGGATTGACGGACCGTAGCCGGCCCTTGAAGTCTTCGGGCAGTGGGGTGAGTGGCGTGGTCCCCTTCATTCCGTCGACGAGGTCGGCGCGTTCCTTCAACTCCGCTGGGTAGGAGTTGAGCATGTTGCCGTCCGTGCCGTAGAGGCGCACCTGTTGGGCGCTCCCCTCCTGGGCCTTGTCATCCCCGCAAGCGCTTGTGGCGAGCAGGATCGTCGCGCAGGCAGCCAGTGTGGCCACCCGCGAGCGGCGTGATACGAGCATGGTCGTCCTTCCTCCGGCGAAGGTCCGCTGCGCACATTAGCGTGCCCGGGCCGGTCGCGGGACCGTGGAGGCGGCGCAATGCGTAGGTAGCTCACTGTGAATACACACAGTGACGGAAGTGCCGTGGCTTGACCCCCCGTCCTACTGTGCGCTGCGTGACGGACCTACCACAGCAGACGTTCGACGACGCGACCGCCGTGCTCCGATCGGCGCTGGCCGGGGACGGGGACGCCGTGACGGGTACGTTCGACGCCGTCGTCGACCGGGCCGGCCTGTCCGGGGCGTACGGGGTCGCCTGGTGCCTGGCCGCGACGATGGTCGGTGACGCGCCGACGAGCACCGGATGCGCGCTGGAGTTCCCGGGCATCGAGCAGGCGGACTACGACACCCGCTGGGTGGCCCGCTTCGTGAGCGCCTACGCCAACCGGGACGTATCGACCGGCGAGGCCCTGTTCGGCGCGGCGGCGGCCGACGGGCTGCTCTCCGACTGCCTGCTCACGCTCGCCGGCTCGACGATCGCCACCCTGCGCAGCCGCGCCGAGTGAACGCGGCACCCGCTTCGGGTGCCGCGTCCGCGCGGGCCGTTCAGAAAGCGTGGTACGCGACCAGCGGCTCGTACTCGTAGCGCAGGTTGTCGAAGCGGACCCGGAAGTTGACCCCGTCCCGGACGTTCGTCGCGACGACGGTCCAGCCGGAGTTGGCCGGCAGGTAGGTCCAGTAGTTGCAGTTGCTGGTCTTGTCGATGAAGATCACGCAGGCTTCGGTGGCGTACGCGCTGGTGTTGCGGACGTTGATGTCGCGGCAGCGGGTTGTGGTGCGGTACGGGCCGGCCTGGCCGCCGTAGCCGCCGGTCTGGAAGAACGAGCGGACCGCGCCGCCGTAGCAGGTGGCGAGCGGCGCGAAGAGGTTCGGCCCCGAGGTGAAATCGGTGGCGTCGGCGCTCGGGGTGGCCGTGGCGGCCTGGGCGGGTGCGCCGGTGGCGAGCAGCGCGGCGGCCGTGGCGACGGCGAGCAGGCGAGCGGTCGGGGATGACATGCAGGCGGCCTCCGAAAACAGTTAACTGACTGTCCGTATTGGACGGACGAGCTGACCGTGACGATGATACTGATCGATTAATCGCGGCGTGGTCCGGGATCGTCGGTCGGGTGTGATAGCTCTGGGGCATGTCCGAGGCCATGCTCAGCAAGGTGCGCAAGCTGCTCGCCCAGGCCGAGGATCCGGCCTGCACTCCCGCCGAGTCGGCGGCGTTCACCGCCAAGGCGACCGAGCTGATCGCCCGCTACGGCGTCGACAGGGCGCTGCTCGCGGTCCGCGACCCGACCAGCGACCCGGTCGGCGACCGCGTGCTCGACATCGTCGCCCCGTACGCGCGGGACAAGGTCGGCCTGCTCGCGGCGGTCGCCGAACCGCTGCGCTGCCGCTGCGTCCGGCGTAAGCAGGGCAACGGCTTCGTCGCCCACCTGTTCGGCTTCGCCAGCGACCTCGAACGCGTGGACCTGCTCTTCACGTCGCTGCTCGTACAGGCCGCACACGGCCTGGCGGCCACGGCGGTGCCGGCGGACGACCATCCGGCCGCCTTCCGGCGCTCCTGGCTCGCGGGCTTCGCGGAGGTGATCGGGGGGCGGCTCTGGGCGGCCGAGTCCGCGGCGGCCAGCGAGTCAGGCGCCCCGTCGATGGCGTTGGTGCTCGCCGACCGCTCCGACCGGGTGCAGCGACGGCTCACCGAGGAGTACCCGCGACTGCGTACCGCCCCGGCTCGTCGCCTCGGCGGCACGGGCTTCGGCTCCGGCGCCGAGGCGGGCAGCCGCGCTCACCTGGGCGGCCATAATCTCGACACCAGCCGGGTCGGTCGACAACTCGGCCACTGACCCCGGCCCGGCGCAGCGCGGCTTGGCGCGGCCGGGCCCGGCGCGGCCCGGCCTGGATCAGCCCGGCCCGGCGCGGCTCAGGCGGTGTGCGGGCCGCCGCGCGACACCGTGGCGAGATAGCGGGTCAGCAACTCGTGCCAGCCCGCCGTGAGCGCCTTGCGATAGCCCTCGGCCGCCTCGCCGTGCCGGTCGAAGTGCCGGTGCTCCAGCTCGACCCGGGTCCGTTCGGGGCCGTCCGGCAGGAACAGCACCTCGACCTCGCTCGCCTTCGCCGGATCCGGCACCGGCACCCGGTCCGGCCCGAGCTGCCAGGCGAAGACCAGCCGTCGAGGCGGATCCCACGTGAGCACCCGACCCCAGTCGGCCCGGAAGCCGTACGGGCCGATCTCGTAGAGCATTCCGCCGGCCCGGGGCTCCATGCCCAGCTCGGCGAGAGCTTCCGGACCGGACCAGGTGTACTCGGTGACCCACCACTCGGTCAGCTCGTCGGTGAACACGGCGAACGCCCGCTCGGCGGACCCGGGGACGAGGAGACTGCACCGTAAGGAGAAGCGCTCCAGGTCCTGCCGAATGTCGGCCGGATCAGCCATCCCCTGTCCCATAGGCCCGGACCATACCGGCTGATGCCCGGGTGTGCAGCTTCCGCAGTGCCCTTTTCCAGACAGTGGGTTGCCGAGTCGTCACGCACGGGATGGCCCGCCGGAAAGCGGGTAACCGCGCCGGACGGCCCGGACCACCGGGTTCGGCGCACGGGCGGAGCGGGAGAGCATGAGCGAGAACGCGCAGCAGCGACGGCCGGAGCGGGACGCCGACGCCGGAGAGCCGGACGTCCTCCTCGACATCCCGAAGGTCTCGGTCGACTCGATCCGGCTGGCCGTGGACGGGCTGGACGCCGACATCTCGCTGCGTGCCCGGCTGGCCAACCTGCTCCAACTCGACGCGGGCGTACGGGTCCACCTGCACGGCGTCGAACTGGACATCGACGGGGTACACGCCGAGGCGCAGCTACGGGTACGACTGGAGCAGTTGGTGACACTCCTCGGCCGCGCGCTCGACACCATCGACAACAACCCGCAGGTCATCGAATCCCTCGCCCAGGCGGGCGGCGGTGCGCTCGACGACGTCAACCGGAGCGCCCAGCAGGTCGCTGCCGGCGCCACCGAGGTCAGCGCACTGGCACAGCACGCCCGCGTACGCGACGATCTGGCCCGACGAACGGATGCGTCCGGCGGCGACCAGCCACGAGTACGACCCGCCCGCCCGGTGAGTCCGTCGGCCGGTCCGCCCGTCTCGACCCCCGCTCCGGGCCCGTCCGGCGCTCCTACCGGTGGCCGAGGTGACCGGGAGCAGCCCGAGGGCGCTCCGAGCGGTGGTGGACCGTCCGGCGGCGGTCCGGCTGGGGCTGGTCGGGCTGGTGGCGGCCCGGCGGGGCGCGGCGAAAGCGGCCAGGGTGGTCGGGCTGGGGGCGGCCAAGCCGGCGGCGGACCCTCTGGTGGCGGGCCGACCGGTGGTGGTGCCCAGGGCGGCGGCCAGCAAGGTGGTGGTGGTGGCCAGCACGGCGGTGGACAGCAGGGTGCCGGCCAGTACGGCGGCGGACGGCAAGCCGGTGGGCAGCAGGGCGGCGGAGGCGGCGGGCAGGCTGGCGGTGGTGTCGCGGGTGGGGCGCAGGCGGCGGCCCAGAGCGCGGCGCAGCTCGCCGAGCAGGCCGGCGAGAGCCTCCGGCAGGCGGGCCGCAGCGTGTGGGAGGCGATCCAGGGTGGGATCGCCCAGCACCGCCAACAGGGCCGCGACGACCAGTGACCGGGCTGCCGTGCGCCGGCCCGTCCGACGGGGCCTCGGGCGAGAGTTGATCGACTCGACTGCGGGCGATGTGGCGCTCATCGCGTCCAGGCGACGAACCTCTCGTGCAACTCGTTCGCCGGGGTGTCCGGCATCTCCTCGAGCGCGGCGTGCAGCAGCGAACCCATGTACATCGACAGGCCGATCCGGTTGTCGTGCTCCTCGTACGTCTCGGCGAGGCGCATCCGCGCCGAGTCGCACGGCCAGGGCGTGGAAGGGTCACACGTCAGGCAGTCCCAGTCCGGCCGCCGCGGCAGGTGCTCATCTTGCAGGTGGTTCGCGAGCGCCCGGACCGAACGCTGGCCGAGCTCGATACGGACCGCGCGTACGGTGGTCGGCTCCTCGCCCATCACCAGATGCCGCCGGCACGGTGAAGCTGTCCAGGGGTGAGCAGCGGGGACGCGGTCGTCATGAGGGTGGGGCCGGCCCACGTGGGCGGAGCGGGGTACGCGCCGAAGCCGTGCGGGTAGCAGGTGGCCGGGCCGGTCTGGTCGAGCTGCGCGAGCCGGCGTCCGTGCCGGCGGAACGGATTGCGGATCCTCATCGCGGGTTGCCCTCTCTCCTCATCAGGACTGAGGTGGCCGGCCGGCCTCTCTCGGCGCGGCCGCCCCCGTCCTTCCTTGGTCGCGCCGGCTTCCCGGCGTTGGCGGGCGACGTGCCCGTCGACTAACTGGCTTGAGCCAGTAGTGGCTTAAGCCAGCTTGGTGAAGAGGCGAGCATCTGTCAATAGCTGGCTTGAGCCAGTAGCGGTAGCCTGGGATCACCTCGAGGAACGGGTGATCCGATGAGTAATCAGGAAGAACGGCAGCCGCCGAGCCGCCGCATCGCCGAGGAGCTACGGGCCGCGATCATTCGCGGCGATCTCGTAGACGGCGACCAGCTTCCTTCCGAGCGCGAATTGGCGTCCAGGTACGCCACTGCCCGCAACACGGCGCGCGAGGCGTTGGGCATCCTGCAAGCCGAAGGGCTTGCGCAGGCTCAGCACGGCCGAGGCGTCTTCGTACGTCAGCGACGGCCGCTGGTGCGGATGGGCCGGGACCGGTACTCCCGACGAGCACGGAACGAGACCGGCCTTTCGCCGTTCCGAATCGAGGTCGAGCGACAAGGGCGAGTCCCGCACACGGAGTGCCGGTCAGTCACGACCGTGCAGCCACCGCCTGAGGTTGCCGAGCGACTCGGACTGGACGCCGGTCAAGAGGTCGTCCGGCGCGAGAACTGGTACTTCGCTGACGACGAACCGGTGCAAGTCGCGATCACCTACATCCCCACGGCGGTGGTCGAGGGGTCGCCGCTGGCGAGTGAGAAGAAGCTCGGTCGAGGCAGCATCTACCAGCGGTTCGAGGATCTCGGCTACCCGATCGTGCGTATTCGCGAAGAGGTGAGCTCCCGCATGCCGACGCCCGAAGAAGTGAAGGGCCTGGCGATGCCGCCGGGCGTGCCCGTGATCGAGGTTCTGCACACCAGCACCGACGGCGAGGGACGAGCGTTCGAGGTGACGCGGTTCGTCATGCGAGCCGACGTGAACGGATTGGACTACGAGATGCCCGTTGAAGACTGACCACCAAGGCGTCACCCGGACGGGCATCGCTCGGGTGGCTGCTCTGGCGCTGCTGTGGGGTTCCAGCTTCCTATGGATCAAGCTCGCACTGCGGGGCTTCAACCCGGTGCAGATCGTGTTCGCCCGGCTCTTTCTCGGTTTCGTGATCCTGGTGCCCATCGTCCTGTCCCGGGGGTTGCGCTTCCCGAGCGAGCGACGTGTCTGGGGGCACCTGTTCGTCGCGGCCCTGATCTCCAACGCCGTGCCGTATGTGCTGTTCGGTAGCGGGGAGGAGACGGTCGGATCGAACGTGGCAGGCGTGCTGAACGCGACCACGCCGCTGTGGACGCTGCTCCTAGCCTTCCTCGTCGGCGTCGACCGCGCCGTCACCGTGAGGAAGACCGCGGGGTTTGCCCTCGGGTTCCTTGGCGTAGTGGTCATCTTCTCGCCGTGGGAGTCCGCGGGTGAGATCGCCAGTTGGGGGGGCCTTGCCTGCCTCGCCGCCGCCGCCAGCTACGGACTCGGCTACGTCTACATGGGCAGGTTCCTGGCCGGCCGCGGAATCCCTCCGCTCATGCTGTCGGCGGCCCAGCTCGGCGCAGCCACCGTCCTGCTCGCCCTAGCCTTCCCGTTCGCAGGATTGGACACACCGACATGGCGACTCGACGCCGTCGCAAGCCTGCTCGTCCTCGGCGCACTCGGGACCGGAGCCGCGTACGTCCTGAACTACCGCATCATCGATGACGAAGGCCCGACCGCCGCATCGGTGGTCACCTACCTCTTGCCCATTGTCGCCGTGATCCTCGGTGGGATCTTCCTGCACGAAGC
Source organism: Micromonospora sp. NPDC049801 (assembly GCF_040656575.1). Taxonomy (NCBI): domain Bacteria; kingdom Bacillati; phylum Actinomycetota; class Actinomycetes; order Micromonosporales; family Micromonosporaceae; genus Micromonospora; species Micromonospora sp. NPDC049801. The sequence goes on along the minus strand of NZ_JBFAMS010000016.1, from coordinate 97,512 downwards.
CGTCACCGTCGCGATCGTGGCCGGCATCGCCCTGGTCCTCGCTGGGGTCACCCTCACCCGGAAGCGGTCAGCCGAGAAGCGGTAGCAGCCTGCCTGTGGATGTCTAGTCTCACCACATCGACAATGCCTGTTGGGAGTCGAGCATGAAGGCCATGGCGTCCAGGTCATCCTCGGCGCGGCAGTCATGCCTCCACCGGTAGCGCGCGAGCGTGCGTCCTCTGCGCGGCGCGGAGGGCGGAGAGTTGGCTGTGGAACGAACTGTGGCGATTCTGGTCGAGGTTGAGCGGAAGCACGCACGACTGAATGAGTTCCTCCTCAAGCTTCCACGGCTGATCCGTGGCGCTCCACACGACCTGGGCGTGCTCGGCCATCCAGTCGGTGAGCCGTTTCTCGCCGTCTCGGCCAAAGGTCAGCCGGTTGCCGCTACCGACTCGGCGTAGCCCGATCTCAAGCTCGTCGGCGAGGAGCGAGCCGAGGGTCAGGCGTAGCGTCGACCCGGCAGCGTTGCCTCTGTAGTGATAGCGGATGCGACTGCGGATGGTCTGCCTGCTCGGGGGGCGGCCATTGCTCGGCGGTGCCTTCGGTGAGATGCCCACGTAAAGCAGCGTTGCCCCGTCCCGCTGATGGCAGCCAGGGACCGGGACCAGGGGTGGCGGCGATGCGAAATACCAGGCGTAGACGCCAGGTGCCGCCGGTATCGGACAGTTTCGTCCCTGGACATCCTCAGCCCGGTAAAGACGGGAGGGACGGAGTAATGCCTCCTCCGGGACCACTAATACTCCTCGGCACGGGATGCGCGGACGCGGGTTGGCAGGCTGAAGGCGTGCCGCTAGGGCTGTCCGGTTGACAACTCAGTGCCCACAGGAAAACCAGGGATGTCACCGTAGGTGCGGTCGGCCATGCGGCACTCTAGGGCACAGGAGCGACAGTCGGTCACGGTGTCACGTTCCGTTAAGCCGTAGTGAGACACCTTCGGTCGATGCGAGGCGCTGCAGGAAGTCAAGTTCTGAGATGACCTCGATCGAGTGGCCGGCCTCAAGGAGCGTGGCAGCCTTTTGGTGCTTGCTGCTGGTCTCGGCACCTGGCCTCAGGCGGCTGGGGTCCTGTTCGCCGATCACCAGCACGTTCGTCTTTTTCGAGACTCCAGCAACCGGCTGGCCTCCCACCTCGGCTACCAGGTGCCGTGCCTCATCGCGGCTCATGGTGAGCAGCGTGCCTGTGAAGCAGACCGTAAGCCCGTAGAAGGGACCATCTGGGTCGGCATCTGGGTTGGCGCCAGGGAGAGCAGATCGGGCCCTAGAGGTCGATGGAGGTTGGTAGCGGCAGCCCTTCCACTCGCCGCCGAAAAGAGCGCCGAACCTAGTCCTCGTAGCTTGTAGAAGCTCCGGCAGCGTGTCCACGCCGTGGGCGCGCTGCGCTGCGAGGGCGATAGTTGCCGCCGCCTGTGCGTCGGCCGCGGGATCGTGGTGGTCGAGAAACTGATGGCCAGCGGCTTCGGCGACCCAGGGGAGCGAGTACGAGATGAGCTGCCAGGTTCGACGGGCGACCACGAGGGTGCAGGCGTAGGTCAAGTTAGGCCAGGGCGAGTCCGTCAGATCGCATGCGTTCCTGATGACGCCCAAGTCGAAGGCGGCATTGTGAGCCACTACTGGCCGGTCATCGACAAAGTCAATGATCTCCTTGAGCGCTTGAGGCCAGTTGGGTGCGTTCTGGACATGCCGTGGGGTGATGCCATGCAGCGCCATGTTGAAGGGGGAGAAGTAGGCGGCCGAGGGCGGAGGCTGGATGTATGTGGTGTACCGCTCGCCAAGCATGCCGTCTTGCACTGCAACCATGGCAACGGCGCATGGGCTGCCGCGGTACTCGTTTGCCGTCTCAAAATCGATCGCCACCCATGATGTCATGATCAACGACCATAGTGTCGCTCGAAGTGCTGCTCGTTCCACCTTTCGGTCTGACCTCGGGTTCATCCACCTGCTCCATAGTCAGGCGGTCGTGCGAGGCCGCGATCGTCTGAGCGGCTGTCGCTGGTTAATCGACCGTCCAGCTGACTGGAGTCGTCGGAGGTTGTCGCTACGGTGGTCACCCCGTCGTCAATGATCAAGGACTCCCGATATGACTTCTGCCGTCGATGCCCCCGAGAACGAGCTCTCCATACCGTTGGACTACGTGCCAGGTGCACGCGGTCACGCCGTTCTGGCGATCGGACACGACGAAGCTGGTTCGGAGTCGCTGGCGGTGTGGCGACTTGGCGCGACCGGTCGTGCTGTGGGTGCCTGGGTTCTGCCGTTGAAGCAGCTGCAGCAGGATAACGAGTACTTTCAGCGGTTGATGGGCCTGCTGCGGGATAGATGCTTGGTCGACTGGGACACCGGTACTCCAGTTAGCGTGATCGATCGCCTCGCTGCCAACGTGCCGGCACAGCTGTCTGCCGCCCTCAAGCGGAACGTTGTGGCCATACCGGACCTGCTACAGGAGGTGACCGAGCAACGTGCGGCCATCGTCTTGGTGGCGGACGACTACCGGCGAACTGCGAAGTCGAAGGTAGCGCCGCTGGTCTGGCCCAGCGAGGTTCCAAGTGTGGCGGAACTGAGGGAGCTCACTGCCGGGGCCCGGCGGGCGGCAGCATCGCCGGTGGCGGCTAGTGCGCTTGCCCTTAGCGCCGGCTTGGCCCGGGTCGCGCAGCTGTGGCAGGACACCGAGCAGGTGCGCTGTCGCCGGCGATATCTCCGATCCTTGAGCGAGCCGCGGCTGCTTCCGCCTCGTTGGCTGTCGATATTGCAGGCAGCTGCTGGCACGTCTGAATAAGCAGACTAGGAGCGCTGGCGCTGGCGGCACTGCGTCAGCCGTAAGTCAGCAACCGTTCAGCGAGACCCAATGCCAAGCAAGATCCGACAGTGGTAGGCAGGGCATACAACGGCATCAGACGCATCCGTTGGAGCTCAACGCGAATCAAGATCTACATCACACCAAGAGGTCGCCATGAGACTGAACCAGGGGCTTGAGGCTGTACCGACCGCGAGCGTGGACACAGCCACGCTTTGGAGCGCCGTTGGTACCGTCACCAGCGCCCTCGCGGCACTCGCCGCTCTCGTCGTTGCCTACCTGGCCTATAGGACAACGCAAACTGCCGCTAGCTCAACTGCGGCGCTGACAAGGATTGAGGCGAGACGCATCTGGGCCGAGACACTTCCGCAATTCAAGATCACGGCCGAGGCTCAGTCGGACACGTACGCCATGCTTCATGTTGAGCTGGTAGGCCCTCCCAGCCTCGACCGCCTCGACCAGATCCAGCTCTCGGTCCGAGATGACTACCACGCTCGTGGGGCGTCACAAATCGCAGGTGGCCCTAGCGCGGATCAGGTTGCGAACCATGTCTGGGGGCCGTACCGATTCAGGCACGGCATCGACGGAGGGTCGGAGAACGGCCGCGATGTCGCGCCGTTCAGCCTCCCGCTTGGCGAGGGCACCGACTTCGCCATGGATCGGCAGCTCCCGCCCCTCTGGAACACAAGTGGCACGGAAGCTTCCTGGCGGCGCGACTACGCCGGCAAGTCCGTCCGCCTACTTCTGCGGTGCACCCGCGACGGTTTCGAGCCATGGACAGTCCCTGCCGAGGTCCTCGTTACTCCACTTCCGAAGCAGGAGATCCCAGCGCAGGCTTCTGCTCGTTCTGGGAGCTGACCCCGGCCCGACCCCAACGAGAGGCCAGAGCTGCGCCGGGGGGCACGTGAACTTGCAGGCCGAAGCCAGGCAAGGACGCCGCAAGGTTCTCTGGAAAGCGCCGTGGCCGATGCGGGCCCGCTCTGCGGTCCGTGCCCAGTCCAGTGGCGGCTGAACGTGCCTGCCGAGGCAGCGGAGATACAGCAGGGAAGTACAGCAACCGATCGAGCTGCAACCGCTACCACGCGGCCCCCACGAGCCAGCCGATCTCGAGGGCAGCCGGAGCGGACTGAACCGCCCGGAGCTACGGATTAGAAGGCGTCCTGCGGAGCCTCGCGGGCACGACGAGCGGGCCGACCCGTGGCTAGCGTTACAGCGAAGAGCTGCCCTCTACCCGACTCCCGGTCACGAGAGTCGAAGCGACGTTGACCAGCAGGTTGCAGACCATCACATCCACCCCTCCCACAAGAGCCGAGACCATCAGCAGCAGCACAAAAAAGACGGCGGGCAGCGTGGCCTTCATGATCTTAGTGAGCTTCCCGCGACCGGCAGGCACCAGCCGCCCCAGAGGGCTCGGGAATCGAGTACAAGGCAGCTCTTCAGGGGCATCGTACCCGGTCCCAACAGCCTCCCAGCCGAGCCGGCGGCGTGCGGCGAGTGTGCAACTTGTGGTGGCGATCACCGGTGAGGAGCGGTCAACCGCGGGCCACGGTCATGGGTGCGGTAGGACTACCCATAGCAAGATCCCCACCTGCGAATCCGCTGGTGGGGATCTCTGTAGCCCGGCGAAAGGCTATGTGGCCAGGGGCGGGGTCGAACCGCCGACCTTCCGATTTTCAGTCGGACGCTCGTACCAACTGAGCTACCTGGCCGTGTTGCTCGGCTCATGCTACCCGCCAGCAGATCGAGCTGCTGACAGGATCACACGCTCCGATACGCAGAACGCCGCGCGAGGCGCGGCGTCAGCGCTGCGGTCCTGACGGGACTTGAACCCGCGACCTCCGCCTTGACAGGGCGGCGAGCACTCCAACTGCTCCACAGGACCTAGCTTGTGTTGCTCCGGCTTGCGCCGGTCGTGCCCCCAACGGGATTCGAACCCGTGCTACCGCCTTGAAAGGGCGGCGTCCTGGGCCGCTAGACGATGAGGGCGGCCCCGCCATCATTGCACATTCGCAACTTCAAGCGGACTTGCTCCCATCCGGCCCCGCCGGAGGCTTGGAAAGCATACGTGATGCCTGGCCGGTCGACAAAACCGGTATGGCCGGGGCCGTCGGGGAGCGCATAACCGCAGGTCAGGGTCCATCTGCCTTGAGCCGGGTGATGCCGTAGCGGTGCTTCAGGTCGGCGATCAGGTGCGGGCAGGCGGCGAGCGTCGCGGCCCGGTTTCCGCCCCCGTCGTGCAGCAGCACGATGGAGCCGGGACGTGCCGAGTTGTGGACCCGGTTGGCGATCGTGGTGGCGGTCGGCTTGTCCCAGTCCTGTGGGTCGACGGCCCAGTGCAGGGGGTGCATGCCGAGCTCCTTGGCCACCGCGAGGACCTCTGGCGTCCACCGGCCACCGGGTTGGCGGTAGAAGGGCACCGGCGTGCCCGGGGCGGCCTTCTGGATGGCCTTGTTGGTGCGGGCCAGGTCGGCCTTGATGTCGGCGACCGGTCGACGGGCGAGGTCGAGGTCGTGCCGCCAGCTGTGGTTGCACAGTTGGTGGCCCTCCCGGACGATCCGCCGGATCAGCTCGGGGTGCCGCTGGGCCTCGAGGCCCACGACGCAGAAGGTGGCCGTCACGTGGGCCGCCTTCAGTTGGTCGAGCACCTTGGGCGTCCAGGCGGGGCTGGGCCCGTCGTCGAAGGTCAGCGCCACGGGCCGTACGCCGGTGTTGCGCCGGAGCCCGGCCGGGAGCTTCGCCGGCAGCGGTCGCAGCGGCGGTTTCGGCGGCTTGGTGCGGGTGGCGCTCGGGGTGGGCGTCGGCGTGGGGCTGGTGGTCGACTCGACGGGCAGCGGCGGCCCGGCGACGTGGATGGCAGTGTCTGGCTGGGCGCAACCGGACAAGACCAGCACCACGGCGAGGACGGACGCCAGGGCGGCGCGGGCTTGCATCTGTTCGCTCCCGGAGGGTCGGGGTGGGCGGACCACTCCGACGGTAGTGGAAGCGGCCGGGGAGCCGACAGGTCGGTCAGGCCTCTCGCGACTGGTCCAGCGAATCGCGGACCGCCACCGCCAGTGAGACCGCCTCGGCCAGGTCGACCGGCCGGACCACTCCGGCGGGCAGGCCATCGGCCCGCCAGCCCGGCCCGGCGGCGAGGATCAGCAGCGGGCGGCGGGGTGCGGCGAGCAGCGCGCTGAGTTGGTCCGGGTCGGCGGTGGCCCGGGTGTGTGACCAGAGGACCACGGCGGCCGGTCCGGTCCGGTTGACCGCCTCGACGAGGGCGGCCACCGGCACCCGGGCGCCCAGCATCCGGTAGCCCACCCCGGCCTCGGCGAGCGCGGCGGCCAGTGCCTCCAGGGGCAGGGTGTGCTGCTCCTCGTCGGCGCAGGAGAGCAGGATCCGGGCGGGCCCGGCGGGCGGGTTGGCCCGGCTGGCCGCGGCGAACGCCTCCGACACGCACCGGGAGACCAGGTGCTCCACCTCGATGAGGCCGGAGGTGGCGACATGCCGTTCGCCGATGCCGGCGAGCACCGGCCGCAGCAGGGTCTCCCAGGTGGCGACGACCCCGCTGGCGGCGATCGTGTGCGCGATCGTCTCGTTGATCACCGCCGCGTCCAGGCGCATGGCAGCGCGGGCCAGGCCCCGGGCCGCCGGGCCGGCGCGGCCCACCCCGACGGCGCCGCCGCCGTCGCGGCTCGCCGGACGGATCCGACCCCGGGGGACGGTGTCCAGGTGCGTGCGGTCCGGTCCCTGCCGGGCCCATTGAGCCGCCTCGGCCGGGCTGACGCCCTCGGCGGTCAGCCGCCGCATGGTTTCGAGGCGGGCCAGGTCGGCCGGCGTGTACCGGCGGTGATGGCCGGGCACGTGCTCGCTGGGCCCGAGCCCGTAGCGCTGGTGCCAGGTACGCAGCGTGGTGACCGCGACCCCCAGCCGGCGCGCCACGGCGCCCGCGCTCAACGCCTCATCGGCCACCCGACCGCTCCACCGCGTCGTCCGCCGGCGATCCGGGCGGGGTCGTGGTGGTGGAGCCGGGGGTGTCCGACGAGGACCCCGAGGGGCGCAACAGACGGTTCACCACCCCGCCCAGCCAGGGCGCGTACGAACGAGGGTCCCGGTCGAGGTCGGCTTCCAGGGCGGCCGGGTCGGCCCAGCGCAGCTCGGCCACCTCGTCCGGGTCGGGGCGCAGTGGTGCGACGGGCCGGAACTCGCCGCGCAGCACGTGGTCGTACTCGAACTCGACCCGACCGGTGGTGGGGTCCTCGGCGTAGTAGACGTAGACGCCCACCTGGGTCAGCTCGACCGGACCGGTGCCCAACTCCTCACGCAGCCGCCGGTTGGCCGCCTCGGTGAGCGACTCGCCCGGCCGGGGGTGGCCGCAGCAGGAGTTCGCCCACCGCAGCGGAAAGCGGGTCTTGACCGCGGCCCGTCGTTGCAACAGCACCTGGCCGTCCGGGTCGACGAGCATCACCGAGAATGCCCGGTGCAGTTGCCCCGGTGGTTGGTGTGCGGCGGCGACGGTGGTGTCGCCGTGGGCTCGCCCGTTGTCGTCGACCAGCTCGACGAGGTGGTCCTCGCGACTGCTCATCGTCCCTCCCCCGTGATCCGGCCGGCGGCCAGCTTGCCAGAGATCAACACCATCGGTACGCCCACGCCGGGTTGGGTGCCGGAGCCGACGAAGACGACGTTCGACAGGTGTCGGTGCAGGTTCGACGGGCGGAACGGCCCGGTCTGGAAGAGGGTGTGCGCGGCGGCGAACGGTGTGCCGGCGGCCATGCCCTGCTCGGCCCACTCGGCGGGGGTGATCGCCCGCAGCACCTCGACGCCGTCGCCGAACCCGACGTAGCCGCGCTCCTCCAGCGTCGCGATGAGCTGGTCGCCGTACCGCTGGGTCAGGTCGCCACGCCACTCGAAGGGCGCCCGATCGAGGTTCGGCACGGGCGCGAGCACGTAGTAGGTGTGCCGATCCGCTGGTGCCACCGACGGGTCGGTCCGGCTGGGATTGGTGACGAGCAGCGACGGATCGGTCATCAGCTCACCCCTGCGGATGACCTCATCGAAGGTGCCCTTCCACGCGCGTCCGAAGTGGATGTTGTGGTGGGCGATCTTCGCATAGCCCTGCCGCGAGCCGACGTGCAGGACGACGCAGGACGGCGAGTAGGTGAGGCGTCGCGCGGGCGCGGCGGGCAGCAGGTCCCGGTAGGCGACCGGCAGGTCCGGGTTGAGCACCACCACGTCCGCCGGCACCAGCTCGCCGTCGGCGGTCAGTACGCCGGTGGCCCGGCCGTTCGCGGTCTCCACCCGGGTCACCGTGGTGTCGTACCGGATCTGCACGCCGTGCTTCTCGGCCGCGCCGGCCATCGCGCGGGAGACCGCGTGGATGCCGCCCCGGGGGAAGTAGACCCCGGCAACCGAGTCGAGGTACGCGATGACCGCGTAGATGGCCAGCGCGTCGTGTGGGGCGAGCCCGGCGTACATCGCCTGGAAGGAGAAGATCCGCTGGGTGCGCGGGTCCCGGAAGAACTGGTTGATCTTGGTCTGGAGGCGGCGGAAGGCCCCACCGGTGAGCAGCTTGAGCAGGTTGCCGGTGAGCAGGTCGGTCGGCGCGTCCAGGTTGCGCTCGATGAAGTCGGCCCGCTCCAGCCGCCACAGCTCGCGCGAGTAGTCGACGAAGCGCAGGTAGCCGTCGGCCTCCCGGGGACCGCAGACCCGGGAGATCTCGGCGGCCATCCGGGTGGTGTCGGTGCGTACGTCGAGGGTCGACCCGTCCGGGTAGTACGCCCGGTACGCCGGGTCCAGCGGGGTCAGGTCGAGCCAGTCGCGCAGCTCCTCGCCGACGGCCCCGAGCGCCTCGGCGATGAGGTCGGGCATGGTGAGCACGGTCGGGCCGGTGTCGAACTCGTACCCGTCCACGGAGAGTCGGCCCGCGCGCCCGCCGGGGACCGGCTCGCGCTCCAGCACCGTCACCTGCCGGCCGCTGCCGGCGAGGTGCAGCGCACAGGCGAGCCCACCCAGCCCGGCGCCCACGACCACCACCCGGTCCGTCCGTCCCGTCACCGTCCGCACGTGACCACCTCCTCGAGATCCTCGGTCATCAGGCCCGCCGACTGGTGGCAGCGGTGGCCAACCCGGTCAGCGCGGTACGCGCCGTCCGGTCCACGGGCGCGCTGTCGAGCGCGGCCAGGGCATCGCCGACCCGCTCGGCGATCATCCGCTCCACCCGGGCCACCGCACCGGTCGCGGCGACCACGTCGGCGAGCCGTTCGACGGGTTCGCCGTCGGTCTGCTCCAGCGCCCGGAGCTGGCTCGGCGTGGCCAGTTGGCGGGCCAGCATGAGCAGCGTGGTGGGCTTGCCGACGCGCAGGTCGTCGCCGGCCGGTTTACCTGTCGACTCCGGGTCGCCGTAGACGCCGAGCAGGTCGTCGCGGAGCTGGAACGCCTCGCCGACGGCCAGGCCGTAGCGGGTGTACGCGGTGACCAGCGCGTCGTCGACCGTCACCCCGGCCAGGCGGGCGCCGAACAGCAGCGGTCGCTGCACGGTGTAGCTGGCGGTCTTGTAGCGCGCTACGCGCAGCGCCCGATCGACCGACCAGCTTTCCGGGTCGTTCTCGCCGAGCACGTCCAGGTACTGCCCCGCGACCGTCTCGACCCGCATCTGGTCGTAGCAGCGGCGGACCTCGAACAGCCTCGCCGGGGTGATGGCGGTGCGGGCGAGCAGCTTGTCGGCCCAGACCATGCAGAGGTCGCCGATCAGCACGGCGGCGGCCTCGCCGAACCGGTCCGGGTCGCCCCGGTGACCGGCGGCGACGTGCTGGGCGGCGAGCGCGACGTGTGCCGTGGGCCGGCCGCGACGGGTGGTGGAGGCGTCCATCACGTCGTCGTGGACCAGCGCGAAGGTGTGCAGCAGTTCGAGCGCGGCCAGCGCGGGCAGGACTGCGGGGAGCGGTTCGTCGCCACCGACGGCCCCGCGCCAGCCCCAGTAGCCGAACGTGGACCGGATCCGCTTTCCGCCCGATAGCACGGCCGCGCGTGCGGCGGACGCGAATCCGCCCATGGCTGCGTCGATCTCGGTGAGTGTGTCGACCTCGGCGGTGAGGAAGGTGGAGAGGGTCTCGTCGACCGCGGTGATCAGGTCCTGGGTGTAAGCGGCCAGGACAGCGCGGACCGGGTCGTCCCGCTCGCCTGGCTCCGTCGGCGCCACACGTACCGCGTTGCCCGCAACTGCGTCGTTGGCCATGTGGACGAGCGTACCCTAGGGTACGAGTTGCGTCGATTGGTGCGTCGATATTTGAGGAGGGCCCGTGGACACCGATCTCACCGCTGCCTATGACCGGTGCCGTGAGCTGCACAAACGTCACGGCCGCACCTACTATCTCGCCACCCGGCTGCTCCCCGCGTGGAAACGGCGACACGTGCACGCTCTCTACGGATTCACGCGGTACGCCGACGAGATCGTCGACAGCACCGAGGCCCTCCCACCTGCCGAGCGGGCCGCCCTGCTCGACGACTGGGCCAGCCGGTTCGTGGCTGGCCTGCACGGCGCGTCGGTTGACGACCCGCTGCTGCCGGCCGTGCTGCACACGATCGCCATCTTCGATCTGGACCGGGACGACTTCGCGTCGTTTCTCAAGAGCATGGCGATGGACCTGACGGTCACCTCGTACCCGACATACGACCACCTGCTCGACTACATGGAGGGTTCGGCGGCGGTGATCGGCACGATGATGTTGCCGATCCTGGGCAGCTCCGACCCGGCGGCGGCCCGCGAGCCGGCCCGGCAGCTCGGCTTCGCCTTCCAGCTCACCAACTTCATCCGGGACGTCGCCGAGGACCTCGACCGGGGCCGCACCTACCTCCCCGACGAGGACCTGGCGAAGTTCGGCGTCACCCGCGAGGAGCTGATCGAGGCCCGCGACCGAGGGCAGGGCACGCCCCGCACCCGCGAGTTGATCGAGTACGAGGTGACCCGGGCCCAGGCGCACTACGCCGCCGCCGCGCCCGGCATCACCATGCTCGCTCCCGCCTCGCAGGCGTGCATGCGCACGGCGTACGCGCTCTACGGCGGCATCCTCGACGAGGTGGCCGCGCAGGACTACGACGTGTTCGCCCGTCGCGCCCTGGTGCCGCAGCGGCGACGGATGGCGGTGGCCGCGCGTGCTCTGCTGACGTCGACGGGTACCCCGGTCACGATCCCGGGCCCGACGGTCCAGCCGGCGGCCCCGTGAGCGGGGGCACCGCGGTCGTGCTCTTCACCCGCGACCTGCGGGTACACGACCACCCGGCGCTGGCGACGACCTGCGCGGCGTTCGACCGGGTGGTGCCGTTGTACGTGCTCGACCCGACCCTGGCCGGGTTGTCGGCCAACCGCACCCGGTTCCTGCACCAGGCGCTCGCCGACCTGCGGGACGCGCTGCGCGAGCGCGGCGGCGACCTGGTGGTGCGGCGCGGCGACCCGGTGGCCGAGACGATCGGGCTGGCCGGCAAGGTCGGTGCCACCGCCGTGGCGCTCTCCGCCGACGTCAGCCACTACGCCCGCCGGCGGGAGCGCCGACTGCGGGCCGAGTGCGAGCGGCACCGGCTGCACCTGCGGCTCTTTCCGGGGCTGACGGTCGTCGAGCCGGGCGCCCTGCGGCCCGGCGGCGGAGGCGACCACTACCGGGTGTTCAGCCCCTACCACCGGGCGTGGGCCGCCGCCCGGTGGCGCGAGGAGTTGGCCGCGCCGCGCCGCATCGTGCTGCCCGACGGGGTGAGCGTGGGCGGGTTGCCGGCGCTGCCGGCGGGGGAGTCACCGGACGCGGCCGTCGGCGGCGAACGCGTCGCCCGGCAGCGGCTCGCCGACTGGCTGCCCGAGCTGGGCCGGTACGACGACCAGCACGACGACATGGCCGGCGACGACACCTCCCGCCTCAGCCCGTACCTGCGCTTCGGTTGCGTGTCGCCGATGTCGGTGGCCAACCGGGCCGGCGACCGGTCCGGTCCGTTCGTGCGGCAGATCTGCTGGCGCGACTTCTACTACCAGGTCACCGCCGCGTTCCCGCAGATCTCGACGGCCGCGTACCGGCGGGGCGCCACCGAAGAGTGGCGCTACGACGATGACGCCCGCACGGCCTGGGCCGAGGGCCGGACGGGCATGCCGATCGTGGACGCCGGGATGCGGCAGATGCGGGCCCAGGGTTGGCAGCACAACCGGGCCCGGCTGATCACCGCCGGTTACCTCACCAAGCACCTGGGGCAGGACTGGCGGGCCGGCGTACAGGTCTTCTTCCGCTGGCTCCTCGACGGCGACGTGGCCAACAACTCCGGCAACTGGCAGTGGGTCGCCGGCACCGGTAACGACACCAAGCCGTACCGGGGGTTCAACCCGGTCCGGCAGGCCGAGCGGTACGACCCGGCCGGCGACTACGTACGCCGGTGGGTGCCGGAGTTGGCGCAGGTGTCGGGCAAGGCCATCCACCAGCCGTGGAAGCTGCCCGACGACCTTCGCCGCACGCTTGACTATCCGCCGCCGCTCACCGTGCCCGGCACCGATCCGGTCTGGCTGCGCTGATCAGAGGCAGGAGTGCAGCACCTCGGCCAGCTCGTCGACCCGGTCGTGTTCGGCGAGCTGTGCCGTGACGTACGCGAGCGTGTAGCCGCGTACCGGGTCGGCCCAGGCGCTGCTGCCGCCGAGCCCGCCCATGCCCCAACTGAGGTCGGGTTCCCACTGCATGCCCAGCGTCCACCGGACCCGGCGGTCCAGCACCACGTCCGGGCCGTCGTACTGGACCCGGGTCGCCTCGTCGAGAAGGGCGGGGCTGAACAGCCGTACGCCGTCCAGGACGCCGCCGGCCAGCAGACCCGCGTAGAGCCGGCCCAGGCCGACGGAGGTGGCGTGCAGGTTGACCGCCGGCATCTCGGCACCCCGCCACAGCGGACTGTTCAGCACGGCGAGGTCCAGCCCACCGGACGGGTTGCCCAACGCCCTCGCCCGCAGGGTCTCCGGCTCGCCCAGCTTGCGGATCGGCCACTCCGGGTCGCCGTAGCGCAGGTCCGCGCAGCGCCGTTGGTCCGTCTCGGCCAGCCCGAACCCGAGGTCGAGCTGCCACGGGCCGGCGATCTCGTCGGCGAGGAAGCGGCCCACGCTGCGGCCGTCCACCCGGCGGACCAGCTCGCCCACCAGGTGGCCGTACGTCCAGGCGTGCTCGCCGGCCAGCGTTCCGGGCGGCCATTCGGGGTCGGCGGCGGCCAGGTCGCCGGCGAGCAGCGCCCAGTCCGCGACCGCGCTGGCCGGCCGGGGCACCGGGAACGCCGGCAGCCCGGCGGTGTGCGACAACACGTGCCGCACGGTGGCCGGGGTACGGAACTCCGGCCAGTACCGCTGCACGGGCGAGTCCAGGTCGACCCGGCCCCGGTCGACGAGTAGCAGCAGGCACAGCGCGGCCACCGGCTTACCGACCGAGTAGACGTTGACCAGCGTGTCCGGTCGCCACGGTTGGCCGGACGGCCCGTCACCGGCGCGGAACCCGCCCACCAGGTCGACCACCGGCTGGCCGTCGTACCAGATGGTGAGGCTGGCACCGGTCTCCCGGCCGGCGGTCAGCAGGTCGTGGAAGCAGTCCCGGACGGGGGCGAAGCGTGCGTGCATCGGATCACCGTAGGCGCTCCGGAGCGGTACGCCCGCCGACTTTCCGGACCCCGGTGGTCGGGACGGTGCCGTTGGGGGATGCTGTTCCGGTGGCGGAGCCGGAGCTGGTGGATGTTGTCGTGGTGGGCCTCGGGGTGGGCGGCGAGGAGGTGGCCGAGCGACTCGCCGAGGCCGGCCTGAGCGTCGTCGGTGTCGAGCGGGACCTCGTCGGCGGCGAGTGCCCGTACTGGGGCTGCATCCCGAGCAAGATGATGATCAGGGCCGCCAACGCGCTCGCCGAGGCGCGTCGGGTCGACGGGCTGGCGGGCACGGCGCAGGTCCAGCCGGACTGGGCGCCGGTGGCGAAGCGGATCCGCGAGGAGGCCACCGACACCTGGGACGACAAGGTCGCGGTCGACCGGTTCACCGGCAAGGGTGGCCGGTTCGTCCGGGGTAGTGGCCGGCTCGACGGCCCGGGGCGCGTCCGCGTCGGCGACCAGGTGTTCCAGGCCCGGCACGGCATCGTCCTGGGCACCGGCACCCGGCCCTCGGTGCCGCCGATCGACGGCCTGGCCGACACGCCGTACTGGACCAACCACCAGGCGATCGAGGTCGAGGAGCTGCCGGAGTCGCTGCTGGTGCTCGGTGGTGGCGCGATCGGGCTGGAACTGGCCCAGGTCTTCGCGCGCTTCGGCGTCCGCGTCACCGTGGTGGAGGCGTTGGACCGGGTGCTGGCCGTGGAGGAGCCGGAGGCTTCCGACGTTGCCGCCGCCGCGCTGCGCGCCGACGGCGTCGAGATCCACACCGGGGTACGCGCCGAACGGGTCGACCATGACGGTGACCGTTTCACGCTGCACGGCGGTGGTGGGGCGGAGTTCACCGCCGAGCGCCTGCTCGTCGTCACCGGGCGTCGGGCGCACCTGGAGGAGTTGGGGCTGGACACCGTCGGCGTCGACGCCGAGCAGCGTTACCTGCCGGTGGACGACCGGATGCACGTCACCGAGGGCATCTGGGCGGTGGGGGACCTGACCGGCGAGGGGGCGTTCACGCACATCGCCATGTACCAGGCGGCCATCGTGGTGTCCGACGTCCTCGCCCACTACCGGCAGGCGACCGCCGGCCCGGACGCGAGCGGGACGGCCAGCGTGGTCGGCGGTGCGATGGGTTCCTCCAGTTCGCTGGCCGCCAGCGGATCGAGCGGCTCGGCCGGTACCGTCCCGCGCGCCGACTACCGCGCGCTGCCCCGGGTGACCTTCACCGATCCCGAGGTCGGCGCCGTGGGGCTGACCGAGCGGCAGGCCCGCGAACGCGGGATCAACGTGCAGGTCGGGTTCACCAAGCTCAGCAGCTCGACCCGGGGCTGGATCCACCGGGTCGGCGACGAGGGCTTCATCAAGCTCGTCGCGGACGCCGACCAGGGCGTGCTGATCGGCGCGACGTCGGTCGGCCCGGCCGGTGGCGAGGTGCTGTCGGCGCTCGTGGTGGCGGTGCACGCGGCCGTGCCGCTGAGCCAACTACGGCACATGATCTACGCGTACCCCACGTTCCACCGGGCCATCGAGGACGCGCTGCGCGATCTGTCCTGACGACGAACCGGTTGAAGCCTGGCAAGCTGCGACAGTTGCACCGCAAAATCTGACCGTTTCACGGTTCAATTCTTTCATTTCTGTGACGTACGATTGCGGCCGTGACCAAGCGGTTGACTGAAGTTGCCAAGAAGGCGGGCGTCAGCGAGGCCACCGTCAGCCGGGTGCTCAACGGTCGGGACGGTGTCTCGGAGGCGACCCGGACGGCGGTGCTGACCGCGCTCGACGTGCTCGGCTACGAGCGGCCGACCAAGCTGCGCGGTGAGCGTGCCCGGCTGGTCGGGCTGGTGCTGCCCGAGTTGCAGAACCCGATCTTCCCGGCACTCGCCGAGGTGGTGACGGGGACGCTCGCCCAGCGCGGCTACACGCCGGCCCTGTGCGCCCGCACCATCGGCGGCGTGTCCGAGATGGACTACGTCGAGATGCTCCTCGACCACCAGGTGTCCGGCGTGATCTTCGCCGGCGGCTCGTACGCGCTCGCCGACGCCCGGCACGACCACTACCGACGGCTGACCGACCGGGGCCTCCCGGTGGTGCTGGTCAACGCCGGTGTGGACGAGCTGGGCTTTCCCCGGGTCTCGACCGACGACGCGGTGGCGGTGGAGCAGGCGTACGGGCATCTGCGCTCGCTCGGCCACGAGCGGATCGGGATGGTGCTCGGCCCGGAGGGGCACGTGCCGTCCCGCCGCAAGCTGGACGCGATGGTGCAGGCCGCCGACTGGAGTGACGCCGAACGGGAGTGCGTCGAGCGTTCCAGCTTCTCGATGGAGGGCGCGCGGGTCGCCGCGACGAAGCTGGTCGAGCGGGGCGTGACCGGCATCATCTGCGCCAGCGACGTCCTGGCTCTGGGCACGATCCGGGCCGCCCGGCGGCTGGGTCGTGCGGTGCCGACGGACATCTCGGTGGTGGGCTTCGACGACTCCGCGTTCATGACCTGCACCGATCCGCCGCTGACCACTGTCCGGCAGCCGATCGAGACGATGGGACAGGCGGCGGTGGACCTGCTGGTGACCCAGATCGAGGGTGTCGGCGTCCTGCAGGACGAGCTGCTGTTCGAGCCGGAGCTGGTGGTCCGCGGCTCGACCGCGCCCGCACCCCGCCGGTGATCGCGCTCCTGGCCCACTGACCGACCTTCCCGAAGGCCGTCGACCGCTCTCGCGGTCGACGGCCTTTTTGGTGCGCAAGTAGCCGCATAACGGGTGCAATCCCGCATCCTGTCGTCGTCTGTCGGCCCGATGTCGAGTCCTTTCAAAACCTCGTCGACACCTTGCTGAAATGAGTCGTGCTCGTTACAGTGACTCCACTCACACCTGGCTTCGGCGCAGCTACAGGGCGTCAGGTCGTATCACCGCAGATCAGCGCATCTCATGGAGACACCCGTTCCCGAAGGGATGGACAGATGTCCGTACCGCAATACCGAAGGGCTGCGACGCTGGCGCTCGTGGCCGGCCTGGGGTTCAGCCTCACGGCATGCTCCACGAAGAGTGACGACAAGGACTCGACCGCCGGCGGCAAGGTCACCATCACCGTCGACTGCCAGCCGGTCGGCGCGCAGAAAGAGCTGTTGAAGAACTGGAACGACGACGTTGCCGAGTTCCAGAAGCAGAACCCGGACATCGTCATCAAGAGCGTGAGCGTCGGCGAGCAGTGCAACAACCCGCCGGACTTCACCGCCCGCCTGGCCGGCGGCACCGTGACCGACGTGTTCTACGGGTACATGACGGATCTTCAGCAGGTGCTCGACTCCGGTCAGGCGATGGACATCTCCCAGTACGTCAACAAGGACACGATCTCCACCTGGGACAGCGTCGACCCGGCGCTCAAGGAGGTCTTCACCGACGGCGGCAAGCTCTACGCCGTACCGGTGAAGAACTACTCGATGGGCCTGGTCTACAACAAGGTCCTGTTCCAGCAGGCCGGGTTGGACGTCAACAACCCGCCCAAGACGTGGGGCGAGGTCCGGGCCGCCGCCAAGAAGATCTCGGCGCTCGGCAACGGCATCGCCGGCTATTCGGAGTACAGCGCCGGCAACACCGGCGGCTGGCACTTCACCTCGCTGCTCTACTCGCAGGGCGGCCAGGTGCTCACGGCCGACGGCAAGAAGGCCGACTTCAACAACCCGATGGGTAAGCAGGTCCTGCAGAACATCAAGGACATGCGGTACGGCGACAACAGCATGGGCTCCCGTCAGCTGCTCCAGTGGGGTGACCTGCTCACCAACGCCGGCGCGGGCAAGGTCGGCATGTTCATCGGCGCGCCGGACGCCACCCAGGCGATCGTCAGCCAGTTCCAGGGCAAGTTCCAGGACTGGGCGATGAGCCCGCTGCCCGGCCAGGACGGTCCGGCGAAGGGCACGCTCGGTGGCGGCGAGGGCTACTTCTTCAAGAAGGACCTCTCTCCCGAGCAGGTCAAGGCCGGTCTGAAGTGGATCGCGTACCAGAAGCTGACCCCCGGTAAGGGCCAGTTCGACTACGTGCGCGCCAAGCCGCAGAACTACCCGGTGGGTCTGCCGCAGCCGCTGCTGTTCGCCAACGGCAGTGAGGTGCAGAAGCAGGAACTCGAGCTGCGCAAGGCCAACGCCAACGTCGACACCACGAACTTCGCCCTCTTCGAGGCGACCCCGGTGCCGATCAAGGGCGAGCCGCGTAACGCCCAGGCGATCTACGCGGTGCTCGACGCCGCGATGTCCGGGGTGCTGACGAACCCGAACGCGAACATCGACGCGCTGCTCAAGACGGCCGAAGAAAAGGTCAACCAGCTCCTCGCCGCGGAGAGCTGATCCGCAGGTGTGGGGGCCGTCGCACCGGCCCCCACACCCCGGCGCCGAACCGTCCGCCCCACCGATCTCCGCAGGAGTGTGCCGTGGCGATCACCGCCGCCCCCCAGGCCCCCGGGAAACCGGGCCGCCCGATGCCGTCGTACGCGGCAGGGCCGAAGCAGCGTACGAGCCTCGGCCGCAAGGTACGGGACAACCTCACCGGGCACGCCTTCCTGATCGGCGCCGTGCTCTGCTTCCTGGTCTTCTCCTGGTACCCGATGGTCCGTGGCGTCGTCATGAGCTTCCAGCGGACCAGGCGCGGCGAGACGACCTGGGTGGGCTGGGACAACTACACCCGCCTCCTCGCCGACCCCAGCTTCTGGCCGGCATGGAAGAACACCTTCTACTTCACGCTGCTCGCGCTCGTGCTCGGGTACGCGGTGCCGTTCTTCGTGGCGATCCTGCTCAACGAGTTCCGGCACGCCAAGGGCTACCTGCGGATCCTGGTCTACCTGCCGGTGATGCTGCCGCCGGCCTCGGCCCTGTACCTCTTCAAGTTCTACGCGTACGACCCCAGCGAGGCCGGGCTGTTCAACGCGATCCTCAAGGCGCTGCACCTGCCGACGTCGCAGTGGATGCAGTCGCCGGAGATGACAATGCCGGCCATGGTGATCGCGTCCACCTGGATGAACATGGGCGGCGCTGTGCTGATCTACCTGGCGTCACTGCAGAACATCCCCGGCGAGCTGTACGAGGCCGCCGAGCTCGACGGGGCCGGGATCTTCAAGCGGATCCGCCACGTGACGATCCCGCAGACCCGGCTCATCCTCGCGCTCCTGGCGATGATCCAGATCGTCGCCACGATGCAGCTCTTCATCGAGCCACTGATCCTCGCCAACGGCGCGGGCGCGGAGGATTCCGCGACCACCGTGGCGTACCTCATCTACCAGCACGGGTTCTTCCAGAACGACCTCAACGGCGCGGCCGCACTCGGCGTGCTCATGCTCGTGGTGCTGGCCGGCTTCTCCGCCGTGTACGTGCGGCTGACTGCGAAACAGGACTAGGACGGCGCGCAATGGCACAGGACTCCGGAACCCGGACCCTCATCTCGCATGCCCAGATCAGCCGAGGGCGCGGGCGGGTCATCTACTGGACGCTGCTGGTCGTCGTCGTGACGGCGTTCACGCTCGTCTTTATCGGGCCGCTCTACTGGATGGTCACCGGCGCGCTCAAGTCCGGCCAGGAGATCGCGCAGACCCCACCCACGCTGTTCCCGAAGGACCCGCAGCCGCAGAACTACATCGACGCCTGGAACAACCTGGAACTCGCCAAGCTGCTGTTCAACACGTTCTACTACGCGATCGGCGCGGTGCTGTTCCAGCTTGTCCTCGACGCGGCCGCCGCGTACTCGTTGTCGAAACTGCGACCGATCTTCGGCAACGTGATTCTCGGGCTGATGCTCGCCACGCTGATGATTCCGGCAATGGTGCTCATCGTCCCCCAGTACGTGACCGTGATCGACCTGCCGATCCTGCACATCAACCTGCTCGACTCGCCGTTCGCCATCTGGCTGCCGCTGGTGGCGAACGCATTCAACATCTTTCTGCTGAAGCGATTCTTCGATTCGATTCCCGAAGAATTGATGGCGGCGGCCCTGGTCGACGGGGCGACGTCGCTGCGGACGCTCTGGTCGATCATCCTGCCGATGTCCCGCCCGATCCTCGGCGTCGTCGCGATCCTGGCCATGACGGCGGTCTGGAAGGACTTCCTCTGGCCGAAGCTGGTCATGCCCTCACCGGAGACCCGGACGGTCAGTGTCGGCATCTACTCCTTCGCGGGCGGTACGCCCATGAACATCGTGATCGCCGCGTCGGTCATCGCCGCCATCCCGACCGTTATCGTCTTCCTGATCTTCCAGCGGAACATCATGTCTGGCCTGACCGCCGGCAGCATCAAGGGATAGCCACCACCGAAGACAGCGGAGCGAACAACGGCCGTTCGTCCGACACACAATCGCCACCGGCGTACCCGGCGACGTACTGACGCAGAAAGCAGGTGCTCGTGTCCACAGCAGACAGCAGTCCGTGGTGGCGTGGAGCCGTTATCTATCAGGTGTACCCACGCAGCTTCGCCGACGGCAATGGTGACGGCATCGGTGACATCGCAGGTATCCGCTCCCGCCTGAACCACCTGTCCGCGCTTGGCATCGACGCGATCTGGTTCAGTCCCTGGTATCCGTCGCCGATGGCCGACGCCGGGTACGACGTGTCCGACTACCGCGACATCGATCCGGTCTTCGGCACGCTCGCCGAGGTCGAGGCGCTGATCGCGGAGGCGCACGAGCTGGGCATCCGGACGATCGTCGACGTGGTGCCCAACCACTGCTCCGACGCGCACCCGTGGTTCCAGGCCGCGCTGGCCGGCGGTCCGGGGGCGCCCGAGCGGGACCTGTTCTGGTTCCGCCCCGGGCGGGGCCCGAACGGCGACCAGCGGCCCACCGACTGGGTGGGTGAGTTCGGCGGCGAGACGTGGACCCGCACCACCAACCCGGACGGCACGCCCGGCGACTGGTACCTGCACCTCTTCGCCCCCCAGCAGCCGGACTTCAACTGGGACCACCCCCGGGTACGGGCCGAGTTCGAGGACATCCTGCGGTTCTGGTTCGACCGGGGCGTCGACGGCATCCGGATCGACTCCGCCGGCCTGCTCGTGAAGGACGGGACGCTGCCCGAGGTCGAGCCGGACCGGCCGCACCCGTTCCACGACCTCGACGGGGTGCACGACATCTACCGGGGCTGGCGGCGGGTCGCCGACTCGTACGCCGACCGCGCGCTGATCGGTGAGGTGTGGTTGCCGGACCGGCAACGGTTCGCCAACTACCTGCGCCCCGACGAACTGCACGCCGCGTTCAACTTCGACTTCCTCGGCTGCGCCTGGGACGCCTCCGCGCTGCGGGAGAGCATCGACGGCACGCTGAGCGCGCACGCGCCGGTCGGCGCGCCCGCCACCTGGGTGCTCTCCAACCACGACGTGACCCGGCACGTCACCCGCTACGGCCGGGCGGACACCACGTTCAGCTTCGCCGCGAAGCGCGAGGGGATCCCCACCGACCTGGAGCTGGGCACCCGGCGGGCGCGGGCCGCCGCGCTGCTGTCACTGTCGCTGCCCGGCGCCGCCTACGTCTACCAGGGCGAGGAGCTGGGGCTCTGGGAGGTCGAGGACATCCCGTACGCGATGCGGCAGGACCCGATGTGGGAACGCTCCGGACGGGTCGACCCCGGGCGGGACGGCTGCCGGGTGCCGCTGCCCTGGGCCGGTGACGAGCCGCCCTTCGAGTTCAGCCCCGAAGGCTCGGCGGCGCCCTGGTTGCCCCAGCCGGCCGACTGGAAGGACCGGACGGCGCTGGCGCAGACCGGCGACGCGGCCTCGATGTTGGAGCTGTACCGGGAGGCCATCCACGTCCGGCGCGCCGAGGCGGCGCTCGGCGACGGCGAGTTGACCTGGCTGCCCGCCCCGGACGGCGTGCTGGCCTTCAGCCGCGGCGGCGGCTTCCACTGCCTCGTCAACCTCACCGACGCGGCGGTGCCGATGCCCGTCGACGGGGAGGTGCTGCTGGCCAGCGGCCCCCTCGACGACGGGCTGCTGCCGTCGGACACCGCCGTCTGGCTGCGTACCCCCGACGAGGCCGACGGACCGCGCGCGGACGCCGCCGCCCTGACCTGACCCGACGTGGTGCCGGCGGTCCCGTCCCGACCGCCGGCACCACACCACCCGCCCACCGCGCCCACGAAGGGAGTACGAGGGACCGCCACACCGCACCGACACGGGGGACCTGGCCTGCCTGACGAAAGGGAGAGCGCAGCTCATGGCCAACCACACCACCGGCACTCCGCCCCACCTTCGACACCCGGCCCGGGCAGGGTTGGCCGCCATCGCCGCCACCCTGCTCGCGGCCACCACCCTGACCACCCTCGCGGTCACCGGCAGTGCCACCCCGGCCTCGGCGGCCGGGTTGTCCCCCTTCGACATCTCCGGCCGGGGCGCCACCGTCCCCTTTCTTGAGCAGGAGGCGGAGAAGGCCGCGCACAACGGCACGAAGATCGGCCCGGACCGGCGCTACGGCACGCTGCCGTCGGAGGCGTCCGGCCGGGAGGCGGTCACCCTCGACGCCGTCGGTGAGTACGTCGAGTTCACGCTCACCGCTCCGGCCAACGCGGTCACCTTCCGGTACAGCCTGCCGGACAACTCCTCGGGCACGGGCCGGGACGCCACCATCGACCTGCGGGCCAACGGCAACCTGCTGAAGTCGGTCCCGGTCACGTCGAAGTACGGCTGGTACTACGGCGGCTACCCGTTCAACAACAACCCGGGCGACACCAACCCGCACCACTTCTACGACGAGACCCGGGCGTTGTTCGGCAGCACCCAGCCGGCCGGCACGAAGATCCGGTTGCAGGTCTCCTCGACCGCCCAGTCACCCACCTTCACGATCGACCTGGCCGACTTCGAGGTGGTCGCGCCGATCGCGAAGCCCTCCGGTGTCATCGATGTGGTCACCGACTTCGGCGCGGACCCGACCGGCGCGACCGACTCGACCGCTAAGTTCCAGGCGGCGGTCGACGCCGGCAAGGCCCAGGGCCGGGCGGTCTGGATCCCGACCGGCACGTTCACCCTCTGGGACCACGTGGTGGTCGACGGGGTGACCCTGCGCGGCGCCGGCCCCTGGTACTCGGTGCTCGGCGGCCGGCACCCCACCGACCGCAAGCGGGCTGCCGGCATCTACGGCAAGTACGTCCCCGGCGGCGGCTACACCGGTGAGATCCGGTCGCACGAGGCGAACGGGCCGAGCCGCAACGTCACCCTGCGGGACTTCGCCATCATCGGCGACATCCGCGAGCGGGTGGACGACGACCAGGTCAACGCGCTGGGCGGGGCGATGACCAACTCGGTGGTGGACAACCTCTGGTTGGAGAACACCAAGGTCGGCGCGTGGATGGACGGGCCGATGGACAACTTCACCATCCGCAACAGCCGGATCCTCGACCAGACCGCGGACGGGGTGAACTTCCACACCGGCGTCACCAACTCGACGGTGACCAACACGTTCGTCCGCAACACCGGCGACGACGCGCTCGCCATGTGGGCGCAGAGCGTGCCGAACGTCAACAACTCGTTCACGCACAACACCATCGGTGTGACGCTGCTGGCGAACCACCTGGTCAGCTACGGCGGCCGGGACATCAAGATCACTGACAACGTGACGGCCGACTCGCTGACCAACGGCGGCGGCATCCACGTCGCCAACCGCTACCCGGGTGTGCAGGGCGACACCGCCGTCCGGGGCACCTGGACGATCGCCCGGAACACGCTGATCCGCAACGGCAACTCGGACTACAACTGGAACTTCGGCGTCGGGGCGATCTGGTTCTCCGCCCTGAACGAGGCGTTCCAGCAGGCCACCATCAACATCACCGACACCGACATCCTGGACAGCTCGTACGCGGCGCTGCACTGGATCGAGGGTCAGACCAGCGGCATCAACCTCACCAACGTCCGGATCGACGGCGCCGGCACGTACGCGCTCCAGGTGCAGGCACCCAGCCAGGTGTCGTTCACCAACGTGCGGGCCACCAACATCGCCCAGAGCAACCCGATGCACAACTGCGTGGGTGGCGGCTTCCAGATCACCCAGGGCTCGGGCAACTCGGGCTGGTACACCTCGACCCCGTACTGCGGCCCGTGGCCGGAACCGCAGTGGGGTGGTGGGCCCAGCACCCCGCCGACCACCGGCCCGACCACCGCGCCGCCCACGACCGCGCCGCCGACCACCGCGCCGCCGACCACCGCGCCCCCGACGACCCCGCCGCCCACCGGTGGGAACCTGGCGCTGAACCGGTCGACGGTCGCGACCAGCACCAACCAGAGCTACACGGCGGGCAACGTGGTGGACGGCAACGCCTCGACCTACTGGGAGAGCGCCAACAACGCCTTCCCGCAGTCGGTCACCGTCGACCTGGGCGCGGTCCGCTCGGTCGACCGGGTGGTGCTCAAGCTGCCCGCCGGCTGGGAGCAGCGCACCGAGACACTGTCGGTGCTCGGCTCCACGGACGGCTCGTCGTACGGCACGCTGGCGTCGTCCGCCGGTCGGGTCTTCGCACCCGGCTCGGGCAACACCGTGTCGATCGGGCTGCCCTCCGGTGACCGCCGCTACATCCGGGTCACCGTGACCGGCAACACCGGCTGGCCGGCCGCGCAGCTCAGCGAGGTCGAGGTGTACGGCGGCACGCAGACCACGGCCCCGCCCACCACCGCGCCCCCGACGACCACCCCGCCCCCGACCACGCCGGCCCCCACCGGCAACCTGGCGGCGGGGCGGTCGATCACCGAGACCAGCCACTCCGACGTCTACGCCGCGCCCAACGCGGTGGACGGCAACGCGAACACCTACTGGGAGAGCGCCAACAACGCCTTCCCGCAGTCGCTGACCGTCGACCTGGGCGCGGCCCGAACGGTGTCCCGGGTCGTACTGAAGCTGCCGCCGTCGTCGGCCTGGCAGACGCGCACGCAGAACCTGGCGGTGCTCGGCTCCACCGACGGCTCGTCGTTCAACACCCTCAAGACATCCGCCGGCTACACCTTCAACCCGTCCAGCGGCAACACGGTCACCGTGACCTTCACGGCGACCAGCCAGCGGTACCTGCGCCTGACCGTCACCGGCAACACGGGCTGGCCCGCCGGTCAGCTCAGCGAGTTCGAGGTCTACTCCAGCTAGGCCGACGGCCCCCGCCCGACCAGGGCGGGGGCCACCGCACCGTCCCCCACCTGTCGCGGCACGACGGGCGTACCCCTGCGCCCGTCACCGGGCAACGCACCCCACACCACCCCCGAAAGAGGTGTAGCGACCGATGTCCAGAAACGGCCCCACCCGAGGCACCCCGCGAACCGGCTCGCCCGGTTCGACCGTCCGAGCCGACCGATCGCCGGCCCGCCGCCGACTGCTCGCCGGCACGCTCGCCGGACTGCTCCTCGCCGCCGCTCCCGCCGTCACCCCCGCGACCGCGGCACCGGCGGCGACGCCCGCCTCCGCACCCGCGGGTTCCGCCCGCGCGGCCCTGCTCGCCGGGCTCTCGGCCACCATGAGCGCCAGCAGCTACAACCAGAACTACGTGGCGAGCAACGCGAACGACGGCAACGCCTCGACCTACTGGGAGAGCGCCAACAACGCGTTCCCCCAGTGGATCCAGGCCGACCTGGGCGCCACGGTCGGCGTGGACCGGGTGGTGCTGAAGCTGCCGCCGTCGTCGGACTGGCAGACGCGTACCCAGACCCTGTCGGTGCTCGGCTCCACCAACGGCTCGACCTTCAGCACCCTGAAGTCGTCGGCCGACTACACCTTCAACCCGAGCAGCGGCAACACCGCGACCGTCAGCTTCACCGCCGCCAGCACCCGCTACGTCCGGGTGCAGGTCACCGGCAACACCGGCTGGCCGGCCGCGCAGCTCTCCGAGGTGGAGGTGTACGGATCCAGCGGCAGCACCGACACCCAGGCCCCCAGCGCCCCCGGCAACCTGGCGTACACCCAACCGGCCAGCGGGCAGATCCGGCTCACCTGGTCGGCGTCGAGCGACAACGTCGGGGTGACCGGGTACGACGTCTACGCCAACGGCGCGCTGCGCGGCAGCGTCAGCGGCTCGACGCTGACGTACACCGACAGCCAGGCGGACAGCGCCACGGTCTCGTACTACGTGCGGGCCAGGGACGCGGCCGGCAACCAGTCATCGAACAGCAACACGGTGACCCGTACCGGCACCGGCAACCCGCCCACCGGGAGCAACCTGGCGGTCGGTAAGCCGATCACCGCCTCCGGGTACGTGCACACGTTCGTGGCGACCAACGCCAACGACAACAACGTGGCCACCTACTGGGAGGGCAACGGCAACCCGAGCACGCTGACCGTGCAGCTCGGCGCGAACGCCAGCCTCAGCCAGATCGTGCTGAAGCTCAACCCGGACTCGGCGTGGGGTACGCGTACCCAGAACATCACCGTGCTCGGCCGGGACCAGGGCTCGTCGAGCTTCACCACGCTGGTCGGCGCGACGAACTACACGTTCAACCCGGGCAGCGGCAACACGGTGACCATCCCGGTCTCCGGCGCGGCGGCCGACGTACGCCTCTCGATCGCCTCGAACACCGGCGCCCCGGCCGGTCAGGTGGCCGAGTTCCAGGTCTTCGGCACCCCCGCGCCGAACCCGGACCTCACCGTCACCGGCATGTTGTTTAGCCCGTCCGCACCCGTCGAGACCAGCACCGTCACGCTCTCGGCGACCGTGCGGAACGCCGGATCGGCGGCCTCCGCCGCGACCAACGTCAACTTCTACCTGGGCTCCACCCGGGTCGGCACCGCGTCGGTCGGTGCCCTCGCGGCCGGCGCGTCGACCACGGTCAGCGCCAGCATCGGCACCCGCGACGCGGGCAGCTACCCGCTCAGCGCGAAGGTCGACGAGTCGAACACCGTCGTCGAGCAGGACGACACCAACAACAGCTACTCCAACCCCAGCCCGCTGGTCGTCAGCCCGGTCGCCACCAGTGACCTGGTCGCCTCCTCGGTCGCCTGGTCGCCGGGGAACCCGTCGGCCGGCAACACCGTCACGTTCTCGGTGTCGATCCGCAACGCCGGCAGTGTGGCGTCGGCGTCCGGTTCGCACGGCATCACGCTCACCGTCCTCAACGACTCCGGCACCGTGGTCCGTACCCTGACCGGCTCGTACTCCGGTGTGATCAACGCCGGGGCCACCGTCGGCCCGGTCAACCTGGGCACCTGGACGGCGGCGAACGGCAAGTACACCGTCCGGGTCGTGCTCGCCGCCGACGCCAACGAGCTGCCGGTCAAGCAGACCAACAACACCTCCGACCAGCCGCTCTTCGTCGGGCGTGGCGCCAACATGCCGTACGACATGTACGAGGCCGAGGACGGCGTGGTCGGCGGCGGCGCGAACGTCGTGGGCCCGAACCGGACCGTCGGCGACGTCGCCGGTGAGGCGTCCGGCCGGCGTGCGGTGACCCTGAACTCGACCGGCGCCTACGTCGAGTTCACCACCCGGGCCAGCACCAACACGCTTGTCACCCGCTTCTCCATCCCGGACGCGGCGGGCGGCGGGGGCATCAACTCGACGCTCAACGTCTACGTCAACGGCACGTTCCACAAGGCCATCGACCTGACGTCCCGCTACGCCTGGCTGTACGGCAACGAGACCAGCCCGGGGAACACTCCGAGCGCGGGCGGACCGCGCCACATCTACGACGAAGCCAACGTCATGCTCAACTCGACCGTGCCGGCCGGCAGCAAGATCCGCCTGCAGAAGGACGCGGCCAACACCACCACGTACGCGATCGACTTCATCAACACCGAGCAGGTGTCGCCGATCGCCAACCCGGACTCGGCGCGGTACGCCACGCCGACCGGCTTCACCCACCAGGACGTGCAGAACGCCCTGGACCGGGTCCGGATGGACACCACCGGCAACCTGATCGGGGTGTACCTGCCCGCCGGCAACTACTCCACCTCGTCCAAGTTCCAGGTGTACGGCAAGGCGGTCCAGGTGACCGGCGCGGGCCCCTGGTACACCCGGTTCAACGCGCCGTCCGGCCAGGAGAACACCGACATCGGCTTCCGGGCCGAGAACTCGGCGGCCGGCTCGTCGTTCAAGAACTTCGCGTACTTCGGCAACTACACCTCTCGCATCGACGGTCCGGGCAAGGTGTTCGACTTCTCCAACGTGTCGAACATCGTGATCGACAACATCTGGGCCGAGCACCAGGTCTGCCTCTACTGGGGCGCCAACACCGACTACATGACGATCCGGAACTCACGGATCCGCAACCTGTTCGCCGACGGCGTCAACATGACCAACGGCAGCACCAACAACCTGGTCAGCAACAACGACGCACGGGCCACCGGCGACGACAGCTTCGCGCTGTTCTCGGCGATCGACGCGGGCGGCGCCGACATGAAGGACAACGTCTACGAGAACCTGACGTCGACGCTGACCTGGCGGGCCGCCGGCGTGGCCGTCTACGGCGGCTACGGCAACACGTTCCGCAACATCTACATCGCGGACACGCTCGTCTACTCCGGCATCACCATCAGCTCGCTCGACTTCGGCTACCCGATGAACGGCTTCGGCGCGAGCCCGCCGACGAAGTTCGAGAACATCTCGATCGTGCGAGCCGGTGGGCACTTCTGGGGCGGGCAGACCTTCCCGGCGATCTGGGTGTTCTCCGCCTCGAAGGTGTTCCAGGGCATCCGCGTCAGCGACGTGGACATCGTCGATCCGACCTACAGCGGCATCATGTTCCAGACCAACTACGTCGGTGGGCAGCCGCAGAACCCGATCACCGACACGGTCTTCACCAACATCTCCATCAGCGGCGCCCGCAAGAGCGGTGACGCCTACGACGCCAAGTCCGGCTTCGGCATCTGGGCCAACCCCATGCCGGAGTCCGGGCAGGGTCCCGCCGTCGGGTCGGTCACCTTCACCAACCTGCGGCTGAGCAACAACGCGGTGGACATCCAGAACCCCACGACGACCTTCACCATCAACCGCAACTGATTCACCCGGTAGCCGACGCCGCCGGGAGGTCCCACCCTCCCGGCGGCGTTGTGCCGTGCCGGCCCTCGCCCGCGGCGAACCGGGCCGCGCCGGCCAGCGCGTCGGTGTCCAGCGAATCCATCCCGTACGCCAGTTCGGTCGCCAGCGCCTCCGCCTCGGGCCGTCCGACGCCGGCCAGCAGGGCCGCCCGGTCGTTGCGCAGGCAGGTCTGCGGGTGCCGCGCGATCGCCGTCGCCAGTTCCTCGGCCGCCGCCCGCGCCTGGCCCGTCGGCACCACCCGGTTGGCCAACCCCATGGCGTACGCCTCGTCGGCCGGCACCGCCCGCCCGGTGAGGATCAGGTCCATCGCGCGGCTCTCCCCGACCAGTCGAGGCAGCCGGACCGTGCCGCCGTCGATCAGCGGTACGCCCCAGCGGCGGCAGAACACTCCGAGCGTGGCGTCGGATTCGGCGACCCGCAGGTCACACCAGAGCGCCAGTTCCAGACCGCCGGCCACCGCGTACCCCGAGATGGCCGCGATCACCGGCTTGCTGAGCACCATCCGGGTGGGACCCATCGGGCCGTCCCCCTCCGGCTCCACCCGGTTGCCTCTCGGCGTGCCGATGGCCTTCAGGTCGGCTCCGGCGCAGAACGTGCCGCCCGCCCCCCACAGCACGGCGACCGCCGCGTCCGGATCAGCCTCGAAGGCGCGGAAGGCATCCGCCAACGCCCGAGCGGTAGCCCCGTCGACAGCGTTCCGCGCCTCCGGCCGATCCAGAATCACCGTAGTGACAGCCCCGTTGCGCTCCACCCGCACACCCATCCCGCCAGCATGCCCGCCCCCGGCAGGTTTGTCGTCAGCGACCGGTTTGGGAGGGGGATCGCCGGGAAGTCGGTACTCGTGCGAGCGCTATTGACGAAAGTTGAGCAGGACTCCCGGCTGGACCGCGCGGGTGACCGGTTGCAGAAGGCTGTCCTGGGGACGCTGCGACCGCGGCGACTGCGGGACCTGCTGCACGGCGTGACGCTGGGGCACCCGCTGCACCCGGCCATGGTGCAGGTGCCGGTCGGGGCGTGGATCAGTGCCGCCGTGCTGGACCTGATGCCAGGGCAGCGCCGACCGGCGACCGTGCTGGTCGGCTTGGGGACGGTCAGCGCCCTGCCGGCGGCGGTCGCCGGGTTGAACGACTGGGCGGCGCTCTCCCGGGACCAGCGCCGGGTCGGCCTCGTGCACGCGGCCGCGAACACCGTCGGTGTCGGCCTCTACGCCGGCTCACTGGCGGCGCGGCTCTCCGGGCGGAGCGGCGTCGGCAGGGCGCTCGGGTTCCTCGGCCTCTCCGCCGTCAGCCTCGGCGCGTACATCGGCGGGCATCTGGCGTACAAGCAGGGCGCCCAGGTCAACCAGAGCGTGTCCGAGCTGCACCGGATGAGCGACGGCTGGCACTCGCTGGCCGACATGGCCACCCTGCCGCAGCGCACGCTGATCACCCGAGAGGTAGACGACGACATCTCGGTGATCCTCTACCGCCACGGTGACGAGGTCACGGTGATGCTGGAGCGGTGCCCGCACCAGAGCGGGCCGCTGGGCGAGGGCGAGGTCCAGGAGATCGACGGCCACGCGTGCGTGGTCTGCCCGTGGCACGGCAGCGCGTTCCGTCTCAACGGCGGCGAGGTCATGCAAGGTCCCTCCGGCAATGACCAGCAGATCCTGCCCACCCGCATCCAGGACGGCGTGCTCCAGACCCGTCTCCCCTGACAGCGTGCTGCGGGGTCGACGATGACCGGCCGCCCTCGACGCACTGATGCCACATAGTCATCTTGATGACTATGTGGCATCAGTCTGTCCGGGGTGTCCGCTCCCGGGCGCGTGTGGGGCACGGCGCTCGGGCGTTGGCCGCGCGTGGGCCGCAGCTCCCGGGCGTCGTTCGAGCGGAACTCGGCGAGCGGGGCTGCGACCTACGCGTGCGGGTGCCGGCTCAACCCCGCCGGTGCCGACCGCCCTGGACGCCGTCGTCGTCCCATTCGCCGACCGCTCCGGCGCTACGACCGGGCAGGGCCAGCGGCCTGCCGGTCGGAGGGCCAGTGGGCGGGGCGGGCGTCTCGGTGGCCGCCGCCGCACGACGGGCGGCCCAGGCGGCGCCACTGCCCGCTCGACCCGCGTCACCGCTCCAACCCGCCTCGCCGCTCCGACCAGGGCTGCCGCTCCGACCCGCGTCACCGCTCCGAGCAGTGCTGCCGCTCCGACCGGGGTTGCCGCTCCGACCAGTGCTGCCGCTCCGGGAGGCGCGGCTCTCGGTGGTGGAGCTGCCGCCGACCCGGGTTGACCGGCGTCGCGGGGTACGGGCGGCCGCAGTCAGCCGGGGTGCGGCGCCGGCCGTGGCCGGCCGACGGCGGAGACCGAGGACCGCGCCGATCTGGGCGCCGACGATGCTCGCCACGGCCAGGACGGCGGAGACGGCCAGCGGTCGGTTCACCCGGTCGGTGGTTCCGGCCCGGGCCGCGCCGACGGTCATCGTGGGTGCCTCACCCGTCGACTCCGTACCGCTGGGTGGTGCCTGCTGTGTGCGCTCCGGCGCCGACCGCTCCGGCGCCGACCGCTCCGGGGCCGGTCGCGCGGGCGGTGTGGGCGCGGCGGGTCGACCGACGAGTTTGCCGGTCGCGTGCGAGCGTGCGCCCTGGTCGGTGGCCTCCGCCGGGAGCCGGAGCAGTTGCCCGGGACGAATCCGGTCCGGGTCGTCCAGCCGGTTCAGCTTGGCGAGTTGCCGGTAGTCGTCGAACTCGTCGAGGTACCGCTCGGCCACCTCGCCGAGGTAGTCGCCCCGGGCAACGCGGTACACCGGCGCAGCCTGGTCGCCGGGGCTCGGCCCGCCCGGCGCGACAAGTCCGAGCGGCCCGCTCCCCAGGGCGTCGCGGGGCCCGCTCGCGGCCAGGCCCAGCGGGGTGCTCTCGGTGAGCCGCGTGGTGGTGGCCGACGCGCTCGGCTGGGCGTACGCCGGACCGGCGTAGACCGCGGCGGCGCTGGCGGCGGCCGGGCTGGCCGCGAGGATCAGGGCGACCGAACCGACCAGCGCGGCGGCGGCCTTCTGCTGGCGGCTCATTCCGGGCAGCTTCGGCGCCGGCCGGCGCAGGGTCTGCGCGCCCAACTCGACGAGGACGGAGAAGGTGAACGTGGCCCAGCCGAACCAACCGGCCAATGCCAGGGCCCGAAGGAAGAGTTGCCCGTCGTCCCGGCTGGTCAGGGTGGTGCCCACCTCGGCGAGGGTGGGCAGATGGTCGGGCAGGGGATTGCCGGCGAAAGCGAGCAGCGCGACCGGCGCGCCCGCCACCAGGGCGCAGAGCACGACGAGCGCGCCGAGGCCGGTGAGGACGCGTCCCGTCCGCCGTACGACGGACCGACCCGATGCGGACATGGCTGCCTTCCTTCCTATGGGACCGGGGGTGGGGCTGTGGTGATGGCCCGTGCGGTCGCCTCGCCGGTGATGGTGACCTGGTCAGCGAAGCCGAACAGGCCGAGCATCGAGCGGCGGTAGGTGATCGTGAGGCGTACCCGGACGACGACCTCCCCGGCGATCTGCGGGAAGCTCACGGTGTGGCTGGTGGTGGAGCCGACGGCGGTGAGGTATTCGGCGACCGCCACGCGGGCCTGCGGCTGGTCGATCCGCGTCGGCCCACCCTCGATCGCGGTGGCCCGGTCGATGGCCTGCCCGCCCGCGCGGGCCGCCTCAGCGGCCAGGTTGTCGGCGCGTTGCAGCGTGCGGAGCTGGCCCGCGCCGTCGAACGAGAGCCCCACGATGGCCAGTACGCCGATCATCGCCACGGCCAGGAAGATGCTGACCCGGCCGTGGTCGCCGGAGAGCGTACGGAGGTTCATCGTCGGCTCCGGTAGCGGTCCAGGGGCGAGGTGAAACTGGCCTCGATCTTGTTCTCGGTGGGCATGCCCGGTAGGGCGTTGAGCCGTAGGTCGCGGAACGACACCCGGCACTCGACCGTGACGGTGACCGTCGCGTTCTGGCCGAGCGCGCTGCGGTAGGCGTCGTCGAATCCGGTGTCGCTGTTGCCGACCCTGCCGCCGAACGTCAGGGTCGGAGCGGCTCCGCAGTCCAGCCCGTGCCAGTCCAACTGCTCCTGGGCTGCCTTGCGGGCCTGTTCCTTGGCGTCGGTCGGGTCGCGGGAGATCGACGCGGCGCGGGCCGCGTCGTGCGCGGCGGCGTCGAGGGCCTCTGCCGCCACCGCGCTGCGTCCGGCAACGCCCGCCAGCACCATCAGCGCGATGAACGCGGGCGCGAGCACCGCGACCTCGATGGAGACCGAGCCGCGCTCGGTGGTCCGGCTCACGGCGCTGTCACCCGCTCCACCGGCCCGTGCGCGGTCTGCCCGATCTCGAAGTCCACGCCGGGTACGACCGACAGGGACCGGCCGGTCACCGTGCAGGTCACGTCGACCTCGCTGGTCACACAGCTCGGGCCGCCGGCCTTGTCCCAGCCCAGCAGCCAGCTGCCGCTGGTGGACAGGAACTGCTTGGCGCTGGCTACTCCGGCGCCGTCGGACGCGTTGTACCGCCGTTCGGCGTTGACCCCGCTCTGGGCGGCGTTCAACGCCGTGGCACGAGCCAGGAAGACGGCCGCCACCTGGAGCGACGCGAACAGCAGCACCAGGATCAGCGGCATCACCACGGCCAGCTCCACCGGATTCGCGCCCCCCTCCCGGTCGCCGGTCACGAGACGACGCCGGGCAGCGGAAACCGCCCGGCGCCACCTCGGGTACGTGACTCGGCGCATGCCGGCTACTTCGGGTTCGTGTGGCCCGGGATGGCCTTCATCCAGTCGTTGGCCTTGCCGAGGGCCAGGCCGGTGACGATGGTGGCCACGAAGACCAGGCCGAAGATGATCACCGCGGTCGGTACCGGGCTGTCGCCCCGCTCGCCGTCCCGGCGTAGCTCGGCGAAGCGCGTCGTCACCACGACGTGCAGGTAGGTGAGGATGGACATGGCGTACTCCTTCTCGGGGTCGGATCAGACACGGGCGATGAACGGGTAGACGACGAAACCGAGCAGCACGAAGACGAGGAGCGCGCCCGGAATGTCGAGCTTGCTGGTCACGCCCTCGGCGCGGGCCAGGTTGTCGGTGCGGATCTGGTCGCGTAGCGAGTCGGCCCGGCTGCGCAGGGTCTCGTGCACCTGCGCGCCCTCGCTGCCGGAGGAGCGCATGATCGCGCCGACGTCGCCCAACTCCGGGATACCGATCTTGTCGGCGAGGTCGCGCAGCTCGTCCCAGGGGGCGTGCATCTGCATCTGGGCGATCCGCAGCGCCTCCTGAAGGCGGTCGAACACCCAGCCGTCGCAGACCGCCGCGGCCCGCTCCAACGACTGCACGGGCCCGTGCGCGGCGGAGAGCTGCAACGCCACCAGATCCAGGTACGTGCAGACGGCCTGGCGGAACTCGTCGCGGGCGGCGTCCGCCTTGGTCAGGACCGACCGGTGCGCCAGCAGACCGGCGACGAACGCCATGCCGAGGCCCCCGAGCACCGGTACGACCAGCGGCAGCGAGATGCCGAGGACGAACAGCGCCACCCCGAGCAGGGTCGGCGTGGCCAGTCCGATCAGCGCGGACAGCAGCACCGACAGCGCGTACTGCTCGGGGGTCTGGCCGATCAGGGCGAGCTGCCGGTGCGGCGGTCGTAGCCAGCGGGACAGCCCGCTGAGCCAGTCCAACCGCCGGGAGGCGGGAGTGGCCACCCGGCCGGTACCCGGCGGCTGGTGCAGGCGGCGCAGCGCCGGGCCGAGCGCGGGAGTGGCCGGCACCAGCTCGCGGATCACCAGGAACAGGCCCAACCCGATCGCCGCCCCGCCGGTGACGGCGACGCCGAGGAGCCAGTTGACGATCATCGCGAGCCTCTTGCCGGCACCGTGGCGCTCGCGCTCACGCGACGACCTCCTGTGGGTCGGGCGCCGGCAGGAACCGGGCCGGTCGCTGCGGCTGACTCATCGAGCGGACCCAGGCCAGCAGGCCGATGAAGGCGATGCCGAGCGCGGCCATCACCACCTGACCGGTCGGGGTGCCGTACGGCTCGATGTACTCGGTGTTGATCAGCCCGTACGCCAGCGTCGCCAGCGTCATCCCGGTCAGGAACCGGACCGCGAACCGGGGCTGGGTGCGCTTGGCCTCGATCTCCCGGCGGGTCGCCACCTCGGCGGACGCCGCGCCGGCGATCGAGCCGAGTACGTCGCCCAACCGCTCGCCCCGGTCGGTGAGGTGCAGGATCAGGGCCGCCACCACCTGGTCGCAGACCGGGTCGCCGATCTCGTCGGCGAACGCCAGCAGCGCGGAGCGGGCCAGCCAGCCGGCCTGCAACCGGGCGGCGAGCAGTCGTACCTCGTCCTCGATGCCGGGTGGCACGCTGCCGATCGTGCTGATGATCGCCTGTTGGAGGCCCTGGCCCGTACCGGAGACGTCCTTGAGCCGGCGGGTCCACTCGCCGACGGCCTCGATCCGGGCGATCGCCCGCTGCTCGGCCTTGCCCACCGCGAACAGCCACGGCGTACCGGGTACCGCCACCGCCACGAGCAGCCCCACCACCGGTAGCCCGGTCAGCAGGAACGCCAACGCCCCGGCGACCACCGCGGCGAGCAACAGCGCCTGGTAGGACCGCCGCTCGGCGGGCGTGGCGCCGGAGCCCCGCCAGAGGCGACTCAGGCCGGGCCCCGCTCCCGGGCCGGGGCCCGGGGGTCGACGGGTGCCGACCAGCGCGACCACCGCCAGCAGGAGCCCCGCCACGCAGGCGGCCCCGGAGACCACCGCGATCAACTCCAGGCTGTTCCCCATCAGGTCACCGCCGGGCCAGTCGGGTCTGTCGGGGCCGCCGCCACGCGCCCGTACCGGCCTCGATCCACCGGGTCAGCAGTCGGGAGTCGTACCCCACGCGGAGCAACTGGTCGCGGACGCGTTCCGGCAGGTGCCGGGGGACCGCGCGGCCGTCCGGACCGGGACCGAAGACGGTGGTGGTGGTGATCCGTCCGGCCTCGCCGGCCCCGATCACCTCTTCCACGTGCGAGACGAACCGGTGCTTACGTCCGCCGATCGCGCTCTCGTCCTCGACGGTGACGTAGACGATCAGGTCGAGGGCGTTGCCGGCCATCCGACGTGCCTGGTCGACGGTCATCTCGCGGCCGTGCGCCAACGCCAACTCGACGATCCGCTCGCCGACACCGGCGGCCGTACGGGCGTGGATCGTGCACATCGAGCCCCGGCTGGTGGTCATCGCCTGGAGCATCGGCACGATCTCGCGGGACCGCACCTCGCCCACGATGATCCGCAGGACGCCCATCCGCAGCGACAGCGGGATCAGGTCGGCGATCGTCACCTCGCCCGCCGGACGGCCGTCGAAGCCGCGCTCGCCGTGCCCTTCCCGCGCCTCGAAGCTCATCACCGCCCGGTGCCGTTCGCGGCGGCGCGCCGGCAGCAGTTCCCGGCTCTCCT
Organism: Micromonospora sp. NPDC049801; assembly: GCF_040656575.1. Classification (NCBI taxonomy): domain Bacteria; kingdom Bacillati; phylum Actinomycetota; class Actinomycetes; order Micromonosporales; family Micromonosporaceae; genus Micromonospora; species Micromonospora sp. NPDC049801. Next base: position 61,699 of record NZ_JBFAMS010000016.1, on the reverse strand, counting down.
CCAGCAGCACGTACGGCTCGTCGGGCGGGATCTCGTTCATCAAGGCCCGGATGATTGTGGTCTTTCCGGCGCCGGCCAGCCCGGCGACCATGATGTTCAACCCGGCGCGCATCGCCGCGCGCAGGAAGTCACGCAGCAGCGGGTCGATCATCTCGTCCAGGTCGCCCCGGCTACCGGCGACGTCGTCGAGGCTCACGTCCAGGGTGTTGTGCTTGCGGATCACCGCGTACGGGCGGTGGCTGACCAGGAACACCGCCGCCAACCGGCTGCCGTCGGGCAGTTGCAGGTCGAGGGTGGGCTTCACGGTGGACAGGGACCGCTCGGTCGCGCCGGCCCGCCGCGCCGCCGCCTGGAGGATCTCGACCAGTTCGGCGTCGCTGTCGGCGATCGGCTCGCCCCAGTCCACCCCGCCGCCGTGTCGGGTGATGCGCACCTGGTCGCAGCCGAGGATGTGCACCTCCTCGATGGTGTCGTCGACCAGCAGGGTCTGTAGCCGGCCGAGTCCGACCAGCTCGGCGGTCACCTGGTCGAGCAGCAGACGCTCCTCGCCGGCGGCCATCGGCGTGCCGGCCCGGCGGACCGCGTCGGCGTACTCGGCGACCACCTGGACGGCCAGCCGCGCCCGCTCGGTGTCCTCCTCGTCGACGGTGAACTCCCGCCCGCGCTGCCACAGGGTGAGTCGTTCGGTGAGTTCCCGGCGCAACTCCCGGACCACCTGGAAGTCCATCCGGGGTCGAGGGGCCGTCTCGGGCGGCGGCGTGGGCGTCGGCTGCGGCATCGGCGGCACGTGGTGGTGCCGGCCGTTCGCGGGGGTCAGCGGTGGCGCGGTGGACGTCGCGCCCGGCGGCTGCTGGCGGGGGTCGGCCGAGACGGGTTCAAACCGCATCCGGCACCCCCTGCTGTACCGGCCAGGCCAGCCGGGCGCGTCGCCGTTCCAGCAACGCCCCGACCGGCACCTCCAGCGCGGTCGCCGCGCGCAGCAGCGGCCGTCCGGCCCGCACGGTCCCACCGAGGCCGAGCACCCCCGCGGTACGCGGGTCGTGCGGCAGCCGGGCGATCACCGGCAGCCTCAGCCCGCGACTGATCTCGGCGCGCCCGTGCCCGTCGCCGACCAGCAGCAGCCGCAGGGTGCCCGGCGGTACCCGGTGCTCGGCGAAGTCCCGCTCGATCGTGGTGACCACCGCCCGCGTCCCGGACAGGTCGGGCAGGTTCGCCCGGGTCACCAGCAGCACCACCGAGGCGGCCCGCAGCAGTGGCCACGGTGGGCCGTTCACGTGCAGTCGGCCGCAGTCGACGAGCACGTCGTAGCCGGGTGTGCCCCGGTCCAGGGCGTTGAAGTAGTCGGCGAAGCGCTGCCAGAGCGGGGTGACGCTGCCGGCCTGCGTCGGGTCGACCAGACCGGGCAGCAGCAGCCGTTCCCGGCGCGGCGCGTCCAGGTCGACCAACTGGGACCAGAACGCGGTCTCCAGGTTGCCGTCGCGCAGCTCGCCGACGGCCAGCTCCCCGATGCCGCGCGGACCGTCCAACTGGCCGCCCAGATAGCCGGCGAGGATCGACCCGCCCGCCGGGTCGCACTCGGCGAGGACCAGCCGGCGGTGCCAGGTCAGGGCGCAGGCCAACGCCGAGGTGGTCACGCCGGGCGAACCCTTCGCGGACACCAACGCGATGATCGCCATGGTCAGGCCGCCTCGATCAGCACGACGGCGACCCGCTCCTGGGCGGCGAGCGCCACCACGGCGGGTACGTCCCGGATGAGGAGCGCCAGGTACAGCACCTTCTCGTCGTCCGTCGGGCTGACCATGTCGATGACGGTGGCCGTGAACCGGGTGCCCGCCGTGGCGGCCGCCCCGGTGGCGTCGTCGTCCGGGGTGCTGACCAGCAGCACCTTGTCGCCGGGGTGCAGCGCGCGGGCGGGCACCTGGGCGGTCTTCAGGCCGAGCGCGATCTGCTGCTGCCCCGGGCCGAGCAGCGGGTCGTCGGTCACCTGCCCGAGGGTGAGCAGGGTGCCCGGCACCAGCGCCACGGCGGCCCGCTTGCCGACCACCTCGTCCAGCCGGCCCGCCGGCACGGGGCGTAGCCCCTGGCCGCCGGCGACCTGCACGGTGATCAGGTCGGCGGCGGTGACCTCCCGGCCCACCTCCACCGGTCGGGCCACCGCGAGGTAGCTGCCGGTGGCCCGGACCGAGGTGACCGCGAACGCGGCCCCCAGCCCACCGAGGGCGATCAGGAGTACGGCGAGACCCAGCAAGCCTGGACGGACGCGGCGCTGCCGGACCACCTTGGGCGGGCTGACCGGCGCGTCCACCGGTCCGGTCGCGTTACGCGTCGCCACACTCACCGTTCGATCTCCATTCGTGGCTGGGGTGCTCGCAGAACCGGGTCACTCACCTGGTCACCACCTGGAGCTCCCTGATCTGTACCGGCACGGTGCCGCTGGTCCGGGTCTGCGCGATCGGGTCGCCCTCCACGCCGTTGTCGGTCCACCAGCGGACCGTCCAGTACGTGGTGGCACCCACCCGGTAGGTGCCCGCCTTCGGGTAGCCGTGGTCGTAGCCGCAGTCCGGCGAGGTGCGGCCGGCGCGCTTGCCCTTCGGGTCGTACGGGGTGCCCGGCTTGGTGCAGGTGACCGTGTCGCCGTTGCCCATGTTCCAGACGATCCGGTTGACCTTCGCCTCGATCGAGACGGTCAGCCCACGGTCGGTCGCGGAGGCGTTCAGCGGCCCGAAGTAGCTGGCGCTCGGGGTGGCCCACATCCAGACCGGCAGGCCGACCAGGCCGGGGCCGATGTCCTTGCGGGGGGCGACCTTGAGCCGCGCCGGCAGCAGCTTGATCGACGCGAGCGCCCGGCGGGCCAGCTCCTCCGGGTCCGGCGGAGCGCCGAAGCCGGCCGGCGGCCCGTCGAGCGGCAAGGTTCGCTGCGCGCCGAGGTCGCCGCCGTTGCAGGTCTGGACGTACCACTGCTGGCCCTCGGGTGCCGACGGTTGCGGCACGGCGAGCTTGTAGTAGCAGCCGTCGCCGTTGTTGAACCAACCCAGCAGGTCGTCGTAGCAGGGGATCGTCCGGCCGCCCCACTGGCAGACGCCGCCACCCCCGCCGCCGCCGGAGTCTCCGCCGCCGTTGTCCCCGCCGCCCCCCGGGTCGCCGGGGTGGCCCGGCTCGTCGTCCCAGACGTTGCAGTCCGGTTGGCCGGGCGGGCACTCCACCCCCGGGCCCGCACGGCGGGCGGCGGAGGCCGGCAGGGTCGTGCCGACCACCAGCAGCATCGCCACACCGACCCCGGCGAGGAGCCGGCGGCTCAGCACGGCTGGTCCTGGTGCGCGACGCCGGAGCTGATCAGCCAGCGGCCGTCCGGATAGCGGGTGGCGGTGGCGGTCGCCAGGTGCTTGCCGCCGCCGCTGCCCGGCACCACCCGTTGGTCCTTCGTGTAGACGAGCCGGTAGCCGGTCGCGTCCAGGCAGTCCTGGATCTCCACGGTGGCCGGGTCCGAGTCGAGGTCGACGGCGATCACGGTGGGATCGGATCGCAAGGTCCCGGTACGCATCGCGCCGTGCTCCTTAGCGTCGCGAATGGACAATTGCACCCGGGTCAGCAGTGGATCAGCGAGAAATCTGGACAGTTCCGGCGCGTGCGGATCGCCGCGCCCACTCGCCGTGCGCGAGGCCGCGAGATATCCGGAGTACGCCTCGAGCGCCGCCTTTTCGGCGGCCCCGCGTTCGACATCCGAATCTGCCCGTACCCCGTCGGCACGCTCCGACGTCGGGCGGTCGACCACCTCCGGCCCGCTGCCGCAGGCGGTGGCCGCCACCGTCGCCACGATCGCCAGCAGGCAGGTTGTTGCTCGCCTGAACTGCCGTCCGACCACCGCCGAACCCTCCTCGTGACAGCCCGACGTGGCGACGAAGCGCCGGTGTCGAGCATGCGAAAGCGCGCCCGGATCACTTCATCCGGCCGTTCATTGGCGCTTCTGCATTCACCGTTGCGGATCTTCTACAAATGCGAGGTCCTGTGTTGTCCGATCATCGATGTGAGGCTTGCGTCACACTCAAGGGGCGAGCATAAGCTCACGCTCGCCGATGCAACAGAGGCAATTCATGCGAACACTCTGAGTGATGATGGGTGGTGGTGGCAGGTGTCCGTGCGGCGCTTCGGATGGCTGTCGGTCGAGGGGTCGCCAATGGCCCGGCCTCGTTGGCGCGGGCCGATCCGTCCTGACCCCTACGCCCCTTACGAGAATGGGACATCGCAACCGGAAGCCGGCATGTGGCCAGCGTCGCGGCTCGGCGGCGACCGCACATCGTGCGGGCCGATCCGGGGCGGACGGAGTCGGTGGGGGACGTCGCTTTCCGCGCCATCCGCTACACCCGAGCGAACGTTCAGTCACGATCCGTGTTCACCTTTCGGGGCGGTCGCGCGACGTTCGGCGGGGTCGACGTGGCGCTGACGGCCGAACCGACCGACCAACCGTCCGCCTCCGGCGGTCCTACGGTCACCGAGGTGGGGCCGGTGCCGGGTACCCGTCGTCTCCGGCTCGCACCCGTGCTGGCAGCCCTGCTCGTCACCCCGCTGGCGCGGTTGGCCGTCGTGCGTCACGCCGTACCCTCGGACGCCGCCAGCCGGACCGGGTGCGACGCCTGCGGGGCCGCGATCAGCCTGACCGGGCCGTGGCCCGCGCTCGGTCCGGCGGCCCGGTGTGGTCGGTGCCGCGCCCGGGTCGGGCCGCCGCCCGGCACGATCGAGGTGGCGGCCCTGGCCGCCGTGGCGCTGCTCGTGCTCGTCGGCCCGCCGCTGGGCGCGTTGCCGGCCGTGGCCTGGTGGCTGGGCTGGACGCTACCGGCGGTCTTCGTCGACCTGGCCGTGCACCGGCTACCCGACCGGCTCACCCTGCCCGCCGCTGGCGGAACCTGGCTGCTGCTCGGCGTGGCGGCGCTGGCCGACGCCGGGGCGGGTCCGTGGGTGCGGGCCGTCGCCGCCGGTACGGGTCTGGCCCTGTTCTTCGCCGCCAGCACGTTGCTGCTCGGTCGCCGCGGCTTCGGGCTGGGCGACGCCAAGTTGGCGCTCGGCGTGGGCGCGCTGCTCGGCTGGTACGGGTGGCCCGTCCTCGTGCTCGGGCTGCTGCTCACGTTCGGGCTGTCCGCGCTGGTGAGCCTGGGGCTGCTGGTGGCCCGACGGGTCCGCTGGACCACCCACCTGCCGTTCGGCCCGTTCCTGCTCCTCGGCACGGCGGGCGCCCTCCTGGCGACCTGAGGGTTACGGGCGGGGTCGGCCGGCCAGGTCGGGTATTCGACGGCGGGCGTCGGTGCGGCGACGTAGCGCCTCGGCGGCCGGGCGGGCCAGCAGCGGGGTCGCGACGAGGGCGACCAGGGCGCCGAGCAGCAGGCCCGCGGCCACGTCGTGCGGGTAGTGCACGCCCACGAAGACCCGGGAGAACGCGGCCAGCAGGGCCAGTGGCAGGGCGAGCAGCCCGAGCCGCCGGGAGAGCAGCAGCGTGGTGACCGCCAGCGCGCCGGCGAGGGTGGCGTGGTTGCTCGGGAACGAGTAGTCACCCGGCGGTGGGCAGGTGCCGGCGATGATGGCCCGGCCCACCGTCCGGCACGGCCGGTCCTCGTCCACCACGGTCTTGAGCAATTCGCTGCCCGCGTACGCCAGGAGAGTCGGCAGCGGCGCGACGAGGGCGAGTGCCCGGTCGTGCGGGCCACCGGCCAGGCGGCGCAGCGCGGCCACCACCAGGAGCGCGCCGAGGAGCAGGATCACCCCCTCGGTGGCGTGCCCGACGAACCACTGCACCGGGTGCGGGGTGCCGGCGGCGGCATCGACGATGTCGCGGTACCACTCGGCGCTGATCTCTGGGACGTCCGTACTGCCGTTGTCGGCCATGAATCACCTCTCCACACGTTCATACCGCGTTCACCTTGGAGACATCTTGGAAACGCGAACGTGGGGCAGGTGGGTCCAGCGCTCGATCGGCTGACCGGGGCTCAGGTCGACGCGGGTCCCTCGGCCACGCGCTGGGTCGGGCCGGGGCCGCCGGCCATGCGCTCCCGGACGGCCTCCAGCGCCTCGAAGGCGTACGCCCAGTTGTGGCACTTGAAGCTGCGCAGGCCCTCAATGGCGGTGTGGCAGTCGGCGCAGTGCACCCCCGCGATGGCGTCCGGGACCTCGGTGTTGACGTACTTGTGGTCGCCGAGGATGACCTCGGCGATCATGCCCTTGTCGTGCAGTCCGGTGACCGCCGAGGAGACGATGTCGTACCAGGTGATCCGCCGGCCGCACTTCGGGCAGTCCGGCTCGTCGCCGCTGACCCAGAGCGGGGCGCCGATGGTGCGCGTCGGCATACCCAGCAGCTTCTCCAGACGCCGGACATCCGACTCCGGCGTGGTCCACCGGTGTCGGCCGGGCAGTGACGCGGGCGAGTCGTACACGGCGCGGAACAGGTCTTTCTCGACCCGTACGGTCTCCCGTTGACTGGTCATCGGCGTCCCTCCTCGTGAGTGGGTGCCCCCACCGTGGTCGGCGCTGACCAGGGGTGCAGCCGGATCAACGACACGAGGGGGCGGCGGGTCGTCGGCTCAACTGCTACACATCGAGATCCGACCGTGCGTCGAAGGGATCCCTCGTGACCGAGCAGCCGACACCCGACACCACCGACGTCACCGCCCGCCCCAACGTCGCCCGGATGTACGACTACTTCCTGGGTGGCAGCAACAACTTCGCCGCCGATCGGGCCGCCGCCCAGCGGGTGCTGGAGATCTTCCCGGACACCGCGGCGGCCGCCCAGATGAACAGGCAGTTCCTGCGCCGGGCCGTCCGGTACGCCGTCGGGCAGGGCGTACACCAGTTCCTGGACATCGGCGCGGGGCTCCCCACCCAGGGCACGGTGCACGAGGTGGTGCGTGCGGTGACGCCGGACGCCCGGGTGGTCTACGTGGACTACGACGAGGTGGCCGTCGCGTACGCCAGGCGGTTGTTGACGGACGTGCCCGGCACCGCCGTCGTGCAGGGTGACCTGCGACGGCCCGACGACCTGCTGGCCGACCCGGGCGTGCGGGGCACGCTCGACCTGGACCGCCCGGTGGCCGTGCTGCTGCTCGCGGTGCTGCACTTCGTTCCGGACGGGGACGACCCGTGGGGGGCCGTCGCCCGGCTGCGCGACGCGACCGTGCCCGGCAGCCACCTGGCGTTGTCGCACCTGACGCTGGACGGCATCCCGGCAGAGTTGGCCGAGCGCGGTCAGGCCGTTTACCGCAACAGCAGCGCGCCGCTGGTGCCCCGCACGCACGCCGAGACGCTGCGCTTCTTCGCCGGGTACGACCTGGTGGAGCCCGGTCTGGTGGAGACCACCCGATGGCGGCCGGACGGGGAGTCCGAGGTCGTGGAATCGCACGGGTACGCCGGGGTCGGCGTCCGCCGCTGACCCGCTCTCGCCTTCGGCGGCCGGCCCCGGGGGGAGTGGTCAGGACACGATCAGGGGACTCCGCCGTCGGCGACCCTCTGAGGTGTGAATGTTTGTCCTAATCTCGGCACGTTCCGACCTTCTCGTCCGAACCCTGACCAGGGACTTCGGGTCGGGCAGCGTCCTCGGACCGGCCTGGGTGGAGAGTGGCGATGAGCGGCAGCAGACGGATCGATCAGATGGCCCGACGGCAGTTCGTCAAGTTGTCCGGGGCCGCCAGCGCGGGCGGGCTTCTCACCCTGGCCGGGGCGGACGGCGGAATGGCCGACGGTGGTGACGGCTCACCCCAACCCCCGCCACCGCCGAACCCGGGTGGCACGGCCTGCCCGACGCCGTCGGCGCTGTGCGGCTATCCCACCGACACCGGCGGCCGGTTCGACCTCTGGGACCGGGTCCAGGTCTGCCTGGGTACACGGACCTCACCGCCGACCAACTGCCTGCGCACCACGTCCACCTACGTGGTGCTCAACGGCGCGCCGCCGAACACCCACAACTATCTGCTCGTGCCGACCTGCCGGGTGAAGGGCATCGAGTGCCCGTTCATCGCCACCGCCGCCGCGCCGAACTACTGGTTGGACGCCTGGATCAACGCGCAGCCCGGGCAGCCCTCGCACGTGGTGTACCCGCACATCGGGCTCGGGATCAACTCGGCCGACGCCCGCCAGCAGGACCAACTGCACATCCACCTGGCCGGCATCCACAGTGGAATTCAAACTCAGCTCAACTCGTACGACAACGTGATCAGCAACAACCCGGCGAACTGGCGGAACCAGATCGTCCCGATCTGGGGCCTGACGAGCGGGGGCGCCCCGGCCCCCCGCTCCTACCGCGTGCTGCACGTGTCGAATCTGAACGACAACCTGTTCACGCTGCTGCGCGACTTCGTCGTACGCCCGACCGGGGCGAACATGGCCAACCAGGCGATGGCGGTCACCCCTCGCCTGGTCGGCAACGGCGGGTTCTACGTCATCAACAGCGAGCCCGCACTCCAGACCCCGCAGGGCCAGCCCGGCGGTACGGGCACCGTCGACTTCCTGCTCGCGTACACCTGATTTCCGCCGGTCAGCCCTTCACCGCCCCGGCGGTGAGCCCTTCGGTCAGGAAGCGCTGCCCGAGCGCGTACATGATCACCACGGGGATGCTGACGAGCAGCGAGGCCGCGGCGAGCTGTCCCTGCGGTACGACATCTCCAGCGATCATCGACTGCATCCCCACCGGCAACGTCTTGTACTCGTCCTTCGTGATGAACACGAAGGCGAAGAGGAACTCGTTCCAGGCGTTGGTCAGGGTGAAGAGGGCGACCGCCAGCAGTCCGGGCTTGGCCAGCGGCAACACCACCCGGCCGAACGCCTGTAGGCGGGTGCAGCCGTCGACGAGCGCGGCCTCCTCCAGCTCCACGGGGATCGAGGAGAAGTAGCCGACCAGCAGCCACGTGGCGAACGGAAGTGTGAACGTCGGGTACGTCACGACCAGCGACCACAACGAGTCGGTGAGTCGCACGCCGATGAGCATCTGGTAGAGCGGGATGAACAGCAGCGCGCCCGGCATCACGTAGGTGAGCAGCACGGTGACGGTGAACCCCTGCGCGCCACGGAACCGCAGCCGGGCCAGCGCGTAACCCGCGAGAGCGGCGCAGACCAGCGCCACCGCCGTGGACGCCGCGGACACCAGCAGGGTGTTGAGGTACCAGCGACCGAACGGCTGGTTGGCGAAGAGCCCGGTGAACTGCTCCGTGGTCCACGGCGTCGGCCACAGGTCGTCCGTACGCATGACGACCTGGCCCTCGGACTTGAAGGCCGTGACGCCGATCCAGTACAGCGGACCGAGCACGAAGAAGAGCAGCCCGGCGAGCGCGACCCAGGAGCCGAAGCCCGACACCGCCGAGGATGCCCGGCGACCGCCGCGCGACTGGAGGGTCGACACCACCCGGCCCACCGCCGCCGCGATCAGCAGGATCACCCCGAGGATCACCGCCGCCTTCCAGAAGATCTCCGGCGACGCCCAGATCAGCAGCCCGGTGACCACCGCGGTGATCACCCACGGCAGGGCCTTCCGCGCCCGCGTACCGACCCGCAGCGTCGCGCGTCGTGCCCGGGGCAGTTTCGCCCCCGAATCCTGGCGCAGCAGCCGGACCAGGAAGAACACCAGCCCGCCGATGACCGGCAGCATGACGAGCGTGACCGCCGCGCCCGCGCCGTACTGCAACTGCAGGATCGCCTTCGAGTACGCGACGAGCACGTACGGCGCGGTCACGTCACCCGGACCACCTTGGGTGAGCAGCCAGACCAGGTCGAAGTTGTTGAACGTCCAGATCGACGACAGGGTCACCGTCACGGTGATCACGTGGCGCAGGCCGGGCAGCGTCACGTTGGCGAACCGCTGCCACGCCGACGCGCCGTCGATGGTCGCCGCCTCGTACAGGTCGGCCGGGATGGCCTTCAGGCCGGCGAGGAAGCACACGGTGAAGAAGGGCACCCCCTTCCAGACGTTCACCATGATGACCGACGGCATCGCCAGCGACGGGTCGGACAGCCAGCCCGCCGGCCAGCTGTCCACCAGGTGCAGGTCGACCAGCAGCGGCCCGATTCCGGTGGCGGTGAGCAGGTTGTTGACGCTGCCGAAGATCGGGTCGAGCAGCGCGCGCCAGCTGAACGCGGTCACCACGGTCGGCACCACCCACGGCACCAGGAGCAACCCCGCCAGCACCGCCCGCCCGCGGCGTCGGTGGTGCAGCAGCAGGGCCGCGGCCAGCCCGAGCACGACCTTGAAGATCTCGGCGTACGCGGTGAAGACGAACGAGTTCACCACGCCCGTGTGGAACTGGTCGTCGCCGACGAGGTGCAGATAGTTGTCCAGGCCGACGAACACGGACTCCTGCCCGTGCCGTTCGGTGGTGCTGGTGACGATCGATCGGGCGATCGGTACGAGCACAAGGCCGCCGACCAGCACGGCCATCGGCGTCAGGAATAGCGCCGCCATTCGCCAGTCACGACCCAGCCGGCGCTGGGTCGGCGTGAGGGAGCCGGATCCCGGCGGCGAGGAAGCCCTCGCCGCCGGGACCCGCGCGGGACGGAGCGTCCTCACTGCGGCAGCCCCTGCTGGTTGAAGATCTGCACCATCTTCGTGTGGGCCGCCTTGACGGCCTGCGCGGGCGCGGTGCCCTGCACGACCTGCTGCATCATGTCGGTGAGGACGTAGGCCGAGCCGACGGCCTGCTGGCCGGCGCTGGCCTTCTGCGGGAAGGTCAGGCCGTTCTTCGTGTTCAACGGCAGCTGCAACTGGGTGATCTTGCGCAGCATGGGGAACGCCGGGTCGCCGCTGGTGAAGAACGGGTCCGCGTCCCAGACCTTCTCCCAGGCGGGCATCACCAGACCGGGTGCCTCCTTCGCCACTCCGAGCAGCGCGGGCGCGCTGACCAGGTACTGCGCCAGGAGCTTGGCGAGCGCGGGGTTCTTGGCGCCCTTGAAGATGACGAAGCCCTGTGACTGGCCGAGCAGCAGGGGGTTGTTGGTGGCCGGTCCGATGCAGTCGGAGAACACGTGGGTGTTGGCGTGCACCGGGTTCTTCTTGGTCCGCGAGTCCGCGTAGACGCTGAACTGGTTGCGGGTGTAGCCGAGGATGCCGGCGAGCCAGTTCTCGTTGTTGCTGGTGTCGGTCCAGCTCGCGATTCCCGGCGGCAGCATCGGCTTGTACTTGGAGTTCGTGTAGATGTCGCCGAGGAAGGTCACCGCCTGCACCGTCTCCGGCGACTCGAATGTGACCTTGCGGCCGTCGTTGGAGGCGATCGACCCGCCGTACGCGTTGATCAGCGCCTCGATCATGCCGTTGGCGTCGCCGGACCGGTTGATCGTCATGCCCCAGCCGAACCGGCGCTTGCCGGGATCGGAGATCTCCAGGCAGACGTCCCGCAGCTCCTCCCAGCTGTAGATGTCCTTGGGCGTGATGCCCTTGTCCTGCATCCAGTCCTTGCGCAGGAACGACCCGATCCCAATGAAGTGGTACGGGATCGCGAACCACTTGCCGTCGAAGACGCAGTAGTTCTTGGCCTCCGCGCACGGCTCGCCGTACTTGGCGGTCAGCGCCTGGACGACGTCCGTGACGTCCTCCAGGTCGCCCAGCGCCTGGAACTGCGCGACGAACCGGGAGTCGGTCATGAACGCCAGGTCACGAGCCACCCCGCCCTTGACCTCGGCATCGATCTTGGCGACCACGTCGCCCGCGTCGGCCTGCACAAGGCTGTTCTCGATCTTGGTGCCGGTGGTGTCGGCGAACTTCTTGATCGAGCTGTCGAGGGCGTCGTTCGCCGCCGTCGAGTACAGCTTCTGCGACAACATCCCCATCGCGGAGCCCTTCATCGACGCGGCGGCGTCGATCAGCTCCTGCGGAACCTCGGCCTGCACCTTGGTCGGCGATTCGGAGGTGCCCCCACACGCGGCCAGACCCGCCGCGCCGAGCACTCCCACCCCCATCCCCAGCACGCCGCGTCGAGACCAACCCGATTTGTCCTCCATGGACACCCGCCTCCTTCATCTCGCCGCGCACGGCCGCACGCCGAAGGCGTACCCGGCGAACGCCGCGATCGTCGTGTTTCCAGTTGGGCTTCTGTGGTGGCGACCACGGAGGGTCGCCTGTCGAGATCAGTTCGCTCGTCGGTCGCCGTCACGGCGAGCGGGCCAGCCGGCCGCCGCGGGACGTCCGCTCACGCGTGCTCCGTCCGAGCCACCCGAGATCTGTCGGGTGCCGCACCTCGGATGGCGCGACGTGGTCGAGGCGGTCGGCGACAGGGTCGAGACAGGGGCGCTGACGTTCCGGTTCGGTCGTGTCACGAGACCACCGCCGTTCGAGATTTCGAACTAGGTTCGATATACCGCATCGAGTGGTGCGACGCTAGAGCAGCCCGGTCACCGATGTCAATGTTTCGATGCTGTTTCGAACCGAAAGCGGGAGGTTTGCTACCGGGACTGGGCCCGATAGCCCATGCGCGTCGACAGCGCTGCCGCGCCCTCGCGAACCAACCCGGTCCACTCCACCTGCACCTGCGGCGTCCACCGGATGATCGGCGCGGACAGGCTCATCGCGGCGATGACGGCCCCGGAGTGATCCCGGATCGCCGCCGCGACGCAGCGCATCGCGCTGTCCGACTCGCCGACGTCGACCGCGACGCCCTCCGCCCGGACCTGGTCGAGATGCGCCCGCAGGAGGTCCGGGTCGGTGATGCTGTCCGACGTCATGCCCGGCAGGGGATCCTTCAACAGGACCGCGTCCAAGTCCTCCGGATCGAGGGCCGACAGCAGCACCTTGCCGACCGCCGTGCAGTGGGCGGGCAGCCGCAACCCGACTCCGGACACCATCCGAACGGGGTGGATGCTGTCGAACTTGACGAGGTAGACGACATCCGCGCCGTCCAGCACCGCCACGTGAACCGCCTCGTCACAGGCGGCGGCCACGTCCCGCGCGACACCCTGCGCCTCGCGTACCAGATCGAGCCGACCCGCGAACGCCGCGCCCAGCTGGAACAGCGGCATCCCGAGCCGATACTGCACCGGTTGACCCGGCACGGAGATCAGGTACGAGCGAGCCTCGAGCGTCACGAGCAGCTCGTGGACGGTCGTGCGCGGCAGGTCGAGCCGCTCCATCACCTGGCGGGCCGACAGTTGGGGGCAGTCCAGGAACAGTTCGAGGACGTCGAGTGCGCGGATAACTGCCGGTACCACACGGGCCATGTCGCTAGTCCCTTCGAAATGCCGGACCCGCGTCAACGATCTCCACACGGACCAGCACCTGAAGAGGATAGCCACGTGAGCCGTCCGCGCCAGGCTCCGGACCAGGCGGGGACGGCAGGCGCCACCTTCCGGGCGCGCCGCGGCGCACTTCCGGAAGGTGGCGTCAGGTGTCGATGTCAGCTGGTGTGTTGCAGCACCGGGACGATCCGGAAGTCGACCGTGGCCTGGTCGATGGTGGCGTGCACCGGGGAGCCGGCCATCTCGGTCATGATCCCCGAGGCGCTGCGCCGGCCGTCGGCGGCCGAGTCCCACGCGACGATGTCGGTGATGGTGCCGTCGTCGGCCTGCATGATCCGACGCCACCGGAAGCCGGGCTGCCGTCGCAGGTACTCGTTGATGTCCTCGTTGGCGTCGACGAAGTCGGCGCCGGTGAGGCCGGCGACGAGCCGGAACGTGGTCATCTCGAGCGCTTCGCTCATGGGTGCCCTCCTCGTGGTGTGCGCTCAGCCCTGCACGGTGGATCGCATGGTGATGTCGTTGACGTCGACGCTGTCCGGCTGGGCGATCGCGTAGGCGATGGCGTCGGCGACCGCCGAGGCCGGCATCCCCAGTTCCTGGGCCGCCGCGTGGACGGCGGCGCGCACCTCGGGGGAGCCGCCGTGCTCGGTGAGCTCCGAGTGGGTGTAGCCGGGGCTCACCAGCGTCACCCGGACGTCCCGGCTCTCCTGGCGTAGCCCCTCGGTGAGGGCCCGGACCGCGTACTTGGTGGCGCAGTAGACGGCCGCCGTCGCGTCGACGCGGTACGCCGCTGTCGAACCGATGTTGATGATGTGTCCCGTACCGCGCGCCCGCATCAGTGGCAACGCGGCGGCGATGCCGTAGAGGGTGCCGAGCAGGTTCACCTCGACCATCTGCTCCCACTCGTGCACCCGCAGCGCGTCGAGGGTGGAGAGGGCCATCACGCCGGCGTTGTTGATCAGTACGTCGACGCGGCCGTGCCGATCGTGAGCGGCCTTGACGAAGGAGAGCATGCTGTCCCGGCTCGTCACGTCCAGCTCGTGGTGGTCGGCTGCGCCACCGGCAGCGCGCAGCTCGTCGACGAGCGCGGCGAGCCGGTCCACCCGCCGGGCGCCCAGCACGACGTGATGGCCGTCGGCGGCCAGTCGGCGAGCCGTCGCCGCGCCGATGCCGCTGCTGGCCCCGGTGATGAGGATGATCTTCGAGTCGGTGCTGTCTGCCATTGCTTCCCCCGTCGTGCTTCGGACCTGCGGCCGAGCGCCGCTGCTCAACGATGCGGCCCGTGCACGACCCCCGGAAGGGTGTGGCTTCCTGGGTGCGCGACACCTCGGCGGCGCATACGTCCTCGTCCAACTTCGGTCCGCTCGGTCCCGTACGCCCTCGGCCGGAAGCTGTACGGCGCGGCGACCGGCCCCGCGAAGCCGGCGGCTGGCCCGGTGTCGCCGGGTTCTAGGCTGGTCGACATGTCCGATTCAAACCGGCTTGGGGAATTCCTTCGGGCCAACCGCGCCCGAGTGGACCCGAAAGGGGTCGGGCTGCTCGGGAGTAGCGACCGCCGGGTACCGGGACTGCGCCGCGAGGAGATCGCGGTCCTGGCCGGGGTGAGCGCCGACTACTACGCCCGCCTGGAGCAGGGCCGGGAGCGCAATCCCTCCGCACAGGTGCTCGACGCGATCGGCCGGGCCCTACGCCTCGACCAGGAGGCGCGCGGTCACCTCTTCCGGCTCGCCGGGCTCCATCCGCGCCCCGGCCCGGAAAATGCTCGGGCGTCCGTCCACCCCGCCCTACTGCGGCTGTTGGACGCCTTCCCCATCTCCGCCGCGTACGTGCTCAGTCCCGCGTTCGACGTGCTGGCCACCAACGGCGTGGCGGCGGCCCTGCTGTCCCCGTTCACCGGCCCGACCAACATGGTCCGGGTGCTGTTCCGGCATCCGCAGGCCCGTACCGTCTTTCCCGACTGGCCGACCCTGACCGAGAACGTCGTACACGCCCTGCGACTCAACGCCGGTCTCTTCCCGGGCGACCCCCGGATCGAGGCGCTCGTCAGCGACCTGCGACGGGACTCGCCAGAGTTTCGCGCCCTCTGGGCGGACCAGACAGCGCAGGGCCTGACCCGCATGTTCAAGGTCATCCAACACCCCGAGGTGGGGCGGATCGAGCTGACCTACCAGACCTTCGACGTCCGGGACGCTCCCGGTCAGCAACTGCTGGTCGGCACGCCCGAACCGGGCAGCCGCAGCGCCAAGGCGCTGGCCACACTGCCGGCATCAGATAGCCGAGCAGAGTGACGACGGTCACAGGAGTGGGGGACCCGATCGCGCGGGGACGGTCGTCTTACCTCACGTGAGACGAAGCCTGGACACGACGGACGAGCAGGAGCTCGTCCGTCGCGTGGCCCGCGGTGACCGGCGGGCCTTCGACGAGCTGTACCGGCGTACCGCGCCCTGGTTGGAGGTGCGCCTGCGCCGCCGGTGCGCGGACCCGGACGTGGTCGCCGACGTCCTCCAGGAGACCTACCTGACGGTGTGGCGGTCAGCCGGCAGCTTCGCCGGCGACCAGGTCAGCGGCAGCGCCGTCGGTTGGCTGTGGACCATCGCCGCGCACCGCCTGGTGGACGCGTTCCGGCGTCGTTCGCGGCAGGCCCGGGTGCCGCAGGTGCATCCGGTCGAGACGGTCGTGCCCGCCGCCGAGGACGAGGCGCTCGCCGGCCGGGTCGGGCAGGAACTCGAACAGGCCCTCGCCGTGCTGCCGCCCGAGGTCCGCGCGGTGCTCCGCGCCACTGTCCTGGACGGCTTCACCGTCCGCGAAACGTCCGTGCTGCTGGGCGTACCCGAGAACACCGTCAAGTCCCGGATCCGCCGCGCCCGGATCGTCCTGCGGGAGGCCCTGTCGTGACCACGCATCCCACCCTGAACGACATCGACCGCTACGCCGACGGCGATCCCGGTCTCGACGAGGCGACCGTCTGGTCGATCGAAGTGCACCTGGAGAGCTGCGCCGACTGCCGCGCCCGCCTCGCCGGCAGCACCACCATCGAGTCGCGCGCCCTGGTCGCCGAGGTCGCGGCAGCCGTCGACCGCGCGATCGCCGCCGGCCCCACCCCACGATCAAGGGCCTTCCTCCGTACGCCGCTGCGGCAGCGCTGGTTCGTGGCGGCGCTGCTGCCCTGGGTCGCCATGACCGCCGGCGTGCTCGGCACCGCGGCCGTGCTCACGTACTTCCTGTCCGAGCTGCCGTCGATCGTGCTGCTGCTCGCGCCCCTCGCGCCGCTGCCCGGGGTCGCCGCGGCCTGGAGCAGACGCGGCGACCCGGCCTGGGAACTCGTCGTCGGCACCCCCTCGGCCGGTCTGACGATGCTCCTGCGCCGTACCGCCGGGGTGCTCGTCCTCGTCATCCCGGTGCTCGCCGTGCTCGCCGCCTACGGGGCCAGCCGGGTGAACCCCGCGCTGATGCTGCTGCCGTGCCTCGCCTTCACCGCCGCCACGCTGCTGCTCGGCTCCCTCGTCGGGGTCCGCCGCGCCGCAGTCGGGCTGATGGCCGCCTGGGCCGCCGCCGTGATCGCACCCAGCCTCGCCACCGCCGAGTTGCCGGTGCTCCTGGAACCGGCGGCCATCGGTGGGTGGGCCGTCGTCACGGTCGTGCTGGCCGCCCTGACCCTCCTGCGCGCCAACAGCTTCCGGCGCCTCACCTCGTTCTGAAGGGAACCACCATGCGAGCGGTGAGCCTGGCCGAGACGGCCACCACCATCCACCCCTGGGCCATCCACGCCGAGGCGCTGAAGGTGCGGGCCGGCCGACACCTGGCCGTCGACGGGCTCGACCTGAGCCTCGGCACCGGCGTCCACGGCCTGCTGGGGCGCAACGGCGCGGGCAAGACGACGTTGATGCGTGCCCTGGCCACCGTGCTCAAGCCGTCCGGCGGCCGGCTCACCCTGCTCGGCAGTTCGGTGGACGGCCGCGCCGACCTGCGCCAGGCCCGGCGTTCGCTGGGTTACCTGCCGCAGCACTTCGGCTACTACCCGCGCTTCACGGTGCGCGAGTTCGTGTCGTACCTGGCCTGGTTGAAGGAGATGCCGAAGTCCGACATCCCAGCGGCCACGCAGCGCGCGATCGACCGCGTCGGGCTCAGCGCCAAAGCCGACGCCCGGCTCCGCACACTCTCCGGCGGGATGCTCCGCCGGGCCGGCGTCGCCCAGGCCATCGTCAACGATCCGCGGGTGCTGCTGCTGGACGAGCCGACCGTCGGCCTCGACCCCGAGCAGCGCCTCGACCTGCGCGAGCTGCTGCGCGACCTGGGTACGGACGCCTGCGTGCTGGTCTCCACCCACCTCGTCGAGGACGTGGTCGCCGCCTGTACCGAGGTGGTGCTGATCAACGAGGGTCGGTTGGTGTGGCAGGGCACGCCCGCCGGGCTGGCCGCCGAGGGCGACGAGCGCCACCCGGGCGACAGCCCCGCCGAGCGCGGCTACTCGGCGCTGCTCCGTCGCCACGAGGCGGCCAGCCGATGAGCGTCCTGCGGATCGAACTCCGGCGCTCCGCCGCAGCCGGCGCCGCGCTCCTCGTGGTGGCGGTCGGCGTCGCCGCCCTCTACCTCGCCCCGGGCCGCTGGTCGGAGGGGTGGATGTCCCTCACGCTCGCCGTCAAGGAGTACCTGCTCCTGCTCTGGCCGATCGCCCTCGCCGCCGGAGCGTGGCAGGGCCGCCGCGAACACCGGGCCAAGGTCGGGGAACTGTTCGCCACCACACCCCGATCCCGCGCCCGCCGGATGCTTCCGGTCCTCGTCGCGATGGGGGCCGCGCTCGGGCTCGCCTTCCTGCTGGTGGTCGGCGCGGGCGGCATGCGGATCGCGTCCACCGCCGCGTACTTCCCGCCGGACGTCGTCGCCATCACGCTGGTCGGCGCGTTCTCCCTGGTCGCGGCGGCCTGGCTCGGCCTGGGCATCGGGCGGCTGCTACCCGCCCTGGTGACCGCGCCCGTGCTCGCCGTGGCCGGTGTGCTGCTGGTCTTCTTCACCGCGATCATGCGGCCGGACTGGATGGGCGCGATCCTGTCTCCTGCGTACGGCAGCAGCACGTTCTACCCGTTCCAGACCATCGACCCTCGGGTCACCGCCGTGCTCGCCATCTTCCTGGGCGGGCTGGCGCTGACCGGCGTACTCCTGCTGGTCGCGCAAGGTCCCCGTACGTCGGTGGCCGCCGTGCTGCCGGTGTTGCTCGGCTTCGGTGTCGCGGCGGCGCTCGTCCCCCGTGACGAGGCAACCCTCGTCGCGCCGATCGATCCCGTGGCCCGCGAACTCGTCTGCACCGACGACGCCCCGAAGGTCTGCGTCACCCGGGTCAACGCCAACGTGCTGGACACGCTGACCCCGCTCGCCCGCCAGGGCCTGGCCGCCCTCGCCAAGATGCCGGACGCCCCCACCCAGGCCCACGAGGACACGCGGGCCTACCTCATCGGGGACGTGCCCCTCCGCGACGCCGACACCGTCACGATCGACGTTCGGATCGACGACCACGGCGGCCTGGCTCATCCCGACGCCGTGGTCCCCGAGATGGTGTTCGGCCTGGGCACCGGATACGGCGGCCCGGACTGCGAGCGCAACGGCGCGGTCGAACGAGCCGCCGCATACCACCTGCTCGGCCGCGAGCCGGTCTCCGACGTCGGTGTCATCCCCGAAATGATCGAGGAGGATCCGCAGCTCAACGCCGAGGCGGTCACCCTGTGGCGGGATCTTCAGAAACTGCCCGCACCGGAGGCGCTCTCCCGCGTGACGGCGGTACGCGACGCCATCCTGGCCTGCCAGGACCCCACCGGACTGCTGTCGCGATGATGCTGCACCTACGCGCACGACGCGTACCCGTGGCACTGGCCGCGTCCGTCGGCGCCGCCGTCCTGATCTGGGCGCTGTGGCTGACGCTGTCCACCGAGCGCGACGTCATCCTCCTGCTCGTCGTCCTGACGGTCACGCTGATGGTGGCGACCCTGTCGACCACCCTGGCCGCCCCCGACGAGGACCTGGAACGCACCGCCGCACTGCGCTGGCCGTGGCGGCGAGCCGTGCACCTGCTGGCCGCGCTGGCGCTCGTACTCGTCGTGCTGCTCGCCACCCAACCCACCGGCGCCCGTTTCGGCCCCACCGCGCTGCTGGTCCGCGACTCCGCCGGCCTGCTGGGCCTGACCGCGCTCTGCGCGACGGTCGCGGGCGCGGCCCGCGCCTGGTTCCTCCCCGTGGGCTGGGCGATCGCCGCCGCCATGTTCCCCCAACCGGGCACGTGGGGCACGCTCGCCACCTGGCCGGGTCAACCCCATGACAGCCGGCCGGCGGCCGTGGTCGCGGCCGTCCTGGCGGTCGCGGGCGTGGTGGCGTACGCGCTGCGCGGAGCCGCCCGACGCGAGTGACGGAAGCGCCGACCCGCGCCGCAGTGGTCTCGCGGTCACTCAGCGATCGGCGATGCGTCGCCACCACCACTGGCCGTCTTGTGGCCAGTTCGGATCGTGCAGGGTGCGGGCGCGGTACCGCTCAGCAAGGGGATCCACGATCGCCTGGATCTCGCGCCTGCCGGTCGGAGGGACCGCCCTGGCGATCGTGTGCAGGGTGTCCATCGCCTGACGCGGGTCACAGCAGGGGCAGTCGGCGTCCTGATCGAGCGTCAACACCGCGCCGGATCGCCGGAGAAACCGGGCTCGTTGATCCGTCAGGTTATGCGTGACGGGGTTCGGCGCTCGGGTGGCGGCTCGGGCGGCGGCTCGGGCGGCGGCTCAGCGGCCTGCATGCCGAGTTGAGCGCACTCGATCTATTGCCGGGTATGAGCAATGATCGGCGGCGTGAACACTGTCATCGCCATCTCCCAGGTCGTCTCCACTTTGATCGTCGCCCTGGCGTTGCTGGTCGGAGCTCGCCAGGCCCGGCACGCTGGGCGGCAGGTCGAGGCGGCATACCGTTCACAAGAGGTTCAAGGCACGATGGAAGTGGTCAAATTGATCACCTCGCCCGAAATGCGGTCCGCCGCCCGGGTGCTGCCGTCGGTCCTCGAAGTTCCTTACAGTCAGTGGACCGAGGAGCAGAAGACGGCAGTCATGGTCCGTTGTAACGGCTTCGATGTGGCGGGCATGTTCGTTCGTGCCAATATGGCCGACGAGAACTTCATCGTCGACAACTGGGGAGCGTCCATCCTGGAGATCCGCGAGATAGCGAGCCCGCTTATCGCCGAGCTGCGGCACAGATACCGGGTCGAAAGCTACTGGGGGAACCTGGTGTGGCTGGCAGGTCGTTGGGAGTCCCGGCGGGCAGTACGGTCAACGCGTGAGCCGGCCGCCGCCGATGCAGCTTGATCTTCCTTTCGAGTTTTAGCGAGCATCATTTCGGCCAGCCGGACCTGTCATCCACGGATGTGGCTGTCACCCTTGCTGTCGACAGTCGTCGTCGGCGGCGGCTCGATTCCGTGGATGGCTGTCCCGAGGCGTCGGCAGCCGGGTACGTCCCCGATGAGGAGCCCGAGGTTCGTCGTGGCCTAACCGCTTAGTCCACGGCCGTCCGAGCGGCGTCGAGGAAGGCTAGCCGATGATCTTCCAAATAGTCCCTTACGCTTTGCCCGTCGGGTAGCACTTCCCATACAGCCCGGTTGAGGTCAAGGAAGTAGGCCCGAGCCGCGGTATGAACCGGAAGTGGAAACGTCAGGCGGATCATCCGCTCAGCCACCCATACACGGTTCATGATCGCTTGCGTTTGGACTTGCCACTCATCGCCGTCCTGCCAGCTGAATGGACGCGTGAATGCGCATCGCTCAGCCTCGGCCGTGACCTCGATGAAACTCTGCAACTGGGCCAGCCGCTCCGTTCGGCGGCTCTCGCCAAGAGCCATGGCCTGCCGTCGTTCCTCTGCTCGCTCAGCCGACCGTTGAGTCATGCGTTGGACCCAGAACGACAAGCCCCCGCCCAGTGCCACCCCGCCCAGCGAGGTCAACGACACCCAGACGTCGCTCGGCATGGCCCCATCATGGCACCGACCCTCGTGGGCTGTCGATCAAGCGTGACCTCGACAAACGTCGTCGCCAAGGGTCGTCCCTGGTCGCTGCTGTTCGGCGCCCGACGGCCTGGCGCACATCGGGCCGTTGAAAGAGCGGTTGGGCGGACCGCATGACCAAGGGTGAAGCGACACGGCAGCTCGCGGCCAGGACCGCCATCGAAGTCGGCACGGTTGGCATCTGCCGTACCGGCCCGACGCACGGCAACAGCGGCCTCTAAGTGTCGCTGACCTGCGCGAGAGTGGGCCGCCAGGGACTCGAACCCTGAACCTATGGATTAAAAGTGCGCAGACAAGGACAAACTACTGTCCGTGCTCACTCGACTTCCGCTCTCCGCGATCCGGGCAACCTCGTCCGGCCGCGTTCGCGGTGGTCCGCGCCGCGCTCGCATAATGTGACATCGCGTTGTTTGCCCGCGAAGGCGCGAATCCAGGAATCGTGCCGCGAATCCGGTCCCGCTCCGGAACATCCGAGCACCCCTGGAGCGCCCCGCGAGTAGGCGCGCCCGGCCCGTTGGTGGTGGCCAGGGCGGCGGCACCGTAGCTGATACGTCCGATCCCGAGCCGGCTCTATCGACTGCACCACACCGCGAGCGGTGCGTTGATCGTCGTTTTCAGGTACGCCTGTGTCGAGGCGAGCAGGTTAAGTTGCTGGGTCGTCGCCCTCGCTGCGGAGAGACCCGGCTGGACGATCACCATCTCCATGCGCCGCCGCAGGACGGTTGCCTGTTCCTGAATCTTGTAGAGCGCGTTGATATCTCCGACCTCGAAGGGGCTGACACCGTCACGCCGCTGCTTTTTGCGGGCCCGGTCGTCGAGGGTGCGGAAAAACGGGCGTAGATCGCCGCGCCGCCACATGATCGACTTTTGGGTCTGCCCACAGACCTCGTACAGGTCGTTGACGCGTGTGCCGACGGTCTCGCCGTGCGAGTACTTGCAATGAACGAGCCGGATCAGCAGCCCTTCGCTGTCGATCCGGATGGCCACGAGGTCGGCGATCTCGCCGCTGCCGTCGTCGTCGAGGATGACGTCCCACGGATCGCTCTCCGCCTTGAGTTCGGCGATGGCACGGTACTGAACGGAATGGATCAGCCGGTCCTTGGTCTGGGATTCGACGGTGATGGTGGTGCCGGTCCAGTCGAAGGGCGTGAGGTTGGCGCGGTCGAACGGCTCCTTGTCCCAGGTTGGCTTGTAGAGCAGGTCACCCTCGATGATCCGGTCGTCGTCAAGGATGAAGGTGAGACCGATCTGGTTGAGCCAATCACTCAGGTTGAGCTCGGAGCGTGCGCGGACGATCTTGATCTCTTCATCGCTGGCGCACCGGTAGAAGAGGCGGCTGTTCTCGACGGTGGCCTCGTACGTGACCGTCCACCCCTTGGTGCGCACGTCGAAGCGGAATGGGCCCTCGGTCGCGGCGGTGTCTGGAACGAGATCGGTGTAGACGGCTTCGTATGTGAGGTCCTGGAATGACAACCTCAGGTTGTCCGCCTGCATCGTGTGGATCTGCCATGGCCACTCGACTGCCAGGACAACGCCCGCGGGCCGGCCTTGTAGGCGTTCGGGCAGGATGAACTGCCCGATCACCTTGTCGATGCTGATGGTGTCATCGACCAACTTCTCGCCAACGGAGTCGCACCAGTCCCGCCAGTGTTTGAGATCGCGGGCGGTAGCGGCGGACCAAATGCGGCCTTTGAGGGAGGCGCTGATGTTGACCCGCTCGCCGTCGCGGTACCCGCCGCCGGAGATGTTCGTCTGCGACTTCGTGCCGGCCTCGGCCTGGGTAAAGCTGGCCGTGACGTCGGAGCCCACGTGCATGGAGAACCGGCGGAACTGGTCATGGGCATCAAGGACGCCGACGTTCGTTGGCACTAGCCGGTCAATGTCGGCCATCACGCGGTAGACCGTCGAGCCCGTGAAGCGCCTTACGCCAGCACCCAGCACGGCCGTCGCGAGGTCCTCGAAGACCCCATCGTTGGCGGAGTTGTTGATGTACAGCAGGCGCTTGTCCCGGTCGAAGTAGAGGACGTACAGCTCGTAGCTGACCTCTTCGAGAGTCTTGAGGTCGGCCCAGCGGACGTTGTCACGGTTTTCCACGACACACCAGGCAATCCCGGCGGCTGTGTTCAGGCCGAGGGGCTGGGTGTACATGCGGTCCTCGCCGAAGAAGTCGACCAGGTTCTCCGGCTCCCATCGCTCAGTAGGCGCTCGGTAGACGACCGTACTCAGCTTCGGCAACAGGCTCCGCAACGTGACGTCCTCGGGCAAGCTGGTGAAGCCTTCCTCGAAGTCGCTGACATCTTGCTGGCCCTGAACGGCGGTCTCGGTGAGGTTGCGCAGGATCAGGTTCCAGTCGGAATCCTCCGCGTACAGCGTCCGCAAACGCCTGTCCACATCGATCTCGGAACGGGCGACGAATACCGACGCGTCGCCGTACCTGCCCTCCGATGACGTCCGTGCGAAGCGGCCGATGAACTGCAGGGTGACGCCGAGGCTCTTCTGCGGATCATGCACCGCTGCGACCTTCAGAGACGGCAGGTCGAAGCCTTCTCCGAGCATGTTGACGCAGATGACGATGCGGGAGCGACCTTCTCGCAGCTCCTTGACTGCCTCGCGTTGTTGTCTCGCGGGCATTTGGCTGTTGATGATTACCGGCTGGAGATCGGCGGCCAGCTTGTCGTAGAGCGGCTTGAGTTCTTTCGCTCGGGGGATGCCGCTGACGCGAGCCATCAGAACGTGGTCGAAACCAGCCTCTAGGTCCGCGCGCAGCTTGGCGACGCTCTGCACCGCCACGGCTAGGTCCAGGTCCTCGAAGTCGGTCACTGCGGTGTAGTTGATCTGCGAGAAGAATCCTTGCGCCTGAGCTTCTCGTAGCGGGAAGGAGTAGAGGATGCGGCCTTGAAGGTGCTTGCCATCCTCGCGGAACGGCGTCGCGGTGAACTGGAGCACGTTCTTCTCGACGAAGAAGTCACGTACGGCAGACCATGTGCGCGCGGCTACGTGGTGGGCCTCGTCGATGAACAAATGAGAGCAGGCGCTGGCGAGGGCTTCCAGTGCCTCGGGCTGGCAGGCAGTCAGCGCCTGGGGCGTCGCGACGATGACGTTGCACGCTTGCGCGAATGACTCCGCCGCGTCGGCGGTGGTGAAGCCCTGCTGGACGCGCCCCACCGCCGGGCGGATCGCCGAAGCGGTGACGATGCCCAGCTCCTGCAGCACGCCGAGGGTCTCGAATTTCGCCGCGATCTGCTCACGTAGGGCATCGGAGGGGACCAGCACCAGCAATCGATTGATGCGGGCGGCCACCAAAAGCGCGAGCATTGTCTCCGTCTTGCCAGTGCCTGTCGGCATGACCACCGTGGCTGGAGTGGTCCGCTTGGTGGTCCAGTAGCCGAGCACGGCATGCATCGCTCCGAGTTGCGGCGATCGAAGGCCGCGACTTTCCTTGGCGCCTTCGTTGAAGGTGATCGCGTCTCGATAAGACTTGAGAACCTCAGATGGCGCAGAACGGAGGAGGATGCTCGGCAGGTGCCAACCCGCTCGGGTTAGTGAGGCCCCTGGGCCAGTTCCGGGTGGGAGCCTTAGCCACAGGATGTCCTGATCGAGAGGCGTCTCGCCGCTCGCGGCTGGCCAGACACCGTAGTTGTTGACGACTTCAAGTGCCCCGTCGCTACCTGAGACGGCGTGAAAGGCACTCGCTGGAACAAGGAGCTGCTTGATCGGGTTGCCATCGAACGTCTCCGTGCGCGCCCAGACATTGGGCGTACGCCACCCGCTGGGCGCGTGCCGGTCGTCAACATGGGGGCCATTCATGAGCACGATTCTCCCGTGGGTGGGTGCTCATGCTTTAATCGATATACGTAATCCTTTCCCTTGTGTGACCTGAGACTGTCGCCAATCTGACGGCGAGCACCTGCAGCCGGGTATGACGATCACTATGCGCGAGAGCCGGCCCGTGGTGGGAAAGGCCACCATCATCGAGTGCGGCGAACGCGTGCTGACGTGCGCATGACCTGACGCTGAGGTCCACCCGGCAGTGACCGACGAAAGTTCGGCCCCTCAGCCTGCCGCGCGCACGGTCGGCGGCAAATCCGGATTTCCGATCTTGTTCGGGGGTCAGCTC
Organism: Micromonospora sp. NPDC049801; assembly: GCF_040656575.1. Taxonomy (NCBI): domain Bacteria; kingdom Bacillati; phylum Actinomycetota; class Actinomycetes; order Micromonosporales; family Micromonosporaceae; genus Micromonospora; species Micromonospora sp. NPDC049801. The sequence goes on along the minus strand of NZ_JBFAMS010000016.1, from coordinate 36,372 downwards.
GATGGGTCAACCGGCGATGGCGAGATGGCGGCAGATGACGTTACGTCAGAAAGCTCCAGGGGTCTCGAACCCCTTTAATTCATTGGATCCGTAGCCGGACGGTATCTGGGTCGACGAGCGTTACGCCGGCGGCAGTGCGCACGTGCAGCTTGCAGCCGGTGGGATCGCCCCGATCGCTGGGCCACCACACACCCCAGAGACCTTTCCTCGCCGTCGCGGTCACTCGCAGGCCATTCGTCAGTACGACGTCGACGCCGGTCACAGCGGGGCCGCTCAGGCCGTACATCTGGAAGGCTTGGATGCCGCCGGGCGATGTCTCCGAGATGCCGCCGAGCACCAACACAGCATTGCCTTGCGGCTTGGCGAACGGTTTGTCGGAGACGGTGGCCTGCATGAGGTTGAGGCCATTGAATCCCTTGGCTTTTAGACCGGACAGGGCGATCAGCGGATCCGAGGAGGTGCCGCTGCCCAGCGCAACATCGACGCAGTAGGTGAAACCGCCGCGCCGATCGACCAGCACCTCCCGGCGAGCCGCGGCTTTCGGGCGCGCCGGGACGCCTCCGACGCCCACCCCGCCGACGCCGAGGTCGCTGCACTTCGAGGCCCAATTCTCGATGTCCTCATTCGGAGCGGTCAGGGGTGGAGCGGCCTGTGGAACGGCTGTCCAGGCGGCATAGGTCGGCGGCGGCGGGTCGGGATAGACGGCGAACGCAACGACGCCGGTAGTGACGACTACTGCGGCGAAGGCACCGGCGAGGGCGATGCGGCGGCTGCGAGTCACCACAGTTGTCTGCGATGCCTGCTCAACTAGCAGTCGCCGGATATCGGCCTGGCGCTGTGGGTCCAGGCGGGTTCGCAGATCGCTCATGACATCTCCCGTCGCTGTGCTGACGCGGTCCTTGGGCAGGCCGCGGGATGAGGTGTATTCAGGGCCTCTGTCTCGGCCCCGAGCCGGGACCGTGCCCGGGACAGCCGCGATCGGACGGTGCCGACTGGTACGCCGAGCGCTACCGCCGCCTCGGCGTAGGAGAGGCCCTGCCAGACGCAGAGCAACAGCACGTCCCGGTCGGGCGGCCTCAGTCGATCGAGGGCCGCCCGCAACTGGGCCAGGTGCCGCTCGTCATCGAGCCGGCCGGCGACCTCGTCGGCATGGTCGGGAGTGGCCGGCGCGGGTGTCAGCCGCTCCAGCGCCCGCCGATGCCGCAGCGAGGTCCGCCAGCGATGCTGCATGGTTCGACGTGCGATGCCGTACAGCCACGGCAAGGCGTTGCCATCAACCAGCTCAACCTCGCCCCGCCGGCGCCAGGCCTCGAGGAACACGATGGAGACGACATCATCGGCGGCGTCGCTCGAGCCGGTTCGGCGGGCACAGAAAGCCCGAACGGCTTCCCCGTGCCGGTCGAAGAGCACACCGAAGCACTCGGGCTCGCCCTGGCGTGCGCGCTGCCACAACTCGCCGTCATCGGCCCGGGTCATGTCCGCCCTTTCCCTCACACCCTCTTATGGCCGCTACGCCCGTCGAGTTCCATAGGAATACCCGACAAGGCGGTCATCACCAAGATCACGAGTTCGCCTTCTCGCCGGCGCCTGGCGCGCCACTGCGGCCGAACCTTGTTGATCTCGCGGTTCGGCTGGTCGCCACTCCCTGCAGCCCTCTCTCCAGCGCCACGTCAGCCCCGACCGGGAACTCGCCGCCATCGTGCGGCAATTCAGCGCTGAGGAAGATCCTGAGCTGTCGGCACCCCCGGGGAGGCGGGGCCTCAGCGCGGCCAGCGCCGGCGGGCGGGAACCTCCCGTACCGGGATCTCTGAGGGGTGAAGCGGGCGGTCGACGATCGGCCGGACGGTCCAAGGCGATATCCGATCCCGCTCGTGTTCTTCGGTAAAGCGGGTGGCCTGCCCGTTCTCGCCAGCACCGTCGAGAGCCGCGATCACCTCCGTGATCAGCACGTCGAGGCGGTTGCTCTCCGCCTCTGCCGCCAGGAGCCGTTCATGCGTGGTGACCGCGCCATGTCCGCACCACTGACGCAATAGCTCGTGGCGGGGTCGCTCCCAGCGTCGATACTTCTCGTACTCCCACTCGGGCGGCGACCACTCCTTCTCACGCGTCAATACATTGAGCTTGTCGGACCCGTGCTTGCATTTGCGCCGACAGACGGCCTCCTCCTCGATGACGGTCGTCAGGACCGGCGTCGGATTGGCCCGGCAGGCCCGTTCAGCGATGAGCAGCGTCCCGGCCGGGGAGACCATCTTCGTGAGGTCGAGGTCGAACCACTCCACGCCGACGAGAACCTCGTCGATCGGGCAGTCAACGATCTCGGCGAGTCTCGCAGCGTCATGGACAGCGGTGGCGCACGACACGGGCGACCACTCGATCTCCGCGACATCCTCAGGAATCAACAACCGGTAGGCCTGCTCGACGCATGCCTCCTCGGTGTCATCGAGCTGCCGATCATCAATGCGATGCCAGTGGGCCATCAACTCGTCGTAGGCGGCGACCTCGGCCCACGGGACCCGCAACCGATTCCCCGTCACGTTCTCGACGCGTGAGGCTGGGTCGTCAACGAACTCAATATCGAGGCGGGCGCTGTTCTTCTTGGGCGTCACCGTCAAGATTCGTACGCGTTGCGACGCGGCGTCATCACGCGTCCGATAGACCCATTCGTCTCCCACGACGAAGCGAGAGGCATCGAAGCCCATCTGGTGTCCTCCCGGGAAGGCCGGACTGTGCCGAGCGGTAGCGGATCGGTCAGTCGCGGCAGCAGACGTCGTGCCGCCTCGCGTGTTAGGTGCTGGGCCACAGTTCCCAGGTGCCGCGTGGGCCGCTGCGCACCTCGGCATCGGGAAACCGGGCCTTGGCCTCGTTGAGGCGGACGAGAACGTCATCGATCTTTCCGGCCGGCACCACTGCCAGTGGCTTGGGTCGGGTGACAGCCTTCTTCGCCTTGGGTGGGTCCGGGGCGAAGATCTCTCTCAGCATCGGTGGCAGCATGGCCCGCCACTGCTCCCCGGTGAAGTCCGGCAGGGCCAACGATCCGCCCCACCGATGCTCCAGTTGGTAGGCGGTGCATGCCGAACACCGTTGCCACCAGCCAGGCATCAGCCGCGCGAGCGTTTCGGCGGTCGAGCCGGCGGGAGGGTCGGGCCGGAAGAGGCACAGTGAGAGGGCGTATTCGTGCCACTGGGAGGGGGCCTGACACTCGGAGCACATGCTGGCGGGCGCTGGTGGCCGCATCGCCAGTAGCGTTGTGAACCGCTTCCGCTGCCTTGCCTTGTGCAGTTCGCGCAGCGTCGGATGTCGCCAGAAGGTCGTGTGGGAGCTCAAAGATGACGAACGCCGTTCCGCTGGGTAGTAGCCGGCGTGGTCAACGACGTCCTCGGGGTCGCCGATCTTGCTGCGCAGGTCCCGGGCGGCCGTCTGCCGCTCGGCCACGCGGCGCTCTGCCGCATTTTGCTGCTCGCGGCTGGCTGGTGCGGCGAGGATGTGAGCGAAGAAGGCGGCATCGGCCTCCGTTCGCATCAACTCAAGGCGGAGGTTCTCGCGTTCCTTGCTGTACAACTCGGCTGCACGCGCAGCCCGCTGTTGCTTCTTCGCTTCGTGGCGGCGATCGCACTCAGCGAGGAACTCCTCCGCGCTGGTCTCCGGATCTTGGTGCGCCTCCCGCTGCGGCACACCGTTGTCCCATTCGCCGAGGATCGCCCACCGCCGGTCATGCTCCTGCTGTGCTCGGCCCTCCTGCCACCAGTCCCACTCACGCTCCACGTGGCCCATCGTGAGCTGGGCCAGTTCACGGAGCAGATCGGCTGGGCTGCTCCGGCCGTCCGCGATGCGGGTCCAGGTGACTCCGTTGGGAGCTATCACCTGCACCGCGTCGGAGTCGGCACGCCGGCCGTCGGTCATGCTCACCATCCAAGGCATCGGTCACGAGCCAGTCGTGGGCTTGTCTATCGAAACGTCGACCAACGTCGGTGCTATCAGGGTCGAGCCCAGTCGCGACGGACTGAATGTCCGCACGATTAGAAGCCGGAATCGGCAGAGCTGAACAGGTGGTGCCTCGGTTGGAGGCTCGCGCGCCCATTTCGGCTGCTGGAGGCGCCGCAGGTGCGCAGGATCATGCGTGGGCCCTGCGGCCTCGGGCTCACGACGCTCTGAGTGTGTCGCCGTCCTTCGAGATCAACCTGGCGGTGTGCCTGGTTCGGTCAGCCGCGCCACCGCCAGGCTTGTGGATTGCCGCGCATGCCGTGGTGCCACGTCTTCTCGTAGGCGAGGATGTCGGCGTACTGGTTGCGGGTCTCCTCCGAGCGGTACGCCTTCTCCGGCTTGGTCGCGCTCCACTCGCCCATGAAGGGCGCCAGGTCTCTGGGACGCGGTTCCATGTCGAAGTCCACCTCGGCGAGCGCAGCCGGGTTGATCGTGGGGTCGAGCCGGTCAGCTTCCTTCCTCGCCCAACTCGCCCAGCGACCGAGATTCTGGCCACCGCCAGCGCCTTCTGGGGCGGAGGCTTCGAGCGCGGCGCAGAAGCTCCGGATGGCGTCCGCAGCTACCCAGTTGTCGAACGCGGCACGGAAGCGGTCCGTGCGAAGCTTCTCAGTCGCCCGGACCGTGGCAGCTGTCTTGGTCTGCTCCCACTGGGCACGTTCTTCGGCCTTCTGCCGCTCCCAACGCTCCTCCTCTTCCCTGCGACTACGCTCCCACTCCTCGTGCTCGCGCTGGTCGGCCAGATACCCGGCCTCCACGTCCTTCAGGATCTTCTGGACACGAGTCTCAAGCAGGCTGCGCTTGTCGTCGGTCCAGGTGTCCGAGTTGCCGTGTCCGGAACGATTGACCTCAAGGACAAGACGGCCGCTGGGAACACGATCAAACTCGGGCAGCGGTGTCCATGGTTGCCGCCTCTTGCGCCGCTGCTCGTCATCAGTGAGGACGTGCGGCACCTTGTCGTACTCCTCGCTGATCCTCACCGCGCGCTGGGACTTCTCCAACCGCAGCGACAGGGTGGGCCGCGCGCCCTTGGTGTTGACGACCAGCCGGTGCCCGCGGCTGCGGGCCGCCGCGGTGAACAGGCGTACGAACTCCAACGCCCGAGGCAGCAGGTCGGCCGATACGGCGAGCGCGGCCGGGTTCTTCCGCAGGGCGGCGACGATCTCGTCGTCGACCGTGAGCTGGTGTTGTGAGGCGATCCGGAAGGCGTCCCATCCGGTGCTGGCGCCGTTGGCCGTGTCGTAGAGCCTGACGACGATGTCCCCGCGGCTCCGACCGGTGTGTCGGAGCTCGTGTCCGTCCGGAACAAGCTTGTGCTGCTTCGCTGCGTGGATGGCACGCCGGTATCGCGCCCGGGTCTGCTCGTTCGGCTCATTGACGCGTACGACCCCGTCACCGTGTGCCAGTTGGTCGACCAGTTGCTGCGCCAGGACCATGGTCGCCGAGGTCGTGCCATCGGTGCTTGCTGCTGCGGGCTGCTGTCGGGGGACGGGTGCCGCCTTGCTTTTCCGCCGGGTCGTTGACGGGCTGACATTGTGAGCGGGGTCCTCGGGGTGGTACCCGTGCTGAAGGTAGAAACGGCCTGCCTCCGTGACGGTCGCCCGCCACGTTCCGTCCTTACGCGTGACGTTCAGCAAGTGGCGGTTCTGTAGAGCACGCGCGGACGTTCGATGTGCGGCACCCTCCGGGGTGCTGAGGTCATCCCCGTCGGCAATCCGACGCAAGAGGTTCACCTGGCGCTCGTTAAGCCGGTCCCAGCGCTGCATCAGACAACCGTGCCTGGTGGCGACAGTCAGCGCAACGATATGTACCAGGGGCGGCAGGATGTCTGGTCATCCGCGTACGAGTTAGCTAAAGTGCCGCGCTTAAAGGGCTGCAGCGGTCCGGTCGAGGGCAGGCTCGGTGAGTGCCCCGCTGATCTGCGTGAATCGGCGGTGGGCAAGGGGTGCCTCGGTGCGTACGAGGACGGACAACTAACGGGGCGTCGGCGGGCAGAGGCCTTTCTCAATCCGCCAGGGTGGCTCGCCACTCGGTGACCAGTCGCGCTACCTCGGGGTATCGATCTTCGGCTGCCGCGCGGGTGGCGTGGGTGGCAAGTCGGGCTTGGGTCGGGGTGCCTCTCCAGCCGTGTGGGGAGTCGAGCAGGTGCCAGATGGTGCGGCCGAGGGTGTAAACGGTGGTCCGTTGGTCGATGACGGCGCCGCGGACGAACTCTTCTGGGGCCATGTAGCGGCGGGATCCGGGCAGGCGGTCGGCGTCGAGGACGAAGGGGCCGGGGCGATACTCGTCCAAGTCGATCAGCCACATCTTGCGAGCGTTGAAGTCGTAGAGGAAACAGCCGTCGTACAGGTCGACCGCGACGTGGCTGGCCGCTGCGACGGCCTCGTGCGCGTCGAGGATCGTGGTGATCGCCGCCTTGACGTCGGGGAGGGGCAGCTGTTGGAACCGGGTAAGTGCGGCTCGGTCCGAGCCGTGTGTGGTGGCGTGGTTGAGTACTGACCCGTCGTGCCAGGGGTAGACCAGCACTGGCCCGTCAGGGCTGTTGAGGATCTGCTCGGGGCGGACGATCGCTGGGTGCTGAACCGCGGCGTGGAATCGCCTGGCCCGGAACAGTGAGACGCGGGCCGGCGCGGTGGTGGCCTTCTTGACAAACCAGCGGCGCCCGGCATTCTCGACGCCGTAGGACAGGCATCCCGAGTCTTGGTCGTTGAAGACCGCGAACGCGGACGCGAGCGGCAGGTCGGACATCTTGGCGAACCTACGCCCCCACGTGGCCGTCAGGTCCTTCGCTTGTGCCGGTCCGCCGGCAGATGCCCGTCTGCTCCCGCGGACCAGGCGGGTTCGCGGTGGTTGGTGGCGGCTTCGATGAGTGCTGCCGGTACACGTGCAGCGAGTTGTTCCGCCTGGTTGAGGGTGCGCGTCCCGGTCCGGCGGAATGCGTCGTAGTCGTACAGCAGATCCGTGAGCTGCTTGCCCGGCCAATGACGTAGAGCTTCCGCCACCTCGGGCAGCCGCAGGGGCGCCTGCGGCTGCCGCCGAACGACTAGAAGCCGAGCTGCGCATGAGAGCACGGACAGAACGTGGCGGGCGGCGTCCTCGCGCTGGGTACTGCTGTCGTGTCTGACGCTGAGGCCGTTCTCGGCGATGTGGTGAAGCGCAGCGATGTCGTCAGCAAGATTGGTTGCTGCTGGAGTTGTGGTGTGCGTCAGGCCCGCGCCTGCGATCACGGCGGTGTCGAGGCCAACGCGGTCCAGCGCTACCCGCATCGTCATGTCGTGCAGAGCACCGAGGCTGCGGCCGGCGCCAGCGTGTCCGCCGGTGAGATGCAGCGAGGCCCGTATGCCGTGAAGCTTGGAGGCTTCGACCACAATTCCGTTGATCTTGACTGCTGTTCGTGAGGTCGCAGGGAGGTTCCAGGCGACGAAGTTGACGTCGCTCCAGCCGTCGATGAAGTCGCCGCGGGCGGCTGATCCGCATAGTCCTACGCCCGCTTCAGGATGCCCGGCGATGGCGGCCTGAGCCTCCGTTGCCACCGCAGTCACGAGTTTGCTGAGGCTTCGGCTGAATGGGAGTGGCCCTGCCGAACGCCAGGCGATGATGGCGAGGGCGCGGTCCAGGATCTGCTGGAACTCAAGGTGAGTGGCCGCTCGTCGGGCGGCGGGGGCGTCAAGCCAACGAGCTTGGACGAAGCCCTCGTCTCGGGCTGGCGTTGTGGTGGTGGTCGCGGTGGTGAAGAGGAACCAGTCGACGGTCTTTGCCGCAGGCGAGCCGTCGTTGTCGGTGAAGACGTACTTCTCCTGTCCGAGATACGCGCCGTACTGAGTACCGGTCAGACCGGCCTCTTCGGCCACCTCCCGCACGGCTGCCTGCAGGGGTGCCTCGCTCGGCTCGAGGCGACCCTTCGGGGCTACGGTCTGTCGTTCGCCGTTCCCCCGGACCTGATCCAGAAGCAGGATCGAAGGAGCGCCCAGATCGTTCGTCGTGACGACGGCGCCGGCGGAGGCGTATCGACGAATCATGGCCGGGTTCCTCCGGGTGGCTGCCTGGGTGGATTCAAGCGCGTCGCGGAGACGAGCTGAACGGTCCTGCGGGGCAGGACCGTTTATTGGTGCCTGGCATCCCATTACGCCCTGGGGCGGGCATCCCAACTCGCGGGCTTCTACTCAGGCGGGACGATGGTCGAGGCCATAGGTGTTCCACCACGACGGTCGGTGCCTTCGAAGGGCTCCTGCGACTCGGGTCAGTAGCAGCCAGTTACCGTTCAGTGTCAGTGCCGCGTCCTCCGGCCTGCTGGCGAGCAGCCGGTCGACGGCCGCGACCATGTCGGGGACCGCCCTGCCGGACGTGTCGTCCTTGAGCATGTGGAAGACGATGTTGACGTACGTGTCGGGTTCCCATTCCCATTGGGAGCCGTCGTCGTCCTCGGCGTCGTAATAACCGTTCCTGCCCGCATAGACGCTGACGGTGTAGCCGGACTCGTCACCGAGGTCAGCGCCGAGTAGTCGGGGGTATCCGGGCAGAGTTGACTCCTCGACGTGCCCAGGAGCCGCGATCTCGGCCACATGTTCCAGCGGGATGTCACCCGCCAGCGTCAGTCGGTACTCGATACCCACGTGCTGCCTGCCTTCTCAGTCTCGTCGGACGATCTGAATGATCTCACCGCTGCGGGTCAGCGCTGCGAGTTCTTTGAGGTGGTGGATGGGCCAGTCGTCGAACTGCTTCTGCAGGGTGCCGAGGTCGCCACGCCAGTCCTGCAGGTTGAGCATGATCCGTTGGGTCTGCTGGCTGGCCACCTTCCCCGACACTTCCGTCCAGACCCCACGCGCGGCTTTCGCAGGGGTCGGTGAGTAGCAGTCGAAGACATGGCCTTCGATCAGGTAGTCCGGGTCCTTGTCCGGCTTCCCGCCGTCGCCCGTGTTCCGCCGCGCCTCGGCGATCTCCTGCCTGGTCGGGTTCTGGTGCAAGCGGTAACCCTTGCCGGCGACCGTGTCGGCACATGCGTTCTCCAACTCCAACGCCCGCTGCACCCTCTGATCCGCCCGTGGCGGAATTTTGGTTCGGGGCCCGGTGGGTGATCCGCCGAGGACGCCGGTCGGGTGCCGGCTCCACGGCGCGGGGTTGCGGTCACCGGAGGCATCGCCGCCGGAGGCGGGAGGCGGCGGGTTCGGATTGGTGGTGGCAAGAGGAGGCGGGCTGGCCGGTCTGGGACTGCCAGCCCCGATCAGTTTCCCGAGGACCCGATCTGCCGTGCTTCAGTGATCGCGGCTTCGATGAGTTGCCGAGTGGTGCTGGTGCGCTGGACTACCAGTACCAGGACCTGCTTGATGCTTTCCAGCGCCTGTAGCAGGGGTCCGGGCTGCCCGCCCTGAAGGATCATGGTGACGAGCCGCTGTGCCTCGCCAACCTGAGCGATAGTCGCTGCCGTCGCGTCCCGGGCGCTGTCCACCGCCGCCTGGACGGGTGTCAGCCCGGCGATCGTCTCCTGCGGAGTCGCCCCATGCGGAACGGCCGCGGTTGCCTTCGTCGCCTCGCCGATTGAACCGCCGAGGCTGCCCAGGCCGCTTTGAATATCGGTGATCGCACTGCGCACTCGCGTCACGCCCACCGCCACCGCGGCGAAGCCAGCGCCCGCGGCTCGCAGGGCCACCTCCTGTGCCTGGCTGTTGGCTGCGGCTGCCAACCCCTGCGCGCGCTCGGTGCCTGCCGCCAGGGCCCGGAGTTCAGCGGTGACCTTCTCGATGTGCGACACGTGGCCGACTCCCCAATCGAAGACTGTGATGGTGTCCGGCAGCCGAAACTACCGGGGTATCCGGGAGGCCCACCAGACATCGGCAGTCGAAGAAACTCGGCCCCAGTCATGACGTGGGTCGGCGGTGGAACCTCGACATAGCTGGCGGGTGAAAGTGGATCTCCTTCGAGGCTCTGGCGCAACAAGCGGTCGACCCTCGCTCCGTAGCCTCGGGCTACCCCTGGGTCCTGGTGCCGATGATGACCTCGGTGCGGACGAGTTCATCGAACAAGCCGGTGGGGCTGTACTTGATGAGGGCGTCTCGAAGGTCGGCTTCGAATGCCGCCTTGTCTGGTCCTAGTTGGGCTGGGCTGCTGTAGGAGTAGGAGAACTGGAGCCCAATGACCTCGTCTAGGGTCCGCGTAACGGTGCGATCCCAGGTGTGGATCTCGAGATGCCGGAACGTTGACCGGGCGAGGACATCCTGGTGGCGTTCTGTGGGGTGCTGGTAAGTACCGCTACCGGCACGCCGGCCGGGACCGAGGTAGCGGGTCCGTACCTCGGTGATGACATCGGTCCAGGGGGCCGGTTCGATGTCACCCGGTGCGCCACCGGAGGCGAGGACAACGGCTCCAGCAGGCTCAACGATCTTCTCGAGGTCGCGCAGGGTCTGGTGCCGGTCGGTCCAGTGAAACGACGCACCCATGACGGTGAGCAGGACTGGGCCGATGTTCATCGCGGGCAGGGTTGTGGAGTCGCCGAGCAGCCGGGTGACGTTATCAATGCGCTGCGCCTCGGCGAGTGCACGGCCCTCCTCCAGCATGCCGGCCTCCGGGTCGACGGCAATGACCTCGCCGACAAGCGCCGCGAGCGGCAGCGCGATCGTGCCCGTGCCGGTCCCCAGGTCCAAGACGCGCTGAGTACCGGCGAGGCTGAAGCGCAGGCGAAGTTGCTCGTACATGGCGGGGTCGTAGCCGGGCCGATATTTGGCGTAGTACGGGGCAGTGGAGATGAACAGTTGGTTGGGCTGCTTCGGCATGGGCACGTTCTCCTTGTCGGTCCGCATGCTGGGCTTTAAGAGGCTGGTCGTGGGTGTTGAGCGGAGAGGCCCGGAGGGGCCCGATTTCGGCCTGTCAGACTGATGGCTGTCTGTCCATGCTCACCATGAGCGCAAGGATGCCGTGATGGAATTCCGACCGATCGAGCGCGACTTCGAGTCATTTCAGCAGTCGGTGACCGCCGACGAGATCGAGGCGGTCTGCCGGCGGGTTTTCGGTGCCGACGCGCACGTCGTGTCGGCCATCGAGTTGGGCTCGGGGATGTACAACAACACCTATCGGGTCGTCGTAGCGGGGCGGGAGCGGCCGGTAGTGCTGCGGGTCGCCCCGGAGCCGGACAAGCAGTTCCGTAGCGAGCGGCAGCTGATGCGAAACGAGTTCGCCAGTGTGCCTTGGCTGACCGTGCTCGCGCCGCTGATGCCGCAGGTCATCGCCGCGGACTGGTCCCACGAGGTGATCGCCCGAGACTATCTGGTGCAAACGTTCCTTGATGGCGTTCCCGCTCCGGATCGTCTCGGCGCCTACCCCCGATCGTCCTGGCCTGGTTTCTTCCGACAGTTGGGCACGATCGCTTCCCGAGTTCATGGGGTGCGGGGACCATCCTTCGGTCCCGTCGCAGGTCCGGCGTTTGCGACGTGGAGCCAGGCAGTGGCGGCCTCGTTGTACGACATTGCCGCCGACCTCGACGACGTGGGCTTGGACGCTGCCGACGTGCGTAGGGTTGCTGCGGTGGCAGGTCAGCACTGCGGCGTCCTCGACGAGATTACCGAGCCGCGAATGCTTGCGGGCGACCTGTGGACTGTCAATGTGATGCTCGACCCCGTCGCCGACGAGCTGACCATTACCGGAGTGCTTGACCTGGACCGCACATGGTGGGGTGACCCGGCTGCGGACTGGACGATCCGCATGGCCGCGGCGAAGCCAGGCACCGAACGTGACGCGTTCTGGGACAGCTACGGGCACCCGGATCGCTCCGCGGCTGCCGTGTTGCGCTCGCTGATCTACGAGGCGCGGCACATCGGTGCCATCCGCCTGGAGCGTCATCGACTCGGCAAGGCCGACGGTGTCCAAGGCACCTTCGAAGCCATGGCCGCCGTGTTGGCCGAGCTCACCTGAGAGTGCCCCGAGGAGGCCAACCGGCGGTTGCTGTGACAAGCACCCGGTACAGCAAGTGAGCGGTCGGAAGGCGGCTTCGGGCCTCCGCCTGGAGACCCGCCAGCGCGCGATCCCCGTCCGGGTCGCCCAGATCCAGCGCTGTTCGGTAGATCCGCAGGTAGGCCTCGGTCCAGTCGGGCCGTTCGGTGCACTCCACATCGACGAATCCGGCGTGAGCAAGAACTCGGGGCCAGTCGCTGAAGCGGTGCCGCTCGGGTAAACGACTGTCACCCGATTGCCGTGGATGCCAGCCGGTGAGGACGAGACGTCCTTCGGGACGGAGGATCCGCCGCGCTTCGACAGCGGCTGCGGCCCGATCGCGGGCATACTGCAAAGCATCAACGGAGATCGCCGAGGTTACGGCGTGGTCGGCAAGTCCCGTGGCGCTCAGGTCGGCCACCACGAAGTGGGCGTTCGCCTGCATTCCGAAGGTTGTGGCACGTTGCCGTGCCAGGGTTGTCGCGACCGGGGAGAAGTCGACGCCGACCAGGGTGGCACCTGTGGTGCGGGCCAGCCACAGGCCAGGGCCGCCGCGCCCACATCCTAGATCGGCGAGGATCGCGCCCTCATCGATCGCGAGTTGCTGTCGGATGTGGTGGAGGAGGTTGGCGGAGAGGAAGGAGAACGGTTCGATCTCCGACGGCAGTGCCGGGTCGACCATCCGTACCACTCTGGCGAAGCCCTTGCCGTTACGGGCCTCGCTCCGGAACAGTTCATCGAACTCATCCGCCAGGGGCGATGCGGAGTGCCCCCGCTCGAGTGCAGGTCCACTGGGCATGGTCATCGCGCCTTCCGACCCGCCAAGTGACGAGAGAGTTGGTGATGTGGTGACCCGCCGTGGGCGTCCTCCGGGTCGATCGTGATGGTGATTCCGCCAACTATTTGCTCCGCGCGATCATCGACGCTCTTCCGGTCTGCGCCCGTGACGAGGAAGTAGCCGAGACGTCCACGATTTGCCTGAGCCGGTCCTACGACATCGCCGACCGCGACGCGCAGCCGTACGTCCGGAATCCCGGTGCCGGGTTCGGGGAGGCCGGCGACCGAACGAAGACGCCCGGCTGTCGGACTGGTCAGGAACCGTACGGCGGCATGGCGGCGACGGGTGGCGGTGAGCTCGACTGGGCGGCCGAGCGCGACGTCCAGCAGCGCCGACCACGGATCCACGCCAAGGGCATGGTGGATGAGGAAACCGATCTGGCCGGCCCCGACGCGGGCACCGATTTCGATCACGGCGCACCTGCCGTCCGAGCCGAGGATCATCTCGGTGTGCGAGGCGCCGTTGCGGATGCCGACGGCGTCGATGGCGCGCTCCACCTGCTGGTAGACGGCCTGCTTTACCGCAGGTGGAAGGGTTGCCGGCAGGCTGTGGCCCACCTCCACTCGGCGCGCTCCGGCCGTGACGTTCTTACGGGTGACGCAAAGGTGTGTCGTCGTTCCGGCCTGCGTCAGCGACTCGACACTGTACTCGGCGCCCTCGACGTATTCCTGGACGAGGACGCGCGGGTCGAGTGGCATGCCGTACATGCCGCTAAGGGTGCGGGCGGCCCGCCAGGCACCGGTGGCAGCAGCCGCCTCGCGGACGACCGTCACGCCGGCGGAACCGGCGGCGTCGCTGGGCTTGATGACGCAGGGGAAGTTGACCTGACCCGTGGTGCATCGGTGGCGGAGATTCTCCTCGTCGTCGACGACGAGGGTGTGCGGGGCGCTGACGCCGTGGCGGGCGAAGGCCTGACTCATCGCGATCTTGTTACGGGCGGCGTTGGCTCGGGTCGGATCGTTGCCGGGCAGACCGAGTGCGGCGCTCGCCTGAGCGAGCAGCGGGGTCAGGTATTCATTGGTCGTCAGTACCGCGTTCGCGCCAATTCGGCTCGCGTATTCGATGACGTCGCTGAGGGCTTGCTCGGCGTGGGAGAAGTCTGTCTGCAGAATGCCGGACCAGCGTCGGCAAAGGGCGGGACCGTAGGCGGCGTGCTGATCAGGCATGACGGCGGCATGAGTCTCGTAGCCACGGGTGGCCGCAGCATCGGCAAGGGCACCTGCCTCGGGCCCGCCCGGCTCAAGCAGCAGAATGCGCGGGGTGCGGCTCACAGGTAGTCCTCGAGCTGACCGCTGCGGTGGGTGTCGAGGGTGAAGCAGTGGAACCCGCCGCCAAACAGCCGTCGGTGTCGGTGCCGTACTGGGATGGCGGTGAAGCCGTTGGCGTCGAGGGTCTTGAGCAGGCCAGGGCAGTCCTCGTTCACCAGAACGGTGTCCGGGTCGACGGACAGGACGTTGAGATCGATGTAGGGGCTGGTGAGGACCAGGTCGGCGTCGTCGTAGGCGGGGAATGCGCCGGGGTCGGGTTGCGGTGGAACGATGAACTCCCATGACCTCAGTGGTGCGGGCAGTTGGTCACGGATTCCGTCGTGGCGGGCGAGGAACACACCGGGCTTCAGAGCCAGGAGCATGCTGTCGATGTGGTTGTCGGCCATCCGGTAGACCCGGTGAAGCCGGTAGCGGTCGTCGAGGTGCCGATCGAGCCAGTCGACTGCGATCCGGTGGTTGTCGTGGGCGATGTTGACTACCAGGTCAAGGCCGAGACGTAGAACCTGGGCGCCGTCCAACATCATCTCGAGCCCCACGTCGTACGGGCTTGGTCGGGCGTCGGCGATCGGTTCGGTTGGGCCGCCCAGGGTGGTGGAGCTGTCCCGGGCGTAAGAGAGGTCGAAGGACTTATCGGTGAGAGTGGGTCGCGGCATCGTCGTCCACCTGGCTCCAGCCTCGTAGTAGTGGCGGAAGACAGGGGCCAGTAGACGGGTCTCCAGGTAGCGGGAGCGGATAGCGGGTGGCGTTTCGATGATCTCGTCACCGAGGATGAGGGTGTTGTCGCGGATGTTCAGGGCCGGTGTGGGCGCGGCCTGCCATCCCAGACCGGCAATGGGTTCACTGTCGGGTGGCAGCGATAGCGGCCGGTGCACCGTGACGCCGAGACCGGCGAGGGTAGCGGCCAGGCCCTCGACGTCCTCATGGAGTTCCGCGGTGTAACGGCGGCTGATCTCCCACCTGTGCCCAGGGTCTCCATTGCCAGCCGGGGCCAGGCGGGGATAGGCCCAGTCCGATCTGAAACCCCCCAGATTGTCGTGGTGGAAGAGCTCAAAGGTGACGTCGCGGTCGTGACTGAGGTAGTTGGCTGCGGATCCCACGATGATCTCGCGCAGCGGTGTGAAGTCGTCGTGGCTGTTCAGTTTCATGATGAACCACCTTGTGTGCGTGGATCGGGCGCTGGTCGGGAAGCCGCCGTGCCCGTCATCGGAGGTTGGCTGCCCTGGGCAGGCGGTGCTGCTCTCGCGACCGACCACGGCGCGCGTAGAGCACCGTCTCGCCGGCGGTGAGTTGCAGGCTGCGCTGTTCGCTCCAACCGGCGAAGCGGTACTCGTCCGGGCCGACCGGCGTCAGGGCGAAGACGCGACCGGCGGCGGTGAGCGTCAGCCGTCCGTCGAGCTCATCGACCCGTGCGAGCTGTGGTGGACCGTCCAGCGGCTGGTCGTTTTCGAAGTCAGTGAAGCCACGGGGAACATGCGCTGTGTGCGGCAGCGTGACCCGGCAGGGGACCGGCGGCGGCGTCGGTCGGTTGAACAGAATGTCTGTGTCGGCGAAGGCGGCCTGCCAGGTCGTGGGGAACAGTGCGGCCAACTCGGCGGTGAACAGGGCGTCGATCACTGCATGTATCCGGGTGACTGGGCCGGTGTTGCGCACCAGGTGCTGCCGAGAGAAGTCCCCGTACCAGAACTGCCCGGGCTGCCAGCAGTGCTCGACGCCGTCGAGGACGAGCACCGCATCCTCGTGGGTCACCAGCGGGATGTGCAGCCGTACGAGGCCCCGGGGAAGGGCGTACTTCGGATCTCGGTGTGGCCGCGAAGTGGCGCCAGGGCCAAGTGCCATCAACCGTACGGCGTTGAGTGGGGCTGGGATCGCAGCGAGGATCTCGCGTAGATAGGGCAGACGCCGTAGCCACATGGTGGGAGCGAAGTCGACCGGACCGGGGCCGCCGGGATCGGTGCGTTCTGCGTCGCCACCGGGGCTTCGGAGCGGCAGGACTCGCCAATCGATCGTGGCGGCCGCGCCGATGTCGCCGCCGGTCGCGTGGATGCGTTGGTGCTGCCATCGGTGGCCGGTGACATCGCCCAGTTCACAGGCGAGCCGGTCGGCGTCGAAGGACGGAGTGAGCCTCGCAGCATCGGCAAGCGCGGGGCGCTCGGATGGGAGCATTGATGACCTCCTCGAATTCGAATGTCAGGCGAGGTACCGGCGGGAAGCATCGAAGCTGTCACGGCCGCGGTTAGCCTCAGGCGTGTCCGCGAAAGCGGGAATCGAGCCCGTCCCAGATCGCTTGGTGCTCGGCTTCCTCGCCGTAGGCGACGCAGAAGAGGAAGTGGGCACCCTCGGCCCCGACCGGGATGATCGGCATCGAGACGATGACACCGGTGCGGGTGACAGGGTCATAGCCGTACCCGAGCTCGTCGACTGCCTTCAAGAAGGTGTCGGCGTCGGGAACGGCCCAGGTCGGGGCGGTGTGGTATTCCACCACCGACCGCCGTGGGGCCGCCGCAGTGTTGACGATGCGATGAGCGATGACCTGATAGATGTGCAGTGAGCCGGACACCTGTGCGTTGACCTCGGTGAACAGCACTCGCCCATCGACGGTGACGATCGCGTCCGCGCTCAGGTGGCCGCGGTAGCCCAACGCGCGGTAGGTGTCGGCCAGCCGTCCCCCGCCCCGCAAGAGCTGTGAACGGACGCCGTCGTCCACGCCGCGCAGCGGCACGATCTGGTGGCTCAGGCGCCGCCCGACGTACAGCAGCTCCCCGGACTCGGTGGGCCGTGTCCCCTCACTGTCGGCGCAGTGCTCGGAGTAGATGGACCTGGCCTCCGGGACGAACTCCTCAATGACGACGGGGAAGCGCTCACGCGCCGAGGCCCAGTCCCAGCGTTGACGCCAGTACGCCTCGACCGTCTCCCTGCCACCGTCGGCAAGGTGGTAGAGGTGACGGGCACCGACGTGGTCGGAGGCGAGTCGTGGATCACAAAGCAGGAGCTGGTTGCCGACACCAGCGCCGTTGTGCGCTTGTTTCACCACGAGGGCGCCCGCCCCACCCAACAGGGATACGGTCGCGTCGACCGCTTCGCCGCCGCTACGACAGACCGCGCCCGCGGGAGTCGGCACTCCGGCGCCGGCAGCGAGAGCTCGGAAGGTCGCTTTGTTGTTGACCAGTTCTCCGCCTCCCTGAGCGAAGAAGTCGCTGCCAGCGAAGCGGGCGCGGACGCCCAGGGCGGCGGCGAAGCGTGCCACGGACGCCGAAGGCCACAGCGCGAAGATCTCGTCGACACGCTCTGGGCCGTCGTCACCGAGCGCGCCGCGGACGGTCTGGAGGAAGTCGTCTCTGATCAGGGTCTCGGGGTCGAGTAGCAGTCCGGCGTGGCTACCGGCTGGCGGGATCAGGATGCGCAGTGCCTGCGGGTCCACACCAGTGAAGGAGGTCGCGTAGTGCAGAAACTGCGGATCGGGATCGTCGCTGAGCACGATCAGGTCGCCGTCGCGGGCGAACCATAGGACGCGCTGCGTCCATGCGCGCAGGTCCTTGCGGTCTCGGATGGCGGGGTCGATGTGGTTGCCGATGAGAATCCTCATGCTCGCTCCCAGGTAGCGCGGCGCTGTAGGTGGTCGCTCCGTCCGGCGAGTGGGCCGTTGTCGGCGAGTGCGGGCCGTCAGGGGTGGATCGTCAGAGGTGGGAGGTGGCCGGCAGCGACTCGAAGACGCGCATGGTCGCGGTGCGACGACGAAGCGGTTCTCCAGCGAGCCGGAGCCGCATCGGGTGCTGCAGCAGTCCGTTGACCAGTACGCGCAGAGCCATCTGGGCGGGCACCGTGCCGATGCACGCGTGGGCGCCCCATCCGTAGCCGAGATGTCGTCCCTGCCTGCGGTCGAGCAGGAGACGTTCCGGCTCCGGAAACTGCGCCGGGTCATGGTTGGCGGCGGCGAAGAGGAGCAGGACTTTTGCGCCCGCGCGTACGGTGACATCGCCGATCTTGGTGGTCGAGGTCGTGATTCGGCTCGTGCCCTGCACCGGCCCGTCGTAGCGGACTAGCTCGTCCACACCGGTACGTAGGACGGCCGGATCGCGCATCTGATCCAGTACTTGCGGATACCGCATCAAGGTGTGCGCGGCGTTGCCGACAGCGGCGACCATCGTGCTGTATCCGCCCTGGAACATCACCCGGGCGGTGTTGCGCACATATTGAGCGAGATCAGCGTCGGACAATGGACTAGCATGCCCCCGGACGTGGGACAGAACGCCGGGCCGACCAGAGGCGGCAAACCAGGTCTCGACCATCGCACTCAACTGCTGGCGGGCGATCCTGCCTGGTTCGGCAGTCGTTGGATCCAGGTCGGCGTCCATGCTCCGCATGATCGCGTCCGACGTCTGGGCGAAGGAGTGCACGTCGGGTTGGTCGACGCCGAGAAGGTCCGAGATGACTGCTACCGCCATCGGTGCAGCGATTTCGGTCATCACGTCGAACTTCACGCGACCGTTGATCTCGTCGAGACAAGCGGCCATGACCCGTCCGGCTCGCCGCTCGACAGCGACCAGGTCCTGGGCATGCAGCGCGTTCATGAACAGGCTGCGTACCTGCGACTGCTCCGGCGGATCCAAGGACTGCACGCTCAGGCTTGGCTGCGGCACGGTACCCCCGGCGCGGCGTGGGTCGCGGGCGAAGAGTTCATGGTCGCGCAGCACGGTCACGCAGTCGTCGTACCGGGTCAGCGCCCAGGAGCGCATGCCCTCGTGCCAGAAGACCGGAGTGGACCGTCGCAGAGTGGCGAAAACCGGATACGGATCGGTCAGCGTCGACGGATCCAACGGGTCGTAGGTGGTCAGGGACACTGGGCAACCCTCCTGACAGTCCGGATCGGCTGGAGATCGGGCCGGGGCTGGCGCAGGCCGGCCCCGGCCTCGCCTATCCAGATCAGTGGTCGTAGGACATGGTCGACCTCCTCTCGCAAGCCTTCTGGGGTGGCCGGCACAACCGACTCACCGCAGGACACCTGGGCCGAGGCCTCGCTCGGGATCAGGTGCACTCGGCGTGGGGCCGCGCCGCGGACTTCGTGAGGCAGATCAGTGCGCAGGTCTTGATCGCGCGGCTTCGAGCGCCGAGGCAGATCTGTCAGTCGTAGAGTCGGTCCAGGAGCGCACCATGGCCGGATTGCAGGATGTGCCCCGCCGCCAACGGCACCCAGAAGCATTCAAACTGGGTGGGCTGCTGGGTGCCGTCGTGGTTTTCCTGGCTCGACCACCGCGGTGGAGTGGGCTCGGTGAGCTCCAGGTGGAAGATGTGTCGCTGCTGGACCTCAAACCGCAGAGGGCTGATGTCGTACTCGGACTCACCCAGCTTGCGGACGACCTTGAAGTCCGTGAGCCCGGTCTCCTCGCGGGCTTCGCGCAACGCCGCATCCTCCGGAGTCTCACCAGGGCGGATGCTGCCACCCGGCACCTGGATGCCCACCTCTTCGTAGCTGTAGTCGGTATGCCGGAAAACGAGCAACCGCCTGTTCCGCACGATGTAGCAGAGCGCCTTGTGTGTGACGACCTTTTCGGGCATGGCGACCCTCCACTCGACGTCGGGGGCTCGATACCAGGCCGCGCCCCTACAGCGCTGAAGCGAGGCATCATCTGCCCGCTCGAACGACGATGGAGCTGTCGTCAGCGCCTCAGGTCAACCATTAGACATCCACTAGCGCCATGATCGATGCGGACCGGATGCGGACAACAGCACTTGTCCGCATGGGGCGGCCTCGACCGAGGCGACGATGGCAGACGACGCCCGGTCAGTCGATGCGGAAACGCGGTGCCCGAACCGTCAGCATCAATTCCTGCTCATGCCTTGGGCCCCGGCAGGAGGCCGTAATGATCGGCGAAAGAGCGGACAAGGTCTTCGAGTGCCGCCTTGCCCTTGGCTTCAGTGCCGTGGGACGGCAAGCCGATGACGCCGCTGGTGGTGTATCCACCCATGCCCCGCGTGAGGAGGTGACGTCGGTCGTCCGCTACGTGGTCTGCATGCTGGAAGCCATCACGCACCACCTCCGGCGCAACGTGCAGGAGCAGCGAAACCTCGAGTTCGCCAGCGTGCATGTCCTGGTGGGCGGTGCTGTGCAGGCCGGCGGCCAGTCGAGCGTCGTCCCAGTCGGCCCGAGCGGGGAACAGAGTCATCCGAGGTCCGGCGACGTTGGCTTCCTGAACGACGTTGGCAAGCGCGTAGTTCCCGCCGTGTCCGTTGATCACGGCGAGCTGATCGATGCCCGATTCATGCAGGGAGGCGGCGATGTCAACGACCACGGCGGTGAGGGTGGTGGCGCTGATACTGACTGTTCCACGCCACGAGGCGTGCTCGTGTGAGCAGGAGATCGTCACGGGCGGAAGTAGGAAGAGGTCGTAGCGCTCAGCGACTGCCTTCGCAATCGCGCATGCCACGATGGTGTCCGTCAGCAGCGGCAGGTGGGCGCCGTGCTGTTCGAAGCTCCCGACTGGGAGGACCGCGACGGACGCTGCTCGCACGGACTCGTCGGTGCTCGTTGCTGTGGTGATCAGGTCCACGGGCTAATGGTTACACGCTTCGAGAGTCGCCTGCCGATATGCGAGCACGAAGGCCGCCGCCTCGGGAACGGCTGGCTGCTGTCGAAGGGCCACCGCCGTGGGGTGCAACCAGCGCAGAGCCCGTGCGGAGGAGGTACCAGCGGCCAGGGTCAGGGCCTTGGTGGCCTCGGTCGCAGCGCGTTCGACGTCGCCGCTGTTGACGTAGGCGGTAGACAGGACCGATCGCCACAGAGCCTCGTCGACGCGCCACTGAGTTGGCCAGTGCTGAAGGAGTTGCTCGTAGAGATTGACTGCCGCCGCCGGCTGGCCGAGCAGCAGACGGCACTGCGCCTCGTGGGCAGCCACGTACACCGGGTTGCAGTGGGCGCCAACATCGACCGGCAGCTCTAAGTCCCCGTCGGCGCTGCCGGCGACCCTATGCGCCTTGTCGATGCTGGCTACACAGGCGCTCTGGTCACCTCCCATCGCATAGGCCTGGGCTTGACGGACGAGCAGAAGAGCGCGAATGCGGCCTGGTAGCCGGACCTCGTCCAGCGCCTGCCGCGCCAGGACAGCGGCCCTACGCGGATCGAATCGTTCGAGGGCGCGTTGGCTCTGCCTCATCAGGACGTAGCTTGCCAGTACCGGCGCGTTGGCCTCGACGGCGTGTTGCTGGGCGCGTCGCAGCCATGCGTCCGCCTCGGCGGCATCGCTCTGCTCGTCGATCCAGCTGAGGAACTCGGCCCACAGTGCCTGGGCGATGAGTACGTCTCGACGGTCGGTTGCGCTGCTCCGCCGCCCGATGGTGGCAGCGGCGCTGATCTGCGCATGGGCGGTGGACGCCATCCCCGCATAACCGATGCGATTTCCGGCAGTGGCAAGGCGGACGAGTTGCTCGTGCCAGGGTGGGAGCAGGTCAAAATCCTCGGGATGATCCATGACGCCCCCGAGCAGGCCACCCCCACCGTCGGCCGAGCGGTGGTCGAGGCCAGTCAGTCGACGCTCGCGTTCGAGGTCCGGCAGGAAGCGGAGCAGCTCGCCACCCGTCTGCAGCGCGGCCTCACACGACTCGACGAGGCGGGCGGACGGCCAACGTTCGGCCTTCTCCACCTTGCCGACGAGGTCCCCACTGACGTGCACCAGCCTGCCTAGAGCGCGCTGAGACAGCCCGCGGCACTCGCGCCACCGTCGCAGCGCGGCACCGAACCCATGCAGCACTGATCGATGCGGGGTCAGCCGTCGTGGAACCTGAGCCACCGGTACTCCTGGATGCCGTTGCCCATCGCTGCCGCAGTCAGACGGGCCTGACCATACGTGATCGAACGTTACGCGGACAGTTGCATGCGGACAACGCCCTATGTCCGCATCACCGCTATCGACTCGTCTGGCCCGGTGCGCAATTCTCGTTGTTGAGATACCCGTCTGGGCGCCAGGCGAATTGTTGGCGGCGATTCGGGTCGACGGGCAGATGCCCTTCCTGACGGGCCAGCTGCAAAGTCGTGAGAGCAGCCAGGCGTCGACTATTTGAGGAGTCTAATGAGTCTCCAGAATGAGCTGTCCCGATATGGGTATCGGCAGGAGTTGAGCCGCCAACTGCGGTTCCGGGATCTACTTGCCTACGGCTTGGTGTACATGGTGCCGATCGCGCCGATGGCGATCTTCGGCAGTGTGTACGCCGGCTCGGGCGGGATGGTGGCCCTGGCGTACGCGGTCGGTGTGGTGGCGTTGGTGTTCACGGCGTTCTCGTACGCGCAGATGGTGAAGGCGTTCCCGATGTCGGGCAGCGTCTACAACTACGCAGGACGCGGCATCAGCCCGCCGGTCGGGTTCCTCGCCGGCTGGGTGATCCTCCTGGACTACGTCCTCGTACCAGGCTTGTTGTATCTGGTGGCGTCGGTGGCGATTCACGCCACGGTCCCGGCGGTGCCGGTGTGGCTGTGGCTGCTCGGGTTCGTCGCAGTGAACACGATCGTTAACTCGGTGGGGATCCGCATGACGGCGGCCGTCACCCGGGTGATGCTCGTCGGCGAGTTGATCGTCCTGGCGGTCTTCTTGGCTGTCGCCGGCTGGGCCCTCGCCTCGGGCAGGGGCCGGTTCAGCTGGGACGCCTTCTACAACTCCGACACGTTCACCTGGTCGGTGGTGGCGGGGGCGGTGTCGCTCGCGGTGCTGTCCTTCCTCGGCTTCGACGGGATCTCCATGCTGGCGGAGGAGACCAAGGGCGGCTCCCGTCAGATCGGCCGCGCGATGGCGGCCGTCTTGATCCTGGCCGGGGTGCTGTTCATCGCGCAGACGTGGCTGGCCGCGATGCTCGTCCCCGACCCCGACAGCCTTCTTGCGGAGGGTGATCCAAACGGCACTGCCTTCTACGACGCCGCCGCCGTCGCCGGCGGGGGGTGGTTGGCGACGGTGTGCGCGGTGGCGACGGCGATTGCGTGGGGGTTGCCGAACTCGATGGTCGCGCAGGTCGCGACGTCTCGGTTGCTGTACGCGATGGCTCGGGACCGGCAGTTGCCGGCGTTTCTGGCGAAGGTGTCGATCCGGCGCAACGTGCCGATCAATGCGACGCTGCTCACCGGCGCGGTGTCCTTGGCATTGGGCCTGTACATGGCGACCCGTGCGGATGGGATCACCCTGCTGTCGTCGCTGATCAACTTCGGGGCGATGGTCGCCTTCCTCGTGCTGCACGTATCCGTGGTCGTGCACCACCTCATCCGCCAGCGCAGCGGCAACTGGTGGGCGCACCTGGTCATGCCCGGGATCGGGTTCGCGATCCTCGCCTACGTGGTGGTCAACGCCAATATCGCCGCGCAGCGTCTCGGCTTGGCGTGGCTCGCCCTCGGCATCATCGTCCTGGCTGGCTTGTACCTGTCCGGCCGCCGACCTGCCCTGTCGGGGTTGGCGCCCGCGCAGCCGCAGGCACGTCACGTGGAGCGGGTGTGACCGGCATGGACAGGTTCACCTACCGGCCCGCCCGAGACGAGTTGGCGTACACCTTTGGCGGTCGGATGCCGGTGGCGCACGTGCGCGGCGGCGACGCGTTCACCGTCGTGACGGAGGACTGCTTCGGTGGTCTCGTGAGGGGGCCGGCGGACCTGCCGTCGCAGGTGTGCCGCATGCCGTACCTCAATCCGGTGTCCGGGCCGTTCTTCGTCGAGGACGCCGAGCCGGGCGACACACTCGCCGTTCACCTCGCCGCCATCACCCCGACGCGGGACTGGGGTGTGTCGTCGACGTTCCCGCACTTCGGCGCGCTGACCTCGACCGCCCACACTGCAACCCTGCAGCCTCCGTTGGAGGAGCGGGTGTGGGTGTACGGCATCGACCGGCAGGCCGGGACCGTACGGTTCGAGGCCACGCGCAGCGATCACAGCGTGGACCTGCCGCTGGACCCGATGATCGGCACGATCGGTGTCGCCCCCGGCGGGTTCGAGGCCCGATCCACCCTCGTGGCCGACACCCACGGCGGGAACCTCGACACTCCGCACCTGCGCGTCGGCACCACCCTCTACCTCGGTGTGAACGTTCATGGGGCGATGCTGGCCCTCGGCGACGGGCACGCCCGCCAGGGCGAGGGTGAGGCTTGCGGCGTCGGCGTGGAGATCGCCACGAGCACCACCCTCGCCATCGACGTCATCAAGGGCGTGAGCACACAGTGGCCGCGGTTGGAGACCGACCGGGATATCCTGACGATCGGTTGCGCGAGGCCCCTGGAGGACGCCTACCGCATCGCCCAGCACGACCTCGTCGGCTGGGCCAGTGCCCTGACCGGCCTGGAAACCCTGGACGCCTACCAGCTCGTGTCGCAGGCGGGGCGGGCGCCGATCGGCAATGTGTGCGACGCCAACTACACCGTCCTCGCCGCCATCGACAAAACCCTGCTCCCCGCCCCCGGCCCCGCGTATGGCGGGGCGCACGAGCGGCTGCGGCGGCTAACCGCTGGGCTGCGGTAGGAGCCTTCGAATGACTGCGTCGATCCCGCGCCTGCCGCTGCGCGACGAGCTGTTCCTCCTCGGCCACGACGACGACACCGGACACCCCCACGTGCACCGGCAAACCCTCGCCCTCGGCCTCGCGGGCGCGGTCCTGATCGACCTGTACCTGGCCGGGCGGGTGACCCTCGACCCGAACGACGACACCCGCCCGGCCAGCCACCAACGGATCCACCCGCACATCGACAGGCCGGTCGGGGACCTGATCGCCGACGGCGTGACCGCCGCCATCCGCCACGCCCACCCACCGCTGCGGGGGTGGCTGCGCGGGTACTCCGACGACCTCTACGACCGCACCCGCGCCGGCCTCGTCGCCGGCGGGATCCTGCGACAGCACACCCGACGGCGCCTCGGCGGCCTCATACGCGCCGACACCTACCTCGCCACCGACAGCAAATGGGCCGTCGTGGCCCGTTCCCGACTGCGCTACCTCGCGGCTGGCCGCGAACAACCCGACAACCACACCGCCGCTCTCGCCGGCCTCGTCGCCGATCTCGGCCTTACCAGCCACCTCTACCTCGACGACGACATCACCACCCTGACGGCTCGCTTGAAGGCCATCGCCGGGCAGCACTACGAGCCGGTACGCGACATCACCGCCGCTGTAGACGCCGCCGTGGGAGACCTCGCCACGGCCACCTACCGCTAGCCCCAATTCACCTCACCTCGAGAAAGCTGACCGTGAACAACCTGCCCCATGTGCGACCCGCGACCGAGACGCCCCACCCGCTGGGCCGGCGAGCCGTAAAGGTCACTGCCGCCGTCTGCGCGCTCGGCCTCCTCGCCACCGCCACAGCTATCCCGAACTGGACGGGTGCCGCCGGGCCAGCCCAATCCCCGCCCTCACCTTCCACCACTGACCCGGTCCGGTCGGCCGCGTCGCCCTGTCCGTCACCCGCCGCCCTGACCGCGGCGCAGCTCAAGGCACGCGCACAGCAGAAACTCGACCCATCGCCGACGTATCTGCCGGAGTCGGCCCCTGCGCGGCAGGCTTTGGAAGCGGTCACGGTTGGGTGGTCCGGCTGCGACGCCGTCCCGGGCCGGTTCGCCTACGTCCACCTGCTGCAATGGGCCACGGACACCACGATCGCCGGCAACAGCACCACCACGCGGATCGTGCTGTTCGAAGAGCAGCGCTGGCGTGCCGACGATGCCTCCGGACGCGTCATCCGTAGCCGTTACCCCACCGGTAAGCGGCCCACCGACGACAGCACCTACAAGCCCGGTGAGCTGGATGGACCCATCGGGCCGATCGCTGCCGACCCGGCGGCGCTCAGTGCGCACATCAACGCCACCCAGCCCCGATTCCTCGGACCCACCGCGGTCATTCGCGGCCTCGTCAGCCTGCTCGGCTGGCGTACTCCCAACCAAGCAGCCCGCACCGCGGTCCTCACCGTCCTGCGCGACACCCCCGGCATCGCGTACCACGGCTCGGTGACCGACCGGGCGGGCCGAACCGGCGTCGGCGTCAGCGCCACCGCCGACGACATCCGCTTCCTGCTGATCCTCAACCCGAGCACGGGCGAACTACTCGCCTACGAAAGAGCCGCGCTCACACCGCCACCTGGCAGCGACCGGACCGCCCCCCTGGTCGACGACTACCACCTGTTCCTCGTTCACGCTCGTGCCAGCAGCAGCGGCAACTCCTGACCTGCGCAACCGGCAATCTCGAAGGGAAATCTCGCCATGGACGCTGTAACGCGCATCCGCGCCGCCCGCTGGGCGGACAGAGACCACGTCGCCGCGCTCATCGCCGACGCACTGCATCCCAGCCCTCTCGCAACATGGCTGATCCCCGACGCAGGACCACGCCGCCGGATCCTCACTGACGTCCTCGGCATCTGGATCGAACACGCCATGTTCTACGGCGACATCCACCTCACTGAGGACGCCGCCGCCACCGTCGGCTTCCACCGATACCGCAGCATTCCGCCACCGGCGCACTACCAGATGCGGCTGGCCGACGCGGCAGGCCCGCACACCGGCCGCTTCGACATTCTCGATCGGTTGCTCGCCAAGGCGCGGCCCACCGAGCCCCACTACGAGCTGGCGTTTCTCGCGGTGCGGCCCAGCAGCACAGGTGCCGGCTACGGCACCGTCATGCTCGCCCACCACCGCAGCCGCCTCGACCACGTAGGCCTGCCGTCCTGGACCAGCACCACCTCGCACAGTGACCTCTACCGCCGGCACGGCTACACGCTCCGTCCGCCGATCATCCTGCCGGACGGTCCAACCCTTCACCCGATGCGCCGCAACCCCGAGTCAGACGGCGATCGGCTGTTGGCCATCACCGCTCAGGAGTCGCGGCGGGCGTAGATCAGCATCGCTCGTCTGGACCGGGGGCGGACATCAACCCGGGCACAGGTGGTCGGGTAGCCTGATAGCGCAGAGGGCCGTTAGCTCAATGGCAGAGCTGAGGACTTTTAATCCTTAGGTTCTGGGTTCGAGTCCCAGGCGGCCCACCATCAAGCGCTTGCTCAGCCGACCCGGCCGGCGACCAGGGCGACCACATCGAGAGTTCGGCCCACGCGGTCAGTCCTTGTCTTCCTGCAAGGTCTACTACCGCTCGACACGGGAATCAGTTCGACCAGTGCTGGCACGTCCGTAGCCCGCTATTTGCCGCAGTTCGGGCACCGATCGTGTACGGGTAGCGCCCGAGTGTTGGCCATCGCGCTGTACCGTGCGCGGATTGCGAGCGCCGCGGCCAGGGTGGTTCCGCCCACGAGGAATATGGCAGCAGTCGTCCCGGTGACGACGCGGAAGTCGGCGTAACTAGCACCCACGACCGGGGCGATGTTTT
This sequence comes from Micromonospora sp. NPDC049801, assembly GCF_040656575.1. Lineage (NCBI taxonomy): Bacteria > Bacillati > Actinomycetota > Actinomycetes > Micromonosporales > Micromonosporaceae > Micromonospora > Micromonospora sp. NPDC049801. The sequence continues at coordinate 9,052 of NZ_JBFAMS010000016.1, read as the reverse complement.
CGGTCAGGGGGTACAGACCCAGCAGTCCGATCGGCGTGAGCAGGACAAGAAGAGCCCAAAGCCCTCGGGCATCACCGCGCAGCGACAGTACGATCGCGGCCAGCATGGCGGTCAGTAGGAGAGCCGCGCCGGTTTCCGGAAGGAACGCGGCCCCGAAACTGAACCGGTAGAACCATGAGCTCCTCCCGGACAGGACCCCAACTGCGATGAGGGCTGCCACCGATGCGACCGCCAAGGGCGTGAGTTGTTGGCGTCGCGCCGTGTCGGAGGGGATTGTCAGCGCCAACAGGCCTAGCGTCACCTGGGGCACTAGAACGAACAAGTACGGGCGGGGCAACTCAAACAGGGCGGCAACGGGCACCACCGCGACGGTGAGGAACAGTGCCAGTCCGATGGCGACGCGTGCCCACCGGGCCGGAGCGATGACATAAACGACGGCCGCCAGCAGCCAAAAGCTCCACAGGACGACGCCGGTGGTAGCGAATGGCCCGAAGGCTGGCGCGCCCCAGCTGGCCGAGCTGGTGACCACCTCGGCGGCTCCCCAGAAACCCGCGAGAGCGGTCGCGGCGATGAAGCTGAGAACAGCGGCGAGGCGTACGCCAGGTATGAGGTCAGCGGCGCCGGCAGCGCGTAGGCGCTCACGGACACCTCCAGCCAGCACATCCGTGACGTCGAACATCGACGGCCAGTGGCGATCGGGGTCCGCCAAGTCGAGATAGGTACCGACGATCTCGCCGCCCCGTGCCTGGCGGTAGCCAGCGGGGTAGAACCGCAGCAGCTGCCGGTAACGGCGTTCCAGGTCCCTCATGCCAGACCCCCCAAGGCGCGTGGGGCAATGGGTCTGGCGGCGGGGGCCAAGGTGCCCAGGCGGGCGCTCGCCGCCTCCACATTGCGCCGCATGCGCTCGGTCTCGGTGGCGAGGGTGGCATTACCGGTTACGGAGAGGCGGTAGTAGCGGCGCTGGCGGCCGTCAACGATCTCCTCTCGGTCGGCCTCGATGAGGCCGGCGTCCACCAGTCGGTCAAGCGCGCCGTACAGGGTGCCAGGCCGCATGGAGAGCCGGCCCTCGGACAGGGCCGCCACAGCTCTGATGATCCCGTAACCATGCATAGGCGGGCCGGCGAGTGCGGTCAGGATCCAGAAGGTCGGTTCCCGCAGAGGTGCATTCACCTTCGCAATATATCGGGCACAAAGGTATGGCAAGGGCAAAACGACGCAACGTCTTGAGTTGAGCTCTGTCCTGCTGCTCGCGGCGAAGGTCTACGTCGCAACGGATGGCGTCGAACTCGTCGGCGGGGGCGGCAACCCGAGGGCTGCCGCCCCCGCCTGGCGAGGGCTGTCTGTCTACGCTGCGCGCTTGCGTCGGCGGGGGAGTAGTTCAGCGGCGGCTTCGGCTTTGGCGCGTTCGACGTCGAGTTCGGCGATGACCGAGGTGTATACGTCGGTCATGGCGGCCGAGGAGTGGCCGAGGAGTTCCTGGATGTCCTTGAGGTCGGCGCCGGCGGCTTTGAGGTAGGTGGCCGCGCAGTGCCGCAGGTCGTGCAGCCGGATCGGGGGTTGGTCGGCGTCGCGGACCAGGACCTCGAAGCGGTCGGTGACGGCGTAGGGGTGCCAGGGCTGCCCGTCAGGTTGAACGAAGAACAGCCCGGTGTCGGGCCAGGCGTGGCCGGCGGCAAGTTTCCACTGGGTGCGGCGGGCGTGGTGGGCCCGCAGGACGACGCGGGTGATGCTGGCCATCGCCATGATCCGGTTGCCGGACTCGGACTTGACCTTCTTGATCACGGGCGTGTAGCCGTGAGTGGCGATCTGTTGGGTGACGCTGATCATCGAGTTGTCGAGGTCGACGGCGGCGTCGGTGAGTCCGACGGCCTCGCCACGGCGCAACCCGCGATGCAGGATGAGCGCGAACAGCGGGTAGAGGGCGACGTCGTGCTCTTCAGCGTGGTCGAGGAACGCGCCGGCCTGCTGCGGGGTCCACACCATGACCGGGCTGGGCCGCTCACCGGTGTCGCGCCACCGCTGAACAGCTTTGGCGGTCCACACCCGGGCTTTGGGGCGTACCCCGGAGGGCAGTTCGATGTGGGCGGCGGGGTTGAAGTCGATGAGCCGGTTGTTGCCGCGGCGGATGGCGTCGTTGAGTGCCTTGCGCAGAGTGGCGCGGATGCGGTGCATGCTGGCCGGTTTGGTGGTGCGCAGGCCGCGGACGCTGGCGCGGATGGCGGGGTCGTCGCTCTGGCGGGCGATCTCGATGGCGGTGCTCCGGTCGGCGATGGCGGCGAACATGGCTTCGACGTGCTCCACCCGTAGTTTCACCAGGGCGATGGTGCCGAGGTGTGGGACCAGGTGGACGCGGATGTGCGACTCGTAGGCCAGCAGGGTGTTGGGTTGGACGCTGCTGAGGCTGCGGCGGGATGCCAGCCACGACTGCAGGTACTCGCCGACGGTGGTTGTGACGGTGGCGGGCAGTCCGGCGCGTACCCGTCGGGCGATGGTGTCGCGGTCCGGCAGTGGTGCGCCGGCGGTGACGGCGAGGAGCATGTCGGCGATCTCGGCGACGACTGCCGGGTCGTCAGCGGCGAGGGCGAGTAGGGCTTTGGCGTGGTCGCGGTCGCCGGTGGCGGCGTCGCGGGTGTCGAAGGTGCTGCGGCGTAGTTGCCGGCGCGGCTGGCCGGGGTGGGTGGGCAGTTCGAGTTGGTAGGCCCACCGGCCGTGGTTGGGGTTCCACGCTCCGCTGGGCCGGCGCAGCTGCGGGCAGTGGTTGCCGAGTTTGCGCCGGTTGCCGTCGCGGCACGCGCAGCGTTTGAAGACGGATCCTTCCGCCATGATCAGTTGTCTCCCTCGGGTGGGGTGTTCGGCAGCCGGTGGCTGCGGATTTCGTACGGGGTGATCCACGCGTGCCTTCCGCCGACGATCAAGTCGTCCCCCGGCGATTAGGTGGCTGATGGCTGTCGTCGCCGTCGGGTAGGTGCAGGGCGTGGAGGATGGCGGCGACCGGCACCCGGTAGCGGCTGCCGAAGCGCAGCACGGCGACCGGGAACTCGCCGCGCTTGGCCAGGTCGTAGGCGACGGAACGGGACAGCCCGAAGATCCGGGCCGCGGTGCTCAGGTCGGTGACCATGCCCAGGGCGCGGATCCGCTCGGTAGTCCATGTGCCAGGTGGGAGGTCCTCGACGGTGCGGACGGGCTGTGTGTGCTCGACGTGAGGTTCAGGGGTGCTCATCGCGGTGGTCCTTCGCAGTGGGAGAAGGCGACGGCGTCGCCGGGATGGTTTCGGGAGGGTGGGGGTGAGGCGGCAGGCGACGTGGCGTCGATCCGATGGCGACGATCGGCCTGCGGCGCTGGTGGCGTCAGGTAGCGTCCGGACGCCGGTGGCCGGTCAGGGAACGGACCGAGCCGGTACGAGGCGGGCAGGGGTCGTGGTGGTGCGACGTGGAGCTCGCTCAAGTCGAAACCGACTCTGCGCCGGCCGGGTCGGGCTCTGACACCCTTAAACCCCTGTTTGTGTGCTCTGGCGAACGCCTGCCGAACTCACAACCGCTCACAACGACTCACAAAGCCACCCGTGGACCATCGGTCTTTCGCAGCTGACCCTGCTCTCTGTTCGTGACCGCTGCCAGAGATTCCGTCACCGCTGTCGACGTCGTCAACTCGGAGGAGTTCCTGACCGAGCTCGTCGTCGGGGCCGGTGTGGTGCCGTGAGCCGCTGGCGCGGTGTGGCGGGCTGGGCGTGGGTCGAGGACCTCACGCCGTCGCGGGCCCACCGCTCTTCTGGGTCCGCCCGTGCCGCGTTCGCGTGCCGACGTGTCACACCGGCCGATCTGGCAGTGAGTCCTGTCGATGTCACGGCAGATGGTGTGACGACTTGCGGACATCTGACGCCGTGCCAACGTGACACGTGCCGGTGGCGCAGACATGACATGAACGCGATCGCGACAGGCGAACCGGCACTCATGTTCATAGATGGACACTGTTGTCGGAGGGTATATGCGGCAGGGGCGCGACGGTCATGGCGGGCTGCCTGCGGGCCTGTCCGAGTGGCGTGGTGGCGGCGCGCCGGGATGGCCAACGCTGGCGCGCGGATGTCCCGTGTCACGTGTTCACGAACTGTCCCGGGCCTGCTCAGCGACCCTGCCGGACACTTTGTCAACGATGAACGTCGATGACGTTCGCGTCATCTCGGACGCTGGCCAGGCCGTAGTGGCAGAAGTTCTGACTACCTACGAATCATGTTGCCTACGCGATGGCAACGCCGGTCGTCGTTGAGTTGGCGTTGGTGTCACGGCCGTGTCCGGACACGTGACCGGTGCCCTGTCGCCAGTCCTGTCACGTGGCCGTGGCCATCCTCACGCGGACAATGTCATCGACTGTTTTCGATGACATTGTTCGCGTGACAACGGTCGTCCGTCGACCTGCCGTGCCGACGAGGTTGGCCACCTGCCCTGCGTCGGCCCGTGAGCCGCTGTGAGCCCTTGTGAGCGGCTGTGAGTCTCTGTGAGTGACAGGGTTTAGGGACCGTGGACATTGGCCGTCATGCGCCTCTGACACCGGCGGTGCTTGCCCCTCACGGCGCTGGTCGGGACCCCTAGGCAGCGAGCTGACTGCTGCCGTCCGGTCGGCGTGGCGAGGCGCTGTGAGCGGTTGTGAGTTCGGCAGGCGTTCGCCAGAGCACACAAGGGGCGGTTCACCTTCGATGGCACGAAGATCGGTTCGAGTGCTGAGGCGTGACCGGTGGGCTCGCGGTTCGTGCCACCGAATCTGACCCTGATCATGGTTGCGGCCGTCGCGCCGCCCGCCATCAACGGCTCCCGCTGTGCGCCAACCGCCGGCGCGAACGTCATCAGTGCCAGACCAGACGGCCGTGTGAGCGTCTGTGAGCCGCTGTGAGTGACTGTGAGCGGTGGGCGCCCCCGACGATCGCGGCCTCGTCGCGGAGCCGTCGGGGTGCGGCGCCTGGCGTGCGTCGGTGGCTCACAGCCCTGCTCAGCCGTACCGCGGCCCGTCCGAATCACCCGCCTGGTGCCGGCCTCGGGTCCGGAGTTTCGGGCGAGGCGCCGCAGCGGCCCGCTGGGCGCGAAAGCCGGCTTGACCTGCGCTGTGAGTGCCTGTGAGTCAGTCGTGGCGTAATCGGCATTCCAGCGTCGCCAGAACACGACGGCGACGCCCGATGGCCTCACTGGCCTAGGAGTACTGATCATGAGTGTGTCCGACACGATCTTCCCTGCCGCACCCCTGGACGCCGTCGACGTCGCGTTCGCCGCGCTGACCAGCGACCCGGCGCCCCTGTCCCTCGACCTCGACATGTTCGGTCCGGATGACGGCCTGCCAAGAGGCGTCGTGGCGCTGCCGACGCTGCGGGACTGGCTACTGGCCAACCCGCGCGCCTACACCGCTCGCGACGCGGTGTGGCGGGAGCTGATCCGTCGCGCCCGCCTGGACGGGCCGCAGTGGGTCATCGCCGCGGTCGGCATGGCGATGCCGGCGCTACGCCGCTACGCCAGGCGCTTGTCTGACGGCTACCGCGGTGACCCCGACGACATCAGCGCGGAGATCCTCGCGGGATTCCTGGCGGCGCTGCGGGACCACGTGGACGTGGCCCGCCGGGCACCGTACGCGTCGTTGTGCCGGGCCGGGTGGCGCGCCGGGCACGCGCTGCGCCAGCAGGCCAGTGAGTTCGTTCTGGTTGAGGACGTGGAGCGCGTCACGGGACCTCGGACTCCGCAGGTGCCCTACGGGCATCCGGACGTGCTGGTACGCCGCGCGGTGCGCCTGGGGATCCTCGACGCCGACGACGAGCAGCCCTACATCGACGTGCGACTGGGACTGCGGGCCATGGATCCGATCGCGGCCCGGATGGGCATCAGCACCGACGCCCTGCGCATGCGGTTGGGTCGCATCGACACCCGCCTCGCCGACGCCCTGGCCAGCGGCATGCTGACCGGCGCGGCGTCCCCGCAGGCCGCCGAGGCGTTGGCGGCGCAAGCCGAACGCCGGGCCAGTCTGCGCGCCGCCAGCCGCCGCCGCCTCGCCACCACTGCCTCCACGTCAACGGCAGTCGCCTAGGCCGGCTCCCTCTTCTCGCGGCGCCGTCACTTCCCCCGGTGAGAGCTCCTGGGACGGATCACCTCACCTGAGAAGACCCCTCGTTGTGAGTGGCTGTGAGTGGGGCAGGCGTTCGCCAGAGCACACAAACGGCGGTTCCTTAATGACGGCGCCACAAGCCGCGCTCGGATTCTCGCCGTACCGCACGACCGGCCGGTGATCCGGCCGCGCGGACCAGCCGGCTCCGTGCCCGGGCTGCCGTCCGGGCACGAAACCGGCGAGCCGTTGCCCTGTCACCCGCCGCGACGCACGACCGCGGTGGCGTGATCCGCCCGAGGTGCGCCGCACCGACGCGGTCGCCCAGGCATTCATTCACCCCTGTCACCCCTGCCGGGGTGGCGCCATCTTGGAGGTACCGGTCATGTCGACCACCTACCATCCCCAGTTCACTGTCCCGTCCACCCGACCGATCCCGGCGGAGTTGCTCCTGGCCGAGAGCGGCCGCATGCGCCTGCCCGACTGGTGGGCCGTCGAGATGCTCGCCGAGCACCGCGTCCTGACCACCGCGCAGCTCACCGCACTCGGCTTCGCCACCACCACGGCGTCTGCCACCCGACGTCTGGCGATCCTCGCCCGCCGCGGCTGGATCGACCGCCTCTGGAACACCGGCACCGCTGCCACCGTCGACACCTCGTGGTGGTGCCTCGGCCCGATCGGCGCCCAACTCACCCCACTCGGCGAAGACCGCGATGTCACCCCGGCGCAGGTGTACCGGGCCCGCGACCGGCTCCGCGAACATGCGGAGCTGCCCGGCCTGCTGCAGGCCAACACCTTCTTCGTCAACCTCGCGACCCGCGCGCTCAGCGAACCCGGTAGTGACCTACGCACCTGGTGGTCACCGCGCACCTGCCGATACGTCACCGCAGCACGGCATACCGCCTGGCACGGCGAGTACATCCACCACCGCGACCGCCACGCGTTCTGGTACCAGCCCGACCCTGGCGAGATCCGTCCCGCCGACCTCGCCGACCGCATCCACGCCTACCGGCACTTGGCCGAACAAACCGGCCTGGCGACCCTTCTGTTCCACGCCGCCGACCCGCAACGCGAGCAGGAACTGCGCCGCTACCTCGAGCGCCGCAACACGCGGAACCTCACCGTCGTCACCAGCAACCCCGAGCACGGCCACCCGGCCGATGCGGTCTGGCAGCCGATCGGCGAGACACACCGCCTCGCCCTGACCGACCTTCCCCACACCCCCGATCAGTGGCCGCCCGACACCGTGACCTTCAAGGAGGTACGGCCCCGAGCCCCACACCCCATCTACGACCCCGAGCGCCCCTACGAAGAATCCGTTGCCAACGGCGAGTACCGCTACCCGCCGCGCCCCTGACCAACCGACCACTGCTCCTCGACCGGCCCACCCGGGCCGGTCGAGGAGCAGACCGGGGCGGCCCAACGAAGCGATCACCCGGTCACTGTCAGGAGGACTACCGGAGGTTGCTGTTCGCTTCGAACCCGAACGGCAACGCGTGCGGCTCTCACACCGCAGGTCACAGACGCTGTGACCAACTTCGATCGACGGCTGGCTGACTGCCCGTATCACCGGACGTTCGTCACACGCGCCAGACCGGGCAGGTTGGCATGTCCAACCAGGCTTGCGGACAGCGACTACGGGCCTCCGGTTGCTTTTCGCCCGCTGCAGCCCCGGGGCGCACCAACCTCACACCCACTCGCACCTGTGACCTTGGAGCAACAACGATGATCACCCCGCAACGCGAACCTCACCAGCGTCACCGGCCCGGCTCACACCCACCCTCAACGCATCGTCACGCCGAACCCGCTGTGCCCGGCGCTTCAGCGGTCAGTGCTGGTCTCCGTTCTACCGTCCGTCTTGATCCTGACCCCCAACCTGACCCCGCACGGCCGCTCACAGCCCAGGTCAACCCCGCTGTCAGCAGTCCGGGACCGCTCCAGACAGACCCTCCAGTCTCGGGTCTCTCCCCCAGGGCTTGTGCCCATGGGTAAACACCTACCGACCGCGGACCCACTGCTGCGCCTGCAGGCCAGCATCACCGCCCGCGACGACCGGCTCCTGGGCTGGCTCTACGACCACGGCGTGCTCACCACCAACCAGATCGCCGCCGCCCTGTTCCCATCCCTGGACTTCACCCAACGCCGGCTCCGCCGCCTCACCGCCCTGCGGGCAGTCGACCGGTTCCGACCCAACAAAGCCGACGGAGGCTCGCACCCCTACCACTACGTCCTGGACCAACTCGGCTACGACCACGTCCACGCCCAACGCGGACTCCCACGAGGCCGCCGGGACCAAGCCCGCCGCCGCAAACACTCCCTCACCCGCCGGCCGGACCTGCCACACCTGCTCGGCGGCAACCAGGTCTTCATCGACCTCGCCGCCCACGCCCGCACCCACCCCGACAGCGACCTCGTCCGCTGGCAGCCCGCGTCGGCCTACCACGAACCCGGCACCCTCTACCGCAAAGGCGCCAACCCGCACCTCATCCTCGCCGGAGCGACGGGCCTCCCCCGCCCGGACGGCGCCGGGATATGGACAGAGCACGAACGGTCCGTGCCGTTCTTCCTCGAGTACGACACCAGCGGTGAGAACCTGCAGGTCCTCATCGACAAAATCATCAAATACGAGCGGCTCTACCTCCTGAGCACCTGGGCGTGGCCGGTGCTGTTTCACCTCCCCTCAGCCCGCCGCGAGGCGAACCTGCACCACCGCCTCGCCGGCACCGACCCGAAGGCGGCCATCGCCACCACCACCGCCGAACTACGCACCGCCCTCGCAGCCAGCCCCGCCCACCAGATCTGGCAACTACCCGGCCATAGCGGCCGGCACCGCCTCATCGACCTGCCCTACACCGACACCCACCACGACGACCAATACCCCACCCACCATCAGCCCACCCCCGACGAGCCGGCCGCCCAATGAGGGGGAGCGCAACACACGGCGGCATGTGGCGGCCTGCAGGCCGCCACAAGCCGC
>NZ_JBFAMS010000015.1:0-204671 GCF_040656575.1 Micromonospora sp. NPDC049801 | reverse complement strand
CCCACCAAAAGCAGGCTGCCAGTCCGGGGTATAAATCATAATTGGCACTGGCTTTACAAGCACCCTGTTGAGTTCTCAAAGAACAACCACACACCGATCAGCAGGCCCAACCCGTGGGCCCCATCCCGGGGCTTTTCGTTCCGTGTCCCCGTCGCTCTCGCGCCGGGCACTTTTACTACGTTACCTCACCGTCTCGGCCGTGTCAAACCGGTGTGTGCCGGTCTGTCGTGCTTCGTGCGGGTTGGTCCCGGCGCACTCACGCAGCAGCGAACCGCTGCGTCAGGTCGTCGGATTTGGCAGACCGGCCGCTGTGGTCTCCCACAGTCGCGCCCGGTGCCCTGCCGGTCGTGAACCTTACCCGGTCGGTTCCGCCGCACCAAATCCGCCTCCCGGCAGATCAGGTGGGCACCGCCCGAACCGCGCCTCCAGGAGCGAACCCCTAGCTGGCCCGGTTGCCGGCCCGGTTCGTGGCTTCAGGACTTTCGCCCTGTTTGCCCCGTTCCGCGCTGGCAGAGAGAAAGTTACGCGTCCGTGGGTTTGATCGTCAAATCGGGGGGTAGCGTCCCGCGTCACACTCGCGCCGGATACGCGTTTACGCAGCTCAGGACGTTCCGCCTCGGCGAGCGACCAGCCAACCGCGGATGCCGAGCACCCCGACCGTCGTGCCGATGGCCAGCGACGCGGCGATCAGAAGCGCGTGCACCCACAGGAAACTGGTCGGCGCGCCGTCGCCCACCGTGGCGGACGCCCACGACCGTGGGTCCTGCCAGATCGCGACCGCGAACCTCGGCCAGATCACCCAGGTCCAGACCCCGACCCCGACCAGGAAGGCGGACCACCCGCGCGACAGCACCATGACTGCCGAGTATGTCAGCGGAGGTGGCACCGCCGATTCCGACACTGACCGCCGTCCGGCGGGAGAGCCGGCCCTCGTTTCCCGCATCCGCGGGCCGGGCATTGAGTGGGAGGACAGGGAGGTGACCCGTGCAACCCTCGATCTTCAACCCCTGGGCCTGGCGCGATCCGTCCGCGCTGGCCGGCGGATACACACAGGCCACGCCCTCGACCGGCCCGTCCGAGGACCCGGACGGCGGGCACGACGGTCCGGACGCCCCCGGTCCGGGTACCCCGGTCGACCTCGTCGGCTACCACGTGCAGGCCCGCGACGGACGTATCGGCACCATCGACGAGGCGAGCGACGAGACGGATGCCGGACACCTGGTGGTGGACACCGGGCCGTGGATCCTCGGTCAGAAGGTGCTGGTGCCGGCGGGCACCGTGGAGCGCGTCGACCACCTGGACCGGGTCGTGCACGTCGACCGGACCCGGCAGGAGATCAGGGACGCGCCGCCGTTCGACCCGGCGTCGTTCGATCCGGAGTACCGGGACCGCGTCGGCAGGTACTACGCGGACCGTCAGGTGCCACCCCCGGAGCAGCGCCACGGGTAATCTGAGCTGGTGGTCCGGGCGGGCAGTTGCGTACCGAAGGCGGTCGATGTGGTCGACGGTCTCCCGCACCGCGTCGTGTCCGCGTCCCTGACCAGCTCCGGCGACGGCCGGGAGCAACTTCTGGACCTACTTCGTGCCGGTGGTCTGCGGTACCGCGCCGGCGCGCGATGGCGGACGGCTCGCTGAGCCCTGTCCTCCGCCGACCGAAGGGTGAGTTCGCCCCGCTCGGCGCGCGCCCAACGCGTAACCCACCTACCTGCCCGAAAGGCACATCCTCATGTCCATCGCACGCATGCTCACCGGCGACCGGCCCACCGGCCGCCTGCACCTCGGCCACTACGTCGGCAGCATCGCCAACCGGGTGCGGCTGCACCAGCGGTACGAGAGCTTCTTCATCATCGCGGACCTGCACATGCTCACCACCCGCAACCGCCGGGAGGACATCGACCAGGTCTCCGGCAACGCCCGCGAGATGGTGACCGACATCCTCGCCGCCGGCGTCGATCCGGCGCGTGCCACGTTCTACCTCCAGTCGGCGATTCCCGAGGTCGGCGACCTGAACACCCTCCTGCAGAACCTGGTGACCGTGCCCCGACTGGAACGGGTGCCGTCACTCAAGGACATGGCCCGCGACGCCGGCAAGGAGGAGATGCCGTACGGGTTGCTGGGTTACCCGGTGCTCCAGGCCGCGGACATCCTCTGCGTCAAGGGCGAGGTCGTGCCGGTCGGCCGGGACAACGCCGCGCATGTGGAGGTGACCCGGGAGATCGCCAGGCGGTTCAACCACCTCTACGGGCCGGTCTTTCCGGTGCCCGAGCTGATCCCGGCCGACAACCCCAGCCTGGTGGGCACTGACGGCGTCGCCAAGATGAGCAAGAGCCGGGGTAACAGCATCGCGCTGTCCGATGACACGGCCACGGTGCGCCGCAAGGTGCGCGGGATGTACACCGACCCGAACCGGGTACGGGCCGACGTGCCGGGAACGGTGGAGGGCAACCCGGTCTTCGCGTACCACGAGGTGTTCAACCCGGACCGTACGGAGGTGGACGACCTGGCCCGGCGTTACCGGGCCGGGCAGGTCGGTGACGTGGCGGTCAAGGAGCGCCTGGTCGAGGTCCTGGAGGCTTTCCTGAGCCCGATCCGGGAACGCCGGGCGGCGATCGAGGCCGACCGAGGGCTGGTCGACCGACTGATCGTCGAGGGCACCGAGCGCACCCGGCAGGAGGTACGCCAGACCCTGACGGAGGTACGCCGGGCGATGGGCCTGACCGGGACGTACCAACAGGTGCGCCGGCGGGCCGAGCGGAGCCGGCGCCGGACGGACGCGCCGGCCTGACGCGGACGTCTCGGGTCTTCCCGTTGTGACGGGGAGACCCGAGGCGGTCCACCGAGGGCGCAGAATGCCAGGATGAGGGTAATTCGTCCGGTTGTGGTGGGTGCCACGCACCGGACGACGATGTTCGAGATCTTCTTCGACCTGGTCTTCGTCTTCGCGCTCACCCGGGTCATCGCGTTCATGGCGCAGCCGCCGACCGCGCTGCTCACCCTGGCCCAGGGACTGCTCCTGCTCCTGCTGCTGCTCTACTCGTGGGGGCCGTACACCTGGGTGGGCAACCTCGTCCGCGCGGACGTCGGCCTGGTCCGCGGAGCGACCCTGGTCGCGATGGCGGCGATCTTCGTGGCCGCCCTGGTGTTGCCGGACGCATGGCGACAGGGTCCGGGGCTCGTCGACGCGCCGCTGACCCTCGCGCTCGCGTACGTGGTCGTCCGGGCGGTCCAGCTGGTGATCCTCGCCTGGGTGAGCGTGCCGATCCCGTCGCTGCGCCCGACGCTGCGCTACTTCCGCGTGCCCGTGGTGCTGGCGTGGTTTCCGCTGGTGGGCGGGGCGCTGCTCGGCGGGACAGCCCAGACGGTGCTCTGGACGGCCGCGCTGCTGGTGGACATCGGTGGCTCGCGGCTCGCGTCCACCTTCCACCCGTGGCAGCTGCGCAGCGTGGACCACTTCACCGAGCGGTTCGGGTTGGTGCTCATCATCGCCCTCGGCGAGTCGCTGATCTCCGCCGGCGCGGGGCCACGGACGATGACGCCGGTCGGTACGGCGGTGGCGGCCGCGCTGCTCGGCCTCGTCAGCACGGTCTGCCTGTGGTGGCTCTACTTCGATCGGCTGGCTCCCGCCGCACGGGCGGCCGTCAGCGACGTGCCACCCGACCGACGGGCCGACGTGGCCGGCGACGCCTACGGCATCGGGCACACCCCGCTGATCGTCGGCGCCATCTACTTCGCGCTCGGCATCGAGGAGGTGATCGACCGGCTCGCCGCGGACCCCTCCGACTCGGGCCCGCTGGGCTGGGCAGCCACGGGCGCCCTCTACGGGGGTGTCACCGTCTACCTGCTCAGCAGGCTGGTGCTCCGTCGACTGACCGTACGTGCCGTCCATCCGGCGCAGGTCGTCGCGGCGCTGCTGCCGCTGGCCATGCTGCCGGTCGGTCGTACCCTCGCGCCGTTGGCGGCGCTCGCCGTGCTGACCGTCCTCCTGATCGCGGTCACCTGGTACGAACGGCGGTTCGACCGGCGAGACGAACGGGCCGACCCGGCGCGGGCAACCCGTCCCTGACGGTTACCCTTCCCCGGTGACTCTGCCTCTGCCGCCCGGTGAGTTCGCCGCGTACCTGTTCGACTGCGACGGCACCATCGTCGACTCGATGCCGCTGCACTACGTGGCCTGGCAGCGAGCCCTCGACGAGTGGGGCTGCGAGTTTCCGGAGGACCTCTTCTACGCCTGGGGTGGCCGGCCGACCGCCGACATCATCATCGCGTTGAACGAGCGGCACGGCCTGGCGATGCCGGTGGCGACCGTCGTGGAGAACCGCGAGCGCATCTACCAGGAGCTGTTGCCGCAGGTCGCCGCCGTGCCCGAGGTGGTGGCGCACATCCACGAGGCGCACCGGCGGGTGCCGTTCGCCGTCGTCTCCGGCAGCACCCGGGCCGCGGTCACCGCGTCCCTGGAGGCGCTCGACCTGCTGGACCGGTTCGACGTGCTGGTCTGCGCCGAGGACTACACGCGGGCCAAGCCCGACCCGGAGGCGTTCCTGCTCGCGGCCCGGCAGCTCGGCGTACCCCCGGAGGCCTGTCTGGTCTTCGAGGACACCGACCTGGGCATCCAGGCCGCGACGGCGGCCGGCATGGCGTCGGTACGCGTGCCGCAGCAGCGCGCCGCCTGACCCTCAGGCGATCGTCAGCAGGAGCTTGCCGGAGTACGACGTGGTCAGGCGCTGGTGCGCCTCCCGCACCTTGCCCAACGGGAACTTCTCGGCCACGTGCACCACGAACGGGCCGGCCTCGACGAGTTCGTTGAGACGCCGCAACTGCCCGGGGTTGGACACGCCGTCGTACGCGCGAACCGTCATCCCGGGGCGCTCGCTCGGCTCCGGCCGCACCCCGTGGGCGTACGCCACGACTCCGCCGTCGGACAGCGTCTCGGTCAACCGGTCCAGCGTCTCGCCGCCGGCCATCGCCAGGATGCCGGCCACTCCCTCCGGGGCCGCGTCCCGGATCGTCGTGAGCACCTCGGCGAGGTCGCCGTGGCCGTCCAGGGACACGTCGGCGCCGAGCCGGGTCACCAGCGCCACGCCGTCCGCGCCGGAGGCCACCGCGATCACGTTGAGGCCCTGCCGCTTGGCCAACTGCACGGCCAGGTGTCCCTGACCGCCGCTCGCGCCGAAGATCAGGAGCCAGGCGCCGGCCGGCAGGGTGAGGGTGTCCAACCCGGCCAGCGCGGTCAGCGCGTCGGTGGGCATGGCACCGGCGTGTTCGGCGGGTACGCCGTCGGGCAGCTTCGCGACGTACTCGGCTTTGACGACCGCGTACTCGGCGTAGAAGCCGCCCTTCGGCCGGGTGGTGGCGGAGGCGTAGACCTGGTCGCCGACCGCGAGGCCGGTCACCCGGTCGCCGGCCGCGATGATGGTCCCCGCGCCGTCCGAGCCCGGGACGATCGGGAGGGACGAGCCCTCCGGCACCAACAGGCCCTGCCGTTCGTACGCGTCCCACACCCCGACGCCGGCGCTCAGGACCCTGATCAGCACCTCGTCGGCGGCGACCTCGGGCACCGGGAGCTTGCGCAGGGTGATCACCTCCGGCCCGCCGAACTCGTCGAGGGCCGCGGCCTGCATCCGCTCTGGCACGTCCGCGTCAACCATGGGGGCTTCCTCTCCGGGCCGGCGTCACCGTCGCAGCATGCCGCCTCACGGGCGGGTCCGACCGGATGCCAGCCGCCGTTCACCCACAAGGGCGACGCCCGCTCGTCGAGTGCTCAGGAGGTCTGTGGCTGCGGGCCACGGAGTGCCTGCTCGACGGCGTCGCGCACCCGGGCGTCCTCGCGGGCCTTGCGCCGCGCCCGGCCGCGGCGGCGGTACAGGTACGCGCCGACGGCGGCGGCGATCAGCACGACGAGCGCCAACACCAGCGTCCACGGCAGGGCCCAGCCGTGTGCCGTCGCCTCGATGGGCTTGAGCGGGGTGGTGGAGCCCGACGCGTCGGTGAGCAGCGGGGTGACGGTGGCGGTCGCCGCGAGCCGGACGGCGGGCGCGACACCGTGCACCGGCACCGTGACGTCCCAGCTCTCGCCCGGGAGCAACTGCGGCGGCGCGGCGATGTCACCGGCCCGCGCGCGCAGGACGCCGAACGGCCCCGACACGGACACCGACTGCTTGGCGGAGAGGGCGGCGTTACCGGTGTTGTGGATCGTGTAGGAGACGGTCGCGTCGCCCTTGCCGATCGGGTTGGCCGATCCGTCGTACCTGACGTGGAAGTTCTCGACCGCGAGGGTCGGCTTCAGCTCGCCGCCCACCCGCAGGGTGATCCGGATGCCGAGGCGACGGTCCACGTTGATGCCCTCGGCCTGGTCGGCCTGGGTCAGCGCGGTCAGGATGCCGCCGACGTGGTCGCCGGGCGTGGCGTTGGTCGGAACGGCGATGGTGAAGGGCACCTGGGCGGTCTTCCCAGGTTGGATCACGACGCTGCCGGCGCTCGGCTTGACCCAGGCGCCGACCGCCACGGACTTCTTGTCCCTGGTCAGCAGGTCGAGCTGCCCCGCGTCGGTGGTGAAGCCGTCGGCGGCGTAAACGGCGAGGGTCAGGGGCGCCGGGCCGCGGTTGGCCACCACCATGGCGTCCTCGACGTTTCCGCCGGGATTGACGTTGTAGCTGTAGCTGGACCGGGCTTCGCCGTAGCTGTTGGAGGCCGTCCGGACCGTCCAGGCGACGTTGCCGTCGGCCGCCAGGGCGGGGCCGCCGCCGACGCCGGCCGCCGCGACGGCGGCGAGCAGGGACAGCACGGTCGTACGAAGGAGTGTCTTCCAGCGCGTTACGGACGGTCGCATCTCAGGTCCTCGAAGTGATCTTGGTGGTGGGTGAACCGGCGGCGGGGTAGGCCCCGAAAGGTGCCTACCCCGCCCGGTGGAACAGGCTCGATCAGCTGCTCAGGGCAGTGATCGTGAGGGTGGTGCGGTAGCTGCCCTTCGCGATGCTGTCCGGGATCTTCAGGTCCAGGTCGGCACCGAGCTTGGCCCCGCCGCGCGGGTGACCCTGCACGGCCGCGCCCAGACCGCTGGAGACCGAGAGGCCCTTGCCCTGGTCGTCGAGGGACGACAGGACCGGAGCGCCGGCCGCCGCGCCCGCGCCGGCGTCGAGGACGTACGGGGTCCAGCCCAGGTACGAGCCGGAGAACGTCTTGTCGGCGTCGGAGAAGTCGCCGACGCTGGCCGAGATCGACCACGGGGCGAGCGATCGACGGCTGTCCGACACGAGGATCGGGTTGATCTTGCCGGTCGCCTCGAAGTAGCTGCCGTTGCGCTCCTGCGCGGTGCCCAGGTCGACCAGGCCGTTGTAGCCGTCGATGGTCCAGCCGAACTCACCCGGCGCCGGGTTGGGCACGTTGACCTGGATGGCCTGACCGTCACCGTGGTACGGGTGGATCGTGGTGCTGTCGACGATCGAGCCGACCGGCTGCCCCTCGGCGGTGTTGCCGCAGGACAGACCCTTCTCGACGGCCGCGTTCGGGGCCGCGCAGGTGCCGCTGCGGATGTTCTGGAGCACCAGCTTGTCGGCCTTGACCCCGACCTTGACGTAGCTGCGGACGTGCTCCTGGTTCTCCACCGAGTTGAACCAGTAGTTGCTCGGGTTCAGCGGGTCCGGGCCGAGTCCCTCGACGCCGGTGCCGGAGCCGTCCGGCTTCTTGATGTCGTAGTACTTCGAGCCGGAGGCCGAGTTCGCCGTCACGTAGAGGACGCCACCCGGGCCGGGGAACACGTCGGCGGCCCCCGGCTTCTCAGCCGGGTTCTCCTTCTGGCCGTTCTTGATCGAGTAGCTGCGGGTGTACACGTGGTCGTGACCCTGCAGCACCATGTCGATGCCGAGATCGGAGAACGCGGTCGTGAAGTCCTTGCGGCGGTTCTTGTTGTCCGCGTCGGTGGAGTGGCTCGCCGCCGAGTAGATGGAGTGGTGGTAGACGAGAACCTTCCACTTCGCCTCGGAGCCGTGCTTCTTCACGATGTCCGAGACGTACGCGACGTGCGCCGCGTCGCCGCCGAGCGAGCCGTCGGCCGGGTTGACGTAGCTGTTGCTGTTCAGGTCGATGAACAGCACGTCCTTGTAGACGTACCAGAAGTCACCGCCGGAGCGGGTCGACTGGTCCCCGTTGTAGTACTGGGCCGAGCGGTCCGTGTTCGGGGTGAAGTGGTGCTGCTCCCAGGACTTGCCGCCGACATCGTGGTTTCCGATGGTGGCGGCCGTCGGGTACTGCCGGAGCTGGTCCGGGGAGAGGTACGCGTTCCACTGGGACTCGTCGTTGGCGGACTCGACGTGGTCACCGCCGGAGACCAGCAGCTCGGTGTTCGGGTTCGCCGCGGTGGCGACCTTCAGGGTCTCGGCCCAACCGGCCTGGTCCCGCGCGACGTCGCCGGAGGCGCCGATCTGCGGGTCGCCGAAGAACAGGAAGTCGAAGTCGCCCTCGAAGTCCCGCGTCTTGAAGGCGTAGGTGGGCGACCAGCTTCCCTCGGCGCCGACCCGGTACGAGTACGCCGTGTTCTCACGCAGGTTGCTGATCGTGGCGTGCCGGTTGTAGCCGGTCGTGGAGGTGTTCGCGGCGCCGACGGCGTCGAAGCTGATCGCGCTGGCCGGGAACTCCCCGTTGACGATCTCGGCGGTCGGGGCGAGCTGGATCTTCTGGGCGGTGTCGGCCGAGGAGTACCAGGACACGATGCGCTGGGTCTCGTTGGCGCCGACGCCGAGGACGATGCCGGACACCGTGGTGGGGTCGGCGGCGCTGGCGGCGGTCAGCACACCGCTGCCGAGGGCCACGCCCACTCCCAGGAATCCGGCCACGACCCCGGCGACAACGCGCCGCCGCACGAGCCCGGCGGCCCGTGTCGAGGTGCTCAATGTCATCGACATTGTTCCCTTTTCGAATAGAGAAATGGATTGTTCCTCCCCGAGCACGGGGAAGCGAATCCAAAGCTTTCGTCGGCCGGTGAACCGATCATTAACGTGATCTTGCGAGCGGCTGCACTTCACGAACTGGTTAGCCGTACTCACGAGCCGGTGACGCGCTGAACAAACCAGATCAGGCCCATGATGGACACCCCTGCGGAAACCACACCGGTCGCCCAGAGACCCGCTTTCGGCGCACGGCGGCGCAGCACGAACAACAGCGGGAAGACGGCGGCGATAATCGCCAACTGGACGACTTCGATACCCACGTTGAACACCAGCAGCGACCACAGCAGCGTCCAGGACCACGCCTCGTCGATGCCGAGTGCGCCCGCGAAGCCCAGCCCGTGCACGAGGCCGAAGCAGAAGACGACACCGAGGCGGATCCACCCCCGGCGGTCCAGGCTGAGGTGACCGCGTCCGGTCGTCTCCAGATCCGTCGCGTGGTCACCACGCCGCCAGATCCCCCACAGGTGCCAGCCGGCCACGACGGCGATCGACAGCGCGATGACCGGCTCCACGACCCTCGCCGGCACGTCGACCAGGCCGAGGGCGGCGAGCAGGAACGTCACCGAGTGCGCCAGGGTGAAGCTGGTGGCCGCGAGCACGATCTCCCGCAGACGCCGCGATCCGGCGATCAGCGCCAGTAGGAACAGGATGTGATCGATCCCGGACAGCAGATGCTCGGCCCCCAACAGGAAGAACTCGCCGAACCGCTGGTAGGCGGTCTGGGCTGTCGAGAAGGACGGGTTGGCGGTGTCGAGCGCGGCACTGCCCGACCGGCCGTCGATCTGGTAGGTGACGATCGTCTTGGTGCCCTTGACGTACGCCTCGTCGTCCGGGAAGAGACCACTGCGCACCTCGTGCTCGGCGACCCGCTCGGAACAGGTCCAGTCGAGCAGCAGGTTCGCGTACGGCACACCGTCCCGAACGCTCACCGTGGCGTCGCCCACCTGGGTGGGCCGACAGGCCGCGCCACGGGCGGTCACCGAGAGCCGGTCGGCGACGTAGCGCAGGACCGTCGGAGCGTGGGCCTTCAGCGCGGCGGCCTGAGCGTCCGGGTCCCCCGCCTCGAAGGCGGCGGTTCCGACCCGAAAGAGTGGGTCATCGTCGCCGGAGTCGGCGGCCGACACCACGAGGAGGTCGTATTCGAGGCCCAATTCGGCGCGGATGTGACCCTCGTCTCCGGCGGAGATTTTTGCGTACACGGTCGACGAAAAGCCGTGCGCGAACGCCGCTCCACCGCTGAAGAACGGAAGCACCGTCGCCGCGAATGCGACAACGGCGACGACGACGGTACGACGGATATGCCCCAGCATGCGGTTCCCCTCGGTTGGCCAGTGCACGCTGCACGTCGCGGGTGAACAAGAACCCGCCCGCCGACGAACCGATGGCGAACAAATATCCGCAGCGGCCGCTCGCGGATCGCGGGCCGCCGGATCTGGGATAGGAATACGAGTCGTACCCGCACCTGCCTCAGTCATCGGAGAAGGACGATCACCTTGCGCCCCCCGTTTCGGGCCGTCGCCCTGCTGGCCACGACCGCCGTACTCCTCGCCGGCTGCGGCTCCGGCGACGACTGGTCCCAACCCCGTCCCACGCCGAGCGCGCTCGGCACGCTCGGCCCGGGATTCGTCGACACCGCCGCGACGCCCGCGCCGGAGGCGACCATCACGCCGAAGCCCGGTTCGTGGGCCGACGTGCACCCGTCGAAGGACTACCGGGTGGTGCTGCTGACCGCCGGCGCGGACGCGCCCACCAAGGCCCTCGTGACGGCGGTACGGAGTTGGGCCGACGACGAGCACCTCGACCTGCGCACGGTCGTCGTCGGCGATCCGCACGAGGCCGTGGCGGGCATCAGCAAGGCGATCGGCATGAACGCCGACCTCATCGTCACCGCGGGCAACGACCTGATCGACCCGCTGGCGTTGGTCACACCGAACCACCTGGACGAGAGGTTCCTGGTCGTGGGCGCCGAGCTGGCCGAGCCCACCCACAACGTCACCGCCGTCGACTGGGAGGGCGCGTCGTTCCGCGGTGAAGGGCTCGGGATGTCCTCGACGTACGACGCGGGCTCGTTCACCGCCGAGCGCTGCGCGGCCGCCATCCGGGCCGGCGTGGCCGCCGTGCTCAACGGCCTGACCGGCATCGTCGTCTGGCTCTGACCTCCCGCTGTGCTCGCCGCGGCAGGTTGTTTTCGCTGCGACCGGTTGTTGAGGTGGCGTGACGAGCAGATGTTATCGATAACAGCGACGGCACCCCATCATCCGCTCTGTCGACCACCCGGTCCGCAGTGGCCGGTGCCCGCACCCTGCCCGGCCGGCAACCGTAGCCACCTGCTGAAGCCCTGGTCAGCGAGGTGATGAGGTCGTTTACGTGTCGGCGAGACATCGAGGTTGATGGTTTGGGAGCGCTCCCGTAACATACTCGAAGCGGCTGTTAACGCTCACCTAACAATCACTCCCACGAATGTGGAGGCCGCCGTCCCGTCAGGAGGGTGCTCGATGACCATATTCAGACCGACCAATCTCGGGGTCGTCTCGGCCGGTGTCGCGTTACTGGCGTCGGCGACGGTTGCCGTGGCGCTGCCGGCCGGCGCTGCCGCGGCGGGCTGCTCGGTGAACTACGCCGTGTCGTCCGACTGGCCGGGTGGCTTCGGCGCCAACGTCACGATCACGAACCTCGGCGATCCCGTGAGCAGTTGGACGCTGACGTGGTCGTACAGCGCCGGACAGACGATCACGCAATCGTGGAACACCACCCTGACGCAGAGCGGGGCGGCGGTGACCGCGCGGAACGTGAGCTACAACGGTTCGATCGCGACCAACGGCACGGCGTCGTTCGGGTTCAACGGCTCCACGACGGGCAGCAACCCGGCACCGACGAGCTTCGCGCTCAACGGCGTGACCTGCAACGGCGGCACCACACCCACCACGCCGCCGCCCACCACGCCGCCACCGACCACTCCGCCGCCGACGACCCCGCCGCCCACCACGCCGCCACCCACCACGCCGCCACCGACGACGCCGCCGCCGAACACGTGCAACCTGCCGTCGTCGTACCGGTGGTCGTCGACCGGGGCGTTGGCGCAGCCGAAGTCGGGCTGGGTGTCACTCAAGGACTTCACCGTCGCCCCCTACAACGGCCGCCAGCTCGTCTACGCGACGACCCACGACTTCGGCACCCGCTGGGGCTCGATGAACTTCGGTCTGTTCACCAACTGGTCGGAGATGGGCTCGGCCAGCCAGAACACCATGAACAGCGGCACCGTCGCGCCGACCCTGTTCTACTTCGCGCCCAAGAACATCTGGGTCCTGGCCTACCAGTGGGGTGGCACCGCGTTCTCCTACCGCACCTCCACCGACCCCACCAACGCCAACGGCTGGTCCGCCGCCCAGACCCTGTTCACCGGCAGCATCACCGGCTCCGGCACCGGCCCGATCGACCAGACCCTGATCGCCGACGACCAGAACATGTACCTCTTCTTCGCCGGCGACAACGGCAAGATCTACCGCGCCAGCATGCCGATCGGGAACTTCCCCAGCAGCTTCGGCTCCAGCTACACGACCATCATGAGCGACTCCACCAACAACCTCTTCGAAGCGCCCCAGGTCTACAAGCTCCGCGGCCAGAACAAGTACCTCATGATCGTCGAGGCCATCGGCGGCCAGGGCCGCTACTTCCGCTCCTTCACCGCCACCAGCCTCAACGGCAGCTGGACCCCCCAGGCCGCCACCGAGAGCAACCCCTTCGCCGGCAAGGCCAACAGCGGCGCCACCTGGACCAACGACATCAGCCACGGTGAGTTGATCCGCACCAGCGCCGACCAGACCTTCACCGTCGACCCCTGCAACCTCCAACTGCTCTACCAGGGCCGATCGCCCTCCTCCAACGGCGTCGACTACGGCCTGCTGCCGTACCGCCCCGGCCTGCTCACCCTGCAACGCTGACCTGATCCACCACCCGCGGGGCGGGCCCGGCACAGCCGGGCCCGCCCTCGTGGCGGCGCAGCTCACGAGGACGACTTCCAGCGCGGGCCGTCGCGCACCAATCTGGCGCTGAGCAGGACGAGTCCGAGCAGGCCGACGAGCCACGCCGCCTCGACGAGCGCGGGTCGTACGCCCACCGCCTCGGGGAAGTACGACGTGGTCTGCAACAGCGCGATGACGCTCCCGTTCGGGTGGATGACGCTGATGGTCCGGTACGGCTGCGGGAGGAGAGCGGTCGCCACGGCACCGCCCGAGGCCGCGTTGCCGATCGCGATGAAGATCAGCCACGTCGGGACCACCGCCCACCGGCCGATCAGGATCACCATCAGCGTGCTGAACAGGCCGGTGACGGCGATCTGGGCGGCCAACGTACCCCAGAGGGCCGGCAGGGGCGCCGGAAGCGCCCCGAGGATCGGACCCACGGTGACCGCCAGCGCGATCCCGCCCACGACGGCGAGGCCGGCGAGAATGGCGAGCCAGGTCCGCAGCGGCACCCGGCCGACGTTGATCCGCAGTTGCAGGGCCGTCAGGAAGCCGAGCAGGGTCGCGGCGATCATCACGTAGAACGCGGCCAGACCCGAACGGTCGGTGTCGGGCAGCGGCCGGACGTCCGTCACGAGCAGTTCCCGACCACCCTGCTCGTTGAGCTGTAGAGCGGCGTTGCGCAGCACCTGGGCGAGTGTGTTGCCGGCGGCGCTGGCGACCAGCAGCCGCGACCGGCCGGGTTCCACCACCAGCGCCGCGTAGACCCGTTGTCGCTCGATGGCGCGCTGGGCTTCTCCGGCGGTCGGGTAGCTCTGGTACCGCAGCGCGCCGCGCATGCGCGACCGCAGCTCCTGCGCGACCCCCGCGTCGGCAGTCGCGTCCCCGACGAGCGCCGTCGGGATGCGGTTCGGCGGCGGTCGGTCCAACGCCAGGGTGTACGAGGCCACGAAGGCCACGGCCAGCGCGATCCCGACGGCCACGACGGTCAGCACCGTGCTGAGCTCACCGGGTTTGTGCTCCCCGTCAGCCGTGTTCTCCGTCAAGAGAGTTCCCCCTGGTTCGCTTCGCGGTAATGACGAGCATGCCCTCGTCCTGTCGCACCCGTGCCGCGAACAGGGTGATCACCTGCGAATCGAATGGGGAAAGGCGAAACCAAATGTCCACCGTACGGCTCGACGCAGGTGCCGATGATCTGAATTCGGTGCGCAGGACAGCGCGACCCATCGTCGACAAGGGATACTCTCCGGGCCCACGCCGATGGTCAATTGACCTCGCGAGCAAGGAGAACCCCACCTCACCATGCCTAGAAGACTGCTCTGCGTGCTGATGTCCGCCAGTCTCGCCGTTGGTACGGCGCTCGGCGTGACACAGCCGGCGCAGGCCGCCGATCCCTCCGTCGACGGTGGTGGCCGGGCGAACGCCGGCATCGCCCCGGGCGCGCGCAGCTCCGCGATGGCCAAGAGCGCCGCCATCCCAGCGGGTTACACGGTCCGGGGAATCGACGTCTCCAGCCACGACCACAACCTCGGCCCGATCAATTGGCCGGCCGTCGCGGCAAGCGGCGTCAAGTTCGCCTACGTCAAGGCTACGGAAGGTCGGACGTACCTCAATCCGTATTTCGCCGAGGACTACGCGGCGGCCAAGGACGCCGGGCTTCTCGTCGGCGCGTACCACTTCACCCGGCCGGACAAGCGCGACCCGATCAACGAGGCCAACTTCTTCGTCGACAATGCGAAGTTCGCCAAGGACGGTCAGACCCTCGTGCCGATGGTCGACATCGAGTGGCCGTACTGGAGCGGAGCGCCCACCTGTTACGGGCTCACCCCGACCGAGATGTCGAACTGGATCAAGTCCTTCACCGACCAGGTCAAGGCCCGCATTGGCCGGCCCCCGATGATCTACACGAACACCAACTACTGGAACCCCTGCACCGGCAAGAACGCGTCGTTCGGCGCGAACCCGTTGGACATCGCCGGCTACACCACGGCTCGTCCGCCACTGCCGGCGGGTTGGACCACGGAGACCATCTGGCAGTACGCCGCCGGCAACCCGAGCCAGCTCGGCAACTACAGCCAGAACGTCTTCAACGGCACCTACGCGGCGCTCACCAAGCTCACCAGCACGCCGGTGGCCGCGCCTCCCGTCGCCCTCCGCTCGCGGGCGAACAAGCGCTACGTGGTGGCCGAGAGCGCCGGCACCAAGCCGCTGATCGCCAACCGCACCACCGTTGCCCGGTGGGAGCAGTTCGACGTGATCAGTGCCGGCGGCGGTTACGTCGCGCTCCGCTCGCGGTCCAACGGTCGGTACGTGAGCGCGGAGAGCAAGGGAACGAAGCCTCTCATCGCCAACCGGACCAAGGTCAGCACGTGGGAGAAGTTCACCATCGTCAACAACTCGGACGGCACGATCAGCCTGCGCGCCGCGGCCAACGGCAGATATGTGGTGGCGGAGAGCAAGGGCACCAAGCCCCTCATCGCCAACCGGACGTCGATCAGCAGCTGGGAGAAGTTCGACCGGATCTCCCTCTGATCGCCGCCGCCTGCCCGGTGCCCTGATCGCGGGGGCGCCGGGCAGGCGGTTCCGGGGCTACCGCTGCCCGCCGTCGAGGTAACGCAGCACCGCGGTGACCCGACGGTCGGCGCGGTCGTCCGGCGGCAGCTGGAGTTTGGCGAAGATGCTCCGGATGTGCTTGTGCACCGCGCCGTCGGTGACGAACAGCCGCTCGGCGATCGCGGTGTTACCGAGCCCTTCGGCCATCAGTCCCAGCACCTCGCGCTCGCGGGGCGACAGCTCGCCCAGCGCCGTGTCCGTCCGCCGGTTGCGGGCGAGCAGTTGGGCCACCACCTCGGGGTCGATAACGCTGCCGCCATCGGCGACCCGGCGCAGCACGCTGAGGAACTCCTCGACCCGGCCCACCCGTTCCTTCAACAGGTAGCCGAGGCCGACGGCGCCCACCGAGAACAGTTCGGTGGCGAACGCCTGCTCCACGTACGCCGAGAGGACCAGCACCGCGAGGCCCGGGCGACGTCGCCGGGCCTCCACCGCGGCCACGATGCCCTCATCGGTGTGGGTCGGCGGCATCCGTACGTCCACGATCGCCACGTCCGGCGCGTGCTCGTCGACGGCGACCAGGAACTCGCCCGGCGTACCCGCCGTGGCCACCACGTCCAACTCCTCCGCCCGCAGCAGCAGCGCCAACCCCTCGCGCAGCAGCGGGTCGTCCTCCGCGATCACGATCCGCACGGCAGCTCCACACGCATCCTCGTCGGTCCTCCCGGTGGGCTGGTCAGTGCCATCCGCCCGTCGTACGCCTCGACCCGCCGGCGGATGCCGGTGAGCCCGGAGCCACGCGCCTCGGCGGCGCCGCCGCGCCCGTCGTCCTCGACGGTCACCAGTAGCTGGCCCTGCTCACGACGGACGGCGACGTCCACCCGGCTCGCGCCGCTGTGCCGGACGACGTTGGTCAGCGCCTCGGCCACCACGAAGTACGCGGTGGCCTCGACCGATGCCGCGCAGCGGACGGCAACGTCGACCGTGAGCCGACAGGGCACCGCGCAACTCGCGGCCAGGCCCGCCAGCGCACCGGCAAGACCTCGATCGTCAAGCACCGGCGGCAGGATGCCCCGCACCACCGTACGGAGTTCGCCGAGGGCCTGTTCCGCCGCATCCTGCGCCTGCCCGAGGATCTCGTCGGCGCGGTCGGGGTCACGCCGCACGGCCCGCCGCGCCGCCCCCAGCAGCACGTTGACCGCGACCAGCCGATTCTGCGTCCCGTCGTGCAGCGACCGCTCGATGCGGCGCAGCTCCAGCGCGTGGGCGTCCAGCGCGGCGGCCCGGGTGGCGGTCAGCGCGGCCACCCGCAGCGACAGGTCGATCCCCGGCGGCGGAGGCAGCAGCAACCGGCCGGGCCAGGCCTGGACCCGGGCCAGCGCCGGACCGAACCCGATCGCGGCGACCAGCCAGCCCACCCCGAGCAGGCCCACCAGGAGCGCTTCGGACAGCTCGTCCACGCGCCACCAGACGATCCCCGGAGCGCCGTCCTCGGGTGCGACCAGCCGGTACCAGAGCGGAAAGGTGATTTCCTGGAGGGCGTTGAGCGGCAGGGCGAGGCCGACCAGCCCCGACAGCAGTCCGATGACCGAGTGCAGCATGATCCAGCCGACTTCCCGGCGGACGAACGGATCACGTGCCGCCTCCCGCAGCCCCTCCTGCACCGGCCCCGGTGCCGGGATCGGCGCGCCCCAGCGGGACAGCCGGGCGCGCTCCCGATCGGCCACCGAACGCACCGCGCGCAGTGCGCCGGGCACCAATCCTCGGCCCAGTCCGGTCAGGCAGACAAGCGCCACGACCGCCGCCCACAGCAGCGCGCCCAACGCGAGCAGGGCGGTGCCGAGCCCGCCGACGAGGTGTTCGAGGGCGTCGACGGATGCCCGGAACCGGCCTCGCACGTACGCCATCGCCGCCCACCTCCCGCGCCAACATAGGTCACGGTGGGCACCCTCGGCAGCGTCCGCGGCGGAAAGTGCAGCCTGCTGTACCAGCGGTTGTCGAGCTGGGGGGATCGTCGCCGTGGGTTACCGCTTCGCCGCCATCCCGCCAGATCTGATCGGCCGTTCACGCCGAAGGCGTACCCGAATTGGTTCTAGCCGGTGGCGACCGCCGCCCGTCGGACGGACCCGGCGCGGGCCGCCCAGCGCCCGTCCTCGTGGCGTACCTCGATGGGGTGCGCGAAGGCCGCCGAGACCTGCGCGGTCGTGACCGTCTCGTCGGCCGGGCCGGCGGCGACCACGCTGCCGCCGTTGATCAGCATGGCGTGGGTGGTCGTCGCCGGAAGTTCCTCGAGGTGGTGGGTGACCATGATCGAGGCGAGGCTGGGGTGGGTCTCGCGGAGCAGGTCGATGGTCTCGAGCAACTGTTCGCGGGCCGCGACGTCGAGACCGGTCGAGGGTTCGTCCAGCAGCAGTAGTCGCGGCTGGCTGATGAGCGCCCGGACGATCAGGGCACGGCCGCGCTCGCCCTGCGAGAGAGTCGGCCAGCGCTCGTCGGCCCGGTCGACCAACCCGAAGATGCCCAGCAGGGAATCCGCCCGGTCACGGTCGTCCCGGGTCGGCTGCCAACGCGGCGGCAGGTCGATCGACCCGACGAGCCCGGTCAGGACGACCTCCCGGATCGTCAAAGGTGACCGCAGCGGATGACGGGGGTTCACGTGACCGATCGCCCTGCGGAGCTGCTGCAGGTCGACGCGGCCGAGTCGTTGACCGAGGATCCGTACGGTCCCCGAGGTCGGGTGGGTCAGCGCACCGCAGAATCCCAGCAGCGTGCTCTTGCCCGCCCCGTTCGGGCCGAGCAGCGCCCAGTGCTCGCCTTCGCCCACGGTGAGGTCGATGCCGTGCAGGATCTGCTTGCCGTTCCGCCGGAACGTCACGTCG
This sequence comes from Micromonospora sp. NPDC049801, assembly GCF_040656575.1. Classification (NCBI taxonomy): domain Bacteria; kingdom Bacillati; phylum Actinomycetota; class Actinomycetes; order Micromonosporales; family Micromonosporaceae; genus Micromonospora; species Micromonospora sp. NPDC049801. The sequence goes on along the minus strand of NZ_JBFAMS010000015.1, from coordinate 186,335 downwards.
CACAGTTCGACGACGGGAGACGGCGGGTGGGGCTCGGCGGTCCTGGGGAGCATGGGCCCTCTATCGGTACGGCGACGGTTGCCCTGCACCGTGCCACAGACCGGTCGTACGGGTCAGTGACCAGGGCCACCGCCGTCGTACGCGCCCCATCGGCGGTATCCCTCGACGGGCTCACTCGTTGGTAGCCGTGTGCCGCGCGCCATTCGGTCCGGATGTCCGGCGTCGTCGCGGCGGTGTGGGCCAACGACGGCAGCGGGGGCGGCGAAGCCATGACGAGGGCGGACCCGACCGGGCCACGACGCAAACCCAGCTCGTCGGCTCGGGCCACCCTCCTGGAGTTGTTCTTCGACGTCTTCTACGTGGCCGTGTTCGCGCAGTTGTCGATGCAGTTGGCCAATGATCCGACCTGGGCGGGGCTCGGGCAGCGACTCGTCCTGCTGTTGGCCGCCTGGTGGACCTGGTCGGTGACGGTGAACACCACCGAGTTCTACGAGCCGCAGCTCCGGGCGGTCCAGGGTGTGGTCGTCGGCACGATGGTCGGCGTGTCTCTGCTCGCGGTCGCCCTACCGGGGGCCTACGACGGGCGGGGCCTCCTCTTCGCCGCCGCGTACGTCGGCCTCCACCTGGCCCGGGGAATCATGCTGATCGTCGCGCTGCGTCCACGCCGGGCGCACGCGCGGGAGGAGCGCTTCCTCTTCTGGTTCGTCGTGTCCGGCGTGCTGTGGGTCGCTGGCGGCCTCGCCGAGCCGGGTTGGCGTACCGGCCTCTGGATCGGCGCGCTCGCGATCGACTACCTGGCGGCGGCGCTGCGCTACCCGACGCCACTGCGCGGACGGATACCGCTGGAGCAGTACAGCCAGTTGAGCGTTCATTTCGGCGAGCGCTATCAGCAGATCGCGATCCTGGCGCTCGGCGAGCTGACCCTGATGACCACGCTGACGTTCGGCAGCACCCCGTACACCCCGGCCCGCGCCGTCGCGTTCGCCGCCGCGATCCTCACGGCGCTGTTGTTCTGGCAGATCTACGTGTTGCAGAGCAACAAGCTCGTCGACCGCTCGGCGCACTCGCGCCCACGCCACTCGGTGTACCTCGCGCCGTACGTCTACGCCCTGGTGGTGACCGGGGTCATCGCCACGTCGGCGGGGGTGGACCTCGTACTCCACGAGCCCCTGCGGACCACCCCGGCGAGCTGGGTGGTCCTCATCGCCGGTGGGCCGGTCCTGTTCGTGATCGGGCGGATGAACTCCGAGTACGTACTCCTGGGCCAGCTACCGAAGTCGCGCCTGGCCTGGCTGGCGCTGCTGGTGGGCGCGACGCCCGTGTTGATGCTGCTCGACCCCGTCCTCGTCACGGTCGCCGCGGCGGGCGTCCTGGTCGGCATCACGCTCAGCGACACCTGGCGGCTTCGCGCCCGCGCCCTGGCGAGCTGAGGGCGCGGCTGCCGTCGAGGTAGACCAGATCGGGCCAATGAATCTACACTCATCTCTGTTAGCGCTCACACTCGTCCCAGTGCTGAGGCAGAACGCCGTGCCGATCCGACGATCGGCGCGAGCCGGGCCACGCCCGGCAGCCGGCGGCTGCTCGGTCCGGCCGGCCCCCTCTCGGATGTCGACTGCCCCGGGCGGCCCTACCGATCGGCCAACGCCCTCGGCCAGCTCTACCAACCAAGGGGAGATCCATGCGAACGAGGGCACGATGGCTCGCGACACTCGCCGCGCTCGGTGTCGTGATCGCCGGGGTGGTGGCACCCACCAGTCCCGCCAGCGCAGAGTCCAACGGTGGGGTACGCGTGATGCCGCTCGGTGACTCCATCACCGAGGGCACGCAGGTGCCCGGCGGATACCGCATCGGGCTCTGGCAGCGGCTCGCCGCCGGCCGGTACACGGTGGACTTCGTCGGATCGCAGTTCAACGGGCCAGCCAGCCTGGGCGACCACGACCACCAGGGGCATCCCGGCTGGCGGATCGACCAGATCGACGCGAACATCGTCAACTGGCTCAACACCCAGCGGCCGGCGACCGTCCTGCTGCACATCGGCACCAACGACATCCTGCAGAACTACAACGTGAGCACCGCGCCGAACCGGCTCTCCACGCTGATCGACAAGATCACCACCACCGCGCCCACCGCCGAGGTCTTCGTGGCGCAGCTCATCCCGCTCTCCAACAGCAACCAGGAGAACGCCGCCCGGACCTTCAACGCGGCCATCCCCAGCATCGTGCAGAGCAAGGTCAACGCCGGTAAGCGCGTACACCTGGTCGACATGCACAGCGCCCTCACCACCGCCGACCTGATCGACGGCATCCACCCCACCTCTGGCGGCTACGACAAGATGGCCGCCCGCTGGTACAGCGCGTTGCAGTCGGTCCCCGGCAGCATCGGCAACCCGAGCAGCGGCGGCGACCCGACCACCACCACCACCCTCGTGGGTACGCTGTCCGGCCGGTGCGTCGACGTCCCCGGCTCCTCCACCACCAACGGCACCCAGGTGCAGCTGTGGGACTGCCACGGCCGCACCAACCAGCAGTGGACCTACACGTCCACCAAAACCCTGACGGTGTACGGCAACAAGTGCCTCGACGCCGCCGGCTACGGCACCTCGCCGGGCACCCTGGTCACCATCTACGACTGCCACGGCGGAACGAACCAGCAGTGGAACGTCAACGCCAACGGCACCATCACCGGCGTGCAGTCCGGCCTCTGCCTGGACCCCTACAACCAGGGCACCGCCAACGGCACCAAGCTCGTCCTCTGGACGTGCACGGGCCAGACCAACCAGCAGTGGAGCCGTCGATGAAGCAGCCGACACGATGGCTGACGGCCGGGCTCGCGGTGGTCCTCGGCCTGGCGCTCGCCACGACGACCCGGGACGCGGCGGTCGCGGACAGCCCGTACCAGCGAGGCCCGGACCCCACCCTGGCCAGCGTGGCCGCCACCCGAGGTCCGTTCGCCACGACGCAGGCGACCGTGCCGGCCGGAAACGGCCTCAACGGCGGGTACGTCTACTACCCCACCGACACCAGCCTGGGCACCTGGGGCGCGGTCGCGATCGTTCCCGGTTACTCCGCGCTGTTCGCCAACGAGGAGGCCTGGATGGGCCCCTGGCTGGCGTCCTTCGGATTCGTGGTGATCGGCATCGAGACCAACAGCCGTACCGACGGCGCCGACGCGCGGGCCACCCAACTGCTCGCCGCGCTGGACTACCTCACCCGGACGAGCCCGGTCCGCAACCGGGTCGACCCGAACCGGCTGGGCGTCATGGGCCACTCGGCGGGCGGCGCAGGCACCCTGCTCGCCTCGCTGCGGCGGCCCACCCTGAAGACGGCGGTCGGTCTCGCGCCCGGCACCCCCGGCAACAACCTGAACATGTCCAGCACGCAGGTGCCGACCATGCTCATCTCCGGCCAGAACGACGGGACGGTCACGCCCTCGTACGTCCAGGGCATCTACAACAGCCTGCCGGCAAGCGTCGAACACGCCTGGGCCGAGCTGGCCGGCAACGACCATCTCTCCTTCACCAGGTCGAACCCGACCGAGATGCGGCTCCTGATCCCCTGGCTGAAGACGTTCCTCGACAACGACACCCGCTACACCCAGTTCCTCTGCCCGCTGGCGGACAGCCGGGGCGTGTCGCGGTACAGCGCCACCTGCCCCCTGGTGCCGCCGGGTGAACCGACACCACCACCCACCACGGGTACGCCCACCACACCGCCGCCCACCACACCGCCGCCCACGACGCCGCCTCCGACGACGCCCCCACCCACCACGCCGCCACCCTCCGACGCTGCCTGCACCGCGGCCTACCACACGGTCAACTCGTGGTCGGGCGGCTTCCAGGGTGAGGTCACGGTGACCGCGGGCACGACCGCCGTCAACGGGTGGACCGTCCGCTGGACGCTGGGCAACGGGCAGAGCATCAGCCAGGTCTGGAACGGCACGCTGAGCACCAGCAGCTCGACAGTGACCGTCCGCAACGCCACCTACAACGGCTCGCTCGCCCCCGGCGGCACGGCCACGTTCGGCTTCCTCGCCACCGGTACGCCGACCAACCCGTCGCCAACCTGCACCAGCCCGTGAACAGCCGCGTGGCGGTCGTCGGCCTGGAGTCCGCTGACGACCGCCACGCGGGTCCGAGCAGTTGCCCGGTCAGCGCCGTCATGCCCAACGGCGCGGTCAGCGATCCTCGTTGTCGAGCGGAACCGGTTCGAGCGCGGGCAGGGGCAGCCAGAAGACGGGGATCATCAGGGCGTAGATGACCAGCCCGGCGGCGGGGGCGACCGTACCGACCGCCGCACCGAGGAGAGTCAGCACCGGTCCCGCCAGGAAGCGTCTCCCCACGAGCCTGCCCGCGTGCGCGCTGACCCGCGGATTCAACAGCCTCGGCGCGCGCATCGCGTACCACCAGAGGGCGTTGAAGAAGATCGCGCCCAGGCCGAAGGAGCCGCCGAAGAACAACACGGCGAGCGGCTCACCCGACCCGTTGCGAAAGGCCGCCGCGAGTACGGAGGCCGCGAACGGCAGGAACGCAACGGTCATCAGCAGCACGGTGTTGAGCAGGAGCACCCCTCGATCAGCGGCGACGACCTGGTCGAACATGACATGGTGGTTGGTCCAGATCGACGCGATCAGGAAGAAGCTCAGCACGTACGCCAGGAACGAGGGCCACAGCTCGACCAGACCCCGACCGAGGTTGGAGGTGTCCTCGGGCGGGTGGATCTCCAGCACCAGGAGCGTGATGGAGATGGCGAAGACGCCGTCGCTGAAGAACACGGTCCGGCTGGGGTCCCGGAGAGCGCTGTCCTGTAGCGCAGCCTCATCCCCCGGTCGTGTCCGCCGCCGGAAGCGCCACCGCCTGGCCATCAGCCTGCCCGGCCGAACGGACAAAAAGCCATAGATGTGAGCATAGTAGGGAAATCGTCCCGTCAACCTCCGACGTCGGGTGGAGAGGGCTGCTCGGGGGGTTTACCCATCGCGCGCATCGCGTCCGAGATGGCGATGCCGGCCAGGACGGCGACGGCGGTGCCGGCCACGGCCAGCGGCGGCACGAGGATCATCGCGGGCGCGACGGCGACCAGCAGGAGGGCGCCGATCAGCCGGGAGCGGGACACCCGCGCGAACACCGCGTGCTCGACCAGCATGCGTCCAGCCAGGAACAGCACCGGTCCGCCGAGGATGGCGATGATCCAGGAGGCACCGGTGGGCCCGAACGGATGGGTGATCACGATTTCGTAGCCGACGGCGATCGCGACGGTGCCGACGACCATGAGCATGTGGGCGATGAACGCCTCCCGGATGAGGTGCGCCGGGTCACGGGCGGCCGTGAGCGCCCCGGGCAGCAACTGGCCCGCCTTGAAGAGGTACACCCGGAACAACAGCACGGTCGTGGCGAACGAGACGGCGAACGCCGCAGCGGCGCCGCCCTCCTGGAACGACGTGTCGCTGTAGGCCGATCCGGTGGTCAGGATCAGCTCACCGAGCGCGATGATGAAGAACTGTCGGTACCGCTCGGAGATGTACTCCGCCGACACCGGCCAGCCCGGTCGGCTGGAGATGTTCCACGGCGCGGGGTAGAAGAGCAGCAGCGCCGTACCGTCGATGGCGAGGGCGAGCGCCCACAGCACCGTCCGCGCCGCACCCGGCAGCAGCGCTCCGACGATCCACGGGACGGCGGACATCGAGAACCACAGGAGCACCCCCGCCGCTCGACTCTGCGCCTTCAGACCGCGCAACGCCGGCACGATGACGAGGCCACGGACGATGTGCACCGCCACGTACGAGCCGGCGAAGACCAGACCCCCGGCACCGAACGCCTCCGGCACCGCGACCGCCATCATCAGGGCGCCGAGCATGGCCGTGTAGACCACGAACTGGACCTGTGGCCGCTCGGAGTTGTAGAGATCGGTGACCCACGCCGTGACGAACCAGAGCGACATGAAGGCCATCAGCAACAGGAACGTCTCGCCGACCTCGGCGAGGACCATTCGCCCCTCGGTCAGGTCCTCGACGAGCCGGTGGGAGACCCGGTTGAGCGCGAAGACGAACACCAGGTCGAAGAAGAGCTCCAGGAGGCTCGGCCGCTGCGGCTGCTCCGGCTTGCGAAGCAGCGTTGCTGCGCCTGTCGACATCCCGCCGCCCGACCTTGCCCGGATTCTTCACCTGTTGGGAATTGATACCACCTTCGGCGGCCCATCGGGGCCGGTACGACATGCCGCCGCCCTTTGGCGTCACCACCCGAGGCGTCCGGACCACGGAGACCGGCTTCCGCTCAGTCGTAGAACACGATGAACGCTGATGCGGAGTCGTTCGGGATCTCGTCTCCGCCACCCCTGAAATCCACTCCACTGTGCGCGGGAACGAACGTGATCCTGCCGCCGCCACTGCCGGCGGCGAAGCCGTGCTCGAAGACACCGATCGTGTGATTACTGCCGTTCCACACGGAGGACGCTGAATCGTTCAGGTTTTTTCCGTTGGTGTACTGGTACCAGCGGAAATCGGCGAAGCTGGCACCGGCATCGACGGTCCGGAACGCCATGGTCGAACCCGTCCAGCCAAAGTTCTCGTAGAAGCAGACCTCCACATACTTCTCGGCGCACCTGTACACCGCCTGTGCGGCCGTCGGGGCGACCGTCACCGAGACCACGACGGCCGCGGTGGTAGCGAACGTAGCCGCGAGAGCTTTGCGCTTCTTCACGTCATCTCCAACAAGAAATAGCCGGCAGAAATTTGCCACGAACCTACGGGCCAGTTCTTGATTCCTTCTGAACATCCCGTTCAGACGAGCTGCGGCGTTCTGCTCCAGGGCTCCGGCAAGAGCCCGAAAGGCCCCGGGCTCGAACGGCTCGCCCCACGGGAACGTCCCGGTCGTGCAAGGCCCGGAGAGCCCCGCAGACGCTCGCCGTACGCCACCGGTTCCAACCCCGCACCGGTCCCGACGGCGCGCTATCACGACCAGGTCCGGTACGTCGTCGCGAGTGATCAGGCGGCAGCGCCCGCCTTGAGGCGGGCGGTGATGTCGACGACCCGTCGGGCCTGATGGCGGGCCGCCTGGAGGACCACCTCGCCGGGCGGGCCGTCGCCGACCACGTGGGAGGTGCCGTAGGGGTTGCCGGCCTGGAACTGGACGGGGTCGGTGTAGCCGGGGGGCACGATGATGCCGCCCCAGTGGCAGAAGGTGTTCGCCAGCGCCAGGAGAGTGGACTCCTGGCCGCCGTGCGCCGTGTTGGATGAGGTGAACGCCGAGTACACCTTGTCGGCGAGCTTGCCCTGAAACCACAGCGGGCCCGTCGTGTCGATGAATGCGCGTAGCTGGCTGGCCGGGTTGCCGAAGCGGGTCGGGGTGCCGAAGAGCACCGCGTCGGCCCAGTCCAGATCGTCGTGGCTGGCCTCGGCGATGTCCGCCGTCTCCTGCAGGTGCCGGTCCCACTCCGGCCTGGCGCTGACCGCCGCCGCCGGTGCGGTTTCGAGCACCTTGCGCAGTCGCACGGTGGCGCCGGCCTTCTCGGCGCCCTCGGCGGCGGCCTGCGCCAGCGTGTGGATGGTGCCGGTGGAGCTGTAGTAGATGATCGCGACATGCACGGGTTCCACGGTCGATCTCCTCCCTCTGCGGTTCTGACCGGTACGACGAGACAGCGCGAGAAGATGTGAGGCGACCTGCGACCGCACAATTCGCGGCGACGGTTCGTCGTAAGGGGTGAGCCAGATCGTTCGAAGGAGTCGGTGAACCCATGGCCCACCCACCCGAGCGGCTGCACGACCGGCCCGATCCGAGCCTCAGCGCGATCATCAGCGAGCGCCGTCAGCTGACCAACCTGGCGTACCGACTGCTGGGCTCCCTGGGCGACGCGGAGGACGTCGTGCAGGAGACCTACGCCCGCTGGTACGCCATGTCCCCCCGACAGCAGGAGGGCATCGACGCTCCCGGCGGCTGGCTGACCACAGTTGCCAGCCGCATCTGCCTGGACCTGCTCCGCTCGGCGCGGGTCAGGCGCGAGCGTTACGTGGGCGAATGGATCCCGGAGCCGCTCCCCGACCGGGCCGAATGGATCAGCGGCCGGTCAAGCGGCGACGCCGACCCCGCCGACCGGGTCACCCTCGACGAGTCGGTCAGCATGGCCTTCCTGGTCGTCCTCGACGCGATGACCCCTGCCGAGCGGGTCGCGTTCATCCTGCACGACGTCTTCGGCTACCCCTTCGCCGAGGTGGCCGCGATCGTCGGCCGTACCCCCGGAGCCTGCCGTCAGCTCGCCACGTCGGCCCGCCGCCGCATTCACGTGCCGCGGCCCGATGCGGGCTCGTCGGCACGACGTGCCGATCTCGTCCGGGCCTTCAAACGCGCGTGGGAGGCCAAGGACATCGACGCGCTCATCGGCCTGCTGGCGTCCGACGCCACGGCGACCGGCGACGGCGGGGGGCACGTCACCGCCGCGCTCCGCCCGATCGAGGGAGCCGAGCAGGTAGCCCGCTTCTTCGTCGACCGGCCCACGGCGGCGGCCGGCGTGACACTTCAGGACTGCACGGTCAACGGCCAGCCCGGTCTGGTGGCTCGGCGGTACGGCGTCCCGGTGTCGGTGATGGCGTTCGACGTCAGCGACGACCACATCCACCACATCTGGGCCGTACTCAATCCCGACAAGCTCCGCTCCTGGAGAGCGACCTGTTGACCACGGGTCCACTGTGGAGGTTTTCGGGCGAGTGTCATGAGACTGTCATGTTTGGTCACCCGGCCGGGGGATACTTCAATCACGTTCGACTATCCACGGGGGATAGTGGTACGGGGGATCGGCTCAGCGGCCGAGTCAGTGCCGCCCGGCCACCGCCGCGCCGCAATGCCGGGTGAGATGATGATCAGGCCCGGTGTCTCCATGAGTTGCGGGGGACGACAGGACGTGCAGTCGCACACGCCAGGGCAGCAGTTCACGCAAGAAGGCGCTCAGGCCGGCTCGGTCGCGGGCTCACCGCAGGCGCCGGAAGTCGCCATCGATCGGCTGGCTCAGCTTTCGCAGGACCTGGAACAATTGGCCGAGGCGATCCTCGACCAGTGCGCGGATGTCAGCCAGCAAGATACCGAGTCCGATGCGGTTGAGCTGATCACCAAGGTGCTGACGCTGCAGACGCGCTCGGTCACCATGGTGGAATGCGCCGTCGCGCACGCCCGCTACCGAGGCGTCAAGTGGCGGCAGATCGGGGATCTGCTGGGCGTGAGCCGACAAGCAGCTCACGCCCATTTCAGCAACATCGTGCAGCAGCACCGGTGTCCCACGTGATCAGACCAGCAGGCGTGCGCCGGCCATGGCGAACAGGCCGGCGCCGAACGACCACAGGAACCGTCCGAGGCCCATGATGATGGCGACCGACACGTGCATGAGGATCGCGCAGACCATCCAGGCGATGAGCGGCCATCCACCGAGAATGAGGAAGATCGGGCAGGAGACCTCGATCAGGATCACGCTCCAGGCGGTGAGCCGCGTGATCGTGGGCCGGTTGAGCATGTGCCAGGCGATCTGCGCCGAGCCGAACCGCGGCGAGTTGACCGCCAGAGCGACCTGACGTCCGTGCCGCCACGCCGGCACCCGGAGCTTCGCCACGCCGCTCCACAGGTAGGCGAGGCAGACGTTCAGGGCGACCAGCCACGCCGCCCAGTCGGTCAGGGCGGTCGACGGCACCAGCCAGAGCACGCCGAGGCCGGCCAGCACGATCATGAGCATGATGTCCGCGCCGTCACCGAGCGGTTGGAGTGCGACCATCAGGTAACCGAGGATCAGAACGGCCGCCAGCCCTCCACCGGACAGGCACGCTCGCGGGTCGACGAGGAACCAGCCGCCGAGCAGGGCCGGCAGCAGGGCGATCATCCGGTGCGCGAGCACCCACCGCGGGCCGGCGGCGGCGTCCGGGCGCCGCCAGCGGGCCAGCCCGGGAAGCGCGGCGGTCAGCTCGGCGCCGGTCACCAGCAGGGCGATGCCGGCCACCCGGGCGGCCAGCGGGAACAGGTCGTCGGCGAAAAGACCGCTCGGGAACCATTCAGCTGTCATGACGGACCTCCGATCGGCTGCTTGCTGCGGGGAGGACGGGTTCGCGGGCGGACACGAAGATCGTGCGAGGCGGCGATGTGGTCCAGTACCCACGGGTCAGCACCAGCCGGAACTCGGCCCGGTCCGCAGTTGTGGGGTCGGCGGTCCGCAGCGCTGAGCGGCGTACCGACGCCATGACCCGCCGGTATGCGGGGTCGTCACGCATGTCGCGGCCGTCGGCCGCACCCCCGCTGATCAGCCGGTACGCCAGGATCTGCGCGCTCTGATCGGCGCGCTGGCTGGGCCGCCACATCGCGGACCACCAGCGCCAGCGGTTGCTCGTCAGCGGTGTCCAGGGGTGCTCGTCCGCGTCGGCCGAGGTGGCCGCCGCCGATCTGCTGTGCATCCGGTAGGACAGGTCGAGGTCGAACATGCCGAAGCGCTGAGCGAACAGCCCCCAGAACGGCAGGATCGACCGCAGCGTTGCGACCCCGATCCGGACCTGTCGCATCCGGCGGTCCACCGCCGGCACGAAGCTGATGATCGCGGCCGCGGTGTAGGCGGAGAACAGCAGCAGGAAGCACCACGCCAGGAGGTGACCGATCATCGCGCACCGACCGTGTCCGCCAGGGCCCGTGGGCCGGTGGCCTGGTGCCGGTCGCGCAACCCGGCCACGACGTCGGCCACGCGGGAGACGCCGCCGACCGCACGCAGCGCCCCCGTGCGCAGCACACCACCGATGTTGGCCTCCCCGGTGACGACGCCCCGCAGGGTGGCCGAGTCGGTCAGGATGCGGGCCCGCGGCAGGCACGGCCGGTCGCAGAACGACGCCTCGCCGGTCGCGGGGTCGATCAGCCAGGAGGACTGCCGGTCCTCGATCGTCACCAGCACGTGGTCCCGCAGGCGGTCCTGCTCGTGGGAGCAGAGCCGCGGGGCCGGATCGTCGCCGCCCAGCACGTCGGCCAGCGCAGTGACGGCAGACCGGTCCGGGCTTTCGCCCGCCGGCCCTTCGGACGGCAGGGCATTCCAGTCGGGTCCGACCTCCGGGTGGTCCAGCTGTCGCAGGCACTCGTTCATCCGCTGCATGAGGTCGGGCGGGATCAGGTGGATCGGTACGCGTCGTCCCGTACCCACGCTGTCGGCGGAGACCCGGTCGGTGAACGGCAGCTTGTGGTCGCCGGCGCCGATGTCGTGCTGTCCGGCGAAAGCCGACCGGGACAGGCCGGGGACGTCCTCGACGCCCAGGAATCCGGTCAGCCGGCGCAGCTCGTGGTCCGGGTCGCGGGCGAGGTCCTCGTACCGGACGCGCACCGTGCGGTCCGGGTTGCGTCGCTCGTAGCTCAGCAGCGCCTCGGTGTGATCGCACCAGTACCGCACGAGCGCGTGCACGGTGTTGCCGGGGGACTTCTGGACGTACTTCTCGAAACCGTACGCGGCGAAGCCCCAGCGGCTCGCGTCCAGGCCGGACATCACGAAGTCGAGGCAGTGCCGGTGCAGGGCGACGAAGCGGGCCTGCGGAAAGACGTCGGAGAGCAGCGGTGCCAGCCAGAGGTTATCGAGCGACTTGTCGCACCAGAGGCGCTTGTCGCGGGCCCGGGCGTACGCGCGCATCGGCCGGTCCACCGCCGTGCGGATCTCGTCGATCACCTCGGTCGGCAGCGGACCTCGACCACCGGAGAGGCAGACCTGCCGCCAGGCTCGTTCGGTGGTCTCGCACACCCGGGCCACGCTCGTCTCGGGTGGGCTCGCCAGCTCCGGATGGGCGTCCAGCAGAACCCGCAACAGGGTCGACCCTGACCGGGCGAAGCACAGGATGAAGACCGGGCCGTCGGTGCTGGTGCGCGGCTCGCTCGTCATGGCGTTACCTCCAGTCTGATCAGTTGACGGCGCTGACGTCGGTGAGGGACCGCGGGCCACCCGGGACGACCGTGAGCGGGGTGAGATCACCCGCGGTCATCCGCAGCGCCCGATCGCAGGCGCCGAGGACCGGCGCCGAATGGGCGACCACGATCCGGGTACCGGGCATCATCTGCAGCGCGGTGAGCACGGTCTGCTCGGTGCCCGGGTCCAGGTGGCTGGTGGGCTCGTCGGCCACCAGCAGGTCCGGCCGGGCCAGGAAGGCGCGGGCCAGGGCGAGGCGTTGCCGCTGCCCGCCGGAGAGGTGCATGCCTCGGCTGCCGATCGGAGTGTCGAGCCGCAGCGGCATCGCCGCGACGTCCTCCTCGACAGCGGCGAGCTCCAGCGCCTCCCATACCGCCCGGTCGGGCACGCCAGCGCGCCACGCCAGCACGTTGTCGCGGATAGTGCCAGAGAACAACTCCGGGTCCTGCGGTACGTAGGCATAGGACAATTCGCCGGGCGTCCGCCGGCCGCCTGCGTCGACGCGCACCCGGGTCACGGTGCCCGATCGCGGCTGGTACAGGCCGAGGAGAAGGTGGATGAGGGTGGTCTTGCCCCCACCGGTGGCCCCACCGATGCCGAGCAGTTCGCCGGGGCGCACCTCCAGTGACACGTCGTCGACCACATCGGCGCCGTCCTGGTGATAGCGATAGCTGACCCGCTCCAGCCGGATCGCCGCTCGGGCCGGCTGCCGGTCGGCGCCGGTGACGTCAGCGGTGTCCTGGCCGGTAGCCGTATCGCCGGCATGCGCGACCGGCGCCGGCGCTGCGCCGTCGATGATGTCCTCCAGCCGCTCCAGCTGGCCGCGGACCAGGAAGATGCCCTGCGCCCCGGTCACCAGGCGCCCGAGGGTAGCCAGGAACATGCCCGCGACGGTCAGCATGGCCAGCACGGAGCCGAGCCGTACGGTGCCGTCGGCCGCCAGCCAGACGCCGGTTAGCACGATGGTGATGGGGACGGCGAACTGCACGAGGCCGGTGAAGGCTTGCAGGGTCTGCAGTTCGGAGTCGCGCTTGAGGCCCCGGGCGGCCGACGCCGCGAAGGTCCGCAGCCAGCGTCCGGTCACCCCGGCTTCCAGCCGCATCGCCTTGATCACCGCGTAGTTGTTCACCGCGTCGACCGAGTTGATCTGAAGCTCGGCATCGGCGCGGAGTGCCTCCCGCTGGGCAGCCTCCACCCGCCGACCGAAGGCGACTGCGGCGCCCATCTGCAACGCGGCGCCCAGCAGCGCGATCACCGACAGGGCCGGCGAGACGGCCACCAGGGCGGCCAGATAGATCAGGGTCAGGGGCAGGTGCAGGCCGGCGGCGAGAAGCAGCAGGGTCAGGGAATCCCGGAGGGCGGCGTTGGCGGAGATCCGGGAGAGGATGTCCCCCGCCGCACGCTGCTCGAGGAATTCCAGGTCCTTGCCGAGGAGGTGGTGGACGAAGGCGGTCATCAACCGCGCGTCGATCCGGGCCCGTAGGCGCAGGACCAGTCCCGACTGCAGCAGAGTGCCCAGGAACTGCAGGCCCAGACAGCCGGCCGCCGCGACGCCGACCAGCCAGGGCGACAGGTGCCCCTCGCGGGCCACGGCGGCGTTGACCGCCTCGCGGGTGAGCAACGCCGGGCCGAGAGTGGCGGCGACCATGATCGCGGTGGCGGCGATCAACTGACCGCGCAACCCGCGAGAACTCCGCGTGATCACTCCCCGCAGGGACAACCGCGACGCGACGTCCGGCGACGAATGCTGCCGCCCGTCACCGGCAACGCCGAAGACGATCAGCGGCCCGGACATCCGCCGCGCAAGGGCCTCCGCATCGCAGCGTTGCCGGCCCTGCCCCGGATCGACCATCTCGACCTGGCCACCCCGCACACGGGTGAGCACCACGAAGTGGTTGCCGTCCACGTGCAGGACTGCCGGCATCGCGGTCGAGGTGACCGCGGCGCGCAGATCCTGCACGGCGTACGCCCGCGCGGTCAGTCCATGGGCGGTGGCCGTCGCTAAGATCCGGGCGACGGACGTACCGTCCCGGCCGCTACCGAGAGCGCGCTGCCAGAAGCCGGTCGAGGCGCTGCGGCCGAGAGCGCTGCCGACCATCGCCAGACAGGCCGCGGCGCAGTCCGACTGGGACATCTGCAGGATCGTCTGAACCCGTTTCGCCATCGCTGCCGCTACCTCCCGATCCGGTCCACGACCAGCACCAGCACTCCGAGCGCGAGCAGGATCCACACCGCGAGCGCCACCCACAGGCGGGTGATCGAGCGCTGCGCGGCCAGCCCACACAGCGCCGCACGTTCCACCCCGGCGGCGGACGCCTCGACGCCTTCGTACGGATCGGTGACGCTGTCACGCATCGCCCCGCGCTCCTTCCTCGACGGGCCCCTCCGGCGACCGGCAGCCGGCCGGCAGGCTGAGCGTCACGACGCGCGGAACGGCGCGTGGTTCCAGATGCCGCAGCAGACCAAAGCCGACGCCCGCGACGCCCGTGAACAGGCCCGGATCCGGCAGCGGCCGCGGCAGGCCCGTCCGCCAGCCGTGCCGCTCAGCGGCCGCGAGGAGTCCACCGAGGTGGACGCCGTACTCCTGCTCGCATCCGGCGGCTCGCAGCAGCTCCAGTGCTCCCATGGCGCCGTGGCAGAGGCTCTGGTCGTACCCGAAACCGTGCTCGACGGTCAGCCGGACCGCCAGGTCGATGTCGCGCTTCTCCTCGCTGTCGATCAGTGCGCCACCGCCGGCCGCCTCCTCGCCGAGTGCCAGTCGGACCAGTCCGATCCCGGCCCCGCCACGGCACCAGCTCTGCCGCTTGCCCTCCTGCGGCACTCCCTCGCGCGCCAGCAGGGCGTCGTGCCAGCCACCCGCGTCGGGACGGCGCTGCGAACGCTCGGCGTCGATGCACACCCGGGCGGCGGTGTCCCATCCGGCGCCGGGAAACAGGCCGGCTCCCCGACCGAAGGCGAGGGCCGCGCCGGACATGCCATGTGCCACGCCCGCCGGGATCTCCTCGGCACGCAGGACGGATTCCAGCTGCATCGCGGTCGATCGGAGGAACCGGTCGGCGGCCGCCGCGTACACCTCCGGGCCGAAGGCCGTGGCAAGCTCGGCCGCCGTGGCGGCGATTCCGGCGGAACCACCGAGCAGGTCCCAGCAGTCGGTCGGCAGCGGGGCCGGTGCCAGCCGGCCAGCGACGTCGCGGGCCCAGCGAGCCAGGCCGGGATCCCCGGCGGAGTGGCCGAGGCACGCCGCCACGTACACCGTTCCCCAGAGCCCGTTCAGCACGCCAAGCTGACGGTTGCGGGCCAGCTGCTCCAGCGTGCTGTGCTGCAGCACGGACTCGGCATCGACCAGCATCGCCGACCGGGCGGAGGTGGCCAGCCGGCTGCGTGATCCGGTGATCAGGTCCAGGTACCCCGCGAACAGGGCGATCCCGGCGACGCCGTCGTAGAGACCGAAGGGGCTCGGTCGCACGCCGAACATTCCGCTGGACACCTCGACACCGCCCAGCCACCAGGCTCGGCCGCGATTGTCGGCCATGTCGGCGGTCAGGGCGTCCCTGATGTCGGTCGCCGCGCGAAGGACGGTGTCGCTGTCCGGCGTTGCAGCGCGGACCGGGGAGTACGACTGCCGGTGCCGTGCATCGGCCGGGATGCGCAACAGTGACAGGGTGGCTCGGATGATCCCGGTCTGCACCCGCAGATCCTCGGCGGACAGCGAGCGCAGCCGCTGGCGGACCAGGTCCAGCCCGCTGACCAGCAGAGCCGACGAGTGCACCAGTTCGCCGTTGGAGAGCAGGTCGACATCACCCGCGCGGCGCTCGAACGTCGGTATGCAACCGTGCAGTAATCCGCGGCGTTCGCTGCCGAACAGATGGAGGGCGAGCTGCCGCTCGTGGGCGTTCGCCGGCCAGATCGTGTTGACGACTTCCTCTTGCTTGAGTGCCGACCGGGCGGCATCGGGATGGCCCAGCTCGTACAGCAACTTGCCGTACTGCCAGCTCGGTCGCACGATGTGCCGCACGCGGGCCCCGGCGAACCCGGCCAGGAGCTGGTCGAGGTGATCACGGTCGGCCAGGAACATTCGGTACGCAGCGACGAAACCGTCGGCGACCGTGTCCTCGTACCCGACCACCGGCACCACGCGGCCGTCGAGCACCGGCATGTGCGTCGCGTCCTCCGCCGGCAGGGACCGCATCACGAACTCGGACCGGCCGTGCTCGTCGACGCGCAGCTCGCGGATCTGCCGGGGCTGCCGCCGTTCGCCGACGGCGCCGAGCATCGAGAGGTCCAGGGCCGTCGGCAGGTCGCCGCGGTGGCCGGGTTCCGGCAGCAGACCGGAGTCCAGGACGGTGGTGGCCTTCACCCCACCCATCTCCTCGACACCGTCGCCACGGGTGCGGAAGGAGGTGGTGAACAGGCACTCGGGATCGACCAGGACGGGCGACCGGCCGTCACACAGCACGTTCTCGTAGTGCAGATCGGTCGCCCGCATCAGGTACGCCAGCGCAACGAGCGCTCCCGAGCGGCGATAGAAGGCCCGCACCTCGTCGGCCGAGCGAGCCGGCGACCACGCGACGAACTCCTGCCACCCGTAGCGACCGCGGTCCACCGATCGGGGAACCCGGGGGGCGAGTCCCGGCTCGTGGCTGTCCAGCCACTGCAGAACCGTGGTGAGCTGGACTTCCAGGGCGAGGCTGCGAGGCTTGTAGAGGAGCTGGGTGTCGTCGGCGAAGGTGAGCAGCAGCACCGCGCCCGGCTCGTGCAGGTCGCCCACGGCGCGTACGGCTCGCATCTGCCCGGCCTCGACCCCGCCGAGCAGCGGCGTGATGAGCGGACCGTCCGCGCGCAGCCTTTGCAGCATCTCGGTGAACGTGCGCAGGTATCCGTCGAGGATGTGCTTCACCTGGCGAAGCAGAGGGGCGTAACGGTCGGCGAATTCGGCTGCGGCGGGGCGGGCCGCGTACCGGACGGCCAGCGTCTTCGCCGCTTCCGCCTCGGTCCGCCGGGCAGTCGGCGCTTCTCCGGCCTTCCCGGCTTCGTCGACCGGGGCGTCGAGATCTTCTGCGGCCGCGCGACACGCGAGCCGGCGAACGTCGCCCAGCAGACTGCGGAGGTAGCGATCGGCCACCGTGGCCGCCGCCCCCTGACCCTCGGCGCGTCCCGCCTCGGTGAGGGCCCTGTGCAGGTCGGCGAGCCGGGGCCACAACGGCAGCAGTGGCCAGAGAACCGGCTCCTCGGTCATCCAGCCGACCGGAGACTCCGCCAGCGTATGCGGCAGCTCCGCAGGCCCGGATCCAGGCGCGTCACCCGCAGGTGGTGGGCTGCCGCCGACGGGAAGGGAGAGTCGGGTACGCAGTGCGTCCTCCGGCAGCGTCCGGAACGGCGGCACCGTGGACCAGCGCCGCATCAGGTCAGTCGACATGGAGCCTCCCCGCGTCATGGATGAGGACGGCCGCCCGCCCCGGTCGGGCCGGGACGGGCGGCCGGTGCACCGGACTACTCGGCGCAGCGCTTCCGCGCGATCAGGCGCAGAGGTTCGACGTCGTCGGGCAGACGACCGTCGGCGGGACGCTGCTGCTGCAGACGAAGGTGAAGAAGTCGAGGCTGTCGGCGGCGCCACCGACGATCGACTCCAGGTACATCTCGTCCAGCGGAGAAGCACCCGCCGGAACGGCCGGCATCGTGGCCTCCTCGGACCCTCGGTTCTGCCAGGCGTCCGTCATACCCTTGATGATCATTGCTCGTCCTCCCTTTCGTTCGTGCGAACAACGGAGACCCCAAGATATCCACAACAGTGACGGGCAACACCCCTTTGTGAATTACTCGGCATCCGCTCGACCGTCTGTCAAATTGGCATTGACGGACGCCTCTGGACACCTTGTCAAACAATTCTTGACAGAGCGGATCCGGCCCTCATTTCGAACGAGGCGCCCACAGATCCGGCCTCGCGTGCGAGCAAGCGGGGCGCGACGTAGGATCGTCCCTATGGGACTTGCCGGAGCAGGGATCGTACTGGGGGTGGCCGCAGTGGCGGCCTTGGCAACGATGCTGGCCAACGTGATCACCCGACACCGCCGACGGCGCCGCTGACCGCCGGCCGGACCTTCTGCGGGCAGCGCCCCGTCCGAATCCGCGATACCCTTGGACGATGACGATCGTCCTTATCGTTGGATTGTTCTCACTGGTGGCCGGCGCCCTTCTGGCATGGCGCCCGATCGGGATGGCACGCCTGGTCGGCCACTTCGGCATGGTAAAATTCGACCCCGCAAGAACTACCGAGTACCGCACCGCCGGAATGGTGATGGCCGCACTCGGCCTCATCCTCTCCGTGATCGCATTGTTCGCCTGACCCGAGGCGCCTGCCCGCCGTTGCGGGCGCGATCCGGAAGGGTCGCCATTATCGTCTACTACTCCAACGTCACCTCCCCTGCCTGTACTTGTGGTGGGTTCGTCGGGCGCGACTTGAGGATCTTCGTCGCCAGATCGACCAGGGGCAGGGTGCGCTCTGCTGGGGAGCGCCACGGCGAGGACGGTAAGGACGGCCAAGGCGAGCATGGCCAGGGTGATAGACCGGTGCCAGCCGATCCGTAGGTGTCCCCTGTGGACAAGTTCTACTGACCAGCGGAAACACATGATCGAGAGCACCAAAACCGCCGGGATTAGCGGGTCTGAACCGACCCCACCCGAGACCCTGTACGGATCTGAACTACAGAGATCCCTTCACCCTGCGGGCCGAGGTCTTCCCCGAGCCCTTCCGGACGGGCGCAGGCTCCCTACGGACCGGGGAGGCCGCCGGACGGGGCGACGGAGCGAGCTTCCGGAGACCGGCGGGCTGGACGAAGAGTTGCCGCCGGGCTACCGCATCTCCCCGGGAGTCCAGCTCGTACCCCTCGATCCAGGCCCACCCGTCGTACGTGATCCGGTCTTCCAGTACGCGGATGAGCCGGAAGTAGAACGGCCGGGAGAACTGGACGCTGGCCGCCGGCGTGAGGTGCAGCAGGTCACCACCCTTGAACGGGCGCACGCCCCACCGCCCGTCGCCACGCCCCGATCCGCGCTCGGGCCACCGCGACCCTCGGACACCAGCCGTCCGGGTGGCAGCGGCTACATCTCTGCATGCGGTGGTAATCGATCACCGTCCAGGAAAGCTCGACCTCGAACGGCACCGCGCTCACCGCGACCCCTCCCGCTCCGGGTGGGGTGGAGCAGGACAGGCGAACGGCCAGAGCTTCACGAGGTGCCTCCTACCTGGGCGAAGGTCTGACCTCAATCTAGTTCAACTTGTACAGTTCGTATAGCTGTTCCTATAAGTACAGAACGTTTGGTAGGTACCCAACGGCCCGCCCGTGCTAGGCGTCCATAAGGTGTCGATCATGATCGACGAGATGAGTCCGGTAGCGCTCTACATCCAGCTCGCGGATCTCCTCGCCAAGAAGATCGAGTCCGGAAAGCTCAAGCCCCGTCAGCCGCTCCCCTCCGAGGCCCACCTCCAGCAGGAGTACGGCGTGGCTCGCGGCACGGTCCGAGCGGCTATCCGCCTGCTGCGGGAACGGGGTCTCGTCGTGACGCTTCCAGCGCGCGGGACGTTCGTCGCCGAGAAGCCGTAGCCAGCACCACCATCACTCACCGAGGCGTCAGCCAGGTGCGCGGTCACCGATCGGGCGTACCGGTAAGCGGTCCCCAGCACGGCGGCGAAGCCGATGAGCACGGTGTAGGACCAGGCATCGCCGGGACCGGTCAGCTCGCCGTAGCGGTGCGACAGGAAACCGACGAACGTCGCCGCGCCCAGCGCGGTCACCGCGACCACCGCGCGAAGGTCGGCCACCATCGCGGCGATGGTCGGGGCCGCCTCCGCTGGGGCTGGTCGGGCCGTCCGCTGCGTACGCGGCGGTCACCGCACTTGTGGTGGTCAACTTCTCGCGCGTCGCCGGCGGGTTGCGGACAGGGCGGATGGTGAGACAGCACGATCGAGCGGGGGCGGAATCGAGCAGGGAGCGACGGTGGGGATGGTGGTGGGTTCGGCCGCGGATTCGGAGTGTTGGTGACTCGACCGGGTCGGCAGTACCGCCAGCGCGATCAGCGCGCCGAGTAGGCCCGTCGCGGCGAAGCCCCAGGCTGGCGCGGCGGCATCGATCACCGCCCCGGCCAGCGGGGCGCCGAGCGCAACCCCTACCACCATCGCTGAGCCGTGCAGGCCCATCGCCTCACCCCGTACGCTCGCCGGCACCAGCCTGCTCACGGCGTCGGCGGTGGCCGCCACGGTCGGCGCGGTGAAGGCTGCGGACGGCAGCAGCATCAGGGCCAACAGCCACCACTGGCCGCTGCCCAGGCCGACCGGAACGGTGACCAGACCGAGGACCAGGGTGAGGATCAGCGACGGCACCGGGCGGGACAGCGCGCCGTAGGTGAAGCCACCGATCAACGAGCACGACGCCCAGAGCGCCAGCACCACACCGGTCCAGTCGAGCTGGCCAGCATCACGCAGCACCGCCACCACCGACACATCGATGCCGGCGATCACCAACGTGCCCGCCGCGCCGCCGGCGAGCAGTCCGATCAGCCGTGGGGTCAGCCACTGCCGGCGCGGCAGTGCCGGTGCCGGCGTCGTCGCCTCGTCACGCGCCCGGGTCGGCGGGTTCAGCACCAGCAGGGTGAGTCCGGCCAGCACGATCCCTGCGCCGACGGCGTACATGGTCAGGGTGGGCGAGACCCTGGTGGCCAAGGCCACCGCCCCGGCTGGCCCGATCATGAAGCTGAGTTCGACCGACATCGAGTCCAGCGCGTACGCCTGACGGCGTTGGGTTGGCGGGACCAGCGCGGCGATCGACTGCCGGACCACGGAGAAGACCGGGAGGGTGAGCAGCCCGCCGACGAACGCGGCACCGAGCAGCACCGGGTACGGCAGAACCGGTGCCGTAGCCCAGAACAACGCCGAGACCGCTGTGGTCAGCAGCAGCATCGGCCGCAGGCCACGTCGGTCGACCAGCCGGCCGAGCAATGGCGCGCCGAGCGCCGAACCGACCGTCATCGCGGCCCCGACCAGCCCGGCTGCGAAGAAGCCGCGGCCCAGATCGAGGACGTGCAGCGTCATCACCACGGCGGTGGCCGCCACTGGCACTCGGGCCAGGATCGCTACCAGCAGCAGCGGCCGCAACCCTGGCAGCGCGAGCGCGTCCCGGTACGGCTTCACATCCAACACGGTCCGCACCTCCCGGGCCGCCCTTGCCTAATACGGGTAGTTCCTAGTTACGGCTTCGGCCGGGTGACCTCACCGATCCAAGGCGATCCAGTAGCGCCTTACTGGACCGTGCTCGGTGTCGCGGATGCCCTCGAGGACGCCGCCGTGGTGTTCGATCGTCCGGGCCGACGCGATGTTGTCGGCCAGGCAAGGGATGAGGACGCGATCTAGGCCCAGGACGACGCGAGCCTCTGTGAGCATCTCGCCGAGTGCCCAACTCGCCAGTCCTCGGCGGCGCGCGGACGGCCGGACGCCGTAGCCGATCTGGCCGATCTCGTCATCGAACTTGTGCCGGAGGGCGATACCCCCGAGTACGTGGCCGTTCTCGACGATCCACCGGGGTGAGCCGTGCTGTTCGTCCGGACACGGATCGCCGGCCGGATGGACCATTCGGACCCGCGCGTGCACCCAAGCGGCGAAGCCTTCGGGCGAGTCCACATCGTCGTCAGCCCTCAGGCCGAAGCCGTCCTCGTGAAGGCCAGGGCCCCAGTCGTCGCGGCATTTCAAGAACGCGGCGTGCAGGCGGACAGTCGGCAGAATCAACTCGGGCATGAGGTCACGTTATTAAGAGCCGGACCGCCGGGCGAGCCGCGTCTTACCAGAATTGATCATGCCCAGAAGGCGATCCAGCTCCATATAGTCCATGTGCTTCGACAGCAACCAGAAGGTGCCGTGCCGCCCTCCTGGGCAATGTCAGCCTGGTCAAGGACGCAACCCAGATGACGAAAGCCAGGCACTTGGTAAGCCCCACGGACGGCCATTTTGTGACTTGCGTCATACCCGAGTGGCCGTAACCGTCGGCGATCCTCCGACTCGCCGCCCGCGTGCGGTCGGCAGTTCGGCGGCCTGGGGTTTGTAGAGCCGCTGCTGCGGGCCTTCCCGACCAAGCCAGCCCACGCCACCCTCCGCTTCGGCGAGCCAGACGACCCGACCGCCGTCGAGCGGCGCATCGATATATGACCGCCCGATAACCCTCCTCAGAACAGAGTTCCAGACCGAACGTCAAGCATGTCCTGGGACGTATTCGTCAAGCGGGTGGTCGGACCAGACAATCACCGGTGGCGATTGTCCGCCGCCGACTGCCGCGCGCCACATGTCCGCCAGCTGATCTGCCACACCTCGGCGCACTGATCGCGGCAGAAGGTGAACCCGATTTCGCTTGCGCGTCCGCCGTGCACAGCGGCACCACGCGGGCTTGGCCGAAACGTATACATTGACCAGCGCCGGTTTGCTGTCGATGGATCGAGACGCCATGAACTACCCGACGCCGCCACCGTTTCCCCCGCCGCCACCGCCTCTTCTGCCCCCACCGCCACCGCCACCGCCACTGCCGCCGCAACCGGCACGGCCGCGACGGCTTTTGCTGCTGTTTGGTGGCCTGGCCCTGGCGTTCCTGCTGATCTGCACGATCGGCGCGCTTGTCGTGGTGCCCCGCTTCACCGGCAACCCGGGTGGCAAAAAGGAACGGGCCACTGAGGCGCAGGTGGCGGTGAATACCGCCGATCAGGAGTTGAGGCAGGCGGCTGAGCGGCTGCTCACCACGCCGGCGGTCCGCTACCAGGGGTCGTTCTCCGGACCGGACGGCGACCGCATCAGCATGGACGCCCAGGTGACAAACGAAGGCACGGTGCGGGGCAAGCTGATCACTGACGGCCAGACCGCCGAGATCCTGGACCTTGGCGATCGTACGTTCCTCAAGGTCGGCGAGGCGTTCTGGCGTAAGGCCGGGATCACCGACGGGCGCGAGAAAAAGTTTGCCAACCGGTGGGTGCGGGTCGCGGGCGACCTCTTTGGATTCGACTTCGGTGACGTCCTGGCGCCGGCTCTGCTCGCCACCGGCATGGTGCCGAGCATTGAGGAAAACGGCTATCCGCAGCAGGAGGAGTCACTCGGACTCGGCGTGGTCACCTCGGTGGATGGCGTCGAGGCACGAGCGGTGGTCCTCGACGGTGTCACGTACCTGATCAGTACGGCCGAACCGAAACGGCTGTTGGGTATGAGCACCACCCCGGTGGCCGAGTCGGGGAGCGGCTTTCAGACGATCGCGCACCGGGTGAGTGACGTCGAGTTGCGCGCCAAGCTGCAGGTTCTCACCGACGACCAGCGGCAGTTGCTGTTCGACGAGGTGAAACGTCAGATGGGCGTACTGGCGCAGTCCCTCGACAGCATCGTCCAGGTGTCGCTCACCGGCGACGCGAGCCTCAGCCCCTGCACCACCAACGGCTGCACCGCGAACCTGAAGCTCCGCAGCAGGGTGACGTCGGCATCCAAGTACGTGACGATCGACAAGCAGGTCACCGTCGAGGTGAACATCACCATGACGTTGGACGGCAGGCCGGTGCAGACCTGCCCGGAAGTCCTGATCATGAAGCCGAAGGACACCAAAACGGTACGGTGCCGCGCGTCGTACTACATCCCGCCGGCCCGGAAACCCAAGACCCACCAGGTGTATGCCGCGTACACGGCGGTCGCCCGGGCGGTCACCACGGCGGATGCCAAGAAGATGGCCGCTGACCTCGCCGACGAGATCAAACGCAACGGCACGTTGGGCGTCAAGCCGGCGGACAAGCCTCATGAGTACCTGCCGACCGGCGCGAACCCGCCGGCGCTGAACACCCGTCAGCAGCAGGCGAGGACCCGCGTCGAACAGCTCGCGAAGCAGGCTTGCAAAGACGTGCAGCGGTGGCCCGGAGAGTCCCCGCAGCACTGGGGCGACCGGGTGCACAAACGACTCGCCGAGCTCGTCGGTGCGGAACCGGCATCGGCCAACCTGTTCGCGGAGGTCGGCTACCGCAACGGTCTGCTCGCCAGGAGGTGGAAGAATCCGGTCACCGCACGAGAGGGCTGGGAGAAGGGCGCCAAGGCGCCGGATGTCGTGCTCGGCGTGGACGAACTGCGACCGGAACTCATCCTCGACCTGAAGACCGGCGCCAAGGGGCTCGAAACCAAGTGGTACGGGGACCTACAGAACCAGCTCCCGGCAAGGTATCGGAACGTTCCGGCGATCACCGTTCGATGCTGAGAAGGGGATGATCACGTGGATGTCGGCAGGTGGGAAAAGGCCGTCGACGCGTACCTGCTGCCCGCTCTGGGTGATGGCTGGCGTGCTGCGGAGGGCCGACTGGTGCGGGGGCCGGTCGGCTGGACCGCCCAGACGGTGCAACCAGTACCACCACTGCGCCGGCGGCCCAACTTCCAGGTCGAGGTGATCGTCTGGTTGCTCGCGGTGCCAGCGGCCGACGGCCACACGTGCTCACGGCGGCTGGAGGGAGTGTTCCCGGAGCCGGACGCCCTGGCCGGCTACGAACCGGTGATGGCCGACATCCGGGACGTCGTACTCCGGGAGGGCATCCCGTTCCTGGACCGCTACGGAGATGTCGAGGGCTTGCTCGCTTACCGACTGGAGTGGGAAGCCCAGGACGCGGAGCGTGGCCTGACCGACCCCGACATACGTGCAGCCGAGGAACTGGCCTACCTGCATGTGATCCGCGGTGACTGGGACGCCGCGCTGGCGGCTGCGGCGCTGGCTGAGGAGGCCGGCGAACTGAACCGTCCCCGCCCGCACCCGATCGCCTGGGAGGATGAGATCCTCGAACGCGTTCGTGCGGTGATCGCCCTCGGCCCGGACGGCGCCCGCGAGGCCCTCGCCCGCAACGCGGCCACAACGGCGGCCGCGTTGTCCCTGCCCTACTCCATGCCGCGTTGAAGCGCCAGGGCGAGCGGATGAGCGGCACCGAGGCGGATTAGAACGTTGCGGTACTTCGCCGCTGTGCGGGAACGGAAAAGGGCCGTCTCGGTTTCCCGAAACGGCCCTGATCTTGTGCGCCCGAAGGGACTCGAACCCCTAACCTTCTGATCCGTAGTCAGATGCTCTATCCATTGAGCTACGGGCGCTCGTGCTCAGCCAGTGTACACACCCGGCTTTCGCGCGGAGACTCCGGGATTCGAACCCGGGAGGGGCTTTAAGACCCCAACCGCATTAGCAGTGCGGCGCCATAGACCAGACTAGGCGAAGTCTCCCTGGTGGCCCGCAGACCACCGCGCCCGAGGATACAGGTCGGCACCCACCGGGGGCAAAACGACTTCCGGGGTACGCCGACCCGGGCAGCGCGCCCCGGTATTTCACCGCTGTGCGGGGGCGTGATCGGGACTACGCTCCATCGATATGCAGGAGCAGCCGCCCAGCGAACCGACCCGCCAGGAGCCTGCTGAGCGCCCGCGTCGGCGCCCGGCGCGGGCCACGTTCACGCCGCCGCAGGCGACCGATCAGCCTGCCGAAACGGCACCGGCGGCACCGGCGAGCCCGCGTCCCCGCCGGGCCAAGGCGGCGCCGGTGATCTTCCAACCGCCGGATCCGGACCGTCCCCTGCCCCGGCAGACAGAGCCCGCCCCCGCCCACCCGGAGAGCACCCCGGTCAAGCCGCCCGCTGCCGCCAGCGACGCGCCGCACCCCACCAGGGAACCCGCCGGCACCGCGGCGCACCCCACCAGGGAACCCGCCGACGACACGGCACACCCCACCGAGGAACCCGCCGGCACCGGGGCGCACCCCACCAGGAAGTCCGCCAAGAAGGCAGCTCAACCCGCCCAGGGCGCAGCTCGACCCGCCCAGGACGAGGCGCTTCCCGGCGCGGCGGGAGAGCCGACGGGCCAGCCACCGAGGGCGCGGGCGCCCCGGCCCCGGAAGACCGCCACCAGCACGGCGGCCGTCGCACCGACACCACCTCCGCCAGCGCCGGTCATCCCGGATGCGACGCCCGTCACACCAGAGCCGACCGAGATCACGCCAACCCCTCGCAAGCGCGCCACGCCCACCCGTAGAGCCGCCACGGCGAAGGCGGGCGCACCCGCAGTCGCACCGGCACCCGCGCCGGAAGCGGCTTCCGCGATCACCCCCGAGCCGGCCGCAGCGGCGGTCCCCCCGGGCAACCCCGAGGCGGCTTCGACGCGTACCCCCGAATTGCCGGCGGTGGTCGCGCGCCTGCGCGACCATCCCGGTTTCGCGCCGGAGTTCCTGGCGATGGAGGCGGTGCGGACGCTCGGACCCGGCGCGGCCGAGTGGACGCGGCGGCTGCGGGACCGCTACCCGGACGCTCCGGCGGACGGTCTGGCCCGGCTGGCGACCCGGCGGTACGTGCGGGCGGCGGGCGCGGGAGGGGCGGCGGCGGCGCTGGCCGGTCTGTTCGCGCCGCTGGCGGAGCTGGTGTCGGTGCTCTGGACCCAGGCGAACCTGGTGCTGCACCTCGCGGCGGCGTACGGACGCGACCCGGCGCATCCCGATCGGGCCGAGGAGCTGCTGGTGTTGACCCAGGTGCATCCCGACGCGGCGAGCGCGCGGGCCGCGCTGCTCGGTGCGCGGGAGGCCGGTGATCCGGTGGAGGGGACGTGGCCGAAGGCGGCGGAGGCCGCCTGGCGGCTCGCCGCGCCGCTCACCGCGCAGACCGGCGGGTGGGTGGCGTTGCGGTTGGCGTCCCGACTGGTGCCGGGGGCGGCGGTGGTCGCCGCCACGCTCGGCGACGCGGCGGCGGCCGATCGGCTGGCGGCGCGGGCGGTGGCCGCCTACCGGCCGCACCGGCGCTGAGCGGTCACAACCAGTCGAACCACTCGCGGGGCAGCGACGCGTAGCCGACGAAGGCGACCACGTCGAGCACGGTGTGCGCGATGACCAGGGGCATCACCCGGCGGGTACGCAGGTAGAAGAGGCTGAACACGACGCCCATCACCGCGTTGCCGACGAACGCGCCGAAGCCCTGGTAGAGGTGGTAGCTGCCGCGCAGCAGCGCGCTGGCCGCGATGATCGCGGCGAGCCGCCACTGGAGTTGGCGCAGCCGGGTGACCAGGTAACCGACCACGATCACCTCCTCCAGCACGGCGTTCTGCACGGCGGCGAGGATCAGCACCGGGACCGCCCACCAGACCTTCGGTAGCGCCGCCGGCACCAGCGTCGCGTTGAGGCCGAGGTGCGCCGCCACCCAGAACAGGGCCAGGCCGGGCAGGCCGATCAGCGCGGCCAGGCCGGCGCCCCGGGCCAGATCCTGGCCGGGCCGCCGCGCGTCCAGGCCGAGGGTCCGCGCCGGGTCGCCGGGGTCCCTGCTGATCAGGTGTACGGCGAGCAGCACCGGAAGCAGCGCGAACACGATGCCGAGAAGCTGGTACGTCAGGTCCAGCCAGGGGCGGGCCGACGCGGAGGTGTTCAGGGCGGCGGTCTGCTTGGAGAGCGGGCCCTCGGCGGTCAGCTTCGCGATGATCGAGACCACCGCGTAGACGGCGGACTGGCCCAGGGACAGGCCCAGGACCAGCAACGTTTCGGTCCCCAGCAGCCGGCGGGACACCGGGCGGGTCAGCTCAACGGTCACCGCACCACTCTGCCCGACGGACCGGCCAGCGGGCAGGGCCGACCGGCCGGCATGAACCGATCGCACATTCTGTGCGACCGGTGCACACGCTCCGTGGAGATTCTATGGGTGCCCGATCCGCTGCCGTCTGGAGAAGGAGCACCGGTGGACGATGTCGCACGGTTGCTGAAGGAGAGCTGGACCCTGGTCGAGGAGGACCGGGAGCGGCTGACCGGGCACTTCTACGCTCGGGTGTTCCTGCTCGATCCCGCCCTGCGCCAGCTCTTCCCGGTGCAGATGGCCGGCCAGGGTGACCGCCTGCTGGAGGCGATCATCACGGCGATCCACACCGTGGACGACCCGGAGAGCTTCGACGAGTTCCTGCGCGCGCTGGGCCGCGACCACCGCAAATATCACGTCGACGACCGGCACTACGCCACGATGGGCGTCGCGCTGCTCGACGCGCTGCGCAGCACCGCCGGCGACGGCTGGAACCTGGAGTACGACCAGGCGTGGCGGGACGCGTACGCGGCGATCGCCGCCAAGATGGTGGCCGGGGCGGCCGACGACGACAACCCGCCGTTCTGGCACGCCGAGGTGCTGACCCACGAGCGCCACGGCCCCGACATCGCCGTGCTGACCTGCCGGGCCCTGCAGCATCCGCTGCCCTGGCGGGCGGGCCAGTACGTCAGCCTGGAGCTGCCCCGCTTCCACCCGAGGGTGTGGCGGAACTACTCGGTGGCGAACGCCCCGAACGACGACAACGTGCTGGAGTTCCACGTCCGGAGCCCCGGCGCGGGCTGGGTGTCCGGGGCGCTGGTCCGCCGGGTGCGGCCCGGACACCTGCTGCGGCTGGCGGCGCCGATGGGGTCGATGACCCTGGACCGCTCCTCCGAGCGGGACATCCTCTGCGTGGCCGGTGGCGTCGGGCTCGCGCCGATCAAGGCGCTGGTGGAGGAGTTGGCCACCTACAACCGGACGCGGTGGGTGCACGTCTTCTACGGCGCCCGGCAGGCGACGGACCTGTACGCGCTGGCCGCGCTACAGGATCTGGTGGCCACACACCCGTGGTTGTCGGTCACCGCCGCGTGCAGCGACGACCCGGACTTCGACGGCGAGCAGGGCGACATCCCGGACGTGGTGTCCCGGTACGGCCCGTGGACCACGCACGACTGTTACGTCTCCGGATCGGCGCAGATGGTCCGGTCGACGCTGCGGGTGCTGGCCGCCGACGAGGTGCCGCCGTCGACCGTCCGCTACGACACGTTCGGCGATCTCTAGACGTTCCTCCCCCCACACCGGGGCGCGTGCCCCTGCCCCCTGGGGCGCGCGCCCCGGTCCCCTCGCTGTCTCAGTAGCGCCAGGGTCGCCCGGTCTCCCGGTACTCCTCGACCGGCACCAGCGGCACGCCCGGCGCCATCCGGTCCACGTAGAGCCGGCCCTGAAGATGGTCGATCTCGTGCGCGACGAGCCGGGCCATGCCGAACTCGAACGACGTGATGATCCGGCTGCCGTCCCACTGGGCGTGTTCGACGTCGAGCCGCAGCGGCCGGGGCACCAGACCGCGGTGGTCGAAGAAGGAGAGGCACCCCTCGTACTGCTCGTCGGTCTCCGGGTCGGCGTCGACCACCCGGGGGTTGAGCAGGACGACCGGTTCCGCCGAGCGGTCGGGGGGTCGGACGACGGCCGCGGCACGGCCGATGGCGAGCTGTGGGGCGGCGATACCGACCCCCTTGCTGAACGGGTGCAGCTCGTCGAGTCGGGCCAGCGCCATGATGAGGCGGTCCACGATCTCGCGGGCCGCCTGCTCCTCGCCGGGGAGGTCGAACTGTCGCACCGGCTGTCGGAGCAGGTCGTCGCCGCGCTGCACGATGCCGATCCCGCGCATGCGGTCGCTGGGGCGGACCCGGGTGGCGCCGGGGCCGACGTCCGGCTCGGTGTCCGGCCGAGCCCGGAAGCGCCACTGCATCCGGTAGCGGGCGTTCAGCGGCGGGTCGTCGGTCTGCCAGTCGACGATCGCCCGGTCACCCTCGTCGTGCCGCTGCGGGGCCGTCCGCAGCGGGCCCTCCTCCGCCGAGAGCGAGGTCTCCACGCCCCAGACCTGCGGATCGAACGCCGCCGGCAGATCCAGGCGTACGGCGAGACGCCGGGTGGGCAGCCGGACGGCCCGCTGGAACCAGGGGCCCCACTTGTCGTGGCCGACGCTGTACGCGTACTCGATGGTGGTCCGGTCGCCGGGGTACAGCGGAAAGCGGCGTTCGCCGTTCTCGAAGAGGAGCCAGATCTCCTTGAACGCGTCCCGGTCGTGTTTCGCCCGCCAGTGCATCGGCTCGGAGTCGCCGGTGCCGTCGTCGCGTCGGGCCTGTAGTTGCAGCTCGGCGAAGGTGAGCGGGTGTTCCCGGTGGTGCCGGTTGGAGCGACCGGGATCGTTCGGGTAGCGGTCCACCGCGACGCGGACGAGGTAGCGGGTGACCGGCTCGGTGCCCGCGTTG
Source organism: Micromonospora sp. NPDC049801 (assembly GCF_040656575.1). NCBI lineage: Bacteria > Bacillati > Actinomycetota > Actinomycetes > Micromonosporales > Micromonosporaceae > Micromonospora > Micromonospora sp. NPDC049801. The sequence continues at coordinate 156,388 of NZ_JBFAMS010000015.1, read as the reverse complement.
TACAGCTCGCGGCGGATGACGCACCGGTAGCCGTCATCGGTGTGGGTGAGGGTGGCCAACTCCCGCTCCACCACGAGGCCGGTGCCGGGGGGCAGCCACTGGCTGGACAGCGGGGGTTCGCGCTGCGGTTGGCCGGAGCGGGCGTGCCGGAGGTCGTCGTACTCGCGGAAACGCTGCCAGATCGCGCCGCTGGCCTCCAGGACGGCCTCGGCGCGGCGGGCGAAGTCCTCGGTCGGGCGGTGTCGGCGCCCTTCGACGTGGCTCACGTAGGACGGGTCGAAACCCATCAGCACGGCCAGTTGTTTCTTGGAGAGGCCCCGCCCGGCGCGCTGGCGGGCAAGCTCGGCCGCAAAGGACTCGGCAGCCCGCTCGAGGGGTGAGGTCGTCATCGGCTTCCTCGCGGCCGGGAGTATCAGTTTCACGTTCCGTGGCCGAGCGCACACTCATCTGGCATGTTCCCGACACACCGCTTGACAGCTCATGTCTTGCCGCCTGTGACGGCGGCCGGCGGTGGCAACCCCCGCCGGGCGGCTGGAGTCCTTATCCCCGTGAGAGTTGATCCGAGTTTCGACAGCTTCGTCGAGCAACGGTCGGCGGCGCTCCTGCGGCTCGCGTTCCTCCTCACCGGGGATCGGGGCCACGCGGAGGATCTGCTGCAGACGGCCCTGCTGCGCACGATGCGTCGCTGGTCGAAGGCCCGCGAGGCCCCTGAGCCGTACGTCCGGCAGGTCATGGTCAACCTGTCCCGGGACCGGATCAGGGACCTGCTGCGACGCCCACGCGAGACGGCGCTGCCGGACAACCCCGACGCCTTCCGCTCCACCGATCCCGGATTCGACGGCGTCGGGGAGCGGCAGACGGTCGCCACGGCGCTCGCCCAACTTCCCGTGCGGCAGCGACAGGTGATCGTGCTCCGGTACTTCGAAGACCTCTCCATCGAGCAGACGGCGGAGCTGATCGGCTGCTCGATCGGAACGGTCAAGTCGTACACCTCCCGGGCGCTGGCGCGGCTGCGCGAACTACTCGGCGACCTTCACGAAACCGAAGAGGCAAGGACCCTGCGATGACCGCTCTCGACGACGAACAGCTGGGCCGCCTACTGGGCGACCGGCTCCACGAGGAGACGTACACCATGACCGCACCATCGAATCTCACCGAGACCCTGCACCGTAAGAACCGCCGTCGTACCCGGGCACTGGGTCTGGCCGTGGCCGCGCCGGTGGTCGCCGCCGTGGCCGTGGGCGCCTCGCTGGCGTTCGCTCCCGGAGGCGTGGGAGGCGGCGGCGCCCCGAAGGAGGCGCCGGAGATGCTCACCGTCGGCTACGTCGCCGAGCAGACGGCCACCGCCCTGGGCCAACTACCGGGGTACGTCCAGCACGAGACCGCCAAGCACCAGGGCCGGGACGGCAAGCAGGCGAGCCTGATCGAGCTCTGGGCCGACCGCACCACCAGCCGCGAGCGGCAGGACAACAAGATCTACTACGGCGACGTCCGCTCGTACACCGTGGCGCTGGACGGCTCCACCGCCGTCGAGCTGAACCATGACAAGAAGAAGTGGTGGACCTACCAGGTCTCCTCGCTCAAGCCGGCCGACACCAAGCAGGTCCAGTACCTACCGCCGTCGCTCAACCCCAAGGACCTCAAGCGCGCCGTCGACAGCGGGAAGGTGACGCTCGTCGGGAAGGAGCGGCTGGACGGCAGGCAGACCGTGCACCTGCAGTGGCTGGGCGGCCCGGACAGCGCCATGGACACGGCGAAGACCGCCGAGGAGTCCATGCAGATCTGGGTCGACGCGAAGTCCTACCAGCCGGTCCGGGTCGTCAACAAGGTGTTCAGCGGCACCACCACCAGCGACTACGAGTGGCTGCCCCGCACGAAGGAGAACCTGGCGAAGGTGACGGTGACTCCTCCGGCCGAGTACCGGAAGCTGTCGTGCACGCCCACGCCGGCCAAGGACTGCGGCTTGAACGACTGAGTCGTGTTTACGAGGCCCCGGATCGCGGTACGCGGTCCGGGGCCTCTCGGCCTGCCCGAACAGGGCAGCCGCTGTCGCCCGGATTACAGAACACTCGGGTATGCCGGCGAGCATGGTTAGGCTAGCCTTAGCTCAGGACGGCATCTGACCGTCCGCCGGGGGAGGCTCCTCGGCCATCCGGACGGGGGACGGCTCAGGTGACTGCGGTGATGCCGAGGCGGGACGTGACCGCCACGCCGCTCGCCCCCGTCACGGCCGCGCTGCGGACCATGTTCGGCACCGACGACCTCCCCGGGCTCGCCCGGGGGCTGCTGGTCGACGACGAGCTGGGCTGGGCCCCCGCCACGACCCTGGTCGACGGCACCCGCCTGCCGGAGCTGCTGCGCGCCGCGAGTGTCCGCTGGGGCGGCACCCCGCACGCCTGCGCCGCGCTGGCCTGGAAGTCGTACAGCTACTGGACGGCGCTGCCGGTCGTGCTCGGTTGGGCCTCGGCCCGCCGGGTTCCGCTGCTCCACCCGGCCGACGTGCTGATCCACTTCGAGGACCACCGGCCCCTGATCACGCTGGGTCTGCGCCGCGGCACCACCGTGGCGGTCCTGCCGAGCGACCCGCTGGCGCTGTCCGGCCTGCCGGAGGTACGCGTCGTCGCGGGTGAGGCGGAGTTGCTCGCCGAGCTGCGGGCCTCCCTGCTCGACGCCCACCTGGCCCCGCTGATCGCGGCGATCCAGGCCGAGGTGCGGGTGGGCACCCGGACGCTGCTCGGCTCGGTCGCCTCCGGCATCGCGCACGGCATCCTGCGCGGTGCCGACGCGCTGCCCGGCTCGACGGTGCAGAGCATCGACACCCTGCTCGGCGCGCTCGACCTGGCCGACCTGGTCGAGCTGGTCCCCGGCCCGGCCGGCGAGCCCAGCGTCCAGCGCCGTACCTGCTGCCTGGCCTTCACGCTGCCCAGCCCCAAGGTCTGCCAGGGCTGCTGCGTCCGCCAGGGCTGACCCCCTTTTCAGTCGGTCAGCGACCGGACGTCCCACACCCACACGCCGCCGGTGAAGGTCGGCTGGATACCGGTCAGCTCGGTCATACCGCGACGTAGCTCCATCTCATGCTCGTGCGGTCCGAGGATCACCACGCCGGCCCGCCAGTAGCGCAGGTCGTCGACCGCCTTGACCCGACTCTGCGGGGTGATCGGCGGCACCGCGCCGGTACGGCGGATGGTGGCGAAGAAGCTGCTCGTGGGTCGCGGCGGCGCGGTGAACAGCGCGACCTTCGGCGGCTGGGCGCTCGGGCGGGTGTCCGGGCCGAGGAAGTAGCCCCGGGCCAGCGGCATGTCGAGCCGGGTGACGGCAGCCCAGCGCAGCGGCTCCGCGTAGGTGGTGTCCGGCAGCGGCAGGGTCACCACACTGCGCCCACCAGCCACGTACGGCCGCCAGGCCCCACTGGTCACGAAGGTGGGCACCGGATCCAGTTGGACCACCGGCAGCGGGGTGGGCAGGATCGGCAGCAGGGCCATCGTCAGCACGGTCGCGGTGGCGAAGCGGATCTGCAGCCGGGCCGCCGGTCGGGCGCGGGCCAGCTCGCGGGCGCGCTCGGCACCGTAGGCGAGCAACACCCCGATGATCGGGGTGATCGCCAGCGCCCACCGGGTCGGCACCACCGAGTGCAGGATCGGCAGGTTCTCCAGCGCCGCCCAGGGCCCCGGCACCCCGGTGCCGCGATTGTTGAAGCGGATCTCCCGGCCGAGCGAGAGCACCGCGAAGAGCAGCCCGAGCCCGGCCAGCGCGAGCACCACCGCCGAGCGCCGCAGCCACCAGACGAGGGCGACCACCAGCACCAGCAGCGACCAGCCGAAGAAGCTGTTCTCCTCGGTCGGGTTCTTGGCCAGGCCGGCGGCGGTGCGCGGGCTGCCGGCCAGCGACTCCCGGGAGTACGCGACGAACGAGGCCAGGTCACTGGAGTAGCCACGGATCAGGCTGGACAACCCGGAGTAGGCGCCGGGGCCGAAGAACTGCACGTACAGCGGGTACGCGAGCAGCGCACCGGCGACCACGGCGGCGACGGCCAGGCCGGCGAGGAACCCTCGGGTCCGTGATCGCAGAGCGGGGCGAGCGAGGGCCAGCACGCCGACGACCACGCCGAGCCCGATCGCGGTCATCAGCAGGATCTCCAGGTTGAGAAACGCCTGCCAGACGATCACCAAGGCGAGCAGCACACCGTTACGCAGCCAGCGGCCGGGGTCGGCGAGCCGCAGCGTACGCCAGATGATCAGCGGGACGACGAACTGCGACACGATGTTCGGGTGGCCGTTGGCGTGCGACACCATGGCCGGCGCGAACGCGCAGAAGCCGGCGCCCAGCCAGGCCGGCCCCCGGCTCTTGACCAGGACGCGGGAGAGCAGGAAGTACCAGGCCGTGGCCGTGGCGATCATTCCGAGAGTGAGAAAGAGCAGGAATGACACACGTGGCCCGAACAACAGGGTGATCGGCGTTATTGGCAATGAAATGGATAATACGGACGTATTTGCCATGAGGTTGACGCCGTCCGGCACGTTCATCTGGTCCGAGTGGAACGGGTACGCGAATTGCGTGACCACCCGCGCACCGTGCGCCATCATCCATTCGAACTGCGACTGGTCCGAACGGTTGTCGCGCACTCCACTGCCCGGGTCCCACCAGAGACGCCCGGTGATCCAGAAGGCGAGCACCACGAAGCTCAGCACGGCGGCCAGATCGACCCACTTCCCGTTACGGCGCAACCGATCGCCGTCGCCGGGCTCCTCCACCCGCGACGCGGTGGACGGACCGTCGCCGGGAGCGTCCGATTCGGGAGTAGTCATGACAATTCATAGGGTAGTCAGCGTATGACGGTGCCGTGACATGTTTCGAGGTACTGCCGTACTATGTGCCGGGTTCGCCGACCGCCGATCACGTGCCCACCCCCCGACCCGCAATTCGGCCAACAGCTCCCCCGATTCCGCTGCCATCCAAGCGGATGATTCACTCTGTCGGTCCAGGCACGGGTCGAGTTCATATCGTGAGGAATCGACGCATGGCAGAAATCACTGGGGACCAGCGCGTCCAGTCCGAGGTGCTTGAGGGCCTGGCGATGGCCGTCAACCACCGTCGCTGGTTCGTCGAACTGGCGGTGCCGTACCTCGGTGACGACCCGATCGAGATCGGCAGCGGCCTCGGCGACTACGCGCTGGAATGGTCGCAGCGGCTACCCCGGTTCACCGCCACGGAGGCCGACCCCGACCGGCTCGTGCAGCTCAAGGAGCGGCTCGCCAGCCAGGCGGGTGTCGACGTCCGGCAGATGCTGCTGCCGCACAACGATCGGGGAAACTACAGCGCCGCGGTCTCGTACAACGTGCTGGAGCACATCGACGACCACGTGGGCGCGCTGCGCAGCATGCGTGACCTGGTCCGACCCGGCGGCGCGGTGATCATCATCGTGCCGGCGTTCCAATTCGCCATGAGCCCGGCCGACATCGCCACCGGCCACGTCCGCCGCTACACGAAGAAGACGCTCGGTACGGCGATGACCGAGGCCGGCCTGACCGTAGAGAAGATCCACTACGCGAACGCGCTCGGGTTGATCGGCTACTTCATGGCCACCAAGGTCTTCCGGCTCATGCCGAAGGAGGGCCCCATGGTCAAGGCGTACGACACCCTGGTCCTCCCCGCCACCAAGGCCGCCGAGCAGGTCGTCCGCCCCCCGTTCGGCCAGTCCGTCTTCGCGGTGGCCCGCGTCCCGGCCTGACGCCCACCCCCTCCTCGTCGATCTTGCACTTTCGGTTGCCGACACGTCCCTTGTGCGGGGATATGTCAGCGCAGAAAGTGCAAGATCGACGCGGTGGGGTTACTCCTTGATCTGGCACGTGGGGCGGATGACCGCTCTCGCCAGGGTGTGGAAGGTCAGGTTGAAGCCGACGTAGGCGGGGCTCGCGTCGGGGGTCAGGTCCAGGCGGTCCACGTCGAGGGCGTGCACCGCGAAGACGTACCGGTGGGGGCGGTCACCGGGCGGCGGCGCCGCGCCGCCGTACCCCTGCTCGCCGTAGTCGTTGCGGACCGAGAACGCTCCGCCGAGATCGGTGCCCGCCGCACCCCCGGCACCGGTCGGCAGCTGCGTGACGTCGACCGGCACGTTCACCAGCACCCAGTGCCAGAAGCCGCTGCCGGTCGGCGCGTCCGGGTCGTAGCAGGTGACGGTGAAGCTCTTGGTCTCGGCGGGGAAGTCCGACCAGGTGAGCTGCGGCGAGACGTTCTCACCGCCGGCGCTGCCGTGCATGTGCCGGACGTCCATCGGCTCGCCGTTCTGCACGTCGTCACTGGTCAGGGTGAACGAGGGGACGGTCGGCAGCAGCTCGTACGGGTCCGGGGCGATCGGTCGTTCCAGGGTCATCGGTACGTCCTTCCGGAGTGGGCAGATACCAGCCCCTTCATACCCCTTTCCACGGCATGGAACGACCGATTGGTCGGGGTGTGCCGGATCACGGGAGCGGGCTAGGGTGAGGCCCCTGAAGCGTTCCACGGGGGGAATTCCTTGCTCAGCATCTGGCGGGACTTTCTGGTCGCCGTCGTCGGCGTCCTGCGCAAACCGGACGAGCGGGCGCTCGCCGAGGAGCGTCGACGCGCCGTCGAACGACTCGCCGACACGACGATCCGCGAAGCCCGACGGGACGAGCCCGAGGGTACGTAGCCGCAGACCCGCGGGGGTGACCGGAGAGCCAGGCACCGGACGCCGCCCGCTCGGACGGTGAAGATGACCGGATGGCGCGGCCAGTGGTCACGACGGAGACCCACCGACCGACCTTGTTCGAGGTCTTCTTCGACCTGGTACTCGTCTTCGGGCTCATCCGGGTCACCTCGTTCATGAGCGAACGGCCCGCGCCGGTAACCCTGGTGCAGGGACTGCTCGTCCTCATGCTGCTGTGGAACTCCTGGCTCGTGTACGCCTGGCTCGGCAACTCCGTCCGCATCGACGTCGGGCCGATCTGCATCGGCGTGACCATGGCGATGGGGGCCATCTTCCTCATCGCGCTCGTCATCCCGGAGGTCTGGGAGACCGGCCCGGATACGGCGATGCCGCGGCTGACGCTGGTACTGGCGTACATCGTGGTGCGGACGATCCAGTTCATCCTCTTCCACTGGGTGGCCTCGGACGATCCCCGGCTGCTGCGGACCGTCCGGCTCTACGCCCTCACCACCGCGCTGTCCTGGATCCCGCTCGTCCTCGGTGCCACGTTCGGCGGCACCCCGCAGATCCTGCTGTGGGCGGTTGCGCTCGTCGTCGACATGAGCGGCGGGGTGCTCGCCCTGCTGCTGAGCGGGTGGCCGGTACGCAGCCCCGGTCACTTCGTGGAGCGGCACGGCCTGGTCGTGATCATCGCGCTCGGCGAGTCCCTGATCTCGGTCAGCGCCGGTGTCGGGACCCAGATGATCCGCGGGCAGACGCTGGTGGCGGGCCTGCTCACCCTCAGCGTGACGGGCGGCCTCTACTGGCTGTACTTCACGAGCGCGGGAAACGCCGGCCGAGCGCTCACAACTCGGTCCGGGCTGCGGCGCGGGTTCGTCGCCGGCAACGCCTATAGCGTCGCCCATCTCCCCCTGCTCGCCGGGACGATCTACGTGGCCTTGGGAGTCGAGGAGGTGCTGACCGAGCTGGGGCACGGCACGCTGGGGTGGATCCCGGCCACCGCACTGTTCGGCGGAACGGCCCTGTACCTCGCGGGCCGGGCGACCTTCCTCGTCCTCAGCGTCCGGTGCGTACGATCAGAGCAGTTCGTCGCGCCCGGTGTGGCGCTGCTGTTGCTCCCCGTCGGCCGACATCTGCCGGCCCTGGGCGCCCTCGGCCTGCTGACGGCGTTCCTCGCCGCCCTACTCGGCTACGAGGCGTGGACGAGACGTGCGAGCCGGACCTCCGACTGACAGCGGCTTGGCCAGCGGAACGCGATGAGGTTATTTGTGTTTTTGGCGTTTGTGACGCATGCTTCACCTGTGTCGACTACGGGTGACGACCTTCTGACCACCGGTCAGGTTGCCAAGCTGCTGGGGACGTCGCGGCAGCAGGTGGTCAACCTGTGCGAGCGTGGCGAACTGCCGTTTGTGAAGGTCGGCGCGCATCGACGGCTCCGGCGAGAACATGTCGAGGCGCTGCTGCGCCCCAAGCCGGAACTGACCCGTGATCAGCTCAAGTCGCTGTGGCTGCACCAGGCGATAGCGGGGAGTTTGGTCACCGACCCGGACGCGGTACTGAACAAGGCCGGGGAAAATCTTGATCGACTCCTGCGGCAACACCAGGGGACCATGACAGAAGTCTGGCTCAAGCGTTGGCAGGACAAGATCAACGAGGGTGTGGGTGCCGTCCTCAAGACGTTGACCTCGGATGACCCGGAAGCTGTGGAGCTACGACAGAACTCGCCCTTCGCCGGGGTCCTCTCGCAGCCCCAGCGCACGAAGGTTCTCGACTCCTTCACGCGCAGCGGCTGGGGGCGGGTGGCGTGAGACGCGAACAACTGGAGCATGTCCTGCGGTCTGCCTGCCAGATTGTCGGAGACCCGGACGTCCTCGTCATCGGCAGCCAGTCGGTCCTGGGGGCCATCCCGGAGAGCAGACTTCCGCTCGAAGCCACCGCCTCGATGGAGGTCGACGTGGCGTTCTTCGACGACCCCGACGACCGGAAGGCTGACCAGGTCGACGGTGCCATCGGCGAGCTTTCGCTTTTCCACGAGACGAACGGCTACTACGCCCAAGGCGTGAGCGTGTCGACGGCGAGGCTGCCCGACGGCTGGCGGGATCGGCTGGTCCTGGTGGAGTCTCAGAGCACCCACCGGGGCGGGGCTACCCGCTCGAACCGCACGACTGCGTTGTGTCCAAGCTGGTAGCCGGCAGGGAGAAGGACCACGCCTTCGCCGACGCGCTGATCCGGGCCGGGCTCGTCGATCCAGCAATGGTGGCGGAGCGGATCGAGATGGTTGACGTGCATCCGCTGGTGCGGAAACGACTGAGGGACTGGATCGCCAGCTATCTGCCGGCGATCTGACGGCTACGCGGCGTTCTGCGGAGGGTGTGGGATTCGAACCCACGAAGACATCGCTGCCTTACCGGTTTTCAAGACCAGCGCCATCGGCCACTAGGCGAACCCTCCCGGACCGGCACCCGTGGGTGCGCGGCCGTGAACAGTCTGCCACGGCACCCGGCGGCCGGCTCGGCGTCCCTCCCCGAAAAGCGCCGGCCAGGCGGCAGCTCCAGCGTCCACTGTGGCGCTGATCGACTCGGGTCCCCGGAAACCGGGGCGTCCCGCGCGCCCGGATGCCCCGGTTTCACGGAAGCCGAGTTGACCAAGCCCGCGGACCGCCCGGTTTCCCGCAAGCCGGGGAACCAAGCCCGCGGGCCGCCCGGTTTCACGGAAGCCGGGGAACCAAGCCCGCGGACCGACTGGTTTCCCGCAAGCCGGGGGGACCAAGCCGACAGGGACCGCGTCGCCGCGAGGGGTGCGTCTGCGGCGGCGAGCGCGGCGGGTGAGACTGGGGGCATGCGAGCCATCACCGTTCCGCAGCCTGGTGGACCCGACGCGCTGGTCTGGGCCGAGGTGCCCGATCCCGAGCCCGGCCCGGGTGAGGTGATCGTCCGGGTGCGGGCCAGCGGGGTCAACCGCGCGGACCTGCTGCAACGGCAGGGGCACTATCCGCCGCCGCCGGGCGCGCCCGCGTACCTCGGTCTGGAGTGTTCCGGGGTGATCGACGCGGTCGGCCCGGAGGTGACCGGGTGGGCGGTCGGCCAGGAGGTCTGCGCCCTGCTGGCCGGTGGCGGGTACGCCGAGCGCGTGGCGGTGCCCGCCGGCCAACTGCTGCCGGTGCCGGCCGGCGTGGACCTGGTCGACGCCGCGGCGCTGCCGGAGGTGGCCTGCACGGTGTGGTCGAACGTGGTGGGGGTGGGTCGACTCACCGCCGGCGACACGCTGCTGGTGCACGGCGGGGGCAGTGGGATCGGCACGTTCGCGATCCAGTTCGGGGCGGCGCTCGGCGCCACGGTCCTGGCGACCGCCCGGACGACGAAGCACGCCCGGCTGCGCGAACTGGGCGCGGCGCACACGATCGACTACCGGGACCAGGATTTCGTCGAGGAGGTCCGTGAGGCCACCGACGGCCACGGCGCGGACGTCATCCTCGACATTCTGGGCGCTTCCTACCTGGGGCGGAACGTGTCGGCGCTGGCCACCGGCGGTCGGCTCGTGGTGATCGGGATGCAGGGTGGCCGCAAGGCCGAGCTGGATCTCGGCGCGTTGCTGACCAAGCGGGCCAGCGTGTCGGCGACCGCGCTGCGCTCCCGGCCGCTGGCCGAGAAGGCGGGGATCGTGCGGGGCGTACGCGATGAGGTGTGGCCGTTGGTCGCGGCTGGCGCGGTCCGCCCGGTGGTGGACCGGCGGCTGCCGATGGCCGAGGCGGCCGAGGCGCATCGGCTGGTCGAGTCGAGCGACCACGTCGGGAAGGTGCTACTCACCCTCGGGTGAGGCGGGCGGCAGCATGAGGCGGGCGCCGGGGCCCTGGGCGGCGAGGGTGTCGCCGGGGTTGTAGAGCATGCAGCGTTGCAGGGACAGGCAGCCGCAGCCGATGCAGCCGTCGAGGTCGTCGCGGAGCTTGGTGAGCAGCCGGATCTTCTCGTCCAGCCGGCCGCGCCAGCTCGCGGAGAGGCGCTCCCAGTCCTGCGGGCTGGGGGTACGGCGCTCGGGCAGCGATTCCAGCGCGTCGCGGATCTCGTCGAGCGAGACGCCGACCTGCTGGGAGATCCGGATGAAGGCGACCCGCCGCAGCTCGGCGCGGGCGTAGCGGCGCTGGTTGCCGCCGGTGCGGTCGGCGCGGATCAGGCCGAGGCGCTCGTAGTAGCGCAGCGCGGACGGTGCCACGCCGGAGCGGACGGACAGCTCACCGATCGTCAACGCGTCCTGCATCACCGGGTCCTTGAGTTGAAGTGGACTTCAACTCAAGGTTACCGGCGATCAACGCGCGGAGGAGACCGCCGGGCGACGGCGGGCGCGCTCGCGACCGAGGATCCAGATCGCCTCGACGCCGTCCTTCCAGGTGATCTTCTTGCCCTCTTCGCGGCCCCGGGCCCGGTAGCTGATCGGCACCTCGTACGGGCGGATCCGGCGGCGCAGCAGCTTGCCGGTCACCTCGGCCTCCATGCCGAAGCCCCGCGAGCGCACCTCCAGCGACCGGTACAGCTCCACCGGCATCAGCTTGAAGCAGGTCTCCAGGTCACCGATGTACGAGTTGAAGAGGACGTTCGCCGCCATCGTGACGCCCTTGTTGCCCATCACGTACCAGAAGCTGTAGGCGCTGTGGCTGCCGAACGTGCGATTGCCGTAGACGACCGTGGCCCGCCCGTCGAGCACCGGGGCGAGCAGCTTCGGGATGTCCTGCGGGTCGTACTCCAGATCGGCGTCGAGGATGACCATGTATTCGCCCTCGGCGCTGTCGACCGCCGTCTTGATGGCCGCGCCCTTGCCCGCGTTGCGCTGGTGGGTGATCACCCGCAGGCGCGCGTCGTCGGCGCGACCGAGGACCTCGCCGGTGCCGTCACGGCTGCCGTCGTCGACCACGACCAGCTCGATCTCGCAGGGGTAGTCCACCGCCAATGCCTGCTTGAGGGCATCCGCGATGCGTTCTTCCTCGTTGTAGACCGGCATGAGGATCGAGAGCTTCACGGGAATCTCCACGGTGGCGACAACACGTCGGGCCTAGCCTAGCCTGGCTGGTCAGCCCAACGGTGGCCGCCACCGTCGGACAGCCGGCGTGGCGGTTTCAGCCCGATGGTGTTTACTTCCCGCCATGTCGGCTGCCGGCCCCCTGCTCGCGGTGCTCCCCGCCGCCTCGGTGCTCCTGCTCACGATCGCGTCGAAGCCGCGCGGGACGTCTGCGGTGGCCCCGTCCCGGCTCGCCGCGGTGCGCGCCGCGCTGCTCACCGGCGCGTACGCGGTGCTCGTCGTCGAGGTGCTCGGCGCGCTGCACACCCTGACCCGGCCGGCGTTCGTCGCCGCCTGGCTGCTCTTTCTCCTCGCCGCCGCGACGGCGGTGGCTCTGCGCCGGCGACGCGACACCCCGGCCACACCGGCCGCCGCCGCGACGCCGCAGCCGGTGCCGGTGGGCGCGGCGGTGCCCGCCGGCGCCGCCCCGGACACACCCGCCCCGGCCGTCGACCACGGCCCGGTGGGCGGGCGCACGGCCGCACCGATCCAGCCCAAGGGAGTACGCGCCAGACTGCTCACCCGGGCGACCGAGAGTTGGCGTACGGCGGGTCGGGGCGAACGGCTGCTCGCGGGCGGCATCGGCGGCCTGGTGCTGCTGGAGCTGCTGATCGCGCTCTTGGCCGAGCCGAACAACTTCGACTCGCAGACGTACCACCTGCCGAAGGTCGAGCACTGGGTGGCCCAGGGCGACCTCGACTTCTGGCCCACCGCCATCCACCGGCAGGTGACCATCCCGCCCGGCGCGGAGTACCTGCTGCTGCACCTGCGCCTACTCACCGGCGGCGACGCGCTGCACAACCTGGTGCAGTGGGCCGCCGGGGTGCTCTGCCTCCTGGTGGCCGCGCGGATCACGGCGCAGCTCGGCGGCGGCCGGCGAGCCCAGTTGATCACCGCGTTCGTGCTGGCCAGCACCCCGATGGTCGCGCTACAGGCCACCAGCACGCAGACCGACCTGGTCTGCGCGGCGTGGGTGGCGTGCGCGGCGACCCTCGCTCTGGACGGTCTGCGCCGACGCACCGGCTGGGGAACCGTGCTCGGCCTGGGGGCGGCCACCGGGTTGACCGCGGTGACCAAGACCAGTGGTCTGATCGCGGTGGGCCCGCTGCTGGTGCTCTGGGGTCTGGCCCAGCTCCGGCTGGCCCTGGCGGCTCGGCCATCAGCCGCCGAACCGTCGGGTCGGGCGGCGACCGCCGGGGCGTCGGCCGGTCGGGCGCGGCCGGTGTTCCGGGTAGTTACCGGCTCGGTGCTGATCATGGCGGTGGCCGCGCTGGTGGTCGGCCCGTTCCTGGCCCGGGTGACGGCCGAGTTCGGGCACCCGTTGGGCCCGCCCCGGCTACGTGAGTCGATCCCGATGGAGCGGCACGACCCGGCCTCGATTCTGGTCAACGCGCTGCGCATCGGGCACACGGCCTTCGACACGCCGGTCGCGCCGCTGCGAACCGCCGGCGCGGACGCGATCATCGGCGGTGCGGAGGCGATCGGCGTCGACCCCCAGGACCGGGCGATCACCTTCGGCCGGGAGGTGTTCCCGGTGCCGGCCTGGTACCCGGACGAGGATCGGGTGGCGTTCCCGATCGCCGGGTCGGTGGCGCTGCTCGGCGCGCTGGTCGCCCTCGTCCGCCCGCGCCGGATCGATCCGGCGCAGGCGGGGCCGCTGCGGGCGTACGCCGTGGTGGTGCTGGCCGCCGTGCTGCTGCACACCTCAATGATCAAGTGGCAGCCGTGGGGCAACCGACTGATCCTCTACGCCCTGGTGCTCGCCGTCCCGCTCGCCGGCCTCTGGCTCGACGCGCTCCTGCGCCGCCACGCCGACCGGACGCCGGAGCCCGCCGACCCGGATCGGAGGCGACGCTCGGTGGCCGCCGTGGCGGTCGTCGTCGTGCTCGCCACCTCGGCGCTGGCCGGAGTGCTCGCGCTGTCGTACGGCTTTCCGCGCCGGCTCGTCGGCTCGGGCTCGGTCTTCACGACCTCGGACTGGGACACCCGGTTCCTGCGCCGACCCGAGTGGGCCGACGAGTTCCGCTGGGCCGCGGCGGCGGTCCGCGAGAGCGGCGCGCGCCGGATCGGTCTGGTCGAGCGGAACGACGACTGGGAGTACCCGTGGTGGCTGCTGCTGCGCCAGCCGGACGGCAGCTCCCCGGATCTGGTGTCGTTGCAGTCGGTCCTGCCGGAGCGACCGCCCGCCGACCCGGCCTCGGTGGACGCGATCGTCTGCACCGGTAGCCAGCCGGCCTGCGCCGAGCTGGTCCCGGCCGGGTGGCGGTTGGAGTTCCGCGACTACGTCGGTTACGCCCTGCCCCCGGGACGCTGACAACTACGGCAGGCGAGGGCCCCGCACGTACGACGTGCGGGGCCCTCGCTTTCGGCTACTTGGCGCGAGGGATGAGGACGAGCCGGGCGACGCCCTTGTCCCCGTCCTTGGTGCCGGCGACGCCGACCGTCGTGCCGACCTTCACCTCGCTGGGCTGCACCGTCGACCGCTTCTCGACGACGCGCAGGTCCTCGCCGAAGGTCCACGTCATCGTGAAACCGTCGGTGGACTTGACGGTCATCGAGTCGCCGTCGACGGCGGTCACCGCGCCACGCTGGACGGCGACGGTCTGCGTACCGTTCTCCTTGGTCTGCACCACCGCCTCGCCGTGCAGGGTGTTCTTCCGCAGCAGCACGCGGGCCTGGTGGCGCTTGCGCAACTCCTCGCCGCGCTTCTGCTTACCCTTCTCGGCCGCCGTGGGAGAAGGTGCGGGCGTCGCCGGGGCGGCGAGGGTCTGCACGTCCAGGTCGTTGGCGTCGAAGCCCATCGCGGTGAGCGCCTGGCCCTCCACACCCATCGCGGCGGCGACCTCGACAGCCGCGTCCCGCGCGGGCTGGCTGGCCACCTCGGCCGCGCCGCATCCGCTGACGCCGAGCGCCACCGCTGCGAACAGTGCCGTGGTGCCGGTGACGAATCCCCAACGTGGCATGACTCTCCCTCTCGTCCGTGGAGCCTTCAGCCTTCCCCGCGAGGACGAGCGGACCGTCAGGCCGATGTACGGGTCCGGTAAGGATCACCGGGCAGCCGGACCGTGAAGGCAGCGCCACCCTCGGGCGCGTGACCCGCGACAATCTCCCCGCCGAGCCGGCGCACCAGCCCGGCCGCGAGCGCCAGCCCGAGACCGCTGCCCACCTTGCGCACCCCCCGGTACCGCTCGTGCAGCGCCCCCCGCTCGAACGCCACCGCCAGGTCGTCGTCGGTGAAGCCGGGCCCGCCGTCGCGGACCTCCAGCACACCGCCGGCCGCCGGGTCCGGACCGACCGGCCGGACCGCGAGCACCACGGGCGCACCCGGGGGTACGACCCGCAGCGCGTTCTCCAACAGCCCGTCCAGCACCTGCCGGATCCGACCCGGATCGGTGTACGCGGACACCGGCGCGCCGGGCGTCTGGAGGTGGAACGGCACCCCGACCGCAGCGCAGCGGCCGGACCAGGTGGGCTCCGCGTCGGCGGCCAGTCGGGTGAGGTCGACGGGTACCGGCTCCAGCGGGAAGTCGGCGGCCTCCAACCGGGCCAGCGCCAGCAGGTCGCCGATCAGCCGGTCGAGGTGCTGGGCCTCGGCCAGCATGGTCCGGCCGGTGTCGGCGGTGCCGTCCGCGTCGATGACCCCGTCGGCCAGCGCCTCGGCGTACCCCCGGATCGCGGTCAGCGGGGTGCGCAGCTCGTGCGAGACGGACAGCAGGAACTCCCGCTGCCGGCCCTCGCTGGTGGTCAGCGCGGCGGCCAGGCCGTTCAACGCCTCGGCCAGGTCGGCGACCTCGTCCGGCGACTCGACCGGCACCCGCACGGCGCGGTCGCCGGCGCGCAACCGGGCGGCGGCGGTGGCCGCAACGCGGATCGGTCGGGCCAGGCGGCGGGCCAACAGGAGACCGGCCACCACACCGGCGGCCAGGCCGGCCAGCAGCGGCAGCCACAGGCTGAGCAGCACCTGCGCCCACAGCCCGTCCGACGTGGCGCGGGAGAGCACGACCCCGTTGCCGTCGGGCAGCGCCCGGCCCTCCACCAGGGCGCGGTGCCCGTTGACCGACCGGCGGGCCGACACGTTGCGGCCCTGCCCGATCCGCTGCACCACGCGCGGCGGCAGGCCCGCCCGGTCGACGGTCCCGCGCCGGATCAGGTACGCGTCGATGCCCTGGTCACGGAGTTGCTGGATGAGCTTCTCCTCGTCGGCGGCGCGTCCCCGGTCCAGCCGGGTCCGCAGCACCTCGGCGGCGAGTCGCGCCTGGGCGGCGAGGGCGTCCTGATCGCGTCGCTCCGCGCCCCGGATCGCCAGCGGCACGGCGACGATCGCCGTGACGAGCACCGACACCAGTGCCACCGCACAGGTGACCAGCACCGCGCGGGCGGTCAGGGTCCGGCCGAGCCGGTTGCGACGGGGGGCGGCCGACTGGCGGTCGCCGACCACCGGCAGCGCCATGGTCGGCGACTCGACGCGTACCGGCTGCTCAGGCATCGACCGCGTACCCCACGCCGCGGTGGGTGCGGATGACGCTGGCCGGGCCGAGCTTCGCGCGTACCTGCGCGACGTGCACGTCCACGGTGCGGGTGCCGGCGTGCGCGGCGTATCCCCAGACCCCGGCCAGCAACTCCTCGCGGGTGAAGACCCGCCCCGGCCGGGCCATGAGATGGGCCAGCAGGTCGAATTCGGTCGAGGTGAGCTGCACCGGCAGCCCTCCGGCGGTGACCGTCCGGCGGGCCGGGTCGAGGGTCACCGGGCCGACGACGCGCGGGCGTTCCGCGCCCTCCGGGCCACCGGCGCTACGGCGCAGCACGGCGCGTACCCGGGCGACCAGCTCGCGCGGGCTGAACGGTTTCGTCACGTAGTCGTCGGCGCCCAACTCCAGCCCGACGATCCGGTCGACCTCGTCGTCGCGAGCGGTGAGAAAGATGACCGGCGTCCAGTCGCCGGCCTCGCGCAGCCGTCGGCAGATCTCGGTGCCGGGAAGGCCGGGCAGGGCGATGTCCAGGACGCAGGCCACCGGGCGCAGCCGGCGGGCCGCGTTCAGGCCGGCCTCACCGTCGCGTTCGAGGTGGACGCCGAACCCGTCGCGGCCCAGGTAGAGCCGTACCAGGTCGGCGATGGCCGGCTCGTCCTCGACCACGAGGACGAGTCCGCGGTGCGGCGGTTCCGAAGTCACCGGCCCATGATTCCCGACCCGGTGGCTCGGCGCGATCGGTACGTGTTCGAGTTCGGTAAAGGCGCTCGTCGTACGGCGTCAGCGTGCGACGGCGGGACGGAACACGCTGGGCCGTACGGGGGCGGGCGTGTCGCCGATGGTGGCGAGAACCCGTTCGCGGGGTGCCCGCAGACGGGTCCGAAAGGCGTGGTTGAGCAGCGCGTCGAGCTGCCACACCTGCTTCGGGTGGGTGGTGCGGATGAGGAACCGCTCGCGGATCCCGTCGATCGCGGTGGCGGCCAGCTCGACCGAGTGCAGCCGCGGGTCGGGGCTCCACGTGACGTTGCTCAGCTCTCGCAGCTCGGTGTTGAGGTGCAGGCGCAGTCGGTGCAGGAGTCGGGTCTGCTGGGTCACCACCAGTCGGCGGTGCGTGAGCAGCAGCAGGTAGTCGCCGGTGACCGGACGGTCGGGGCGGCTACAACGGGTGACGAGGATGGTCGCGTCACCGGAGCCGACGCAGCGGCGGAACACCGGCATGTGCCGGCTCACGGTCTGCACGGCGAGGCCGGCCTCGGTGGCGGCCGGGAGGAACGTTCGGGAGAAGACGTCCATGACCTGCCCAACGACCTGCCCGGCGGGGTGACGTGGGTCACGGCGAATTTTTGGAAGTTCCACGCCGGCCCGTCGCACTGCCTGTCCGATTTCCGACCTGGACGGATGCCGGTCAGCTTTCGGGCTGAAGCGGGGTAGCGGCGAACAGCTCGGCGAGCCACCCGGGCACCGCCTCGGCGTACTCAGCGCGGGCCGGGTCGGTCGTGTCGAGGGCCCGCCGCCAGGAGAGCGACCGGCTCACCGCGCCCAGGTTCATCGCCAGGCCGGCGGCCTCGACGAGGGTGCGGCGGTCGTAACGGTCGGTCCACGCCTCCAGGTAGGCGTCGCGCAGCCGGGCCAGGCTGGCGTCGTCGGCGGACAGCGCGGTGGCGTACCGAATGGAGCGCAGGGTCACCAGCAGCGTGCCGAAGGGGTGCGCCACCGAGGCGTCGCCCCAGTCGAAGTAGCGGTACCCGGCCGGCCCGGCGAAGACGTTGCCGTCGTGCAGGTCGTCGTGCTGCACGGTTGGCTCAATGCCGATGTCCGCGAGCCGACGGCACCGCCGCGCGTACGCCGGAACCTCCGCCCGCAACCGCTCGTACGTCTCGACGGTCAGTCCGCCCTCCGCGCCGACGCGCAGCGACTCGGCATCGTCGAGCAGGTCGGCGAGCAGCCCGGCCAGCGCCTCCGGACGGTGGTCCGGCACGCCGAGGGCGACCAGTTCATCGGCGCGCGACGCGGTGGCGAGTTGCAGCGCCGCGTACCCGGGCAGGGCCCGCTCCCAGTGCGTCAGGTCGGGGTCGCGGCCCAGCACGTCGCGCAGCGTCTCCCCGCCGTCGGGGAGCAGCGACCAGCCCCGCTCCCGGTCCACCCCGATCGGGGCCAGCACCCGCTCGGGCGTCAGCGCGGCCAGCGTCGCGATCAGGACCGCCTCGTGCGTCGTGCCGGAGTTGTTGGCCTTGAACCAGACCGGTCCGTCGTCGGTCGGCACCCGCCAGACCAGCGACCACGGCCGGACCCGGGGCTCGACCGGCCCACTGACCCGCCGGCCGGTGCCCGCGAGTCGCTCGTCGACCCAGGACCGGGCCTGCTCCTGCCACTGCACGCTGGACCAGTCGGGAGCGCGCTCGTCGGCGATCGTCGTCACGATGGGCACCCTAGGCGGCGTGCCCGACCTCGGCGAGAGCATTTCCGGGGCGGATCAGACCAGCTCGACGATCGTGGCGTTGGCCATGCCGCCGCCCTCGCACATGGTCTGCAGGCCGTAGCGGATTCCGTTGTCCCGCATGTGCGCCAACATCGTCGTCATGATCCGGGCGCCGGAGCCACCGAGCGGATGCCCGAGGGCGATCGCCCCGCCACGCGGGTTCAGCCGCTCCGGGTCCGCCTCGGTCTCCGCCAACCAGGCGAGCGGTACGGGGGCGAACGCCTCGTTCACCTCGTACACCCCGATCTCCTCGATGCCCAGCCCCGCGCGGCGCAGCGCCTTCGCGGTGGCCGGGATGGGCGCGGTGAGCATGGTGACCGGGTCGTCGGCGGCGACCACCGCGGTGTGGATGCGGGCCAGCGGGCGCAGGCCGTGCCGGCTGGCCCAGTCGGACGTGGTCACCGCGAGCGCGGCGGCGCCGTCGGAGATCTGCGACGCGGAACCGGCGGTGACCACACCGTCGGCGCGGAACGGGGTGGGCAGCTCGGCGAGCCGGTCCAGCGAGGTGTCCCGGCGGATGCCCTCGTCGGCCGCGACCGTGCCACCGTCGTCGAGGGGCACCGCCGCCAGCTCCGGGTCGAACGCGCCGGCGTCCTGCGCGGCGGCGGCCTTCTCGTGGCTGGCCAGGGCGAACTCGTCGAGCTGGGTACGGGAGAAGCGCCAGCGCCGGGCGATCAGCTCGGCCCCGACGCCCTGGTTGAAGGGGAGCGGCGCGTCGTCCGCGAAGCCCTCCACACCCCGGTAGCGGGCGCGGAGCTGGTCGCTGAACGGCAGGCCGTCCGCCACGCTGGAACCCATCGGCACCCGGGTCATCGACTCCACCCCACCGGCGACCACCAGGTCGGCCTGGCCGGAGAGCACCGTCGCGGCGGCGAAGTGCAGGGCCTGCTGGCTGGAACCGCACTGCCGGTCGAGCGTGGTGCCGGGCACCGCCTCCGGCCAGCCGGCGGCGAGGACGGCGTTGCGGGCGATGTTCCACGACTGCTCGCCGACCTGGGACACGCAGCCCCAGAAGACGTCGTCGACCTGCGCTGGGTCGAGCCCCGTACGCTCGGCGAGGGCGCGCAGCACGTGCGCCGACAGGTCGACCGGGTGGACACCGGCGAGACCGCCCTTGCGCCGCCCGACCGGGGTGCGTACCGCGCCGACGATGACCGCGTCACTCATGTTTACTCCCCGGTAACTTGGGCTGTCCCGATCCTACGCTGACGCGGCGGGCCGCCGCCCGCCCCTCTCCGGCGTCGATCATGGAGTGGTGGTGGGCAGAAGCGGGAGGCCATGACCGCTGGCATGCTGGGCGGGTGGATGACATTCCCGGAACTCGGCAGTGGCGGGTGCCGTCGACCCTGCCCACGGCGAAGCTCGCCGGTGCCGTTCTGCTGATCGCACTCGGGTTGCTGTTCGCCGACGGTGACCCGGTGCGGCTGGTCGTGGCCGGCGTGGCCGCCGCCGCGCTGGCCGTCTGGGCGGTACGCGACCTGGTGGCGCCGGTCCGGCTGGCGGTCGACCCGGCGGGGCTCACCGTCATCCACGGCTTCGCCGGCCGGCGGCTGCTGCCCTGGTCGACGGTCGAGGCGATCAGCGTGGACCGCCGGCAACGGCTCGGATTGACCGGCGAGGTCCTGGAGATCGACGCGGACGAGTCGCTGCACCTGTTCGGCAGGTACGACCTGGGAGCCACCCCGGAAGAGGTGGCCACGGCGCTGCGGGCCGCCCGCCCGGTCAGCTGAGCAGTTGCACGGTTCGGAAGATCACCGCGGCGAGCAGGATCAGCACGATGACCGAGCCGCCGACGACCTGCACCAGCGTGCGCCGCTCCCGTGGCGCGTACGCGAGCACCGCCGCCATCGCCCCGCCGACCACCAGGCCACCGATGTGCCCGGCTTTCGAGATGCCCGGCACGGCGAAGGTGAATACCAGGTTGATGACGAGGAGCGGAACGATCGCCGAGGTGTTCAGGCCGAGACGACGCATGATCACGAAGATCGCGGCGAAGAGCCCGAAGGTGGCCGTCGACGCGCCGACAGTCAGACCTTCGTTGGGAGCACTGGTCAGGAAGACGGCGACATTGCCCCCGATCCCCGCGATCAGGTAGAGGGCGAGGAAACGCACCCGCCCGAGCGCGCCCTCCAACTCCCGCCCGAGCACCCACAGCGCCCACATGTTCAGCAGCAGGTGGAACACGCCGTAGTGCAGGAACATGGCGGTGACCAGGCGGTACCACTCACCGGCCGCGACACCGTGCACCGGGCCGAAGGCAACGTACGAGGCGTAGCCGAGCACGCCACCCCAACGGGTCAGCGGCGTTCCGTCGCCGGCCAGCCCGCCGAAGCCGGAGCCGCCCAGCACCGCGGTAAAGGACCGGGCGGAGGCGACGGAGAGCAGGAAGAACAACACGTTCAGGGCGATGAGCGCCTTGGTGACGTAGCCGTGCCGGCCGGCGGCACCGCCACCGAAGGCGGTACGCGCCGGCCGGACACTACGACGACCCTCGTTGACGCACTCCGGGCACTGGTGCCCGACGGACGCCTCCCGCATGCACTCCGGACAGATCGGCCGGTCGCAGCGGGTGCACCGGACGTAGGTCTCCCGACCGGGGTGCCGGTAGCAGACCGGGGTGGTCGGCGGAGACTCGCTCACCGGGCCGACCCTCCGTCCGCCACCGCGCGAGGCACCGACGCCGGCCGGCGTGATGCTCCGGAGCGCTCAATCATGCGAGCAAAGGTACCTCGCGATGTCGTCAGGAAGCGGATCGCTCGATCTCGACCCGCTCGATGACGACGTCCTGCAGCGGACGGTCGCTCGGGCCGGTCGGGGTGTTCGCGATCGAGTCGACGATCTTCACCGACTCCTCGTCGGCGACCTGGCCGAAGATGGTGTGCCGGTTGTTGAGGTGCGGCGTCGGGGACACGGTGATGAAGAACTGCGAACCGTTGGTGCCCGGTCCGGCATTCGCCATCGCCAGCAGGTAGGGACGGTCGAACCGCAGCTCCGGGTGGAACTCGTCGGCGAACTTGTAGCCCGGCCCGCCCCGGCCGGTGCCGGTCGGGTCGCCCATCTGGACCATGAAACCGCTGATCACACGGTGCGAAATGGTGCCGTCGTAGTACGGCCCGTTGCCCGGCTGACCGGTGCGCGGGTCGGTGTACTCCCGGTTGCCCTCAGCCAGGTCGACGAAGTTGCGGACGGTCTTCGGCGCGTGGTTCGGGAAGAGCTCCAGCCGGATCGGGCCAGCGTTGGTGTGCAGGGTGGCGTAGACAGCCTCGGCCACGGGTACTCCTCACTTGTTGGTCAGTTCCATGCGGATCCTCCCATGTGCCCGATCTGGCATCGCGGAGGCATCCGAAGGTGGAGGATGACGAAGGAACAACTCCCAGGAGGTAGGACCGTGTTTGGAATCGGGCGGCGTAAGTCCCAGGGCCAGCTCGCGAAGGCAGAGCTGAACCAGAGCATCAGCCACCTGATGCAGGCAGCCAACCACGCCGCCAAGGGCGCCGGCTCCTCGGTCGGCCCGCGGGTCCAGGTGGCCCGGGGCTACGTCGGGCCGGCCGCGGTGAAGGTGCGCGACCGCGCGTCGACCGGTTGGGGTACGACACTCACCACGCTGGCACCGCTGGCCGCGGCGGCTCGGGACGGCGCCGCGCAGGCAGGGCCGCTGACCAGGAAGGCCAAGTCGAAGACCATGCGGATCACGGGGAAGAAGAAGCAGCCGCGCCGTCGCGGTTCGAAGATGACCGGCCTGCTGGCCGCGGGCGCCGTCGTCGGCCTGGTCGGTGCGGTGGCCCTGCGCCGCCGCCGCGAGCAGCAGGAGTGGGCCGAGTACGACCCGACCCACACCCTGGAGCCGATGCGCGACGAGGTCGACTCGATCGAGGTGCGTACCCCGGCCGCGACCAAGGGCTCCGACGGGTCCGCCATCTCCGGGATGACCGGCGCGGGCAGCTCGGCGGTGACCGGCGGCGACAGCGCCAGCACCACCGCCACGGCCAAGCCGACCGCTGTCCGCCCGACCGACAAGGTTCCGTCGGTCGCCGAGGGCGCCAAGGACGTTTCGGGACGCCCGGCCGACGACCTCACCAAGGCGCTGGGCAAGGACACCGCCCGCACCAACGGCCGCCGCTGACCCCTGACAGCAGCGCGACGAGCGCCGGCGACGCGGGCTTGCCCCCGCGCACCGGCGCTTCGCGCGTCTGCCGGGCCGGTCAGAGCCAGCCGTTGCGGCGGAACCAGCGGTAGAGGGCCAGCGAGACGCCGAGCATGAGGGCCAGGGCCACCGGATAGCCGTAGGTCATCTTCAGCTCGGGCATGTTCTCGAAGTTCATGCCCTCGACCCCGGCGATGGAGGTCCAGACGGCGGCGATGGCCGCCCACGCGGCGATCTTGCGCATGTCGTTGTTCTGGTCGACGGACACCTGGGCCAGCCGCGCCTGGAGGATCGAGTTCAGCAGGTCGTCGTACGAGTTCACCTGCTCGACCGTACGACTCAGGTGGTCCTGCACGTCCCGGAAGTACTTGCGGATCTCCTTGGGTACGTCCCGGTTGACCTGCGAGGTCAGGTTCATCAGCGGCCGCTGCAAGGGGACCACCGCCCGCTTGAACTCCACCAGCTCCCGCTTCATCTGGTAGATCCGCTGGATGCGCCCGTGGCTGTTGCGGTCGAAGACCTCGGCCTCCAACTGGTCCAGGTCGTCCTCGAGCTGCTCGGCCACCTCGAGGTAGAGGTCGACCACCCGGTCGGTCACCCCGTACGCCACCGCCCACGGGCCCTGGAGCAGCAGTTCCTCTTTGGTCTCCAGATCCGCCCGGACCGGGGAGAGCCGGCAGGCGTCACCGTGCCGGACGCTGATCAGGAAGTTCGGGCCGATGAAGAGCATCACCTGGCCGGTCTCGACCACCTCGGAGGTCTCGGTCAGCTCGGTGTGCTCGCAGTATCGGGCAGTGCGCAGCACCAGGAAGCTGACGTCGCCGAAGCGCTCCAGCTTGGGCCGCTGCTCGGCCTTCACGGCGTCCTCGACGGCCAGCTCGTGCAGGCCGTACGTCTCCGCGATGGCGCTCATCTCGGCCAGCTCGGGCTGGTGCAGCCCGATCCAGACGAAGCCGTGCTCCTCGCGACGTGCGGCCTCCAGCGCCTCGGCGTACGACCAGTCGCCGGGCTGCCGCCTGCCGTCGATGTACAGCGCGCAGTCGACCACTCCGCTGCGCCCGGCGCCGCTGGGCGCCGGGGTGGGTGGTGAGCCGTCGGCGTTGAGCATCCGGGTCATCGCCCGGACCGGGGACGGCCAGGCTCGGGGTCGCAGCACCCGAGATGTGTTCAACGGCGCCGTCCGGCCCCGCTCCGCCCGATCCGTCATCGCGACACCTCCCCGCGCTCGCCTGCGGCTTGCAGGCTACGCCGATGGTGGCCATCGGCAGGTGTGACGGCGGTCGCGGGTGCGGCGCCGGGCGGGCCGGGCCGCATCGGGGGGTGAAGGGACGACACGGCCCACCCGGCGCCCGTGGGGGCGGGGGTTGTGCTGCACGCGTGATCCGAGGTGGGCGGGCGGTGATCTCCGCTACACCTGACGGATGACGCTCGCAGCATTGTGGGCCGCCGGCCGCCCGCTGGGGAGACCTGAGACGGCCGGCATCGTCCTTTTGTCGGAAACCCGACAGATTTTCAGCTTCGGCTGGCCTCGACGGCCTCGGCGAGCCGGCGGACGCCCTCGTCGATCCGGTCGGCCGTCACCGCGGAGAAGGCCAGCCGCAGGGCGTGCCGCCCGCCGTCGAGGACGAAGTCACTGCCCTTGACGACGGCGACGCCACGCTCGGCCGCCGCCGGGGCGAGCCGGTCCACCAGCACGTCCTCGGGGAACTCCACCCACAGGAAGTAGCCGCCGTCGGGCTCGACGAACCGCGCCTGCGGCAGGTGCCGGCGCAGCGACTCGGCCAGCACCTGGGCCCGCTCGCCGAGCGCCGCCCGGACGGTCTCGATCGAGCGGTCGATGTCGCCGGAGACGCAGAACTGGTGCACGATCGCCTGCGACACCATGCCGGGCGAGATGTAGAGGCTCGTCGCGTTCTTGGCGATGTCGGCGATCAGATCCGCCGGACCGACCAGGTAGCCGACGCGTACGCCCGGGCAGACCGTCTTCGTGAAGCTCGACGCGTGCACGACGACGTTGCGGGTGTCCATCGAGAGCATCGACGGCAGCGCCTCGCCCCGGAAGCGGATGTCCGCGTACGGGTCGTCCTCGAAGATCGTGAAGTGGTATTCAGCGGCCAGGTCGAGCAGCTCGCGGCGCTTCTCCAGCGACAGCGTCACGCCGGCCGGGTTCTGGTAGTTCGGGATGACGTGCGCCAGCCGGGGGCGCACCCCGGACTCCAGCAGCTTGCGCAGCTCGGCGGTGTCCAGGCCGTCCGGCTGGACCGTCACACCGTGCAGCTCGCCGCCCATCCGCTGGAGGTTGAGCAGCGTGCGGTCGTACGTGGGGCGCTCGACGACCACCGCGTCGCCGGGGCGGATCAGGTGATCGAAGAGGAACGCGTCGGCCTGCAGCGACCCGTTGGTAACCAGCACCTGGTCGGCCGCGACGCCGTGCTTCTCGGCGATCCACTTGCGCAGCGGCACGTAGCCGACGGAGGTGCCGTACGCCGTGACCCCCGCGGGATCGGCGTCGAAGGCGCGTACGGCGGCGGCCTTGAGCCCTTCGACATCGACGATGTCCAGCGAGGGGGCCCCACGGGCAAAGGAGATCAGCTGCTCGGCGGTCATGGATATTGAGCGTACGGGCGGCGGCGGGGGACGCGCCGACGGCACGGCGATGTCCGCATCCTGAGCCACCGGGACGGGTGACCCGGCCGGGCCGGACGGCGACAGATCAGACCGGAAGTGCGAGCGAGTCGTGCTGCGCCGCCCGGGAGAGGCCGTCAAACTGCACGCCGAGCGAGTCGAGGAGCTGGCTCCAGTCGAAGTAGGAGCGCCACGCGACGATCCGACCCCGGCGTGCCCGGACCACGTCGGCGACCTCCCAACTCACCGAGCGACCGGTCGGGGCGACGGTGCCGTACGGCGAGTGCAACGTGCCGGTGTGGGTGCCACTGAGACGCAGCTCCACGGCCGCGCCGCTGGACGTGCGCACCGTGCCCAGCGGGTCGACCAGCAGGTCCGGAAAGGCCCCCGTCCAGGTACGCAGCAGCGCCGGCAGCTCGATCGGTCGGACCGTGAGACCCGGCATGGAGTAGAACGCCTCCGGGGCGTACAGGTCCGGCAGTCGGGCCACGTCCCGCCGCAGGAGCATCGCGTACTGCTGCTCGACCAGGCGCTCCGCGTCACGCATCGGGCCCTCCCCCACGGGCCACGGCATCTCCGCGCCCGCGAGGGATCCTTACCCGTCGATCCGACCCGGCACACCTGCGCGGTTCAGGTCGTGGCGGCCACCTCGCTCCGGGCCCAGACACGCATGATGTCCCGCACCGAGATCACCCCGGCCACCTCCCCGCCGTCGAGCACCACGAGGTGCCGGAAACCACCCCGGGCCATCGCGGCGGCCGCCTCGGCGACCGTCCACTCCGGCGCCGCGTACACGACGTCCCAGGTGAGGTGGGCGCCGGTGCGTTCGGTGTCGCAGTCGAGACCCGCGCCGATGGCCTTCAACACGTCGCGTTCGGTCATGATGCCGACCCCCTCGGACTCGGGATCGATCACGACCGCCGACCCGACACCGCGGGCCGACATCATCCGGGCCGCCTGACGGAGCGTGTGCTCCGGACCGACGACGAGGACCTGGCTGGACATTGCTTCCCGTACCTGCATCACGCATCACCCCTTTGGGACCGTGGCATTCGGTACGGACATGGTCGTCCGTGGATGTTTCCAGGACAAGACCGGACATCGTCGGGATGCGGCGACGCTCGCTACTGTCGACGCGTGTCCACCCAGCCCCTGCGCTGCGCCGGCGCGTTGATCGTCGACCGCGACGGGCGCATCTTCTTCCAGCGCCGCTCACCACACCGACGCCTGTTTCCCGACTGGTGGGACATCGTCGGCGGCCTGATCCGGCGGATCACGGAGGAGGGCTTCGCGCTCCTGCGGTCGATCGGCCGGTGAACAGCGTCGCGCTGCCGCCGCACCGGATCGCCGGACTGCTCGCCCCGGCCGTGGACCGCACCTTCCGCGCCACCATGCTCGCCGGCCACCACGGCGGTGGGGCCGAGTTGTCCCAGCGTTACGGCGGGGCGGCGGCGAGCGGTTTCCTCGTCGACCTGCGCACCCGACTGGCCGCGCCCGGTGGCGCTGTCGACGGGGCGGGGTTCGCGGCGATCACCAGGTACCGGGATCCGATCGCCTGCCGACGAGCCGTGGACAAGCAGGTGGCCCACGCGATGATCCACCGGAGCCCGGACGGCGCCCTCTCCGCCACCGAGCGCGGTGCCGCCTTCCTCGGCGAGCTGTACCAGGTGCACGCCGAGGTCACCGAGGAACTGTGGTCCGGGCACGACGAGCGGGTGGCGCGACTGGTCGCCGTGCTCGGACGGCTGGTGGCGTACGCCCTCGTGCTGGCCGACGAGGAGGGGACCCGGAGCGGCTCCGCCTTCGCCGCGCTCGCGCCCCCGCACGAGCCGGACGGCACCCCGCCCGGTGTGCTGCTGCTCAACCGCCTCGGCGCGCTGCGCTACCACCGGGCGGACGCGCACGCCGCCGCCTGGACCGCCGCCGGGCACACCGCGTCCAGCGTCACCGCCCTGCCACCCGGCCCGGAGCGGCTCGCCATCGAGCTGGAGACCGACCGCCGGGCCGCCGGGCCGTACGCCGTGCTCGCCGCCGAGGAGCGGCTGACCATGCTGGCCGACCTCGCGGCGCTGCCCGGCTGACCGGTTGGCCGGAGTCGCCGGGCTCCCCGGGGCTATCCTCCACCGGTGACGGCAGCAGGACGAGGGAGGATGTCGCGATGATCGGAATGGTGCTCGCGGCCGGGGCGGGGCGCCGGCTGCGCCCGTACACCGACACGCTGCCGAAGGCGCTGGTGCCGGTGGACGGCGAGATCACGATCCTGGACATCGCGCTGGGCAACCTCGCCGAGGTCGGGCTCACCGACATCGTGATCGTGGTCGGCTACGCGGCGGACGCGGTCCTCGTGCGGCAGGCCGAGCTGGAGAAGAAGTACGGGGTCACGCTCACCCTGGTGCACAACGACAAGGCCGAGGAGTGGAACAACGCGTACTCCCTCTGGCTGGCCCGGGAGCACTTCGCGCGCGGCGTGCTGCTGGTCAACGGCGACACCGTGCACCCGGTGAGCGTGGAGAAGACCCTGCTGGCCGAGCGCGGACCGGGCATCCTGCTCGCGGTGGACACCCTCAAGCCGCTGGCCGAGGAGGAGATGAAGACCACCTTCGACGCCGCCGGCCAGCTCACCCGGATCACCAAGATCATGGATCCGGGCGAGGCGTACGGGGAGTACATCGGCGCGACGCTGATCGAGCCGCAGGTCGCCGACGCGCTCGCCGACGCCCTCGAGGCGACCTGGCGGCGGGACCCGAACCTCTACTACGAGGACGGCTACCAGGAGTTCGCCGACCGTGGTGGCGAGGTCCGGGCCGCGCCGATCGGTGACGTCCCGTGGGTCGAGGTCGACAACCACGCCGACCTGGCCCGCGCGCGGGAGATCGCGTGCCGCTACTAGCCCGGAGCGTCCTCACCCCGCTGCACATCGACGTGCGACGCGGGGCGGTCGCCGACCTGGCCGCGATCCTGGCCGACGGGCGGATCTCCTCCGGCGGCGACGTCGCGGTGGTGCTCGGCCCGGGTCAGGGCGCCCAGATCGCCGAGCTGATCCAACCGTCGCTGCGCTCGGCGGACGTCTTCACCGTCTCCGGCGGGACGCTCGAGGCCGCCGACGACCTGGGCGGCAAGCTCCGCACCCGCTCGTACGACGCGGTCGTCGGCATCGGCGGTGGCAAGACGATAGACGTCGCCAAGTACGCCGCCACCCGCCGAGGGCTGCCGATGGTGTCGGTGGCGACCAGCCTCGCCAACGACGGGATCGGCTCCCCGGTGGCCAGCCTCATCACGGACGGGATCAAGGGCTCCTACGGGGTGCACATCCCGATCGCGGTGATCGTTGACCTGGACTTCGTGGAGAGCGGCCCGGACCGGCACAACCGGGCCGGCATCGGCGACGTGGTCAGCAACATCAGCGCGCTGGCCGACTGGGAGCTGGCCCGGCAGGTACGCGGTGAGCCGGTCGATGGACTGGCCGCCTCGCTCTCCCGGGCGGGCGCCGAAGCGGTGCTCAACCACCCCGGCGACATGAGCGACGACTCCTTCGTGACCGTCCTCGCCGAGGCGTTGATCTCCAGCGGCCTGGCGATGGCGGTCTGCGGCACCAGCCGTCCGTCCAGCGGCGGCTGCCACGAGATCATGCACGCGGTCGACTCCCTCTTCCCCGGCACCGCCTCGCACGGCGAGCTGGCCGGGCTGGGGGCGTTGTTCTGTACCTGGCTGCGCGGTGACCAACGCCGCTTCGCGGAGATGTCCGCCTGCCTCGCCCGGCACGGTCTGCCCCGGCTCCCCGCCGAGGTGGCGCTCACCGACGACCAGTTCGTGGAGGCGGTGCAGTTCGCGCCGCGTACCCGCCCGGACCGGTACACCATCCTCGAGCACCTGGCCCTGTCGCCTACCGAGACGCGGGAGCGGCTGGCAGACTACGCCGGTGCAATCCGCGACCAGCTTGGCTGACCCCCGTCCCACCGTCGCCGACTTCCACCGGGTCAACCGGGGCGGCGGCCTGTTCAGCGAGTCGATCAGCCAGTGGCTCGGCGCGGTGTTCGCGCTGGTCGCGCAACGCCTCGGGCTGCGCCCGACCGCGCTGACCCTCACCAACCTGGTGCTCGGGCTGGCCACCTCGATCTCCGTGGTCGCGCTCGCCGGTCCGGTCGCCGACGGGGACGTACCGGCCTGGGTCGTCGGCCTGATCGCCCTGGTCGGCTGGCAGGTGGCGTACTCCCTGGACTGCGCCGACGGGCAGCTCGCCCGGGTGACCGGCCAGGGCAGCGCGGCCGGGGCCCGGATCGACGTGCTCTGCGACGTGGCCGCGCAGATCGCCCTGGTGGCCGCGCTGGCCGCCACCGCCGTCGCGCAGGAGCCGTCCACCCCGACCTGGCTGGTGGCCACCTTCGCGGGCACCTGGATGGTCAACCTGGTCACCTCGGTGATGCAGGCCGGCCCGAACGCCGCCAGCATGGTCACCTCGACCTCGCTGCCCGTACGCCTCGTGAAGCTGGTCCGCGACTACGGCGCGGTCGTCTTCGTGGCCGCCCTGGTCCTCGCCGCAGCGCCCGCGCTGGCGCTCTGGGTGCTTGTCGCGTTCACCATCGTCAACGGCGGCTTCCTGCTGGCGAGCATCGCCTTCTCCGCCCGCGCCTCGCTGCGCTGACCCCACCCCCGCCGCGTTCCGCAAGATCCGCAGCCTCCCTGCGCTGACCCGCCCGCGGCTGCGTTTCACAAGATCCGCACAACTTCCCCGAAACTGCTGCCTCCTGGATGTGGGAGGCAGCAGTTTCCCTGATGTCGTGTAGATCTTGCCGCGCCCGTGCGCCCGAAACGACCGCAGTGGTGTCCTGACCCGACGCCCGCCGACAAGATCGTGCTCGAACCAGGAAACAGTGCCATCCGGCCGCCCCGAGGCCACTAGATCCTGGATCAAGCACGATCTCGCGGGGGCGCGGGGTGTCGGCGTGTGGGTTGAGGGAAGGCAACCCGTTGGCATCGGGGCGTCTCGTCTTCGCCGTCGGCAGCGCTGCCCTCACGGTCCCGCAGGCGGTTCAGAACCGCGGTCTTCCGCGCGTTGTTGGCGGAGTTGTTCGAGGATGGCGGTGTCGGCTTCGAGGTCGGGGTGGTCGACCTGCCGGTCGAGGTCGACGACCTGTTCGAGTTCCCGGATCGCCTGGTCGAGGTCACCCCCCGCCCGGTGGGCCATCGCGATGTTGTACCGGGTGACGGCTTCGCCGGCCCGGTCGCCCACCTCCCGCTGGATGGGCAGGGCCTGGTGATAGTGGTCCAGAGCCCGCTGCCGATCCCCTGAACCGGCGTACACGTGGCCGATGTTGCTGAGGGTGGTGGCTTCGCCGGCCTGGTCGCCGACCTCCCGCGTAATGGGGAGGGCCTGGTGATAGTGGTCCAGGGCCTGCTGCCGATCCCCTGAACCGGCGTACGCGTGGCCGATGTTGCTGAGGGTGGTGGCTTCGACGGCCCGGTCGCCGACCTCCCGCGTAATGGGGAGTGCCTGGTGGTAGTAGTCGAAGGCCCGCTGCCGATCCCCCAACCGGCTGTACACGTGGCCGATGTTGTTGAGGGCGGTAGCTTCGCCGGCCCGGGCGCCGACCTCCCTCAGGATGGGCAAGGCCTGGTGGTAGTGGTCGAGGGCCCGCTGCCGATCCCCCAACCGGTTGTAGACGCTGCCGATGTTGTTGAGGGCGGCGGCTTCGCCGACCCGGTCGCCGGCCTGCTGGTACAAGGTCAGGGCCTGCTGGTAGTCCTCCAGTGCCGGCCAGGGCCGACCGGTCGACGACCGGGCCCAGCCACGCTGATAGAGGGCATCGGCGTCCGGGCCGAGGGTCAGGGTCGCGGTAGCCATGGCCTCGACCGCGGCGAACCGCGACGTATCCAGCCACACCTGACACACGCGGGCACCGAGGTCCCGGGCGATCGCCGGCAGCCGACCAGCGACAGCAAGCCGATGCACCTCCACGTGTCGGGCGACGGTGGTCGCCGCAGCGGGGGCGACGGGGCGCGGTCGCGGCGTTCCCCGACCCGCCATGCCCGACCCACCTCGCTCCTCCTGCTGCTACCGGTTGCCGACGCGGCGGTTGCCGAGGGTCGGACCGCGACACCACCGGCATGCGGCGGTGGCATCGGCCGTCATTGTTCTTCCCACGATGGCCGGGATGCGCTAAGCGCGTCGGAAACCCGTCACCTGAGGCGGACTCATCGAGCGGTCCCGGGAAGCGGATGAAACGTACAGTAGCCGCCAAGGTCCGCCCGTCGATCACTTAGCCGAGGCCGGACGTGGGCGGTCCTGGGCCGGCTTGACCGGGCGTACCGGGGGAGGGCGCGGGCGATGGGAAACGCCACGGTGCAGGTGTCCGGGGCGCAAGCCGCGAGCTGGGCGGCGGAGCTGCGGGCCGCGCTGGTCGGGGCCGTGGGGCCGAACGACAGCGTCGCCCCTTCCGATGGCCACTGACCCGAGGGACCTCGCCCGATGGGTCGAGGTGCATCGGCTTGCTGTCGTCGGGCGGCAGCCGGCGATCGCCGGGGATGTCGGTGCCCGGGTGTGTCAGGTGTGGCTGGATACGTCGCGGTTCGCGGCGGTCGAGGCCATGGCCACCGCGACCCTGACCCTCGGCCCGGACGCCGACGCCCTCTATCGGCGTGGCTGGGCGCGGGCGTCAACCGGTCGGCCCTGGCCGGCACTGGAGGACTACCAGCAGGCCCTGACCTTGTACCAGCAGGCCGGCAACCGGGCCGGCGAAGCCGCCGCCCTCAACAACATCGGCAGCGTGTACGACAAGCTGGGGGATCGGCGGCTGGCTCTCGACCACTACCACCAAGCCCTCCCCATCCTGAGGGAGGTCGGCAACCGGGCCGGCGAGGCCGCCACCCTCAACAACATCGGCCACGTGTACAACCGGTTGGGGGATCGGCGGCAGGCTCTCGACCACTACCACCAAGCCCTCCCCATTGGTAGGGAGGTCGGCGACCGGGCCGGCGAAGCCGCCACCCTCAACAACATCGGCCTCGCGTACCACGGTTTAGGGGATCGGCAGCAGGCCCTCGACCACTACCAGCAAGCCCTCCCCATCCAGCGGAACGTCGGCAACCGGGCCGGTGAAGCCGCCACCCTCAACAACATCGGCAGCGTCCACAACAGTTTGGGGGATCGGCAGCAGGCCCTCGACCACTACCACCAGGCTTTCGGCATTGCGCGGGAAGTCGGCGACCGGGCCGGCGAAGCCACCATCCTCAACAACATCGGCCACGTGTACGACGGTTTAGGGGATCGGCAGCAGGCCCTCGACCACTACCAGCAGGCCCTCCCCATCCAGCGGAACGTCGGCAACCGGGCCGGCGAAGCCGTCACCCTCAACAACATCGGCAGCGTTCACAACCGGTTGGGGGATCGGCAACAGGCCCTCGACCACTACCACCAAGCCCTCTTTATCCAGCGGGAGGTCGGCGACCGGGCCGGCGAAGCCGTCACTCGGTACAACATCGCGATGGCCCACGGGGCGGGGGGTGACCTCGACCAGGCGATCCGGGAACTCGAACACGTCGTCGACCTGGACCGGCAGGTCGACCGCCCCGACCTCGAAGCCGACACCGCCCTCCTCGAACAACTCCGCCAACAACGCTCCCTGCCCAACACCTGAGCGGTGATCAACCTTTCGGCAGGTTCGGGGTCAACGGCGGCGGGCCACGTCGGCGTAGATGTCCAGGTGGCGCTTGATGACCACGTCGGGGTGAAACGTCTGCTCGTACCGCAGCCGGGCCGGTGCGGCGAGCGCGGCGGCGCCAGCCCGCGCGACCGGGAGCGCTGCGGCCAACGCGGCCGGGTCCGGCGGGACCACCCAGCCGGCGGTGCCGGTGACCAGGCCGGCCGGCACCGCAGGCGGACCTGCCGGCGGCGGGGAATGGCCGGCGACGGCGGAGGCGATCTCGGCGGGCCCGGTGCCGGCGGGCTCGTGCGGGGCGTCGGCCCCGACCAGGTACGGAATGCCGCCCAGCGCCGTCCCCAGCACCGGCCGGCCGCTCGCCAACGCCTCGATGATCACGGTGGGCAGCACGTCGTGCCACATCGCGGCGGCGATCACCACCGCGCTCGCCTCGACTGCGGCCTGCACGCCGGCCCGGTCGAGCTGACCGAGGTAGACCACGTCGGGTCGTTCGGCGGCGGCTGCCTCCACGAGCGGGCGCAGCTCGCCGTCACCGGCCACCCGCAGCGTGCCCAGCGAACCCACCGGATGCCGCCGCCAAGCGTCCAGCAGCAGGTCGACGCCCTTCTCGGGGGAGAGCCGGGCCAGGTAGAGGAACCCGTCACCCAGCGGCGACGGTCGGCCCGGGTCGGGGATCGCGTTCGGCTTCACGACGATCCGGTCGTCCGGGATGCCGTAGTCGCGGAGGTGGTCGGCGATGGCCGTGGTGAGCGCGATGTACCGGTCCACGGAGCGCCAGGTGCCCCGGTGCACGGCCAGGGTGGTCGCCATCAGCGCGCTCTGCGCCGCCGAGTCGCGGTAGCACCGGTGCCTGATCGCCGGCACGCCCAGCGCCCGGCCCTTGCAGTCCTGGCAGATCACCCCGTCGCGGAAGTAGATCCCCGAGGAGCAGACCTGCCGGTAGTTGTGCACCGTCTGCACCACCGGCACGCCGTGCCGGTGCGCGGTCCGCACCACCCAGGGCGAGATCAGAGGGTACGGGTTGTGCAGGTGCAGGACGTCCGGTCGGTGCTCGGTGAGCAGCCGGCTCAGGTCCTGCTGTGCGCGGGGCGCCCAGATCGGTGAGATCGGCAGCAGCGCCTTGGCGGCCTTCGACATCGAGGGGATCTCGTCCGAGCTGCGGATGAAGGGCAGCACCTCGACACCGGCGGCGGTGAGCTGGGCGATCTCCGCGTCGACGATGGTGTTCTCGCCGGAGGGCTGAGCTTCCCGGTACCGGTTGTGCGCCACCACGATTCTCACGGGAAAGAAGGCTACCGTTGGCTGGTGCCCGAACTACCGGAGGTTGAAGCGCTCGCGGGTTACCTGCGGCAGCGCGCGGTGGGGCGGCGTGTCGACCGGCTGGAGATCGCCGCGATCAGCGCCCTGAAGACGTACGATCCGGCACCCACCGCCGTCGCCGGCAAGGCGGTGGTCGACGCCCGTCGGCACGGCAAGTTCCTCGACGTGGTGATCGAGGGTGACCTGCATCTCGTGGTTCATCTGGCCCGGGCAGGCTGGCTGCACTACCGGGAGGCGTTCCCGGCCACCACCCCGTTGCGCCCCGGCAAGGGCCCGATCGCCGTGCGGGTCCGGCTCGACGACGGCTCCGGCTTCGACCTCACCGAGGCCGGTACGCAGAAGAAGCTGGCCGCCTACCTGGTCACCGACCCGGCGGCGGTACCCGGGGTGGCCAAGCTGGGGCCGGACGCGCTCGCCGCCGACCTGCCCACCTTCGCCGAGCGGCTGCGCAGCCGACGCGGGCAGGTCAAGGGGGTGCTGACCGACCAGTCGGTGCTGTCCGGGGTGGGCAACGCGTACTCCGACGAGATCCTGCACGCCGCGAAGCTGTCTCCGTTCGCGATCACCGATCGGCTCACGGACGCCCAGCTCGCCACCCTGCACGCGGCGACACGGCAGGTGCTCGGGGACGCCGTCGAGCGGTCCCTCGGTCAGCGTGCCGCCGAACTCAAGGGCGAGAAGCGATCCGGGTTGAAGGTGCACGCCCGTACCGGCCTGCCCTGCCCGGTCTGTGGCGACACCGTCCGGGAAGTCTCGTTCGCCGACTCGAGCCTGCAGTACTGCGCCACCTGTCAGACCGGCGGCAAGCCGCTGGCTGACCGACGGTTGTCCCGTCTCGTACGGTGAGTAATCCCACGAGGCGACTACAGAGCGGAATCGACCCGAGTGAGCCGAACCTCCGGTCCACCGTTCTCGCCACAGGCGTATCCATCGGTATAGTGGCCCGGTCCCCGGCTTCTGAAATGGTGCGGAGCCGGCCAGATCCCGCCGACACCATCGGTCGCCAATCTCCTGCGGGGCGGCGACCGGCCGGAGCCCGCGTGGGAGACTGGGACGGTGGGCGACCCGGGCCCTCACGGCGAGTGAGCGGCACGTGTCATGCGGGAGGACATGGGTGAGGTGACGGCAAGCCTCCAGCGCCCGGTATCCAACGAAGGCCGGAGCAGACTCGTGCGGCACGTCGACAGCTTCGAGATCCAGCCGCCGACGCCGCCGTCACACAACGGCGTCCCTCGGTCGGCGTGGGCCAGGGCGCGACGACGTGTCTCCCGTTGGCACCGCCCCTACACCGCGATCCTGCTGCTGCTCGACTTCGGCGCGGCGGCGTTCGCCAGTTGGATCGCGATCCAACTCTTCGACCAGGCCGCCTCGGGTTTCTCGGGCACCAACCAGGACCCGACCTGGTTCCACACCATCTCCTACCTCCTGCTGCCGCTGGGCTGGGTGGTCATCCTCTGGAGCAACCGGGCGTACGACCGGCGCTATCTGGGGCTCGGCCCGGACGAGTTCAAGCGGGTCATCAGGGCCGCGGTCACGGTGGCGGCCAGCGTCTCCTTCCTCGCCTTCGCCACCAAGACCGCGCTGTCGCGGTGGACGGTGGGCACGGCGCTGCTCGGGGCGCTGCTGCTGATCCTGTGGGGCCGTTTCGTGGCCCGCTGGGCGCTGCACTACATCCGTCGGCGGGCCGGTCAGGCCGCGCACCGGATGGTGCTGGTCGGCACCCTGCCGGAGTGCCTGGAGGTCTACGCGGCGGTCACCCGTAGCCCGGCCGCCGGCCTGATGCCGGTCGCCATCCACATCACCGACGGCTACGCGGCGGCCCGCGGGGTGCCGACACCGGTGCCGGTGCACTCGGGCCGGGACGTCCTGGCCCTGGTCCGCGAGGTCGGCGGGGACACCATCGCCGTGTGCGGGTCGGCCAGCGCCGAGCCGGGCGAGCTGCGCCGACTGGCCTGGCAGCTCGAAGGCTCCGGGGTCGATCTCGTGGTCGCCCCGCAGTTGACCGACATCGCCGGCCCGCGTGTGCACATCCGGCCGATCGAGGGTCTGCCGCTGCTGCACGTCGAGGAGCCGACGCTCTCCGGGCCGGCGCTGCTGGCCAAGAACCTGATGGACCGGGTCGCCGCCGGCCTGGGCCTGCTGCTGCTGATCCCGCTCTTCATCTCGATCGCGGTGGCGATCCGAATCTCCGACCGCGGGCCGGTCTTCTTCCGCCAGCCCCGGGTGGGGCACGAGGGACGCACGTTCCGGGTGTGGAAGTTCCGGACGATGTACGTCGACGCCGAGGACCGGCTGGCCAGCCTCACCGACCAGAACGAGACCGACGGCATGCTGTTCAAGATGAAGCAGGACCCCCGGGTCTTCCCGGTGGGTCGCTTCCTGCGGGCCTCGTCGCTGGACGAGCTGCCGCAGTTGATCAACGTGCTCTGGGGTGAGATGTCGCTGGTCGGACCGCGCCCGCTGCCCGCCGACGACGGCGACTTCCTGGGCGACGTGCGACGCCGGCTGCTGGTGCGCCCCGGCATGACCGGGCTGTGGCAGGTCTCCGGCCGCTCCGACCTGTCGTGGGACGAGGCCGTCCGGCTCGACCTCTACTACGTCGACAACTGGTCGCTGGCGTACGACCTCAGCATCCTGTGGCGGACGGTCGGTGTGGTGCTCGCCCGCAAGGGCGCCTACTAGCGCGGGCGGCGGCGAGCCGTCAGGATCGCTGCGTGGGTGGCAACCTCTCCGCCGTCGTCGGCGTCGTCTCGCTGGTCACCGCGCTGACCGCGGCTCTGCTGGCGGTGCTGCGACTGCGCGCCCGGCGCGGCATCGCCACCGCCACCCAGCGGGCCACCTACGAGGTGCTGCACACCGCCGGGCTGGCCGCCGAACCGCTCCGGGCGGGGCTGAGCGCGGCCGGCGCGGCGAAGGCCGTACGCCATCTGCGGGCCCTGGTGGGCGCGGTGGGGCTGGCGCTCACGGACGCCGACGAGGTGCTCGCCCTCGACGGACGCGGCACGCACCACGGCGAGCAGCTGCTGGCGGCGGCCCAGCGGTCGATCAGCTCCGGGCGGTCGACGGTGCTCGGGGAGTCCGACCTGCGCTGCGACCGGGTGGACTGCCCGATCCGGGGTGCGGTGGTCGCGCCCCTGCACGGCGCCGACGCCCGGGTGGTCGGGGCGCTGGTGGCGATCGCCGACAACGCGCCGGCGCCGGGGCTGGTGCAGGCGACCCTGGAGACCGCGCACTGGGCCGGCAACCAGCTCGCCCTGGCCGAGCTGGACTCGTCCCGGGAGCGGCTGGCGCGGGCCGAGATCCGGGCGCTGCGGGCGCAGATCAGCCCACACTTCATCTACAACGCGTTGACCGCGATCGGCTCGTTCGTCCGCACCGACCCGGAGCGCGCCCGGGAGTTGATCCTGGAGTTCGCGGAGTTCACCAGGTACTCGTTCCGGGCGCACGGGGAGTTCACCACCCTCGCCGAGGAGCTGCGGTCGATCGACCGGTACCTGACGATCGAGCGGGCCCGCTTCGGCGACCGGTTGCAGGTGCGGTTGCAGATCGCGCCGGAGGTGCTGCCGGTGACGCTGCCGTTCCTGTGCCTCCAGCCGCTGGTGGAGAACGCCGTCCGGCACGGGTTGTCCCGCAAGCCGGGCACGGGCATGGTGAGCATCGAGGCCCGGGACGCGGGCGCCGAATGCCACATCACGGTGGAGGACGACGGGGTGGGTATGGATCCGACCGCGCTGACCGCCGGCATCGCCGAGCTGGCCCGCAGCACCGGCGACCCGGGTGACGACACGGGCCAGCACGTCGGCCTCTCGAACGTCGACGAGCGGCTGCGCTCGGTCTTCGGTGATCGTTTCGGGCTGGTCGTCGAGACCGGGCTGGGCTCGGGCAC
The DNA here is from genome assembly GCF_040656575.1 of Micromonospora sp. NPDC049801. Taxonomy (NCBI): domain Bacteria; kingdom Bacillati; phylum Actinomycetota; class Actinomycetes; order Micromonosporales; family Micromonosporaceae; genus Micromonospora; species Micromonospora sp. NPDC049801. The sequence goes on along the minus strand of NZ_JBFAMS010000015.1, from coordinate 118,094 downwards.
GCGGGTGAGCGTGCGGGTGCCGAAGTTCCACCCGGGCGTACGGGCCGGCTCGTGACCACCGGGTTCCTGCGGGTGTTGGCGGTGGACGACGAGCCGCCGGCACTCGACGAGTTGGCCTACCACCTGCGGGCCGATCCCCGGGTGGCCCGCCTGCACACGGCCGGGGACGCCACGGAGGCGCTGCGGCTGCTGCGCGACGGCGACGTGGACGTGGTCTTCCTGGACATCCGGATGCCCGGCCTGGACGGCATGGAGCTGGCCCGGGTGCTGCGGCGGTTCGCCCGGCCACCGGCGATCGTCTTCGTCACCGCGTACGACGACGGCGCGGTGGACGCCTTCGACCTGGGCGCCACGGACTATGTCCGCAAACCCGTACGCGCCGAACGGCTGGCCGAGTCGCTGCGGCGGGTGATCGGTTCGCGGGTGGTGCCGTCACACCCGGCGGCGCTGGCCCGCGCCGAGGAGGATCCGACCATCCCGATCGAGCTGGCCGGGACGACCCGGATGCTGCCGCGCTCGGCGGTGCGCTGGGTGGAGGCGCAGGGCGATTACGCGCGGCTGCACACCGCCGAGGGGTCGCACCTGGTACGGGTTTCGCTCGCCACGCTTGCCGAGCGTTGGGCGGACGCGGGTTTCGTGCGGGTGCACCGGTCGTACCTGGTGCAGTTGAAGTTGATCGCCGAACTGCGTCTGGTGAACTCCGGCTACGTGGTGGTGGTCGACTCCACCGAGCTGCCGGTGAGCCGGCGGCACACCCGCGAGCTGAAGGACAAGCTGGTCAGGGCGGCGAAGCAGGATTGGAGTCGCTGAACCGGGAATGCGCCCGACCATCCCGTACGTTGTACGCTAGGTCGTACGACAACCCGGGAGGCCGCCGTGCACGAAACTCCGTTCAACGCCGAGACCGAGTTCGACAGCCAGCTCGACCGCCTGCTGAAGTTGGGCTATCCGGCCCTGGCCGGGATGACCGAGAGCGCCTTCCGCGACCTGGTCGCGCCCCTGCGGGCGCGAGCGGTCGACGGTGCCGCCGGCCTGCCCGCGCCCACCGACGCCCGGGTGCCGTTCCTGCTGGTCGTCACGCGCGACCTGATCGGCGTGGAGCCCCGACTCGAACTCACCACCCTGGCCGGCAAGCGCAAGCCCGGCTTCCTCGACCGGCACTACGCCGAGGACGACCTGCCGCGCTTCGACCCCATCAAGGAGCTGGAGGTGCCCGCCGGGCCGGCGTACCTCCTCTTCGACGTCGACCGTGGTGAGGAGTTCCGCAACCTCGCCCCGGCGGCGGCCATGGAGGGTATGACCGCCCAGGATCGGCTTCCGCTCACCATCGACGAGGGGCTCGCCTTCATCACGCTGTACCCCGAGGCGCTGGCCAGCAACAGGTGCTTCTCGCTGGTCGGATCACGGTGCGGCGACAAGCGGGTGCCGGCGCTGTGGATCAGCCAGGGCGCGCCGAAGCTCGGCTGGTGCTGGTACGGCAACCCGCACACCTGGCTCGGCTCCGCCTCGGCCCGCCCCGAGCGCGTCGGCCTGGACTGAACCCGGCAACCACCGAGCAGAGGCCAGGTCAGAAGATGTCGGCGAGCGCAAGCGTGAGCGGGAACGGCTGCTCACTGCGGTAGACCTCGCCCGCTGGCATGACGACCTGCTCCCGGTAACCGCCGGGCGCGTTCACGAGCACCGTCACGGTCTGCTTGCGGGGCTCCACCAGCCAGTAGCGGGGAATGCCGGCCGCCGCGTACTCGTGCCGGTTGAGCACCAGGTCGCGGCCGGCGTTGCTCGGCGAGATCACCTCGACGACGAGGAGCACGTCGACCGGGTCGAGCGCGGCGCCACCCCGATCCATCGCGCTCTCGCGCGCGACGAACAGATCCGGAACGAAGTACGACGAGCGCTTCGCGCTGACGCCGATGTCCTGCCCGACAAGCAGACCAGCCGGTGCCTGCCGGTCGAGGATTCGGCGGAGGCGGTTGGCGACCGCGCCGTGGAAGACGTCCGCATGGGGGGACACGAGCAGGCTCCCGTCGAAGATCTCGTAGACCTGGTTGTCCTCGGGGAGGGCCTGGAGGTCGTCCACCGTCCAGGCGTCACCTCGGCCGGGCCGGGCAGGGTTGGTCACCGTCACACCTCCTCTCTACCGGTCCACCCTGACAGCTCGGTTGGTCGTCCACAACGAGCCTCGGACGTTCGGGGAGGCCGGCGGCCATTGCCGCCGAGTTATCCACAGGGCTGACCGGTTCTCCACAGGTTGTTCACAACGCCACCCACTGATCTCCACGGTGGCTCCCTACAGTCAGACCCCATGAAGGAACGCCGCGTCCTGGTCGTCGAGGACGAACGCACCATCGCCGAGTCGGTCGCCGCCCGACTCCGCGCCGAGGGTTTCGCGGTGGAGATCGCCACGGACGGCCCCAGCGCGGTTGAGCGGTTCCGGACCGGGCAGCCGGACCTTGTCGTCCTCGACGTGATGCTGCCCGGGTTCGACGGTCTGGAGGTGTGCCGGCGTATCCAGGCCGTCCGGCCGGTTCCGGTGCTGATGCTCACCGCCCGCGACGACGAGACCGATCTGCTGGTCGGGCTCGCCGTCGGCGCGGACGACTACCTCACCAAGCCGTTCTCGATGCGCGAGCTGGCTGCCCGCGTCCACGTGCTGCTGCGCCGGATGGAACGGGCCGCGACCCCCGCGCCACCCGCCATCCGCCTCGGCGACATCGAGATCAACGAAGCCGAACGGCGGGTTCGCCGGGCCGGCGCGGACGTGCACCTCACGCCGACCGAGTTCGACCTCCTGCTGCACCTCGCCGGCCGACCCCGGACGGTGCTTCCCCGGGAACGACTGCTCGCCGACGTCTGGGGCTGGGCCGACGGCACCGGCACCCGCACGGTGGACAGCCACGTGAAGGCCTTGCGCCGCAAACTCGGCGCCGACCTCATCCGGACCGTCCACGGCGTCGGATACGCCCTGGAGGTTCCCGCGTGACCGGCCGGCAGGTGGACTGGCTGAACCGGGTGCTTCCCCGCCCCCTCGACCCGGTCCGCTCGATCAAGATGAAGCTCGGTGTCCTGCTGGTCGCCTCCTGGGCGGTGGCCATCGGCTACTTCTGGTACGGCATCGGCTGGCTCCCACCGGGCACGGCGATCACCGCCATCTGCATCGCGCTGGTCACCTCGCAGGTGCTCGCCCACGGGATGACCTCGCCGCTGCGCGAGATGACGGCCGCCGCCGGGGTGATGGCCCGCGGCGACTACACCCGTCGGGTACGCGCCACCTCCCGGGACGAGGTGGGCGAGCTGGCCCAGGCGTTCAACAAGATGGCCGAGGACCTGCACGCGGCGGACCAGCGGCGGCGTGAGCTGATCGCCAACGTCTCCCACGAGCTGCGGACGCCGATCACCGCGTTGCAGGGCGTACTGGAGAACATGGTGGACGGGGTGGCCGAGCCGGAGCCGGCGGCACTGCGCGCGGCGTTGTCCCAGACCGAGCGGCTCGGTCATCTCGTCGCCGACCTGCTCGACCTGTCCCGTCTCGACGCCGGGGTGGTGCCACTGCGCCGGGTCACCATCGACGTGGGGGACTTCCTCGACGAGGCGGTGGAGCACGCCACCGCCAGCGCGGCCGGCGCGGGGCTGGACGTGGACTTCCGGCTGCACGAGTTGGCGACGCCGTTGACCGTGCACGCCGACCCGTGGCGGTTGCACCAGGTCTTCACCAACCTGCTCGACAACGCGGCGCGACACAGTCCGCCGGGCGGCACCGTGCGGGTGAGCGCCGAGGAACACGCCGGCCAGCTCCACTTCGAGGTCAGCGACGAGGGACCGGGCATCCCGACGGCCGAGCGGTCGCGGGTGTTCGAACGATTCACCCGCGGCGACCGCGCCGCCGGGGGTGGAACCGGCCTCGGCCTCGCCATCGCCCGCTGGGTCGTCGAACTCCACGGCGGCCGGATCGCGGTCCTCGACCCGGTCAGCGCCGCCAAGGGCGCCCGTCCGGGCTGCCGCATCCAGGTCACCATCCCGAACAACGGCCCAGACCGAGGAGAGGTCGCATGACCACCCCTGGCAGCACTCCGCCGCCGACCAGCGGCCCGGCGACGCGAGTCGCCGAAGCACCGGCACGGCCGACCGCCAACCCGTCGGCACCGCCGACCGGAGGCCCAGCGGCACCGCCGACCGGTCGCCCAGCGGCACCGCCGACCGGCCCCGCCGGACGGCCGCTTCCGGCCTGGCCCCAGCCGATGGCGGCTGTACCCCGGCCACCGTCGCTGATCGAGCGGCGCTGGCCAGGGCCATCGGGTGCCGCGCGCCCGCTCGTCCTGGCGGCCCTCACGGCGGCTGCCGTCCTCGGCGCGTCGACGATCACGATGGTTCGTCCCGGACTCGGCTGGCTGGTGGCCGTGCTGGCCGGCACCGCCGCGCTGGCCGTCGCCGCCGTCGTTCGGGGGAAGCCGTCGACCACTCCACCCGCGTCGGCGACACCGACGCCACCGACCACCTCACCCAGTCCGACGAGTCCGGCGACCCAGCCCAGCGCAACCGGCCAGCCCAGCCCGGCTACCCCGGCCGCCCCGACGGCCCAGGTCACCTCGACCACGCCGGCCACGGCGGCCGGTCCGGCCGGTCCGGCCGCTCCGACCACGCCGACGGCCCAGGCCACGCCGACGGCCCAGGCCACGCCGACGGCCCAGGCCACGCCAACCACCCCCACCACGCCGGCGGACCGGGCCACGCCGACGGACGGGGTAACCCCGGCGGCCATCGCCCGTCCCGATGCCACGGGGGCATCGGGGCGGGCGGCGCAGGTCGTCTGGGCCGCCGCGACCGTCGCGTTGGTGGGCGTGGGTACCCTCCGGGCAGCCGGCTGGCTCTTCGCGCTCTGCCTGCTCGCCGCCGTGGTGACCGGGACGCTCGCGGTGACCGGCGGGCGGAGCCCGCTCGGGATGCTGCTGGCCGCGACCCTGCCGCCGGCCGCGACGGTACGGGCGCTCCCCTGGGCGGTACGCGGGCTGCGCGACACCCGACCGGCCGGCTCGGGGATCGCCGTCGGACGGGTCCTGACCAGCGTGGCGATCTCCGCCGGTCTGCTGATGCTGTTCGGCCTGCTCTTCTCCTCCGCCGACGCGGTCTTCGCCGACCTGGTCAGCGGCTTGTTGCCCGACATCTCGGTTCCCGGCACCATCGGGTGGACGTTCCGTCTGCTGCTGATCGGTGGCGGTCTGCTGGGTGCCGCGTACCTGGTCAGTCGACCGCCCAACCTCGACGGCCTGCGGCCTGGGCCGGCGCGGCCGGCGCACCGGCTCGAGTGGACGCTTCCGCTGGTGCTGCTCGACGCCCTGTTCGCGGCGTTCGTACTGGTCCAGTTGACGGTGCTGTTCGGTGGCTCGGGGCACGTGCTGCGCACGGCAGGGCTCACCTACGCGCGGTACGCGCGCGGCGGCTTCTGGCAACTGCTCGCCGTCACCGGGCTCACCCTGCTGGTGATCGCCGTCGCCGCCCGTCGGGCACCGAAGGCCACACGGACCGACCGGCTGCTCGTCCGCGCGCTGCTCGGGGCGCTGACCGCGCTCAGCCTGGTGATCGTGGCCTCGGCGCTCTACCGGATGCAGGTCTACGCCGACGCGTACGGCGCCACCCGCCTGCGGCTCGTCGTGGCAACCGTCGAACTGTGGCTCGGGCTGCTGTTCGTGCTGGTCGGCGTGGCCGTGGTACGGCTGCGGGCCACCTGGCTGCCCCGACTGGTGATCGGCACGGCGGTACTGGCGCTGCTCGGGCTGGCCCTGGTCAACCCCGATCGGCTGATCGCCGACCGGAACGTCGACAGGTACCTGCAGACCGGCCGGTTGGACGTCGACTACGTGTCCGGCCTCTCGGCGGACGCCGTACCCGCCCTGGCCCGGCTGCCCGAGCCGATGCGGATCTGCGCGCTGTCCCGGCTCGCCGTCGAACTGCCACGGGACGGTGTCTGGGCGACGAACCTCGGACGGGAGCGCGCCCGCCCCGAGCTGGACCGGATCCCGGTGATCGGCCCGGCCTCGCACTGCCTCGTCCCGCGTGGCTGGTGAGCGTCGACGCTTGACAATCCGGCGAGGCGGGCAAGACTGCCGGGGTGGCCAAGCAACTCCCTGACGTGGGGTCGGGCGGTGCGGTTCCGCCGCCCCGCCGGGCCCGGATCGTGTTGGCCGACATCACCCGGCGCGACACGCGCTCCGAGCGGACCCGCGCCGAGCTGGCCCAGCAGACCCAGGTCGGCGAGGCGCTGGTCCGTGGCCTGGTCCGGGCCCAGCTCGCGCTGGCGTTGCGGTTGTCGCTGGTGGTCGTCATCGGGCTGGGCGGGTTGCCCTGGCTGTTCGCCATCGCGCCGTCGCTCGGCCGGACCACCGTGGCCGGCGTCAACCTGCCCTGGCTGCTGCTCGGGGTGGCGTCGTTCCCGTTCCTGATCGCGGTGGGCTGGGCGTACGTGCGGCTGGCCGAGCGCAACGAGCAGGACTTCACCGACCTGGTGCAGCGGCCGGAGCACTGAGGTGGGCAACGACTACGTGGTTCCGGCCATCGTCGCGGTCACCCTGGTCACCGTCGGCATCGGCTTCTACGGGCTGCGGCTGGCCCGGACCACGTCAGATTTCCTGGTCGCCTCGCGGGCGATCAGTCCGACCTGGAACGCTGCCGCCATCGGTGGGGAGTACCTGTCGGCCGCGAGCTTCCTCGGCATCGCCGGCCTGGTCCTCAAGTACGGCGTGGACGTGCTCTGGTACCCGGTCGGCTTCGCCGCCGGCTACCTGGCCCTCCTGCTGTTCGTGGCCGCGCCGCTGCGCCGCTCCGGCGCGTTCACGCTGCCCGACTTCTGTGAACTACGGCTCGGGTCACGCCGCCTGCGCATCCTCGCCACCGCCTTCGTGATCTTCATCGGCTGGCTCTACCTGGTGCCGCAGTTACAGGGTGCCGGGCTCACGCTGGCCACGGTGGCCGGCTCCCCGTACCCGGTGGGTGCCCTTCTGGTCGCGGCCGTGGTCACCGCGAACGTGGCGCTCGGCGGGATGCGGGCCATCACCTTCGTCCAGGCCTTCCAGTACTGGCTCAAGTTGACCGCTCTCGCCGTACCCGTGATCTTCTTGGCGCTGCAGTGGCAGGCCGATGCCCGCCCGGCGGTGACACCGCCGGACGGGCCGACGTTCCGGGCCGCGACCACCGTCGTGGTCGAGCACCGCGCGACCCTCACCCTGGCCGACGGTGAGATTCGGGAGGTACGCCCCGGCGACGAGCTGTCGTTCGCCGCCGGTGACCCGGTGCCGGAGGTGTCCGGGGTGGCCACCGACGCGGCGGACTGGTTGCTGCCCAGCGCCGCCGGCGCCGACGACCGGGGCCTGTTCGGCACGTACTCGCTGATCCTGGCCACCTTCCTGGGCACGATGGGTCTCCCGCACGTGCTGGTCCGCTTCTACACCAACCCCGACGGCGCGGCGGCACGGCGGACGACGCTCGTGGTGCTGGCCCTGGTCGGCGTCTTCTACCTGCTACCCACCCTGTACGGGGTGCTGGGCCGGATCTACACCCCGCAACTGCTCGTCAGCGGGCAGACCGACGCGGTGGTGGTCCTGCTGCCCGGCGCGGTCCTCGGTGACGGGCTCACCGGGCGGCTGCTCGCCGCGCTGGTCTCGGCGGGAGCGTTCGCCGCCTTCCTGTCCACCTCGTCGGGCCTGCTGACCAGCGTCGCCGGGGTGATCTCGACGGACGTGCTCGGCCGCGGCTCGGTACGCGGCTTCCGCTGGGCGACCGTCATCGCCGGGGGCGTACCGGCGGTGCTGGCCCTGCACGTCTCCGGCCTGGACGTCTCACAGGTGGTCGGGTTGGCCTTCGCGGTCGCCGCGTCGAGCTTCTGCCCGCTGCTGGTGCTCGGCATCTGGTGGCGCGGTCTGACCGACCTGGGCGCGGCCGCCGGTGTGCTGGCCGGCGGCGGGGCGGCGATCGGCGCGGTGCTGGTGACCGTCCTCGGCCCGCCGCTGTCCGGCTGGCCCGCCACCCTCACCGCGCAGCCGGCCGCCTGGACGGTGCCGCTGGCCTTCACCGTGATGGTCGCGGTGTCGATGGCGACCCGCCGCCGAGCACCGGCCGACGTAGCGGCCACCATGCTCCGCCTCCACACCCCCGAAGCCCTGCGCCTGTAGCCCCCCGCCCCCCGCCCCCTCCGCCCCCGCCCCCCCGCGCCCCGGCCCCGCGCCCCGCGCCCCGCGCCCCGCGCCCCGCGCCCCGCGCCCCGCGATCTTGTAGTTTCTGTGGCGACAAAGACGACATCTCACGCTTATGGACAACCGAAACTGCAAGATCGGCGCCGCGAGGGCGTTGATCCACTCGGGATCACTGAAATAGGGGTGTCCGGGCGGAGGGGATACCGCAGCATCACGAAACACGAGTGGATCAAGCCGGGCGGCTACGCCTCCGGAATGATCGTGCGTCCGCCTGTCGCCGGACGGCGGATCTGGCGGTCGGCGGATAACGTCGGGCCATGACTGGTGAACATCCCGCGCTCGTGCTGCGTGGTCTGGCTAAACGGTTCGACGGCACGGTCGCGGTCGCCGGTGTCGACCTGGACGTACCGGCCGGGTCCTTCTACGGGCTGCTCGGCCCGAACGGGGCCGGCAAGACCACCACCCTGTCGATGGCGGTCGGCCTGCTACGGCCGGACGCCGGCTCGGCGTGGGTGCTCGGCCAGGACGTGTGGCGCGACCCGGTCACGGCCAAGCAGTTGCTCGGCGTGATGCCCGACGGCGTCCGGCTGTTCGACCGGCTCAGCGGCGCGGAACTGCTGGCGTACCACGGGCTGCTGCGGGGGATGGACCCGGCAGTGGTCGACCAGCGGGCCGCGGAGCTGCTGGACGTCCTGGCGCTCGGCGACGCCGGCCGGACGCTGGTGGTGGACTACTCGGCGGGCATGAAGAAGAAGATCGGCCTGGCCTGCGCGTTGCTGCACGCGCCCCGGGTGCTGGTGCTGGACGAGCCGTTCGAGGCGGTCGACCCGGTGTCGGCGGCGCTGATCCGCGACATTCTCACCCGGTACGCGGCCGGCGGCGGCACGGTGGTCTTCTCCAGTCACGTGATGGAGGTCGTCGAGCGGCTGTGCTCGCACGTGGCGATCCTGGCCCAGGGCACCATCAAGCGGGTCGGCACGATCGCGGACGTCCGGGGCGACCGGTCGCTGGAACAGGTCTTCGTCGAGGTGGTCGGCGGGCGCACCGCGACCGGTGACGAGTTGTCATGGCTGTCTCGGTGAACCGGGCCACCGCGGCCACCGCACCCGCCGCTCCGGCGCGACGGGTCTCCGCGCGGCACTTCGTACGGCTCAAGCTCCGGGTGATGGGCAACAACTTCCGGGGCCAGGGCTGGCGGATCGCGATGTTCGTCGGCGGGGCGCTGGTCGGCCTCTGGCTCGCGGCCAGCGGCTTCTTCCTGTTCGCCGCGCCGGGCATGACGGGCAACGGCCGGTACGCGGTGCTGGTCGCGGCGGCCGGCGGGGGCCTGCTGGTGCTCGGTTGGCTGCTGCTGCCGCTGGTCTTCTTCGGGGTGGACGAGACACTGGACCCGGCCCGGTTCGCGCTGCTGCCGCTGCCGCGCCGCACCCTTGTCGTCGGCCTGTTCGCCGCCGCGCTGGTCAGCGTGCCGGTGCTGGCGGCGTCGATCGCCTCGCTGGGGCTGGTACTGACCGCCTGGGCGCTGGGCGGCTGGTCCGCCGGTGTCGTGGCCGTGCTCGGCGTACTCGCCGGGTTGTTGCTCTGTGTGGCCGCGAGCCGCGCGGTGACCAGCGCCTTCGCCAGCATGCTGCGGTCCCGTCGGGTACGCGACCTGGCCGCCGTGCTGTTGGCGGTGACCGCCGCGCTACTCGGCCCGTTGCAGGTGTTCGGCCTGGCGGCGCTGCGCCAGACGGACTGGACCCGACTGACCGGAGCCGCGTCGGTGCTCGGGTGGACGCCGTTCGGGGCGCCGTGGACCGCCGGCATCGACGTGGCACAGGGACGGGTGTGGGCCGCCCCGCTCAAGCTGCTGATCACGCTGGCGGCGATCGGCGCGCTGCTGGCCTGGTGGTCGCGGTCGCTGGAGTCGGCGATGGTGGGCTCGGCGACCGCCGGCCGGGCACCGGCGCGACGCGGCGTCGACGGCGGCGCGGTCGCCCAACTCTTCCCCCGGGCCGCCACCTGGGCGCGGCGGGACCGGTTCGGCGCGCTCGTCGCCCGGGAGGCCCGCTACTGGTGGCGGGACGCCCGCCGCCGAGCCAACCTGATCACCATCGCGGTGGTCGGCATCTTCGTGCCCGTCCTGATCAACGTCATGGGCGGCGACTTCGCGGCCGAGAACGCGGGGTTCACGGCGGCCGCCAGCGACAGCTCACCGGTCGTGGTCACCATCTCGCTTCTCTTCGTCGGCGTACTCGCCTCGGTCACCCTGGCCAACCAGTTCGGCTTCGACGGCAGCGCGTACGCCGCGAACGTCGTGGCTGGCGTGCCGGGTCGCGTCGAGCTGCGCGCGCGGATGACCGCCTTCTCGCTGTACGTCCTGCCGATGCTGGCGATCATCGCAGTGGTGCTGTCGGCGCTGCTCAGCCGACCGGAGTGGATCGGGCTGATGGTGGGCAGTCTGCTCGCCACCTACGGTGCGGGATTGGCGGTGAACAGTTTCGTCTCGGTGCTCGGGGCGTACTCGCTGCCGGAGACGAGCAACCCGTTCGGGATGAACAGCGGTGCGGGCATGGCGAAGGGGCTGCTCACCCTGCTGGCCATGGTCACCTCGGCGGCCGTCGCGGTGCCGATGGTGGTGGCCGCCGCGCTGCTCGGCGAGGCCTGGCTGTGGCTGGCCCTTCCGGTCGGCGCGGCGTACGGGCTGGGTGCGGCCCTGCTCGGCGCTTACCTGGCCGGTGACGTGCTGGACCGACGTCAGCCGGAACTGCTCGCCACCGTCACGCCACGCCGCTAGGCGGCCGGGCCGCGAGACGCGTGGGCAGCGAGGAATCCGGTCCAGGCCGACGGGCTGAACGTGAGCACCGGGCCGGACCGATCCTTGCTGTCCCGCACCAGCACGACACCCGGCAGATTGTCCGCCACCTCGACGCAGTTGCCGCCGGAGTCGGTCGACCGGATAGAGGTGCGCCAGCGCGGCTCAATCATCGTCACGGTGTCACCTTCAGCTTCCGAATCAGGTCCATTGACGCACCTGTGGACAGTGCTTCGCCGAGCAGACTATCCCATTTGCGATCAATCAATCGGAGCGTCTGCGGTTCATCCATGACGTGTCCGCGAGCGGCATTCTCCAGGTAGAGCACCCCTTCCCCGTCAGGCAGATCGGCGAATACGAAGCCGCCACCGAACCCGACATGCTCACCGACGCTCAATGGAATGACGTGCAGCCGCACGAACGGAAGGTCCGCCACCTCAAGCAGTCGACCGAGTTGGGCATTGAGCACGGCGTGACCCCCCACGGGGCGATGCAGGCCCATTTCATCCACCACGAAGACGCAGTGCGGCGGCACCTCCCGGGACAACAGCCGTTGACGTTCCAGGCGAACCGCGACAAGTTCGTCGACCACGGCCGGCGGCTGCAATCCACCCGCCGAGATGACAGCGCGGGCATACTCCTCGGTCTGCAACAGGCCGGGCACCAGGCATGCCTCGAAGGCTCGGAGGCGCGTCGCCCGCTGCTCGTAGCCGCGCCACGGGACGAACCAGGATGGGCCGTGTTCCTGGTCCGCAGCCTTGAGGAGTTCGGCGAGGAGGCCGCCGGTGGCCAGGGCTTCGTCGGCGGCCACCGCGAATTCCATCGTCGGTCGGCGACGGCCGGTCTCGATGGCGGCCACCGTGGACGGACTCCACCTGATCAGGGTCGCCAGCGCCTCCTGGGACACGTCGGCACCGGCGCGGGCGGCCTTCAACGCCCGTACCCACATCTCGATGTTCATCCTTACCTCTCCGGTAAGTACGTGACTGCGCAGCGTAGTAAGCCCTGGAATCCTCCCGTGTCCGCGCCGCGCCGTCCAGGGTGGAGAGCACGCGGCCCGGCTGGTGGAGGCGATGACCCGGCGGTCGGTCCTGCGTCGGGGCCGTCCCGGTCACTCCCCCGATCGGGGCGGCCCTCGCATCCACTGGGAGGAGGTCAGCCGTGCTCGGATTCATTCCTGGTCGGGGCGGGGCGCGGTGGTCGTACTCGATGAGGAACGTGGCGGCGACGACCGTGCCGGGCGCGATCGAGCCGGCACACGGCGGTGCGGCGCGTCTCGCGCGGGGACCTGACACCCCAACGAGCGTGATGCCTGTCAGTCATCAAGATGACTCACCGGCATCACGCTCACCGAAGTGTTGCCTCCCGCCAGCCGCCGGCGGTGCGGAGTGAGTCGGCCGCACCTGCCGATGCGACCGCTGTGGCGGTGTCGCGGCTGCGGCGCGCACTGGCCCTGCCAACCGGCGCGGCTGGCGTTGCTGGCCGAGTACCGGGACGACCGCACGGCGCTGCTGTTCTACCTGGGCACGCTGATGGCGGAGGCGGGCGATCAGCTCGCCCGGCTGAGCGGGCGACCCGCCGACCTGCACGCACGTTTTCTGGGCTGGGTGCGCGGCCGGGGCGGCACAATGTTTCACGTGAATCATGAGCCGGGCGCCGAGATCCACCACACCGATCCGTTCGCGGTGCCGGCCGGGCAACGGTCGCCGGCCCGCCGGCTGCGGGGTCGGCTCGCCGCGCCGGTCACCCTCTGGACGGCGCCCGGCCCGGCGGGTCTGACGGTCGCGTCGACACTGGTCGCCGAGGGGGAGCCGGACCGGCTGCTCGGGCTGATCGACCCGGAGTCCGACCTCTGGGCCGCCGTCGAGGAGGCGGGTCGGTTCGCCGTCGCGCCGCTCGGCCCGCCACACCGGCAGCTCGCCGACCGCTTCGCCGGCCTCTTTCCCGCGCCGGGAGGGCTCTTCGCCTCCGGCGGGTGGACCGACACGCCCTACGGGCCGGTGCCGTCCGACGCCGGCGGCTGGGCGGGGTGCCGGCTGGACACCGCCCGGGAGTACGGCTGGGGCCTGCTGGTGGAGGCCACCATCGAGGCCGTCGACCTGGCCGAGGACACCACCCCGCTGCTGCACTACCGGGGGCGGTACCTCGAGCTGCCGGGCTGACCAGGGGCCTGGGAGCGCGACCGGTCACCGGGGTGACGTAGGTCACTCGGCGCACCCAGCCAACCGCTCGGCGCACTCGACGACCGGCGTCGATCTCGACCTTCCCCGGCGGGGAGCGTGCCTCCTACGGTGCGCGCAACTACCCCCGACGCCTGTGAAGGTGGTGATCCACAGATGTCCACGGACACACCCGCGCCGACCGCTTCCCAGCCGGACAAGTACCTGGCCGTACAACAGTCAGACGAGTTCGCCGGGTTGCGGCGCGCGTTGCGCGGCTTCGTCTTCCCGATGACCGTCGCGTTCTTCCTGTGGTACGCGCTCTACGTCATTCTCTCCGCGTACGCCCGGGACTTCATGGGCACGAAGCTGTTCGGCAGCAACATCAACGTTGCCCTGGTCTTCGGCCTACTCCAGTTCGTCTCGACGTTCCTGATCGCCTGGCTTTACTCCCGGTACGCCGACCGGAAGATCGACCCGGTGGCCGACCGCATCCGTGCCGAGATCGGGGAGGTGACCCACGATGACGGTCCACGCGGCTGACCTGCTCCTCGCGGCCGACGCGACGAACCACACGGCCCGCAACCTGACCATCACGCTGTTCCTGGTGTTCGTGGCGGTGACCCTGGGCATCACCATCTGGGCCAGCCGGCAGACCAAGACGGCCACGGACTTCTACGCCGGCGGCCGCTCCTTCTCCGGTTTCCAGAACGGCATGGCGATCGGTGGCGACTACATGTCGGCCGCCTCGTTCCTCGGCATCGCCGGCATCATCGCGCTCTACGGCTACGACGGCTTCCTCTACTCGATCGGCTTCCTGGTCGCCTGGCTGGTGGCCCTCCTGCTGGTCGCGGAGCTGCTGCGCAACTCCGGCCGGTACACGATGGCCGACGTGCTGGCGTTCCGGATGCGGCAGCGTCCGGTGCGTACGGCGGCTGCCGTCTCCACCATCACCGTCTCGATCTTCTATCTGCTCGCCCAGATGGTCGGCGCCGGCGCGCTCGTCGCGCTGCTGCTCGGCATCAAGCCCGGGACGACCTTCCTCGGCATGGATGCCGCCACGGCCAAGGTGGCGACCATCATCATGGTCGGCGCCCTGATGATCATCTACGTGACCGTGGGTGGCATGAAGGGCACCACGTACGTGCAGATCGTCAAGGCGTTCCTGCTGATGAGCGGCGCCCTGCTGATGACCGTGCTGGTGCTGGCGAAGTACCACTTCAACCTGTCCGAGCTGCTCGGCGCCGCCGCCTCCGCGTCCGGCAAGGGCGACAAACTCCTGGAACCGGGCCTGCGGTACGGGGTGGAGGTCGCCGGGAACGCCACGCAGACGTTCTACAACAAGATGGACCTGCTCTCGCTCGGCATCGCCCTGGTGCTCGGCACGGCCGGTCTGCCGCACATCCTGATCCGCTTCTACACCGTGCCGACCGCCAAGGCGGCCCGTAAGAGCGTGCTCTGGGCCATCGGCATCATCGGCACCTTCTACCTGCTCACCCTGGCCCTCGGCTTCGGCGCGGCGGCGATGGTGGGTGGTCCGGCGATCATCGCGCAGGACAAGGCCGGCAACACCGCCGCGCCGCAGTTGGCCGAGGCGCTCGGCCTGGAGTTCTTCGGCGGTGACCTGGGTGGCGCGGCCCTGCTGGCGATCATCGCGGCGGTCGCCTTCGCCACCATCCTGGCCGTGGTCGCCGGATTGACCCTGGCCTCCTCGTCCAGCCTGGCCCACGACTTCTACGCGAACGTCCTGAAGAAGGGCGAGACGTCCGAGCGCCAGGAGGTACGGGTCGCCCGGATCTCCGCCCTGGTCATCGGCGCGATCTCGATCCTGCTGTCGATCTACGCGCAGAACCTCAACGTGGCGTTCCTCGTGGCGTTGGCCTTCGCGGTCGCCGCCTCGGGCAACCTGCCGGCGATCCTCTACAGCCTGTTCTGGAAGCGGTTCAACACCTCCGGAGCGGTATGGGCGATCTACGGCGGTCTGATCTCGGCCGTGGTGCTGGTGTTCTTCTCACCGGTGGTGTCGGGCGCGGCGACGTCGATGTTCCCGGACCACGACTGGCAGTGGTTCCCGCTGTCCAACCCGGGCATCCTGTCCATCCCGTTCGGGTTCCTCTGCGGGTTCGTCGGCACGCTCATCTCGAAGGAGCACGACGAGGACAAGTACGCCGAGCTGGAGGTCCGCGCTCTCACCGGCGCGGGTGCGCACTGACGCGCTAGCTGTTAGGAAGGGCCCCCTGTACAACGCCAGGCGTTAGCAGGGGGCCCTTCCTTCAGTCGGTAGGCTGACCGGCATGAAGGTTGCTACGCGCTTTGGGTCTGGTCACCGCGTTCTTGTCACCGGCGGCGCCGGTTTCGTTCCGTCGCACCTGGTCGACTCGCTGATCGCCCGCGGGTGCACGGTGGTGGCCCTGGACAACTTCGTCACCGGTTCCAAGGAGAACGTCGCCCACCTGCTGGACCGGCCAACCTTCACCCTGGTCGAGGCGGACCTCTCCGACGGCCTGCCGACGCACCACCCGGCGCTGGCCGAGCGCTTCGACGCGATCCTGCACATGGCCTCGCCGGCCAGCCCCACCGACTTCGCCCAGCTTCCGGTGGAGATCCTCCGGGTCGGGTCGGTGGGCACCCTGCACCTGCTGGACCGCGCGGTCGCCGACGGCGCCCGGTTCCTGATGGCCTCCACCAGCGAGGCGTACGGGGACCCGAAGGAGCACCCGCAGCGCGAGACCTACTGGGGCAACGTCAACCCCATCGGCGTCCGCAGCGTCTACGACGAGGCGAAGCGCTTCTCCGAGGCGGCCACCATGGCGTACCACCGGTACCGGGGGCTGGACGCCGCGATCGTGCGGATCTTCAACACGTACGGCCCGCGGATGCGCCCGGACGACGGTCGCGCCATCCCGACCTTCATCTCCCAGGCGCTGCGTGACGAGCCGATCACCGTGCACGGCACCGGCAACCAGACCCGGTCAATCTGCTTCGTCGAGGATCTGGTGCGGGGCATCCTGCTGCTGCTCGACTCGACCGAGACCGGGCCGGTCAACTGCGGTACCGAGCACGAGATGTCCATGCGTCAACTCGCCGAGTTGATCGTGTCACTCTCCGACAGCAACTCGGAGGTGACGTACATCACGCGCAGCGCGGACGACCCGGAGATGCGGCGCCCCGACCTGACCCTCGCCCGTGAACTGCTCGGATACGAGCCGGCCGTGACGCCCGAAGACGGCCTGCGACGCACGATCGAGTACTTCCGGGCGCGGCTAGGGTAACCGGCTCGCGGCGGACCGCCGATCGCTGAGTGTCACCTGAGGGCGGTAGTGGCCCTCGCTACGTACTCTGAGTTGCATGTCAGCGACCCCTGCCGGCGTTCCCCACCCGTACCTGCACCGCAGCGCCGGGCGCGCCTCGGTGCCCGGCCCCGACCGGGGCGCCTCCGGACGCGCGCGTCCGGCCGAGGCGCGCTTCTACCCGTCGTACGACGATCGGCAGGTCGGCCCCGGCGGGCCGACGGGACCGGGCGGGCCGGGTGGCGCCGGCGGGTCGGGACGGCGTGGTCCCCGCCCACGCTGGGGGCGGATCGGCCTGGTGGCGGGCATCGCGGTGCTGGTGTTGGCGCTGCTCGGCGGCCTGGGCGCGTGGCTGTACGCGCGCGGCCTCAACAACGACCTGGCCCGCACCGATCCCTTCGCGGAGATCACCGGCGGCCGTCCGGCGAAGCCCGTCGACGGCGCGTTGAACATCCTGCTGGTCGGCAGCGACTCCCGGGACCCGGACGCGCCGGTCGACACCAAGAGCCAGTGGCGGGCCGACACGATCATCGTGATGCACATCCCGGCCGACCATAAGGAGGCGTACCTGGTCTCCATCCCGCGTGACCTGTACGTGCCGATCCCGGAGAGCGCGGGCGCGGACTGCGGCTCCGGCCGGCGCGCGAAGATCAACGCAGCGTTCGCCTTCGGTGGCCTGCCGCTGGCGGTCCGTACCGTCGAGTGCTTCAGCGACGTCCGGATCGACCACGTCATGGCGATCGACTTCGGCGGGTTCAAGGAGGTCACCGACGCCCTCGGCGGGGTGGACCTGAAGGTGGAGCGGACGATCACCTCGATCCACAAGCCGTACCGGACGTTCACCAAGGGCACCAACCACATGGACGGCGCGGAGGCGCTGGACTGGATCCGGCAGCGTAAGCAGTTCCCGGACGGCGACTTCGCCCGGATGCGGCACCAGCAGGACTTCCTGCGGGCGCTGATGGACAAGGCGGCCAGCACCGGCACCCTGGCGAACCCGAAGAAGCTCAACGACTTCCTCAAGTCGGTGACCGCGGCGGTGACCGTCGACCAGGGCTTCTCGTTGACCGATATGGCGGTGCAGTTCCGGAGCCTGCGTGGTGAGAACCTCACGTTCCTGACCAGCCCGAACTCGGGCAGCGACACCATCAACGGCGAGTCGGTGGTGGTGTCGGACCGGGAGAAGGCGCTGGCGATGTACAAGGCCATGTCGGCGGACACGATGGCGGACTGGGTGAAGGCCAACCCGCCGAAGAGCAACGACGGCGGCTGAGCCTCCTCTCCTGCCCCCACTCCGTAAGTGTCTTGACCGTCCATTGGGGATTGTCTTAGGTTTGGGCCTCGCACCTCGATCAATGACAACCACGGACACGGCAGGGGCCCTGGCCGGGCGAACCGCTTGCCGGGCGTCTCGATCGAGGGAGGCGCCCGGCATCGCTTCGGGTCGTTGCCCTCTGCCACCAAGGCGAGGAGAAGTCGATGACAGGCAAGCTGCACAAGGCGTTAGGGGCGACGGCCGCCGCCGCGCTCATCACGGGGGCTGGCCTGGCAGCCACCGCCGCACCGGCTCAGGCTGCCGCCCTCGGGTGCCCGTACCCCTACACGTGCCTCTCCGACCAGGACAAGGTCATCGATCACAAGTACCAGGTCGTGACCTCGGGCTTCCAGTCCATCTCGAACGGGGTCGATGTCGTGTACGGCGCCAACAGCCGCAACGACGACGTTGTGTACGTCCGGTACACCACCGGGCTGATCAAGTGCATGGCCGCCGGCAAGCCCAACACCCTCTACGACGTCGGGTACTACGGGATCCCCAACGGGATCCGCATCGACTCGGCGTCCACCTGCGCGTACGGGCCGATTCCGCCAGCGAGCAAGTAGACCCTGCGGGGGTCCGACCCATCCGGGTCGGGCCCCCTTTCGCGCGTGCCACACCAGGTGCCGCGCCAACTTGTCAGATAGAATCGGACATTAGGGGCATCGAGGCGTTCGAGCCGATCAGGCCATCGCTGCCTCGCCTTTCTGGTCATCGAGTGGGGGCGATCGCCTGGTTGACGGTGCCTGGCGAGCGAATTGAGTCCAGATGAACTCGCAAAGTCGAATTGATGTACGTACAGTGGTGCCGCCCCCTCCTGATCACGAGCTGGAGCACGAATGCCGGTTCAGGCCAGCCGTCGCCCTCCGTCCACTACATCCGCCGCGCAGAGCGGTCGTATCGCCGCGTCCATACCGGTGCAGCCCGGCCCGTCGGGCGGCGGCCCGGGCGGTCGTCCGCCAGGTGCCGGCGACAGCCGGACAGGCGGCAAGGGGCCGGCGAAGAAGCGGCCCCGGCGCAAGGATCCGCTCTGGGCCCGCCTGACCGTGATCTTCGGTGCGGTGCTGATGCTCAGCAGCGGGGTGGCGATCGTCGGCACGAAGGTGCTGGTCGGTCAGGCCACCGGTGACATCGCCCAGCGCAACCTGCTCGGCGACGCCGGCAAGACCGACGCCGAGGGTGGCGCGAGCCTGGACGGGCCGATCGACATGCTGCTGCTCGGCGTGGACGCCCGGGAACGCTGGGCCGCCGACGACGTCCGGTCGGACAGCATCATTGTCCTGCACATCCCGGCCTCGCACGACCAGGCGTACCTGATCTCCATCCCCCGCGACACCGAGGCGCAGATCCCCCCGTTCAAGAAGAGCGGCTACACCGGTGGCACCGACAAGATCAACGCCGCCTTCCAGGCCGGTGCCCGCAACGGTGGCGGCTGGGAGGGTGGCGCCCAGCTCATGGCGCAGACGATCAAGCGCCTCACGGGCATCAGCTTCGACGGCGCGGCGATCATCAACTTCGGGGGCTTCAAGAACGTCATCGACACCCTGGGCACCGTGCGCATCTGCGTGAGCCAGGAGGTCACGTCGCTGCACATGAGTTATGTCGACGGTAAGCCGATGTGGAACGCCGACGCCAAGAAGACCGGCAAGACGATGAAGCCGGTGGTGCACAAGAAGGGCTGCCAGGAGATGGAGGGTTGGGCTGCGCTCGACTACTCGCGGCAGCGCAAGACCCTCCGCAACGGCGACTACGACCGGCAGCAGAACCAGCAGCAACTGATCAAGGCGATGGCCCGCAAGGCCAACGACGGCGGCATGCTGACCAACCCGGCCAAGATGAACTCGTTGATCAAGGCAGCCGGCAAGGCCTTCGTCCTGGACACCGGCGGCGTGCCGATCGAGAACTTCATCTTCACCATGCGTGGCGTCACCGCCAACGAGTTGACCATGTTGAAGACCAACAACGGCAGCTTCAACGGCAACGGCAACAACCGTGAGGCGTTGAACGAGGAGACGATGGCGATGTTCGAGGCGGTCAAGCAGGACAAGCTCGCCGAGTTCGTCTTCACCCACCCCGAGGTGATCTCCGGCCGGAAGTGACGGCCAAGTCGCGGAAAGCCCGGCGACCGTTCCGTCACTGACCGTAGCCTGACGTGAGCAAGGTTCACGTATCGGCTGCGGGGAGGCGGTCACGTCCAGGTGGGGACGGAACGCGGCCGGCCGGGCACACCCGGCCGGGTCGCGCCGCGATCGCTGGCCACGCCTCCTGCTCGGCGTCGGACTGGCCCTAGTCCTGCTGGCCGGGCTCGCGGTGATGGGCCTCAAGACACTGACCCACCGGTACGACCGTACGGTCACCAAGGAGCAGTTGCTCGACGCCGACGCCCGAACCGACCGGACCGACCTGGACGGGGCGCTCAACTACCTGCTGATCGGCACCGACAAACGCGCCGGCGGCAGCGAGCCGGACCAACGCTCCGACACCATCCTCATCGTGCACGTACCCGCCGGACGGCGTGCGGCGTACCTGGTCTCCATCCCGCGTGACCTGCTGGTCGCCATCCCACCGGCGAACGGCTTCGGCGGCGGCCCCGACAAGATCAACGCCGCGTACGAGCACGGTGGCGGCGGATCGGCCGGCGCCCGACTGCTCTCCACCACCCTGAACCGGCTCACCGGTATCCGGTTCGACGGCGCCGCCCTGATCGACTTCTCCGGCTTCCGGAAGGTGATCGACCTTTTGGGCGGGGTGCAGATGTGCGTCGACACCGAGGTGCGCTCGATCCACACCAACCGGGTCTTCCGGACCGGCTGCCAGCGGATGGACGGGGCACAGGCGCTGGACTACGTACGGCAGCGCTACGACCTGCCCGGGGGCGACTACGACCGGCAGCGCCACCAGCAGCAACTCCTGCGGGCGATGCTGGACAGCGCCGGCGACGCCGACCTGCGCAACAATCCGGTGAAGCTGGACCAGGTGCTCCGGGCGGTCGGCGGCTCGTTGACCGTCGACACCAACGGCGTACCCCTTGAGGATCTGCTCCTCGCGCTCCGCGCGCTGCCGCCCGACGGAATGCGCGGCGTCCAGGTGCCCTCGTCCCCGCAGACCATCGACCAGGTCTCGTACGTGGTGCTCGACAACGGCGGCAACGGGCTGTTCGAGGCGGTCCGGGGCACCCGCGTACCGGACTGGGCGCAGGCCAACCCGCGCTGGGTGACCCGGTTGTGACCGTGGCGACG
Organism: Micromonospora sp. NPDC049801; assembly: GCF_040656575.1. Lineage (NCBI taxonomy): Bacteria > Bacillati > Actinomycetota > Actinomycetes > Micromonosporales > Micromonosporaceae > Micromonospora > Micromonospora sp. NPDC049801. The sequence continues at coordinate 97,117 of NZ_JBFAMS010000015.1, read as the reverse complement.
GCCGGGTCGGTGCCGATCCGGCCCCCGAGGATCTAGTGTTGCTTCCTGTGTTCGGACCCCAGGTTCCCACCGTGCCCGTGACCGAGATCGCCGACGACACCTACCTGCTCGATGTGCGGGAGGCCGACGAATGGGCGGCCGGCCACGCCCCCACCGCCCACCACCTGCCGATGATGGAACTGCCCGCGCGGCTGGCCGAGGTGCCGACCGACCGGGACGTGGCCGTCATCTGCCGCTCCGGTGGACGATCCGCCCAGGTCGTCGCCTACCTGATCAACAACGGCTGGGGTCAGGTGCGCAACGCCGACGGCGGGATGCGCCAGTGGGCAGCGGTCGGCCGAGCAGTGGTCGACGCGAACGGGCAGCCCGGCCAGGTCATCTGAGGCGGCCGGGATGGGCGGGCCACTGGTCTTCGCGCACCGCGGCGCCTCGTACGACCTTCCGGAGCACACCCTCGCCGCGTACCTGCGCGCCCTCGACGAGGGCGCCGACGGGCTGGAGTGCGACGTCCGGCTGACCCGGGACGGTCATCTGGTCTGCGTACACGACCGGCGGCTGGACCGCACGAGCAACGGTCGCGGGCTGGTCAGCGCGCGAACTCTCGCCGAGTTGGACGCGCTGGACTTCGGCTCGTGGCATCCAGCCGGCGCGCCGAGCGGTGACCTGCCGCCGGACGAGTCGCACACCCGGCTGTTGACCCTGGCCCGGCTGCTCGACGCGGTGCTCGCCGCCGGGCGGCCCGTCCGGTTGCTCGTCGAGACGAAGCATCCGTCCCGCTTCGGCTCGTTGGTGGAGCGGCGGCTGGTCGACCTGCTGCGGCAGTACGGGCTGGTCGATCCGGCACCGGACGACCCGGTCCAGGTGACCGTCATGTCGTTCTCCCCGCTGGCCGTACGCCGGGTCCGGGAGTTGGCCCCGGCGCTGCCCACGGTGCTGCTGCTGGAGGTGCTTCCACCCTGGCTGCGGCTGGGCCGGCTGCCGTTCGGCGCCCGCATCGCCGGCCCGGGCATCGGCCTGCTCCGGGCCCGCCCCCACCTGCTGCCCGCGCTGCGCGCCGCCGGCAACCAGGTGTACGTCTGGACGGTCAACGAGCCGGCCGACGTGGAGCTGGTGCTGGCCGGGGAGGTGGACGGGATCATCACGGACCGACCGGCGCACGTGCTGGCCCGGCGGGACCGCTGAACGGGCCGCGACGCCGAGCCGGCCGCCCAGCGCGTCGACCGCCGGCAGCGCCTACGCCTACGCCCACCCGACAACCGGGGGTGCCGAAAGCCGGGCCGGCGGGGCAGACTCGGCACATGCCGGAGCGTATCGATTTTCCCGCTCTTCTCGCCGGCCACACCGTCGTGATCGAGATGATCAATGCGGGGGACGCGGGCCTGCCGGTCCTCACCCAACTCCTCCGGATGGCCCAACCGGCGCTGTCCGCGAGCGGAATGGCGTTCGTCGAGTTCGGTCCGACGGGCGGCCGGGTGATCGCGGCCACCGGCGCGGCGGAGTGGGCGCTCGGCCGCCCGCTCGCGGCGGACGACCCGGACACGGTCCGGCTGCTCTCCGGCCCCCGGGTGAGCCAGGTCCGGGTGACCGATCTGAGCGGCAAGCTCGCCGCCGAACTCGCCGGCAGCGGCCTGCACCGGATGGTGGTGTCCCGGGCCGAGATCGGCGGTCACACCGTCGGCAGCCTGCACGCCCTCTATCCGGGCGACGACGAGCCGGGCGCCGAGCAGCAGGGCGTCATCGCGTACCTCGCCTCGTGCGTCGCCCACATGTACGGCGACCAGAGCGGACTGCCGGTGCACGGCGACGGGCCGGTGGTGGCGGCGCTCGCCGACGGGCTGGCGGTGGTCGACCGGGACGGGCACGTCCGGCTGTGGAACCCGGCCGCCGTCCAGGTCACCGGCTGCACGACGGGCCAGGCCCTGAACCGGCCGTTGCCGCTGCCGCTGCCGCCTGCCGGCCAGGTTCGCGACCACCGGCTGCCGGACGGGCGCTGGCTGCGCATCACCTCCGGCGACCTGCCCGGCCCGGGCGCGCTGCGGGTGGTCACCTTCCGCGACATCACCGACCAGCAGCGCCGCGATCACGACCGGGAGCTGTTCGTCGCGGTGACCAGCCACGAGCTACGCACGCCGGTCACCGTCATCAAGGGGTACGCGGACACCCTCACCGACCACTGGGAGTCGCTGACCGACGGCGACCGACGGCAGGCCGCCCGGGTGATCGGGCAGCGCGCCAACGAGCTGGCCCGGTTGGTCGACCGGCTGCTCTCCTCGGCGGCCGAGACGGGGCCCGCGGACGAGCCGCCCACCCCGTTCGACCTCGGTGCGGCGCTGCGCGCGGCGGTCGTGGACCTGCCGGCGGAGCTGCGGCACCGGCTGACGCTCCGCCTGCCCGTCGACCTGCCCAAGGCGCTCGGCCACCGTCCCAGTTTGGCCACCGTCCTGACCGAGCTGGTGACCAACGCCGGCAAGTACTCGCCGCCGGGCTCCCCCATCGAGATCACGGCCGGGGTCGACGGTCAGTTGGTCGCGTTCCGGGTGAGCGACCGCGGCATCAGCATCCGGCCGGAGCACGTGGAACGGGCGTTCGACCGGTTCTGGCAGGGCGAGTCCGGTGACCGGCGCGGCTACCCCGGGGCGGGGCTGGGCCTCTATCTCGTCCGCCGGATCGTTGAACAGCAGAATGGATGGGTATCCCTACGTCCGAGGACCGACGGCGGTACGGTCGCAGAGGTGCGGCTACCGCGCGGTTGACCTGCGGGGCGCGACGTGGAGGCGACGGTGGCGACGGCGGCGAGGGATCGGGCGTGGTGCGTGGTGGTTCCCCACCACCCCGCCGGCGCACGACTGGCCCGGCATCGGCTCGCCGACGACCTGGCGGACGTCGTGCCCCCGGCGCTCCTCGCGGATCTGATCGCGGTGCTCGCCGAACTGGTGGGCAACTCGGTCCGGCACGCCCACCCGCTGCCCGGCGGCGTGGTCCGGGTGGCCTGGCGGCTGCGGCCGTCCGCCGACGGCCCACGGATCCAGTTGCGGGTGACCGACGGCGGCGCGGCCACCGGCCCACGGATCCGCACCGCCGGCCTCGACGCGGCGGACGGGCGGGGCCTGCACATCGTCGCCGGCCTGGCGACCCGCTGGGGTGTCGAGCGGGACGGTATGGGTCAGCGCGTCTGGGCGGAGTTCGACCCCACTCCCACCCCCGGCCTGGTGCCGGCCGGCTAACACCTTCATGATCAACTCGCGCTGGGTTGGGTGGGTCCGGGTCATGCCGGGGCCGGCGGGGCTCTAGGCTGTGACGCCGTGAGCAAGCGTCGAAAGAGCCAGCGAGCAGCCACCGACACCACTCCCCGTCGGGACAAGGTGCGGGACGTCTTCGTGCCGCGTCCCTTCGAGGGCCTGGTCGACGAGCCCGAGTGGATCGCGCTGCGCGAGCTGGTGCCCGCCGCGTCCGCCCCGCTGCGCCTGGCGCCCGCCCTGGTCGAGGAGTTCGGCGACCGGTCGGCGACCCTGGCCACGGTGCTGCCGATGGCCGCGCCGGCGGTGAGCAAGCCGGACGGCCAGGTGCTCATCGGTCTACAGCGTCACCAGCAGTCCGGCGATGTCTCCCGGGACCTGGCCGAGGCGCTCCTCAGCGCGCTGCGCACCGAGCCGGGCGGCCAGGTTTCCGTGCCGCCGCTGCCCGGCCCCGGGCCGCGACTTCAGGACATCCTCGTGGACGGCCCGCTGGAGATCAGCATGCACGACGGGTTCGAGTTCTGGCTCGATCCCGGCGCGACCGATGACCCGAGCGTCCAGGCGTCCCTGGAGCGGGCGAACGCCGCCATCTACCCGACGGTGCGGATGACCTCCGCGAAGGCCGCGTACTGGTGCCGGGTCCCCGAGAAGGCGCACGTGCGCTGGGTGCTGCCGGACGACGAGGACGGCGCCCTCGACGCGCTGGCCCGGCTCGGCGCGGCCGGCACGCTGACGCTCGGCGACCAGACCAAGTTCGCCGGGATGTTCCGCGCCCACGGCCGGCTCGTACCCGTCTGGGACCTGCCCGAGGAGACGCCGGCGAGCGAGTGGGAGGACCCGGTGGCGCAGTTCGCCAAGCGGTACGCGGAGGCTCTCGCCAGCACCGAGGTGTTGGACGCCGCCGGCCGGCGGGCCCGCCAGGGGTTGCTCGGCCGACAGCTCACCCTGCGCTGAGGCGTTGTTAGGAAGGGCCCCTTGCTATGCACTAGGCGTTAGCAGGGGGCCCTTCCTTCAGGGGGGCGCGGACGATCGGGCAGGACATGCAGCGCGGGCCGCCCCGGCCGGAGCCCAACTCCGAACCGGCGATCGGGATGATCTCGATGCCGGCCCGCTCCAACTGCGCGTTGGTCTCCGTGTTGCGCTCATAACCGACGCACAGCCGGGGCGCGAGGGCGAGGGTGTTGTTGCCGTCGTCCCACTGTTCGCGTTCCGCGGTCACCGGGTCCAGGCCGGTGTCGATGACCCGCAGCTGGTCCAGGTCCATCGCGTCGGCGGCGGCTCGCAGGAAGGGCGCCGGGCCGTCCACCCGTGGGTCCTCGCCGTCCGCGCCGGCGATGACGGTGTACGCCGAGAGCGTGCTGGCGATGTTCGGATACATCAGGACGGCGTCGACGTCGACCATCGTGCAGACGGTGTCCAGGTGCATCGTGGCGCGTTTCTGGGCGATCGGCACCACCAGGATGGTGTGGGCCAGGCCGGCGGCGAAGACCTGCCGGCCGAGGCGTTCCGCGCCCGCCGGGGTGGTCCGCTCACCCACGCCGACCGCCAGCACGCCGGGTGCGAGCAGCAGCACGTCCCCGCCCTCCAGGTGTTCCAGGTCGGGGCGGTAGACGAACTCGGTGCCGGCGAACCGGGGGTGGTGCCGGTAGATGGCGTCGGTCAGGGTGGTCTCCCGGCGGCGGGCCGGCATGGCGAGGCTGGTGACGCCGACCCGGTCGCCGATCCACAGCGACGAGTCCCGGGTGAAGAGCAGGTTGGGCAGCGGGTCGATGACGAAGTCGTGCCGGTCCATCAGGGTGTAGACGAGCCCGCCCGGCCGCTCCGAGCTGATCCGCAGCTCCTCGTGGGCCAGCCCGGCGGTCAGCACGTCGGCCAGCGCGGCCGGGTCCAGGTAGGCGAGGTGGTCGGCGACCCGGGCGCGGAGCGTGTCGCCGAGGCGGCGCGAGCGCAGCACCTGCTCGGTCAGTTCGGCGCGGGCGTCCGCGACGGCCAGCGCCTCGGCCAGCAGGGTGGCCAGGTAGAGCACCTCGACCCCGCGCTCGCGCAGCGCCGCCGCGAAGGCGTCGTGCTCCTCCTGCGCGCGGCCGACCCAGGGGATCGCGTCGAACAGGAGCGAGTCGTTGTTGCGCGGGGTGAGCCGGGCCAGCTCCGGGCCGGGCCGGTGCAGCAGGACGGTGCCGAGCCGGCCGACTTCACTGTCGACGTAGTGGGTCACTCCCGCAGCGTAGGGCAGGGTTTGGCGGCATCCGAGAAAAGAACTGTGGATGAATATGGCATTCATCCACAGTCACTCCGGCGTTCCGGCTTGCCGAACACCCACAGTGGCAACGTAGGGTAGTGAGGACATAACTTCGAGGGACCTTTTGCCGGAGGTCGCGATGACTGTCTTTCCCGCACGACGAGCCGTACCGACCGCACGGGCACTGCCGCCCATCGCGGTTCCCCACCCCCGCGTCGAGGCGCCGGGGGCTCTCGAACCGATCCGCCCCACACCGCTCGAGTGGGCCCGACGCCGCCGTGCCGAGCGAGGCGCCCGTCGGCTGGAGGCGGCCGGCGCGCGGGCACTCGGTCAACTCGACCACCTCGGGCCGTCCTGGCACGTCATCGAGTGGCCCCGCACCGACGTGGCGGACGTCCTGCTCGACCGCGCGCAGGACGACCGCGCCGGTTTCCTCGCCATCGGGCCGAGCGGCCTGTTCGCGGTGACCATCGCCGACCACGGCCGGGCCCGGGTGCTCGTCGCCGGGGACGTCGTACAGATCAACGGGAAGCGGCCCCCGTACGTGACCGAGGCCCGCCGGGACGCCAAGCGGGCCAGCAAGGCCCTCTCCGACGCGGTGGGGCTGACCATCCCGGTGACGCCCGTGCTGACCTTCGTGGGTTCCGGCGTGATCAGCGTCTACGGCCTCCCGAAGGACTGCCTGATGGCCACCCACCGGGAGCTGGACCGGCTTCTCGTGGCCGGTGGCAACCGGATCAGCCCGACCACGGCCGAGAAGCTGGCACGGGTGGCACAGCACCCGAGCACCTGGCTGAACGGCACGTACCGTCCATCGGCCGACTACCGGTGGTACGAGGAGGGCCGAACGGCCGCTGACAAGGCGGCCCACCGCCGGTAACGTCACCGGCGACGCCACGCGGCCCCGGTCCCCCACCTACCCACCGGCTCCCGCGCCGTCGCCGGCCGCCCGGGAGTTCTCCGCTGCGGCGCGGTGACCCGGCTCGCTCGGTGAATCCGTCGTTGACCGGCTAGCGTGGACAGTCCGTCGTTGTACATAGGAGGCGCGGTGGCCCACGTCGAACTCTCGCTCTCAGAAGTGTTCGTGCCCTCGGCCCGAGCCTCGACAGAGTCTGAGTTCGACAATGTCGGCCAGTGGTCCTCGACCGTCGGGCGGGCGGACGAGCCCTGCCTGCTGATCGACGCCGACACCCGGGTGGTGGCCATCTCCACCGCCGGCTGCGCGCTGCTCTGCCTGGGCGAGCCCGCCGGCCTTATCGGGCGTCCACTGCTCGACGGCGGCCTTCGCCTGCTCGACTTCACCGCGAACCGGGGCGAGCTGACCGAGGCCGAGATCGACAAGATTCCGCCCCTGTTGGCGCTCTCCTCCGGCCGGCTCGCCCGGGGCCTGCTGCGGGTGCAGGCCGCCTCCGGCGGCGGGCCTGACGCGACGGTCGACGCGATCTCCACGCCGGTGCTCTCCGACGGCGCCGTCGCGGGCTCGCTCACCTTCTTCTCCGAGGTCTGACCTGCGGCGCGATGTGGTGTTCGCCGCACGCGGCGATGCCCAGATGGGCTCGGTTCCACGCCGTAGGGTGCCCTCATGCTCGATATCACTCTGCTGCCGGGGGAGTACGCCGTGTGCCGGCTCGGTGGCGGCACCGCCCTGCCGGACGAGTTGTCGAGCGGGCTGGGTCGCGCCGACGTGGTCACGGTGAGCTGGACCGCCGACGGGATCTCGGTGATCTGCCCGGCCGATCGGTTGCCCGACGAGGCCGTGGTGGAGACCATCTGGCGCTGCCTTCGCGTCGCCGGTCCGGCGGGCATGGACGGCACCGGCACGCTCGCGGCGCTCGTGGACCCACTCGCCGCGGCCCGGGTCAGCGTGGTCACCTTCTCCACCTTCGACACCGACTACGTGCTGCTGCCGGCCGTCCGACTGACCGAGGGCACAACCGCGTTGGAGCGCGCCGGACACCGCGTCCTCGGCTGAGCTTCACCCGGCCGACCGCTCGCCCTACGATGGGCTCGGCCACCCCGGCCGCGACGTATCCCGATGTCCCGAGGACCGGCCCGTGCCGTTCAGCCCACCCCGCCGCCCGTCTGCCCCCACCGCGCCCGCGTGGGCGGCGCTGCTGGCGCTCCTCACCATCGGAGCGCTGACCGGCTGCGGAGCACCTCCGGAACTGCGTGACCCGACCGGCGTGCCCACCGGGGCCGGCAGCCCCAGGCCGTCGGGCCCGACCGGCGTCGCGACCGGCACGCCCTCGACCGCGCCGACCGCACCGCCGCCCGCCACCCACGCGGCCACTCCGGAGCCCGGCCTGGTGGCGACGACCTGCCGGAACGGGCCGACCGGGCAGCGGGTGGTGCAGTTGCTGCAGGGACGGGCCTCGGTGCTCCCGGACAACGTCCGGGTCCGGGTCCGCACCGGCCCGTTGTGCGCCGGGGACTGGCAGTACACCGTGCTGGAGGTGACCGGGCACGAGGAGCTTCAGGTCGTCACCCAGGGCGTGCCGACGGCTCTGCAACTGGTCACGGCCGGCACCGACGTGTGCACCATCGAGGTCCGGGCCACCGGGCCGGCCGGAATCCGTACGCTCGCCTGCGATCCATCTCCAGCGGTCGGACCGGGTGCGTAGTCTGGGCGGCATGCCCGGAACACCGCCTACGCGCTACGTGTACCTCGGCCCCGAGGGCACCTTCGCCGAGCAGGCCCTGCGCACCATCCCGGCAGCCGAACACGGCTCCCGTACGCCGGCTCGCAGCGTCGGGGAGGCGCTCGACAGCATCCGGGCCGCAGAGGCCGACGCGGCGCTCGTACCGCTGGAGAACTCGATCGGCGGGGCGGTCGGCGTCACCCTCGACGAGATCGTCGAGGGTGCGCCGCTGGTGATCACCCGCGAGGTGGTCCTGCCGGTGGAGTTCGTGCTCGCCGCGCGTACAGGCACCGCGCTGTCGACGGTCCGCTCCATCGCGGCACACCCGCAGGCGTCCACCCAGTGCCGCGGCTGGCTGCGTGACCACCTGCCCGATGCGACGGTCGTCGATGTCCTCTCCAACGGCGCGGCGGCGGCCGGCGCCGGGTCCGGCGAGTACGACGCGGCGATCTGCGCGCCCATCGGGGCGGCCCGGCACCGGCTCACGCTGCTCGCCGAGAAGATCGCCGACCACCCCGACGCGGTGACCCGGTTCGTGCTGGTCTCCCGTCCCGGGCCACCCCCACCGCCGAGTGGCGACGACCTCACCTCACTGGCCGTCTACATCGCTCACGACCGGGTGGGCGCGCTGCTGTCGGTGCTGGTCGAGCTGGCCGTACGCGGGGTGAACCTGACCCGGATCGAGTCCCGCCCGACCGGTGAGGCGCTGGGCCGGTACGTCTTCTTCCTCGACTGCACCGGGCACGTGGCCGACGTACGCCTGGGTGAGGCGTTGCAGGGGCTGCGCCGGGTGTGCGCGGAGGTCCGTTTCCTCGGGTCCTATCCCCGACACCGTTGGGTCGAGGCCGGCGAGCGGCGGGTGCCCGCGCCGGCCGGCCTGTCGGACGTCGACTACGCCGACGCGGCGGCCTGGCTGGCCCGGCTGCGTACCGGCGAGATGAGCTGACCGGTCCGAGCGCCGAGGCCCTGGGGGTGGGGTGCTCCGGAGCGCGCCCCACCCGGATCGGCGCTCAGCTCAGCAGACCGCCGAGCAGGCCACCCTCCTGCTGCTGCTGACCGCTGCCCATGACGGGCGGCTCCTCGGACGGCTGCACCACGACGAAGCCCTGACCGGCGAAGCTCATGGTGAACGACTCGCCGGTGCGTCGACCGAGCAGCGTGCCGAGACCGAGCTGCTCGGCTCGGTGGTAGCCGGTCTGGAGGTTGGCCGACCAGCAGACGGCCGCCTGCGGGTCGACGTACGTCGGGGCGTCCACGTTGAGCACCACGGGAGTGCCCTTGGTCGTGATGGCGATCCGGCCGTACCCGCTGAACACGCAGTTGAACAGCCCGGACGAGGAGGCCATGCCGGCGCCGCCGACCATCCTGATGTCGTACTGCAGGGTCGAGTCGAAGGCGAGCACGCTGGAACCGTTGATGGAGAGCGCGTCGCCCGGCTCCAGGTCGATGATGTGGACGTCCTTGGCCAGCTCGGCGAGGAAGACGTCACCCTGGCCGGTGACCTTCATCAGGGGGACGCCCTCGCCGGTGAGCTTCTGCTTGAGGAACTTGCCGAGGCCGCCCGAGCCCAGCGCCTGGAACTGCACGTTGCCCTGGTAGGCGACCATCGAGCCGACCCGGGCCATCGCCTCGCCGTTGAGCTCGATCTTCAACATCTTGGAGTTCTGCAGACGCATGCCCGCCTGCGCCGACTCCTTCTCCAGATTCTCGGACGAGAACAGCTCGCTGCGCATGAAAGGTTCCTCCTGAAATGGTCGCGGTCGCTGCATCGACCGTAGGTGACCACGGCAACCGGAGGCGATCGGTTCAGCGGCGCGCGGACGGGGGGCTCGCGCGTCAGCCCCAGCCCAGGGCGTGCAGCCGCTCGTCGTCGATGCCGAAGTGGTGGGCGATCTCGTGCACCACTGTCACCGCCACCTCGTCGACGACGTCCTCGTCGTTGTCGCAGATCCGCAGGATCGGGTGGCGGTAGATGAAGATCCGGTCCGGCAGTACGCCGGAGTAGTCCCAGCCCCGGTTGGTGAGCGCGTGCCCCTCGTAGAGGCCGAGCAGGTCGGACTCACCCGGCGGTGGGTCGTCCTCGACGAGGATCACCACGTTGTTCATCAGGCCGAGAAGCCCTTCGGGCACCTCGTCGAGCGCGTCAGCGACCAGCTCCTCGAAGCGCTCGCGGGTCATCTCCACCGGCACGACGTTCATTCTGCCCGACGCGGGACCGATCGGCCGGGTCGCGCTCGGCGACCCGGGCCGTGGTCCACGTGTGTGCGGGTCGCCGGGTCAGGCGGCCAGGCGGGCGGTGAGGGTGATCTCGGCACCCGGCGAGAGCAGGCGGGAGATCGGGCAGTTGGCCTTGGCGGCCTCGGCGAGCTTCTGGAACTCCGCCTCGTCGACCCCGGGCACCTGGCCGACGGTCTCGAGGTCGATCCGGGTCACGCTGAACCCGGCGTCGGTCTTGTCCAGGTGGACCTTGGCGGTGGTCTCGACCGAGGTGGGCGTGGTGCCGGCGTCGGCGAGGGCCTTCGAGAACGCCATCGAGAAGCAGCCCGCGTGCGCGGCGGCGATCAGCTCCTCGGGGTTGGTGCCCTCGCCCTCCTCGAAGCGCGACTTGAAGGAGTAGTTGCCGGACAGGCCGCCCTTACCGGTGCGGACGGTGCCGGAACCCTCGGTGAGATTGCCCTGCCATTGTGCGGAAGCGGTACGGATAGGCATGTTGAGAACGCTAGCGGATACCTGACCTGCGGGCGACCGGCCGGCACCGAGGACCGCCCTGCGATTCCCGTCACCGTGATCGGCGGCGCGGCGGACGTGGGCGGGCGCGCGGTGTCGACGGCAGCGCCGCGACCGAGGGCTGTGCCATGATTCGACGCAGGCCCGTGACCGGCGGAGGGATGGCCGATGCCCGAGGATCTGCCCGTTCCGCGGCAGGGAGACTCGCCCGACGCGCCGGCTGTGATCGAGTGGGGCGCCGACGAGCCCGCGCGGACACGCCGGTTCGGTAATCCCCTGGTCGGCCTGACCCGTGACCCTCGTCTGCCGCTGCTGCTGGCCGGCCTCGGCGCGGTCGCCGGGATCGCGTCGATGATCGGCGAGTGGCTGCTGACGACCGTGCCGAGCGGGGGGGCCGAGGGGCCCAACACGATCGAGGTGCGGGCCAGCGTGTCCGAGATCGGCGGCTTCGGGGTCGCTTATCTCGCCGGCCTGCTCGGCCTGGCCTGCGCCGTGGCCCTGGCGCTGGGGGGCACGGCGGCGGTCCGTGCGAACGCGCGGCTGGTCGGGCTCACGCTGGCCGGCGCGCTCCTGGCGTTGCTGGTCGCCGCTACCGCGACGCTCCACGACACCGGGGAGCGGGCCCTTCTCTACTCGCCCGAGGAAGAGTTCCGGGTCGAGTACGGCCGCGGTCTCGTGCTGGCGTTCGTCGCGTGCGTCCTCTTCGCCGCCGCCCTGCGACTGGCCGGGGCCGGACCGGCCGACGCGTCCGCCGGGCCGGCTGACGACGATGCCCCGGCCGCCGACGTACCCGCGATGCGCTCCTGGCGTCGCCGCCCGGACCCGGGTCCACTCGACGACGGCCTACCCGCCCCCGCCGATCTGACGGTGGAACCGGCCACCCCCTTCGCCCGCCCCGAAAACCCCACCTAACCCCACCCCCACGCCCCGTCCCCGCGCCGCGCCCCGCGCCCCGCGCCCCGCGCCCGCGCCCGCGCCCGCGCCCGCGCCGATCTTGCGATTTCTGTCCCCACATAAGGCGCATAAGTCGACAAATCAGCAACCGAAAGTGCAAGATCGGCGAGGCGAGGGCGGGGCGAGAGGCGCGGGCGCGGGAACGGGGCGCGAGAGGCGCGGGCGGGGTTGGACACCTGGCGGGTGCCGCGCGTTGGTGCCCGATTCGCCGGGAAGCCATGGTTGCGACCCTTTCGGCGAGGTACGGTTGCTGCCCGCCGTCACGCCGGGTCTCGACCAGGACCGCACGGCTGGCTGCGACGGCGGTGGGCGAAGGAGGAACGATGACCCGCCCGGGACTGCCCAAGCTGATCGCGACCGACCTCGACGGAACCCTCGTCCGCAGCGACGACACCGTCTCCGCGTACACCCACGGGGTGCTCGACCGGGTGCGGGCCGCCGGTATTCCGGTGGTCGGCGCGACCGGACGCGGCCCTCGCCTGACCGAGCTGACCCGCAACGACATCCGCGCCGCCGACTTCCTGGTGATGGCCGGCGGCGGACGTGTGGTCGACCAGAGCGACCCGGCCGGCCCGGTGGTGCTCCGCGACGAGCGCCTGCCCGCCGAGGTGCTGGCCCGGTTGCTCGCCGACCTGGAGGCCGAGGTCGGCCCGCTGACCGTGATGGTCGAGGCGTCCGACGAGCACGACGCCCCGCTCTGGGGTGACTACCACCCGAGCTGGCCCTACCAGGACCGGTTCGAGGCGCGCACCCGCGACGAGTGCCTCTCCTGCGACGTGCTCAAGGCGTTCGCCAGAACCGCCGACCACCACGTGGACGAACTGCTGGCGGTGGCCCGCCGGATCGTCGAGCCGCAGGTCGCCACGCTCACCCAGGCCGGGCTCGGTTTCATCGAGATCTGCCCGCCCGGGGTGGACAAGGCGACCGGGCTGACCGTCGTGGCGCAGACGCTCGGGGTCGACCCGGCCGACGTGCTGGTCTTCGGCGACATGCCCAACGACCTGCCGATGTTCGAGTGGGCCGGCTGGTCGCGGGTGGCGGTCGCCAACGCTCACCCCGACGTCCGCGCGGCCGCCGACGAGGTGACCCTGCGCAATGATGACGACGGAGTGGCGGTGTATCTGGACCGACTACTCTCCCGATGATGGGAGAGACACCCCGGCTGGTAGCCACGGACATCGACGGCACGCTGATCCGCGACGACCACACGGTCAGCCCGCACACCGCCGACGTGCTCGCGCGGATCTCCGCGCGAGGCACGCCGGTCGTGCTGGTCACCGGCCGCCCGGTCCGCTGGCTCAAGATGGTGTACGACCAGCTGACCGAGCCTCTGCCGGCGGTCTGCGCCAACGGCGCCGTGGTCTACGACCCGGTCAACGACGAGGTGTTACGGGCCGACCCGCTCGCGCCACAGCATCTGGTGGAGGTGGCCCGGCGGCTGCGCGCCGAGGTGCCCGGCATCAGCTTCGCCGTGGAGATCCTGGACAGCCGGGAGATGCGTCACGAGGCGGACTACCCGCTGCGCTGGGATGCCGACGCCGACGCCATCCGGCCGATCGAGACGCCGGAGGAGTTGCTCTCCGTGCCGGCGGTGAAGCTCCTCGCCCGGGCCGGCGAGCAGGACCCGGACGCGTTCGCGGCGCTGATCGCCAGGGCGCTGCAAGGGCTGGCCGAGGCGACGCACTCGTCGTCCTCGGGGCTGGTGGAGATCTCCGCGGCCGGGGTGACCAAGGCGGCCGGGCTCGACTGGTACTGCGACCGGCTCGGCGTGGCCGCGGCGGACGTGGTCGCCTTCGGCGACATGCCGAACGACGTACCGATGCTGAGCTGGGCGGGGCGCGGCGTGGCGGTGGCCAACGCGCACCCCGCCGTCCTCGCGGTCGCCGACGAGGTGACCGGCTCGAACTCCGACGACGGCGTGGCCGCGTACCTGGAGAAGGTGTTCGGGGTCCAGTGACCGGTCAGAGGTACTGGCCGGTGTTGTGACCCTCACCGCCGCCGGGCTGGCCGATGCCCGGCATGCCCGGGACGACCCCACCGGGGCCGCTGGGCAGCGCCTGCCGGCCGCCGCGCATCTGCTCAAGCTGAACCCGGGCGGCCATCTGCTGGGCGACCAGGGCGGCCTGGATGCCGTGGAACAGGCCCTCCAACCAGCCGACGAGCTGGGCGTGCGCGATGCGCAGCTCGCTCTCGCTGGGCGCCTTGTCCTCGGTGAAGGGCAGCGAGATCCGCTCCAACTCGTCGCGCAGCTCGGGCGCGAGACCTTCCTTCAGCTCGACGATCGAGCGTTCGTGGATCTCCCGCATCCGGTGCCGGCTGGCGTCGTCCAGCGGAGCGGCCTTGACCTCCTCCAGCAGCTGCTTGATCATGCTGCCGATCCGCATCACCTTGGCCGGCTGCTCGACCAGGCGGGTCGGATCCTCACCCTGACCCTCCTCGGTCTGCACGGTGCCGATCGGCCGCCCGTCCGGACCGACCACCACCACGGTGCCGGAGTGGCCGGAGTCGTCGGGGCCGGGCTGGTCGTTCTGCTCAGCGGTCATGGGGTCCATTTTTACCCAGGAGGTCCGGCCCACGCCGCCCGGGACCGACTCCCCTGGACCGAACCACCCGGGCGGGGCGCGCTACCGTCGCGCCATGTCTGCCGACCCACGCGCCGTGCTGACCCGGCCGGCGCCCGCGCCGGACCGGACGGTGGCGTACGGCGACCACCCCGACCAGGTCGCCGACCTTCGCCGCCCAGCCGGTTCCGGGCCGGCCCGGCCGCTGGTCGTCGTGGTGCACGGGGGCTTCTGGCGGGCCGAGTACGACCGGCGGCACACCGGACCGCTGGCCGCCGCGCTCGCGGCCGACGGGTACCCGGTGGCGCAACTGGAGTACCGACGTACCGGGCAACCGGGTGGTGGCTGGCCGGGCACGTTGACGGACGCCCTCGCCGGGATCGCGGCGCTGCCGGCGCTGGTCGCGCCGGCGCTGCCCGGTCGGGTGAGCGGGGCCCCGCCGATCCTGATCGGTCATTCCGCCGGTGGCCACCTGGCGTTGTACGCGGCGGCCACCGCGCCGTCGACGGTGGGTGGGGTGCTGGCCCTGGCCCCGGTGGCCGATCTCGCCGAGGCGTACCGGCTGGACCTGGACTCCGGTGCGGTCGCCGCGCTGCTCGGCGGCGGTCCGGGGGATGCGCCGGACCGGTACGCGGCGGCCGATCCACGATCATTGGTACCGATGCCAACACGCACGGTAGTGATGCACGGCTCACTGGACGAACAGGTGCCGGTCTCGATGAGCCGGGACTTCGTGGTGGCAGCTCGTACCGTGGGATCCGATATTTCCCTTGTCGAGCTGCCCGAATGCGAGCATTTCGGGCTGATCGATCCGGAGTCCTCGGCCTGGCCCCGAGTGCTCGATGCATTGCGGTCCCTGCACGATGATCACTAGCCATTGACGCAGCGTCGCCGAGCAGGTAGAACGCCGGAGGGGCGCTGTTCGCCCTGCAACGCTCCTGGGAAGGAACTCGGTGTCGCAGATGAATCGCAGGCGGGCGCTCCAACTCCTGGCCGCGCTCGGTACGACCGGATTCGCCACCGCGTGCGGCTCCGACACCGAGGCTCAGCCGACCCCCACCAAGAGCCCGATCAAGATTGGTCTGATCGCACCGAAGGGCGGCGGCTTCAAGTCCATCGGTGACGACATCACCAACGGCTTCCAGCTCTTCCTCGACCTGCACAACCAGCAACTGGGCGGGCATCCGGTCGAGCTGCTCACCGCCGACGAGGGCGAGACCGCCAAGACCGGCAAGGCCGCCGTCGACCAGCTCCTCAAGCAGAACGTGCTGGCGCTCACCGGCGTGGTCAACTCGTCGGTGATGGTGGGTATCCGCGACACCATCGAGGACGCCCGAATCCCGCTCATCGGGTCGAACGCCTCACCGAGCAGCCTGCAGAGCGTCGTCTACATCTGGCGTACCTCGTACGTGCTGGACGAGGCCGGGCGGGCACTCGGCCGCTACCTGCGCGACCAGCTCCCGGCGAACGGCCGGATCGCGATCATCGTGCCGGAGAACGTGGGCAGCCCGGACGTCGTGCGGGGCTTCAAGCAGGAGTTCGGCCCCACCGACCCGCGCATCGCCGACCCGGTGACCAACACCAGCCCCACCCCGAACCCGAGCAAGACCACCTACGTGGCGGACATCGAGAAGGCGCTGCGCAAGAACCCGACCGCTGTGTTCTGCTTCTTCGCGGGTGCGGCCGCCGTCGAGTTCATCAAGCAGCTCCGCGACCAGTTCTCCGGGCCCGTGTACGCCCCCGGCTTCCTCACCGAGGGCGCCGTGCTGGATAGCCTGGGCCGGGACGCGCTGGGCATCCAGACCGCCCTGAACTACTCGGCCGACCTCAACAACACGTCGAACCGGGTCTTCGCCTCGGCGTACCGCAAGAAGCACCAGAGCACGCCGACGACCTACGCGATGGCGTCGTACGACGCGGCCCAGGTGCTCGACCAGGCCATCCAGCTGACCGGCGGAACGCCCACCCCGCAGCAGGTCAATCTGGCGCTGGGCAAGATCGGCCAGATCGACAGCCCGCGCGGCATCTGGCAGTTCAACCAGCCGCGTACCCCGCAGCAGAAGTGGTACCTGCGGGAGGTCCAGCAGGACGGTCAGGTCATGTCGAACGTGCTGATCAACGAGCTGGCCACGCTGGGCTAGAGCCTGTCGGGACGAAGCAGGGGCCGGCCTCCCGTGGGGAGGCCGGCCCCTGCCGTACTCGGCGCTGTTCGGGTCAGTGCCGCAGTTCGGCGATGCAGCACTTCACGCTGCCGCCGCCCTTCTTCAGCTCGGCCAAGTCGACCGGCACCGGCGTGTAACCGGCGGCCTTGAGCTTGCCCGCCAGTCGGGTGGCCTCGCTGTTGAGCACCACGTTCGCGCCGTCGCTGACCAGGTTGAGCCCGAAGGACAACGCGTCCTCGTCGTCGGCGATCACCGCGTCCGGGAAGAGCTGCGTGAGGACGCGCTGACTGGCCGCGGAGAACGCGCCGGGGAAGTAGACGATGTTCGCGTCGTCGAGGGCGGCGAGCGCCACGTCCAGGTGGTAGAAGCGCGGGTCGACCAGCCGCAACGACACCACCGGCCGACCCAGCGCCTCCTGCGCCTCGGCGTGTGCCGGAATCTCGGTACGGAAGCCGTGCCCGGCCAGGATGAGTCCGCCGTGCGCCTCCGGCACGTACGCGAAGTCGCCCTCGCCCTCGTTGGTCTCGTTCGGGGCGAGGAAACGCCAACCCTGCTGCTCGTAGAACGCGTGGTGCGCGGCGGCCTCGGCGGTCCGCTGCTCGTGCTTGAACCGCGCGCCGTAGACGCTGCCGTCGACCACGAAGGCGCCGTTGGCGGCGAACACCATGTCGGGCAGCCCCGGCTCCGGCGTGAGCAGGTGCACCTCGTGGCCGAGACCGACGAGCGTGTCGCGCAGCCGGTCCCACTGCTTGACGGCCAGTTCCCGGTCGACCGGGGTGGTCACGTCCATCCACGGATTGATCGCGTACTCGACCGCGAAATGCTCGGGCGAGCACATGAGATATGTCCGCTTTCGCGGGACTCGCTGCTGGTTCACGGTCACCAAGAGTAGGTATCGTTGAACTTTGGTAACAGCCACAACCATTGCTTCCCAGAGGCGGAACGTTGCAGATAGACGCCGTTGACCAGCGGATCATTGCGTTGCTTGTCGCCGACGCCCGCGCGTCGTACGCCGACATCGGCACCCGGGTGTCACTCTCCGCCCCGGCAGTCAAGCGCCGGGTCGACCGACTGCGCGCCACCGGCGTCATCCGGGGATTCACGGCCGTCGTCGACCCGGCCGCCGTCGGCTGGACCACCGAGGCGTTCGTCGAGCTGTTCTGCGCCGGCCGGACCACCCCGGCGCAGATCGGCGTGGCCGCCCGCCGACACCCCGAGGTGGTCGGCGCGTACACCGTCTCCGGCGAGGCGGACGCGCTGGTGCACCTGCGTGCCGCCGACATCGCCCACCTTGAGGCGGCCCTCGAGCGGCTGCGCGCCGAGTCGTTCGTGACGTCCACCCGCAGCACCATCGTGCTGTCCCGGCTGGTCGAATCCCCCGGCGTCGGGCCGTCCACCGGCGCCTGACCGTCCGCCGCCCGGCTCGGCCCGCAATGCGCGGCTTGACCTCAAGTCTGGTTCAGGTGTTGGACTCGTGGCGGCATGGCACGACACGAGGGGGAAGTGATGCGGGCGATCTGGCTACGTGAGTTCGGCGGTCCCGAGGTGCTGACGCCCGGCCCGGCGCCGGACCCGACGCCCGGCCCCGGCCAGGTGTTGATCGACGTCGCACACGCGAACGTCACCTTCGTCGAGACGCAGCAGCGCTCGGGGCGTCCCGGGCCGAACCGGTACGCCCCGCCGCTGATCCCCGGCAACGGCGTCGGCGGCGTCATCACCGCCGTCGGGTCGGACGTCGACCCGGCCCGCATCGGGCAACGGGTGGTCACCGCCACCGGCGGCGCCGGCGGGTACGCCGAACAGGTCGCGGTGGACGCGTCCGCGCCCATCGACGTGCCGGCCGGGCTGGCGCTGGACGCGGCCGTGGCGCTGCTCGCCGACGGGCGTACCGCCACCATGCTCGTCGAGGCGGTCGGCGTCCGCGCCGGCGACCGCGTGCTGGTCGAGGCCGCCGCGGGTGGGGTGGGGAGCATGCTCGTCCAGATCGCGAGGCGGGCCGGCGCACGCGTGATCGGCGTGGCCGGCGGACCGCGCAAGGTGGCCCTGCTGCCCGGGCTGGGCGCCGACGTGGCGGTCGACTACCTACGGCCGGGCTGGGCCGATGGCGTCCGCGACGCGGTGGGCGGGGTCGACGTGGTGTTCGACGGCGTCGGCGGCTCGGTGGCCAGGGCGGCGTTCGAGCTGTTGACCCCGGGCGGCCGGATGATCAGCTACGGGCTGGCCAGCGGCGAGTGGTCCCCCGTCACACCGGATGCCGCCGCCGAACGCCAGATCACGCTGATCCGGCCGGACGTGCCGCCGGCGCGGCTGCGGGCGTACACCATCGGGGTCCTGGCGGCTGCGGCGGCCGGGCAGCTCCGGCCGCTGGTCGGCCAGCGCTTCCCCCTCGAACGCGCCGCCGACGCGCACGCCGCCATCGAGGCGCGCGCGACGGTCGGCAAGACCCTGTTGGACGTGGCCTAGAGGTACATGCCGGTGCGGTGCTGGGAATCGTCACCCCGGACCGGCTTGTCGCCCTCGCCGAAGAAGCGCTTGCCGCCGAACTCACCGTGCAGGCGATCGTCCAACTCGTCGGCGAGACCGGTCATCACCTGCACCGCCAGCATGAGATGGGTCGCCTGGAAATTACGGCCGAAGACCGGGATGGAGGCCCAGACCGTGTCGTCGGCGCAGTACAGGCGACCGATCGGCATGCGGTTGGTCAGCTCCGACAGCTTGACGTAGAGCCGTTCGGTCGGCTCGACCTCGGTGAGGACCGGGGAGAGGACGTCCACCAGCGGCGGATTGTCCCGCACCCGCACGAAGACCATCGCCGAGCCGGCCCGGATGGTGATGTCGCCGTCCGAGTCGATCTGCAACCGCTCGGCGTCGGACTTCAACATCGTGGACACGACGGTACGGACGCGCTCCGGCAGGTCCAGCACGTCGTCCCGGTCGGCGGACGCCTCGGCCAACGCCTCCTGAAGGTCCCCCTCCACGTCGGCGTCCGGGCCGAACTCGCTGCGCGCGGTGCCCAACGGCTCGACGGCCAGTGGCTCGCCGTCGGCGTCGTGCACCAGGTAGACGAGGAAGGCCGGGTGGGGTGCGCCGTACACGTCGCGCAGCGTCCGGGACAGCAGCGGGGCGATCCGGTTGGCCTCCGCCACCGTGCCGTCCAGCCCGAACGCGCCGCCGGAGCCGGCCACCACGCCGGGCGGGGACCAGCCGAGCGCCACCATGTCCGCCACGGCGGCACGGTCCAGCCGGTAGCCCTGCGGCAGCGCCGCGTTACCGACCGCCCGAGCGGAGAGACCGCCGTCGTCGGTCGCGTCGACGCTGATCGAGTAGACGGCGTCACCCGTACCGGAGGCGGTGGGATCGAGGGTCAGTTCGAGGTGCGCGCCGGCCGGTAGCTCCCGTAGCCGCAGGGCGAGCATCCGGGCGAACTCCCGCCAGGCCTCCGTCACCTTGGCCCGCAGATCGGTGGTGCTGGGGTCGTCGAGCAGGATCGACTCCGCCGGCTCGGGTGTACCGCCGGGCTCTGAATCCGACGCCGAGGGGTGGTCAGCCGTCATGATCGCCTCCGTCCGTTCCGATCACCCTACCCACGGTCCACTCGGCTCGAATCAGCCCGGACCGGGATCGGACACCCGGCGCCGTGACACCCGCACGGGGCGCGGCGGTCAGGAGGTGGGGTCGGCGAGTTCGGCGTCGAGCCCGACCGGCCAGTCGGCCGCGAGGGCACTGAGCCGGGCCGCGGCGTCCGCCGGATCGGCGCCACGACCGACGGCCAACCCCAGGAGGTACGCGCTGACCGGCGCACCCGGTCGCACCACCTGGTGGGCGACGTCGCGGGCCAGGTCCAGCACCGCCGGAACCGGCACCTCGGCCGGGTCCAGACCCACCTCGGCGCAGGCCGCCGTGACCCAGTCGTCCAACACCGTCATCGCACCCACTCCTCCGCCCGGCGTACGTCCTCGTCAGTGTCGCAGTCGAACCAGGGCGGCGGACCGGCACCGGCCCACGGCACGTCGTGGATCGCCAGACCGGCCAACAGCGCCCGCATCGAAGCACCGGCCAGACTGCCGCCCCGCTCGGCCGCCAGCCGCAGCAGCCCGGCCCGCAGCGCGTCGACCCGCCACACCCCGCAGAGCGACTGCCGCCGTCCGTCCGCGTCGACGAAGCACACCCCGTCGACAGCCTCAGGGTGAAGGCCGGCCGGGCTGTCCGCCGGGGCGGCTGGTGCTGGCCTTCCAGCGGCGGCGAGGTGGGTCAGCAGGTCGCCGATCGCGGCGCGGGTGAGCAACGGCAGGTCGGCGGCGAGCAGCGCGACGAGCGTCGTGTCGGGGTCGAGCAGCGCCAACCCGGCCGCCGTCGCGGCGACCGGCCCGCCTCCGGGCGGATCCTCGCGCGTCACCCGTACGTCGTCCGGCACGCCGTCGGCGGGCCCGACCAGCACCCGCGGCGCGGCGTCCCCCACCGCGGCCAGCACCCGGTCGCGCATCGAGCGACCACCGACCGGCAGCGCGGGCTTGTCCACCCCGCCCATCCGGCGGGCCGCCCCACCCGCGAGCACCACGGCGGCGTACGTCCCCATCCGGTCACGGTAGCCGTGCCGGCGCTCGGCCGCCGGGGCGCTGCGGGGTGCCTGATGGGCGGCGGCCGTGCGGGCCGGCCGGGGCGGGGTGCAGGATGGCGGGATGGGACGGGCGACTGACCGACGGCGCGTACTGCGGATCGACCTGGACGCGGCCGACGGACGCGCAGCCGTCAAACGGCCTGACACCCTCTCGGTGGAGGAGCCGTTGGAGATCCGGGTCGGCCCGGCCGGTCCGGACCGACGCAAGCCGCTCGCCGTCACCATGCGCACCCCCGGAGACGACCTGGACCTGGCGATCGGCTTCCTGCTGACCGAAGGGTTGATCCGGTCCACCGACGACGTGCTGACCGCTCAACTCTGCTCCGGCGCGGAGACTCCGAACACGTACAACGTGGTGGACGTGGTGCTGGCCCCCGGCGTCCCGGAACCAACCACCGACCCGTCCCGGAACTTCTACACGACCAGCTCCTGCGGGGTCTGCGGCAAGGCCAGCATCGACGCGGTCCGTACCCGCTCGCTGTTTCCGGTCGTCCAGGACCCGCTCGCCGTACCGGCCACGCTCCTCGCCGAGCTGCCCGACCGGCTGCGGGCCGCCCAGCGCGCCTTCGACCGCACCGGCGGGCTGCACGCGGCGGGGCTGTTCACCCCGGCCGGTGAGCTGGTGGCGCTGCGGGAGGACGTGGGCCGGCACAACGCCGTCGACAAGGTCATCGGCTGGGCGGTGCGGGAACGGCACCTGCCGTTGACCGGGCACCTGCTGCTGGTGTCCGGCCGGGCGAGCTTCGAGTTGACCCAGAAGGCCTGGATGGCGGGACTGCCGCTGCTGGCGGCAGTGTCCGCGCCGAGCACCCTCGCGGTCGAGCTGGCCGAGGAGGCGGGAATGACGCTCGTCGGATTCCTGCGCGGCCGGACCATGAACGTGTACGCCGGCCCACAGCGGATCACCGTCGAGCAGCCGACCTGACCCGGGTCAGCGGCGGCCACGTCGACGTCGCTTGCGGGGGCGGACCACGCCGGGCACACCGACCGAGGGCCAGCCGTCCAGTTCGGAGGGGGGTACGCCCCGCCGGAGCAGGTCGTCCAGGAGCAGGGCCAGCGAGTATTCGGGGTGCAGGCTCAGCGTCCGTTCCAGCGCGACCGCCGCCAGGGCCCCCTGACCCGCCCGCCACGCCGCGAACGCCAGGAGCGCGCCGGGCGCGGCGGTCAACTCCGGCTCGGCCCGGCGCAGCACGTCCGTCCAGAGGTCGATGTCCCGCTCGCGGCCGTCGGTCCGTTCCCAGGCGTGGTCGCGGACCGGCAGGTGCCCGAGGAGCAGGCTGAGCCAGGCCACCTCGTCGTCGTCGAGCCGCTCACCGCGCCGCTGTCGTCGTTGCGCGTCGCGGACCGCCGTCACCCCGGCGGAGCGTACGGCCCGCCCGCCCAGCAGGTCGCTGGCGGGCGCCTGCTCGATCAGCTCGATTAGCCGTCGCTCGGCCCGGACGGTGGCCGCCCGCAGCGCCTCGCGGGCCGGGCCGGCCACCGGCGACACCTGCGCCACGAGGGCCGCCCGATCGGGGAGGGCGACCTGACCGGCGAACACGGCCGACGCGGTCACCGCATTGGCCTGCGGGTCGTAGCGCCGACCCTCGGGCGGGCAGCAGTCCACCTCGGTGCACAGGTAGGACCACCACCGGCCGTCGGTCACCCGCAGCGCGTCGAGCACCTCCAGGCCGGCCGCCGTCAGGGCGGCGCGCACCGCGTCCACGCTCGGGGTCACCCTCTCGGGTGACCCGTAGCCCACCACGGTGGCGGCGTCCGCGCCCTGCCGGTGGATCACCCCGGCCAGGTGCCGGGCACGGTCGACCGGGTCCGTCGCCGGCTCGGGCAGGTCGGCGCGGGCGGCGAAGATGATCTGTCGACCGCGCAGCGCCACCGCGACCACGCTGTCGGCCGGGTGGAAGCCGAGCAGGTACGGCACGGCGGCGATCAGATCTGCGGGCGAGCGGACGGAGAGCTTCGGACGTTCGGTCGAGGTCATGCAGGAAGGCTGCGTCCGAGCCGCGGAGCCTTCCAGACCCTGTGGATGACACGCGACTTATCCACAACTACGGAGCGTATTCCCAGAGGTAGAAGCGATTCGATGTGCTCACAGGACACCGTGGTGTCATGGGCAGCCGCTACCGTGCGCTGATGGACCTGGCGTACCTGCGCGCGCACCCGGCACACCTGCCGACGTTCCGGACCCACCAGCGGCTCCGGGAGACGCCGGTCGCCGGAGGCGACATCTGCGCCGCCGCCCGGCTGACGCTGGACGACGGTCACTCGGTCTTCGCGAAGTCCTGGCCGGAGGGGTCCGACCGGCCGGCACCCGAGGGCTTCTTCGCTGCCGAGGCCGCCGGGCTGCGCTGGCTGCGGGAGGCCGACGCGATCGGCGTACCCGAGGTGATCGTGGCGTTGCCCGACCTGCTGGCGCTCGACTGGGTGGAGCCCGGCGAGCCGACGCCGCAGGCCGCCGATCGCTTCGGTCGGGAGTTGGCCGCCCTGCACCGGGCCGGCGCGCCTGCCTTCGGCGCGCCGTGGGACGGCTTCATCGGTGCGCTTCCTCAGGACAACACCCCCGACGACGGCCCCTGGTCGACGTGGTTCGCGCGGCGGCGACTCGTTCCCTACCTACGCCTGTCCGTCGACGGCGGTGCGCTGACCAGCAGCGATGCCGCGCTCATCGAACGGGTGATCGGGCACGTCGGTGAGTTCGGCGGGGACGAGCCGCCGGCCCGCGTCCACGGCGACCTGTGGCCGGGCAACGTGCTGTGGGGCATCGACGAGCGGGCCTGGCTGGTCGACCCGGCGGCGCACGGCGGGCACCGCGAGACCGACCTCGCCCAACTGGCGCTCTTCGGTGGTGTCGCGCAGCTGGACCGGGTCCTTGCCGCCTACCGGGAGAGCTGGCCGCTGGCCGACGGTTGGCGCGAGCGGGTGCCGCTGCACCAGCTGCATCTGCTGCTCGTGCACACCGCGCTCTTCGGCGCCGGTTACCGCGATGCGGTTGTCCGGGTCGCCCGAGCCGCCCTGGTCGGCGTCGAGCGCGCTACGGTCGACCGGTGAGTGTCGACCGACGTACCGACGGCGTCCTCGTCGACCGGTACGGCCGCATCGCGCGGGACCTGCGCGTCTCCCTAACCGACAAGTGCAACCTGCGGTGCACGTACTGCATGCCGGCCGAAGGGCTGCCCTGGTTGGCCGGCCCGGAGCTGCTCACCGACGAGGAGATCGTCCGGCTGATCCGGGTGGCCGTCGAGCAGCTCGGCGTGACCGAGGTGCGGTTCACCGGCGGGGAGCCGTTGATCCGGCCCGGCCTGCTCGGCATCGTGGGCGCGGTCGCCGCGCTCGATCCGCGCCCCCGGATCTCGCTCACCACGAACGGCATCGGCCTGGACCGGCTGGCGCCCGCGCTGCGGACGGCCGGCCTGGACCGGGTGAACGTCTCGCTGGACACCCTGGACGCGGCCCGGTTCGCCCAGCTCACCCGCCGTCCCCGCCTCGACGCGGTGCTGGCGGGGCTCGCCGGGGCGGCGGCCGCGGGTCTCGACCCCGTGAAGATCAACTCAGTCCTGATGCGTGGGGTCAACGAGGACGAGGCGCCGGCCCTGCTCCGCTTCGCGCTCGACCACGGCTACCACCTGCGGATCATCGAGCAGATGCCGCTGGACGCGCAGCACGGCTGGGACCGGAGCACGATGGTCACCGCCGAGGAGATCCTGGCCTCCCTGCGTACCCAGTTCGACCTCAGCCCCGACCCGGCCGAGCGCGGCGCGGCGCCCGCCGAGACCTGGCTGGTCGACGGCGGCCCGGCCCGGGTCGGCGTGATCGCCAGCGTCACCCGGCCCTTCTGCGGCGACTGCGACCGAACCCGGCTGACCGCCGACGGCCAGGTGCGCGCCTGCCTGTTCGCCACCGAGGAGTCCGACCTACGGGCGGCGCTGCGCGACGACGCGACCGACGACGAGTTGGCGCAGCGGTGGCGTACCGCGATGTGGGGCAAGCGGGCCGGGCACGGCATCGACGACCCCACCTTCCTCCAGCCGACCCGGCCGATGTCCGCGATCGGGGGTTGAGTCGTGGAACCGAGGCCGTTGACCGTCCGCTACTTCGCCGGGGCGCGGGCCGCCGCGGGCCGCTCGGAGGAGGTCACGCCTGCCGGCCGGTCTCTCGACGACCTGACGGCCGAGCTGTCCCAGCGGCACGGCGACCGACTGGCCGCCGTGCTGCGGGTGGCCAGTTTCCTCGTGGACGGCGTCACCTGCCATGATCGTCGGGCACCCCTGCCGGGCGGGGCCACGATCGATGTCCTACCCCCGTTCGCGGGCGGCTGAGGGGGCGCGCACATGTTGGCGGTTCTAGGGTTCATGGGCGTACTGGCCCTGGTCACCGGGCTGATTCACCTCTACCTGTGGAAGCGTCTCGTCCGGGACACGACGACGCCGGGTCGCTGGCGGCGGGTCGGCGGGATCGCCGCCGGAGTGCTGGCGGTGCTCGTACCGGTCACCCTCGTCGGCACGCAGGGCGGCCTCTACTGGCTCGCCTGGCCGGGCTACGTGTGGCTCGCCGTCATGTTCTACCTGCTGGTCACGCTGGTCGTGCTGGAAGTGCCGATGCTCATCGCGCGTCTGGTGCTACGCCGCCGGGTGACCGTCGCCGAGCCGACCACCGCCGCGCCCGAGCCGGTGCTGGTCGGGGCCGCTGGGCCCGCCGATCCGCCGGCCGCCGGCACGGTCGCGGCACCGGACCACGACCCGGCCCGTCGCCTGCTGCTGGCGCGCGGCGCGGCCATCTTCGCCGGCCTCACCGCCACCGGCATCACGGGGTACGGCGTCCGCACGGCGCTCGGCCCGCCCCGCCTCGACCGGGTGCGGATCCCCCTGGCCAAGCTTCCACGCAGCATGGACGGCCTGCGTATCGCCACCGTCTCCGACATCCACCTCGGCCCGCTGCGCGGCCGGGCACACACCGAACGGATCGTCGCCGCGATCAACCGCCTCGACGCGGACCTGGTCGCGGTCGTCGGTGACCTGGTCGACGGCTCGGTCGCCGAGCTGGGCCCGGCCGCCGCGCCGCTGCGTGACCTGCGCTCCCGGTACGGCAACTTCTTCGTCACCGGCAACCACGAGTACTACTCGGGGGTCGAGGAGTGGGTCCAGGAGGTGGACCGGCTCGGCCTGCGGGTTCTGCAGAACCGCCGGCAGGAGATCCAGGCCCGGGGCGGTGTGCTCGACCTGGCCGGCGTCAACGACCTGAACGCGGACCCCAAGGGCACCGGCCTGGCCGCCGGCCCGGACTTCGAGGCCGCCCTCGGCGACCGCGACCCGAGCCGCCCGGTCGTCCTGCTCGCACACCAGCCGCTCGCCGCCAAGCAGGCGGCCCGCTACGGCGTCGACCTGCAACTTTCCGGGCACACGCACGGCGGGCAGCTGATGCCGTTCAACCTGGCGGTCCGTCTTCAGCAGCCGGTGGTGAGCGGGCTCGGCGAGGTCGACGGCACGAAGGTCTACGTGACCAACGGCGCCGGTTTCTGGGGTCCGCCGGTGCGGGTGGGTGCCGAGCCGCAGATCAGCCTCGTGGAGTTGCGCTCGGCATAGCGGAGGTCACGTCCGCGCGTGGCGAAAGGCGGGCCGCGTGGCGGGCGTGACAGGATGCGGCGTGCCCCCGTTCAGTGACGTACCCCCCGGTGGCCTTGCGCCCTTCGTCGCGGACCTGCACATCCACTCGAAGTACTCGCGCGCGTGCAGCCGGGACCTGACCCTGCCGACCCTCGGATGGTGGGCGCGGCGCAAGGGCATCGCCCTGCTCGGCACCGGCGACTTCACCCACCCCGCCTGGTACGACCACCTGGTGGAGACGCTGCGCCCGGCCGAGCCGGGGCTCTACCGGCTCAGCGAGGAGACGGAGCGCGACATCGCCCGCCGGCTGCCGCCGCGACTGGCCGGTACGACCGACGCGGACGCGGTCCGTTTCATGCTGAGCGTGGAGATCTCCACCATCTACAAGCGGGACGACCGGACGCGCAAGGTGCATCACCTGGTCTACCTGCCCGACCTGGAGGCGGTGGCCCGCTTCAACACCGCTCTGGGGCGGATCGGCAATCTCGGCTCCGACGGCCGGCCGATCCTCGGTCTGGACTCGCGGGACCTGTTGGAGATCACGCTGGAAGCCAGTCCGGACGGGTATCTCGTGCCGGCGCACATCTGGACGCCGTGGTTCTCCGCGCTGGGATCGAAGTCCGGCTTCGACGCGATCGCCGACTGCTACGCCGATCTGGCCGAGCACATCTTCGCCGTGGAGACCGGTCTGTCGTCCGACCCGGCGATGAACTGGCGGGTCGGCAGCCTGGACGGGTACCAGCTCGTCTCCAACTCGGACGCGCACTCGCCGCCGGCCCTCGGTCGGGAGGCGACCGTGCTGACCGGCGAGCGGGACTACTTCGCCGTCCGGGAGGCGCTGCGCAGCGGTGTCGGCCTGGCCGGCACCATCGAGTTCTTCCCCGAGGAGGGCAAGTACCACGCGGACGGGCACCGGCTCTGCGGCGTCAACTGGTCCCCGGAGCGGACCCGGGCCGCCGGAGGGCTCTGCCCCGAGTGCGGCAAGCCGCTCACCGTGGGCGTGCTCAGCCGCATCGAGGAGCTGGCCGACCGACCCGACGGGCACCGCCCGGCGCACGCCCGGGACGTCACCCACCTGGTGCCGCTCGCCGAGATCCTTGGTGAGATCAACAAAGTGGGCGCCCGGTCGAAGAAGGTCGAGGGGCGGCTCAACGAGCTGCTCGCCGCGCTCGGCCCCGAGTTGGAAATTCTGACCACGACGCCGCTGTCCGACATCGCGCAGGCCGGCGGTGAGCTGCTCGCCGAGGGCATCGGTCGGCTGCGGCGGGGCGACGTACGCCGGGTGCCGGGTTACGACGGCGAGTACGGGGTGATCACGCTGTTCGATCCGGCGGAGCTGGGCACGGGCGCTGGCACGGCGCAGGAGACGCTGTTCGACGTACCCGTGTCGGTGCCGTCGCAGCGACGTCCGGCGGAGCCGGCGGCTCGCGCGACGGCGAAGCGCCCGGCGGCGGCCAAGGCGGAGTCGAAACGCAAGCCGGCCCCGCCTCCCGCGCCACCGATCGCGCCGCCGCCGTCACCGCACGAACCGTTCGAGCCGATGCTCTCCGGTATGGAGGAGGTCGGCACCGGCCTGCTGGACCGTTTGGACGCGATGCAGCGGGTGGCGGCGTCCGCTCCCGGCGGACCGCTGCTCATCGTGGCCGGACCGGGCACCGGCAAGACCCGGACGCTGACCCACCGGATCGCGTACCTCTGTGCGGAGCTGAACGTCTTCCCCGAGCACTGCCTGGCGATCACGTTCACCCGCCGTGCGGCCGAGGAGCTGCGGCACCGCCTGGACGGGCTGCTCGGTCCGGTCGCCGAGGACGTCACCGTGGGCACGTTCCACGCGCTGGGGTTGACCATTCTGCGGGAGAACGCCGACGCGGCGGGCCTGCCGGCCGGCTTCCGGATCGCCGACGACGTCGAGCGGGCGGCGGCCCGGTCTGAGGCGGGTGACGACACCGCCGGCTACACGGCGCGGCTGCGCAAGCAGGACCTGGTCGACCTGGATGAACTGGTCACCCTGCCGGTGGAGCTGCTGCGCGCGGACCGCAAGCTGGTCGAGCGGTACCGGGACCGCTGGCGGTGGATCTTCGTCGACGAGTACCAGGACGTCGACGCGGTGCAGTACGAGCTGCTGCGGTTGCTCAGCTCCGCCGACGGCAACCTCTGCGCCATCGGCGACCCGGACCAGGCGATCTACTCCTTCCGGGGCGCCGACGTCGGCTACTTCCTGCGTTTCTCGCAGGACTTCACGGACGCCCGGCTGGTCCGGCTCAACCGGAACTACCGCTCGTCGGCACCGATCCTGGCCGCCGCCGTGCAGGCCATCGCGCCGTCCTCGCTGGTCCAGGGCCGGCGACTGGATCCGGCCCGGCTCGACCCGGAGGCCCCGCTGGTCGGCCGATACCCGGCGGCGTCCGTGGCCGACGAGGCCGACTTCGTGGTCCGGACCGTCGACGAACTGGTCGGCGGGCTGTCCCACCGATCGCTGGACTCGGGCCGGATCGACGGCCGGTCCACCACGCTGTCATTCTCCGACATCGCCGTGCTGTACCGCACCGACGCGCAGGCCGCTCCGATCGTGGACGCCCTGACCAGGGCCAACATCCCCGTGCAGAAGCGCTCGCACGACCGGCTTCGGGACCGGCCCGGGGTGGCGGCGATCGCCCGCGAGCTGCGGCACGCCGACGGGTTGGCCGGGTCGCTGGCGGCCCGGGTGCGGCTGGCCGGCCAGACGGTCGCCGAGCGGTTCGCGGTGCCCACCCTGGACGGCACGGGTAGCGGGGCCCGCCCCGAGGACGTGCGCTCGGCGGTGGACCTGCTGACCCCGCTGGCCCACCGCTGCGGCGACGACCTGGAGGTGTTCCTGTCGCAGCTGGCCACCGGCGCCGAGGTGGACGCGCTCGACCCGCGCGCGGAGGCGGTCACGCTGCTGACCCTGCACGCCGCGAAGGGCCTCGAGTTCCCGGTGGTCTTCCTGGTCGGCGCCGAGGACGGGCTGCTGCCGCTGCGCTGGCCCGGCTCGACGCCCGACGAGGACGCGGTCGCCGAGGAGCGCCGACTCTTCTTCGTCGGCCTGACCCGGGCCCAGGACCGGCTGTACGTCAGCCACGCCGCCCGCCGTACCCGGCACGGCGCGGAGCGCGACTGCGCCCCCTCGCCGTTCCTCGCCACGATCGACCCGGGCCTGTTCGAACGGTTCGGCGAAACGGAACCCCGCCGCCCCAGGGACCGCCAACTCCGCCTGATCTGAGCCCCGGGGGGCGCGGAGGCCAGGTGGCACGTTGAGCGTGATGCCTCAGAGGCATCAAGATGACTCAGAGGCATCACGCTCTTTCGGGCGGGCCGGCGGGAACGCGCCGTGCCGGGCATGCCAAAATCTCAGCCGAGGAGCACGCCGAGCCACGCGCCAGCGAGCAGGGCCGGCCCGAGCGGGAGCAGGGTGTCGCGGCGTACCCGTCGCGTGGCGAGCAGGCCGACCACCAGCCCACCCTGTAGCAGGTGCGCCAGCAGGAGCCCGGTGAGCAGGGCGTCGTGTCCCAGCCAGCCGAGCGGCAGTCCGAGGACCACGGCGAGCTTGACGTCCCCGAAGCCGAGCCGGGATCTCGGCAGCAGGGCGAGCAGCACGTGCGCCGCGCCGCAGAGAACCGCACCGACCAGAGCGCCGACCAGACGCCCCGGAGTGGCGGCCAGCAACGCCGTCCCGGTCAGGCCGCCGAGGGCCAGCGTGCCGGCAGCAGCGACCAGTGGGTCGGGCAGCCGCAGGCACACGAGGTCGACCACGGCCAGCACCAACCCCACCACCGCCACCGCGACAAGGACCGGCAGCGCCGGGTCGTCGCGCCGCACGGTGGCGAGCCCCACGAACACCACGACCGCCACCGGTGGACAGAGCCAGGCCGACCCGATCCGCCGCGCCGGCGGATCGACGAACCGCCGGGCCAGTGAGGGTACGACCAGACCGACCAGACCGCCGAGCAGCGCCACCCCGAGCAGCGTGGCGGCCGACATGGGCCGGACGTTACCGGCGGGCTCCCGTCCGCGCCGCCCCCGATCGTGGTTCCGCTGCCTTGCCGCGTGGACGTTCGGTGCTCACTACCAGGGCCACCCCGGCGACGATGACCGCCCCGCCGAGCAGCACCTGCGGCGTGATCGGCTCGGCCACGAACAACGCGCCGAGCGCCACCGCGACCGCCGGGTTCACGTACGCGTACGTCGACACCAACGAGATGGGCGCGCTCTGCAGCAGCCAGACGTACGCCGTGAAGGCCACCAGCGATCCGGCCACCATGAGGTAGCCCAGCGCCAACCAGGAGCGGGCGCTGACGGCCGACGGGTGGAAGTCGCTCAGTTCACCCCGGCCGGCGGCGACCACGGCCAGGGCCAGCGCTCCGGCCGCCATCTCGTACACGGTCGCCACGAACGGGTCGGCGGGCATTCCGATCCGTCCCGACAGGAACGACCCGAAGGACCAGGCGGCGGCTCCCGCCACCACCGTCAGCGCACCGACCAGTGGCACCGCATCCGAGGTACCGGCCGGCAGCACCAGCAGCACCAGACCGACGAAGCCCACGGTGACCCCGGCGAAGGTCCAGAGCGGCGGTCGGTCGCCGGTGACCGACCGCAGCAGCACCACGAGCAGGGGCACGGTCGCCACCAGCAGGGCGGCGACGCCGGAGGGCAGCGCCACCCCGGGCGGCCCGGACTCGGCGAGCACCACCAGCCCGTTGCCGCCGGCGAGCAGGAGCACACCGACGAGCGCGGCCGAGCCGAGCTGTCGAGGCCGCACGCGGAGCGCGCCCGGCCCTCGGCGCAACCGCAGCACCACCGCCAGCACCAGACCGGCCACCGCGAACCGCATCGTGGCGGACAGCAGCGGCGGCAGCGTCTCCACCGTGATCCGGATGGCCAGATAGGTGGAGCCCCACAGCAGGTAGACCACGATCAACGCGGTCCAGACCAGGCTTGGCGCGGCGTCGGCGCGGCGGCCGGATGCGGCGGCGGCGCTCGGTGGAGGTGAGCTCATCGGTGGACCACGCTACGGTGACCTCGGAGTCGGCGTCGCGCTTTGGTGGCCGGCCTCTCACCACTTGTGCAGGAGGGCGGCATGACGAACTACGGACCACCGGGTGAGGGCTACGGACGCCCGTGGCGTGGGCAACGCCCCGACGAGACGCCCAACCGGCCGCCGCAGCAGCCCTATCCGCCGGCCGCGGAGCCCTATCCGCCGGCGGTCCAGCCCTACCCGGTGGCGTCGCAGCGGCCCGGACCCTACGGCGACGGCCCGTACGGCGGCGCACCGGCGGCGCCCTATGAGGGCGGCCAGTACGGAGGCGGCCAGTACGGAGGCGGCCAGCACGGAGGCGGCCAGCACGGGGGCGGCCAGCACGGGGGCGGCCAGCACGGAGGCGGCCAGTACGGGGGCGGGACGGGGACGCCGTACGGCGGCGGGGCCTCGGAGCCCTACGGCGGCGCGTACCCGACCGTCGACGGGAACCCGGCTTACGGCCCCGGGCCCTACCAGCCCGACGGTGACGGCCCCGAATCCGGGCCGCCGAGGCGCGGACGGGGACCGCTGATCGCGGTGCTGGCGGTCGTTCTGCTGCTGGTGGTGGCCGGCGGCGCGTACTGGTTCCTGCGGGGATCGGACGATCCGGCGCCGACCACGGCCGCGCCAAGCGGCTCGGCCGCCGCGGCGGAGCCCACCGCCGGTGTGACCGAACCGGACGAGCCGGCGCCGAGCGCCGCGGCGCCGGAGTCGTCGGCCGATCCGCGGTTCGTCAAGGTCGGGCAGTGTGTACGCAACGACGGCGTGTCGGGCGGCAAGCCCAAGCTGCTGATCAGCGGCTGCGCGCCGAAGTCGTACGAGGTGCTACGCCGCGTCGACGGCGCGACCAGCGGTGAACGCGACGCCGAGGCCAAGTGCGCCAAGGTCGAGGGCTACACGAACTGGTACTTCTTCGATAGCGAGCTGGACACTCTCGACTTCGTGCTCTGCCTCAAGCAGCGCTGACCACCCACCCTGGGGATGACATGACGACCTACGGACCACCGGGTTCCGGGCAGCCGGACGACCCGTACCAGCGTCCGCCGACCGGCCCCGGCGGCCCGCCACCGGTCGATCCGACGCTCCCGCAGTGGGGGCCACCACCTGAGCCCTCGCAGTGGGCTCCGCCGCAGCAGCCGGCGCAGTGGAACGCTCCGCCGCAGCAGCCGACGGAGTGGAACGCTCCACCGGGCCAGCCGGCGCAGTGGAACGCTCCGCCGCAGCAGCCGACGCAGTGGAACGCTCCGCCGGGGCCGTTCCCGCCCGCCCCCGGTCAGCCGGGAGCACCGTTGGGCCCGCCGCCGCCCGGCGCGTACCCGATGCCGCCCGCCGCCCCCGCCGGTCGCAACGGCCGCAAGGTCGCCCTGATCGTGGGGTTGGTCGTGTTGCTTCTGCTCTGCCCCTGCCTCGGTCTCGTCGGCTGGGCGGCCTGGCGGATCGCCGACTCCGACAGCGACGTCACGCCCGTGCCGTCGGCGAGCGCGCCGGTCGTTCCTCCCGGCCTACCCAGCGATGCGCCGAGCCAGGTCGCGCCGTCGCAGGACGAGGAGGAGGAGTTCGCCAAGGGCGACTGCGTGGTCAACGACGGCAGCGAGGACGACGCGGAGCTGCGCAAGGTGCCGTGCGGCCCGAACACCTACCAGGTGCTGCTGCGGATCCCGGCGACCACCGACGGGGACCGGTGCGAGACGCTCGCCCCGCAGGCGACCGCGAACTACGTACACGACAACTCGATCGACCTGTTCGACTACGTGCTCTGCCTGAAGAAGCAGTAGACGATTCCCGAAACTAGGGCTGTCTAGCGTGGACGCTAGACAGCCCTAGTTTTGTCTCGACGACCCCGACACGCCGTAGCCTCATCTATCCATATCTAGCTTCCCAGCTAGAGGGCCCGATATTCTGCGATGCGTGGATCCGGTCCGCAACCCGTACGCCCCCGGCGCCGGTCAGCGCCCACCCGAACTCGCCGGACGGGGGCGCGAGCTGGACGTGTTCGACATCGTGCTGGAACGCATCGCCCGCGGCCGGCCCGAGCGCAGCCTCATGCTCACCGGGCTGCGCGGCGTCGGCAAGACCGTCCTGCTCAACACCCTGCGGTCACAGGCGATCAACCGGCTGTGGGGCACCGGCAAGATCGAGGCTCGTCCGGACCAGTCACTGCGCCGCCCGGTCGCCGCCGCGCTGCACATGGCGGTCCGCGAACTCGCCCCACGCCACCGCGCCCCAGACCGGATCGACGCCTTCCTCGGGGTGCTCAAGGCGTTCGCCCAGCGGTCCACGCCGACAGGCCGCGGGGCCACGCCCAAGCTGCGCGACCGGTGGCAACCCGGCATCGACGTACCCGCCGCCAGTGGCCGGGCCGACTCCGGCGACATCGAGATCGACCTGGTCGAGCTGTTCAGCGACGCCGCCGACGTGGCCAGCGACGTCGGCACCGGCATCGCGCTCTTCATCGACGAGATGCAGGACGTCGGGCCGGAGGACGTCTCGGCGCTCTGCGCCGCCTGCCACGAGCTGTCCCAGATCGGCGCCCCACTGATCGTCGTCGGCGCCGGGCTGCCCCACCTACCGGCCGTGCTCAGCGCCGCCAAGTCGTACTCCGAGCGGCTCTTCCGCTACCAGCGCATCGACCGGCTCGACCGGATCGCCGCCGACCAGGCGCTCTGCGCGCCGGCCGAGCGCGAGGAGGTGGAGTACGAGCAGAAGGCGCTCGACCTGCTCTACGAGAAGTCCGGCGGCTACCCGTACTTCGTCCAGGCGTACGGAAAGGCGACCTGGGACCACGCGCCGCGGTCGCCGATCACCGCGGCGGACGTCCGGGTCGCCGCGCCCGAAGCCGAGGCCGAACTGGCGGTCGGGTTCTTCGGCTCCCGGTTCGAGCGGGCCACCCCGGCCGAGCGTGAGTACATGCGGGCGATGGCCACGCTGTCCCTGGTGGAGGGCGAAGCCAGCGGGACGGTACGCGACGACATGGACGCCGCCGTGCCCACCGCCGAGATCGCCCGCGCCCTCGGCCGCAAGCCGGCCAGCCTCTCCCCGGCCCGGGACGCGCTGATCAAGAAGGGGCTCATCTACTCCGGCGAGCGGGGCACGGTGGCCTTCACCGTTCCACACTTCGGCCGCTACCTGCGCACCCAGCCGGCCTGACCCCGCGACCGGTCGGCCCGACGGGCGCGGTGGCGGGCCGGCGAGTCAGACCTGGGACCAGGGCGCGGGGAAGACGACCTCGCCGCGCGGCGGCGGGCCCTCCTCGCTGGTGGACGGCGGCAGCACCAGCGCCTGCCAGGGTTCACCCAGACCGGCCCACGGGCTGCTGAGACCCAGCTCGGTGGCCGGCCCGAAGCCGAAGCGCCGGTAGAAGGCCGGGTCACCGAGCACCACGACCACCCGCTCACCCAGTTCGGTGGCGGCGTCCAGGGCGGCCTGCACCACCGCGCTGCCGTGTCCGACCCGCTGTCGGTGCGGCGCCACGGCCACCGGTCCGAGTGCCAGGGCCGGCACCACGGCACCGCGTTCGGGCCGTACCCGGACCCGGGTGAGCAGCGCGTATCCGACGATTTCCCCGCCGTACTCGGCGACCATGGCCAGTTCGGGCAGCCAGGCGTCGGTGCCGCGCAGGTCGTCGACCAGTCCCACCTCCGGCGGCGTCTGCACGTCCGGGCGGGCGAACGCCGAGGCCAGCACCCGTCGCACCGGGCCGGCGTCGGCCGGGTTCTCGGGGCGGAGCCGCAGCGTCGTCACCCGCGCGACCTTACCCGTCACGCCCCGTCCATCAGCGATGGTCGCTCGATTCGGCGTGGCGCGCGCGGCCGCGGATCGATCCGGATCCGCCGGTTGACCGGGTAGTAAACGCCGCGAGGGGGTATGACTGATCCATGACGCCCGTACGCTCCCTCGCCCGCGCCATGCTGAGCGGCATCTTCGTGATCCAGGGATACCGCAACCTCCGCAACCCGCACCGCCTGGCGGAGACCGCCAAGCCGGTGACCGACAAGGTCGCGCCGTTGCTGCAGAAGGCGCACCCGAAGTTCCCCACCGACACCGAGTCGTTGATCCGGCTCAACGCGGCGACGCAGGTCGGGGCGGGGCTGATGTTGGCCACCGGGCGGTTCAGCCGGCCCGCCGCGCTGGTCCTCGCCGGCACCCTGGTGCCCGTGACCATCGCCGGGCATCCGTTCTGGAAGAACGACGACCCGATCGCCAAGAACAACAACCAGATCCACACCCTCAAGAACCTCGGGCTCCTCGGCGGTCTCCTCCTCGCGGCCGTCGACACCGAGGGCAAGCCCGGCGTGCGCTGGCGTACGGGTCACCGCATCGGCCACTCTCGACGTTCCATGCAGCGGGCGGTGCGCACCGCCCGTCGCGAGGCGCGGATCGCCGTCCGGTCGGCGGCCACCGCGCGTCGACTCCCAGGCTGACCTGCCTCGATGCCTCTCGTTGTCACCCCCACCCCCCGCTAAGGCCGCGAATTACCTGAACCACCCGGTAGGCGTTAACGCGGTGGAAATGTCAAAAACATGTGTGGGATCGGACACGGTCGCATAACGCGGGAGGCATTGACGTGAGGCGCCGTTCTAGGCTCCGTGCAGGACCTGGACGGGTAGGACGACCTTGGTACGGGGGTGGCCACGCCATGCCGACGACTGTCGGTAGACGGGCGGACCGCCTCGCCCCAGTTCAGCGCATGACCCGGGGGATCGATCGCAGGAATGTCGTGCGGGGCGCCGTCGTGGTCGCCGTCGCCTACGCCGCGTGGCTCGCCATCGGCGAGTTCGGGCGGCCGTACAACTTCTTCGATATGAAGATCTACCATGGCGCGGTGGTGTGGTGGGCGAGCGGTCACGAGCTCTACGAGTTCATCGCGCCCGGCACCACGCTCGGTTTCACCTACCCGCCGTTCGCCGGACTCGTCATGTTGCCGATGGCACAGTTGCCGATCGGCGCGGCCGGGATGGTCAACGCGCTCGCCAGCATCGCCGCGCTGGCCCTGGTGCTGGCCGGGCTGCTGCGCCCCATCGTGGACCGGTTGGCGTGGCCACTGTGGTTCACCGTGGCCCTGGCCGTCCCGCTGGCCGTCGCCATCGAGCCCAGCCGCGAGACCCTGGGCTACGGCCAGGTCAACCTCCTGCTCTTCGCCCTGATCATGGCGGACCTCATCGGGCTGCGGTGGCGCTCCCGCCGGGGCACCCACTACGCCGCGACCGACGGTCCGCTGCTGCGCTTCGTCTACGGTGGCGCCTGGGCGGGCGCCGGCATCGGCCTGGCCACCGCCGTCAAGCTCACCCCGGCGCTGTTCATCGCCTATCTGCTGATCACTCGGCAGTGGCGGGTGGCGGCCACCGCGATCGGCACGGCGATCGGCGTGACCATCGGTACCTTCGCGATCGTCGGCGACGAATCACGTACCTACTTCGGCAGCGTGCTCTGGCAGACCGAGCGCGTCGGCGCGGCCGACATGACGCCGAACCAGTCGCTCGCCGGCCTGCTGGCCCGCCTGTACGACTCGATCGAGACACCCGGCCTGCTCTGGCTCGCCTTCTCGGTGCTGATCCTGGCGCTGGGCCTGTCCCGGGCGGCCAGTTCACGCGCCGAGGGCGACGAGCTGACCGCGTTCACGCTTGTCGGACTGACCGCCAACGTGATCAGCCCGATCTCCTGGACGCACCACCTCGTCTGGGTGATCCCGGCGATCATCGTGCTGGCCGACGCCGCCGTACGCCGCCGCGAGGCCAGCCGGGGTCTCCCGCAGCGCACCGGCCAGGGGCCGGCGTTCGGTGGCCTGAGCGGCCTGAACGCCCTTCGCCCGCCGATCTGGTATCCCACGCTGACCGGGCTCCGGCACGGCGTCGCCGCTGTCGGGCTCTACCTGCTGTTCCTCATCTCCCCCATCTGGCCGTACGAGCACCAGTTGCCGGAGGTGTCGCACTACCAGGACGGCCTGTTCGGGGCGCTGATGGAGAACTCGCTGGCTCTCGCCCTGATCGTGCTGGTCGCGGCCCTGCCCTGGCGGCCCGGCGCTGAGCCGGCCTTCTACGGGGAACGACTCGCCCGAGCAGTGGTGGTGAACGGCCGCCGCTAGGGTCTGTTTCAGAAGAACTGGCCGGCCTAGGGCTCTGGCCCGGTCAGGGGCAGTTGACCCACTCCTCGGTGCCGTCGGCGAAGACCTGCCGCTTCCAGATGGGCAAGCGGGCCTTGGCCTCGTCGACCAGTCGGGCACACGCGGTGAAGGCGGCGGCGCGGTGCGCCGTGCTCACCGCGGCGACCAGCGCCACGTCACCGATGGCCAACGGGCCGACCCGGTGCGAGACCGCCACCGCGTAGACGTCGGGGTCGGCCGCGATCTCGGCGGCGACCTCGCGCAGCACCTGCGCGGCGCTCGGGTGTCCCTCGTAGTCCAGGCTCACCACCGCACGCCCGTGGTCGTGGTCGCGGACGACGCCCTGGAAGGAGACGACCGCGCCGGCCCGACGGTCGGCGACCGCCGCCTCGTGGGCGGCGAGGTCCAGGGGCCGGTCGGTGACCTCGACGACGGTGATCGCCGGCGCGGTCACGACGCCCGCTCCCCGGGCAGCAACGGCAGCGGCACGATCGGCACCCGGTCACCCTGCGCACCGCTGGTGCCCGGTCGGATGACAGCGAACCCGTCGGCGCCCGCGAGGCCGCGCAGCATCGCCGAACCGACGTGCCGCACCGGGTACGCCGTGCCGGCGGTCCGGTCCAGCCGAACCAGCGCCAGGTGGGTGTGGTCACCGCGCCCGGGCACCGCCTCGGCCAACGTGGCGTGCGGCAACACCGGCATCGAGCGACCCGCGAGGCCGGCGAGCAGCGGCGCGACCAGTGACACCAGCGCGACGATGGCGGACTGCGGATTGCCCGGCAGGCCGGCGACGAACCGGACCCGCCCGTCCGGATCGGCCAGCCGGGCCAACAACATCGGGAAGCCCGGCCGGACCGCCACCGTGTTGACCACGTAGTCGGCGCCCAGCGCCTCCAGGGTGGGGTGCAGATGGTCCACCGGACCGTGCATCGTGCCGCCGGTGGTGCAGACCAGGTCGGCGGTGGTCAGCGCCGTACGCAGCGCCGCCACGTGCGCGGGCAGCGTGTCCGCCACCGGCCCCACCACGTCCGAGGGGCGGACGTGGCACCCGTACCGCCGCAGCCACGCCGGCACCGCTGGGCCCAGCGCGTCCCGCACCCGACCCGCCGCGGGCGGACCCGCCGTCAGCAACTCGTCGCCGAAGACCAGCAGCGCGGCGCGCGGCGCGCGCCGGACCCGCAGCGTGTCGTGGCCGCAGGAGGCGGCCAGGCCGATCACCGCCGGGTCGACCGGCGTGCCGACGGGCAGGAGCTCCTCATCGGCGTACGCCTCCTCGCCCGGCTGCCGCCACTCCGGCGTGCGCCGGGGCGTTCCGCTGACCAGACCGTCGGCGACGGTTGACTCCTCGACGCGCAGCACGGCGCTGGCGCCCTCCGGGACCATCGCTCCGGTCGCGATCTCGACGGTGGTGCCGTCGTCGGTGAGCGGCCCGGGAGTGTTGCCGGCCAGTACCCGGCCGACGATCCGCCACGGCCCGTCGCCCCGGACGGCCCAGCCGTCCACGCTGGAGGTCGGAAACGCGGGTAGGTCGGTGCGGGTGGTCAGGGGCTCGGCCAGGGTCAGTCCGTCGGTGTCGACCAGCGGCCGGGCGACGGCGGGCAGCGCGGCGGCCAGGCCTACCGCGTACACCCGGGACCGCGCCTCCTCCCACCCGGCCGGCGGGGGCGCGGCGACCTGGGCCACCGTTGGTGTGGTTTCCGTTCGCACCGACCGAGCCTATCGGCACGGACGGACAGCCGGCGCGCTCTGACGACGCGAGACGGGTTGCGGGCCGTTCGGTGATCGCTGCGGCGCGGCTGGCTGGGCAGGTTCCGCGCGTGCGGTCAGTGGTCGCCGCCGCGCAGTTGGTCGACGGTGTGGCTGAGGATCGGCCCCAGCACGGCGAGGCCGTCGCGGGCGCCGCCCGTCGAACCGGGCAGGTTGACCACCAGCATCCGGCCGGCCACCCCGGCCAGCCCTCGGGACAGCACCGAGGTGGGCACTCGCTCCCGACTGTGCGACCGGATCGCCTCGGCGATGCCGGGGATCTCGTAGTCCAGCAGGGCCCGGGTCACGTCCGGCGTCCGGTCGGACGGCGTGACGCCGGTGCCACCGCTGGTCAATACCACGTCGACACCGTCGCTGACGGCCTCCCGCAGGGCGTCGCCGACGGGCTCACCGTCGGGCACCACCACCGGATCGTCCACCTGACAGCCCAACTCACGCAGGCCCGCGACGAGCAGCGGACCGCTGGTGTCGGCGTAGACGCCGGCCGCCGCCCGGTTGGACGCCACGATCACCCGGGCCCGGATCACGGCCGGTCCTCCGGCCGCACCCACTCGCCGGTCTTGCCGCCCTCCTTGCGCAGCACCCGGACCGCCTCGACCGAGGCCGCCGGGTCGACCGCCTTGACCATGTCGACAAGCGCGAGGCCGGCGACCGCGACGGCGGTGAGCGCCTCCATCTCGACTCCCGTCCGGTCCGCCGTGCGGGCGGTGGCGGTGATCTCCACGGTGTCGGTCGTCAGCCGCAGGTCGACGGTGACGCCGTGCAGGGCGATCGGGTGGCAGAGCGGGATCAGCTCCGGGGTGCGTTTGGCCCCCATGATTCCGGCGAGCCGGCCCACCGCCAGCGCGTCGCCCTTGGGCAACCCGTCCCGGTGTAGCAGGTCGACGACCTCTTCGGTGGTGCGCAGACGGCCCGCCGCGACGGCCAGCCGCCCGGTCACCGCCTTGCCGGAGACATCGACCATGCGGGCCGCGCCGGCACGGTCGACGTGGCTGAGCTGCGCGGGTTCGGTCACGGCGCTGAGCCTATCGGGGCGGTACGACGCTCGGACGCTCGGAAGGGGTGACGGCACAGCGGCTCGCCGGGTGCGACGGCGCCTCCACTGGATCGTCACCCCTTCCTGGCCCGACCCGTCACCGGAGTCGCTGGGGGGTGACCCGGTGACGGGCGTGTCTCGACGACCTGGTTCTGCCCAGGGGCAGAACCTCCCCCGTTCGTCGATACGTGGGAGAAGCTACCGAGCCCGGCGATAAGAAATCGATAAGCGACGTGTGGGCAGGTCAGCGACCTGTCTCGTCGTCCAGCCCGGCGAGGCGACGCTCCACGTCGAGGCGTTCCGGCACACCCATCCGGCGGAAGATGGCGAGCGCCCGTTCCCAGTGCCGCCGAGCCTCGGCCGGATCGATGCTGGCGAAGTGTTCGCCCAGCCCAGCCAGCGCCCGTCCCTGCTCGTGCGGGTGGGCGATCCGGGTCGCCAACCGCAGCGCCTCACGGTGCGTCTCGGCTGCCTCGCGGTCCCGCCCACGTGCCCGCAACGTGCTGCCCAGCTCGTTCAACGCCGCCGCCTCGACGTGCCGTTCGCTCGAACCGACCGCCAGGCTGCGGGCCAACTCGTGCTCGTGTTGCGCCTCCGCCAAACGACCCAGACCGCGATAGGCGACACCGAGGTCCAGGCGTACCTCCGCTTCTCCGTAGCGGTGGCCGGTACGGTCGCGAAGCGCCAGCGAAGCCCTGAGGATCCTGATCGCCTGGGGGAGGTCCCCCTTACGCGCGCGTACCGCCCCGATATGGCTGAGGGCGTTGAGCACGTGGAACTCGCTCGAAGTCGTCCGGGCCCAGGCCAGATGACGGCGATGCATCCACAGCGCCTCTTCGTAACGACCCAGTGACATCAGGGCGAGACCGACATTCGCTAACGCCATCGGTGCCCCGACATTGCCGTAGCCCCGGTAGTCACGCAGACGTTCCTTACCGAGCGCCACAGCTTCGCTGAGATGACCGCTCCAGTAATAGACGGGGGCAAGATTGGCCTGGTAGCGAGCCGTACCCAGCCTGTCCCGCGATTCCTTGGAAAGCTCGACCGCGCGGGTCAGATGTTCGAGCGCCCTCCGATTGTCGCCGGTCTTGACGTAAGCGGATGCAAGGTAATTGTGCATCAGCGCCGTCGGCTCGGTGTCGCCCGTCGCCTCGGCCGCAGCCAGCCCATGCTGGTGCGTCGTGACGATGTCCTCGAAGTACCCGCGGATGTAGCAGAATCGCCACAGGGCGCGGGCCAGTCGCCAAGCGTGTTGATGAAAGCCCGACTCATGGGCTGACACCACCATCGTCACCAACTCCGCCCGTTCCGCCTCCAACCACTCGGCACTCGGCTCGCCGAGGGTCTCGAGCAGTTCGGGTCGGTCGAAGGCAAGATGTTCTACCTGGCTTTTGATGACGACCGGCTCGATGGTCTCGGCGATCCGCAGTGCCGCCTCCAGGGCGAAGCCGAACAGTTGGGCCATGGCCGACCTGCGGTCCTGCGGGGAATCGAGGCGAATGCACAGCTCGACCGAGTACTGACGCATCAGGTCGTGTAAGCCGTACTGCCCCGACTTCAGGTCCTGGGCGAGGTGTCGGTCCGTGAGGTCGTCGAGAGCGGCATGAGCTTGTGCCACCGTCAGTCCGGTAAGCGCCGCGACCGTCGTTGAGCTGAAGCGATTACCGGGATACAGGCCCAGAAATCGAAAGACCCGCTTCGTCGACTCGGGAAGAGGTTCGTACGAGGTGGCGAACGCACCGGTGACGGTGGTGTTCTCTCCGCCCAGATGAGGAAGAACCGACGTGGCGGTGGCCATCTGTGCCGCGAGATCCGCCAACCGCCAACCGGGCCGGTGAGCCAGTCGGGCTCCCGCCAGGCGAATCGCCAGCGGAAGGTGGCCGCACCGCCGGACCACCTCGACGGCCGCTGCCGGCTCGGCGTCGATCCGTTCCCGCCCCACGCTCAGCGCCAACAGGTCGACGCCCTCTTCGGGCGACATGACCGGCAGGGACTGAGACGTTCCGAGATCAGGATGGGTGAGACGTCGTCGTGACGTGACCAGGACGACGGCGGTCGGCTCGATCGGCAGGAGGGGAAGGATCTGGTCGCTGCTGGCGGCATTGTCCAAAATGATCACCGACCTGCGGAGGGCCAGCTCGCGTCGCCAGAGTTCCGTCCTGTCGTCCAGGTCAACCGGTATCCGCTCGGACGGCACTCCGAGCTGGCGAAGCAGGACGACCAGGGCCGACGCCGGTCCCACCAGTTCCTTCTCGCCATGCCCGCGCAGGTCGACGTACAAGCGGGCGTTCGGGTACCGGTCGCTCAGTCGACGGGCCAGGTGCACGGCGAGGGTCGTCTTGCCGCTGCCGGCCATCCCGTCGATGAGGTGCACGGCCGGGACGCGGTCCTCGACACGCCGCGTCTCCGCCAGTAATCGTGCCACCGCGGCCTCGCGACCGACGAAGTCGGTGACCGAACGGGGCAGATGATCCACCGTGGCGACCACGGGTCTTGGCGGGGCCGTCGGGTGTCCCGCCGTCCCCGGGGCGGACGTCACCAGCCGTCCCAACCGGGCTTCGCGGTCGGCGACGACGACGGATGCCAACTTCGGCGTCTCGGCGACGATCAGGCCGCGGAGTTCTTCGAGGTTGTTTCCCGGGCTCACGCCCAACTCCGTGACCAGTTGCCGACGAATCTCGTCGTACACGACAAGCGCCTCGGCGCTGTCACCGCGTTCGTGCAGGGCCCGCATGAGCAGGAGGTACGTCGGTTCCCGGAGCGGATGGCGAGCAGCCACCTCCCGCAACGACGGAATCGCGAGATCGTCCCGCCCGGACCGCAGGTGCACCTCGGCGAGGAGTTCCACCGCCAGTAGCCGCTCCTCCTCGACCGCTACGGTTCGAGCCGTCAGGACGGGGCCGAGCGGTAGGCCGGCGAGCATGGAGCCCTGCCACCGGGCCAACGCACGGCCCAGTAGTTCTGACGCCCGCGCCAGGTCGCCGGCGCCCAGAGCGTTCCGGCCCGCGTAGAGCTCCTTCTGGAAGCGGAAGACATCGATCACATCCGGTCGCACGGTGAGTCGATAGCCGTTCCCCTGCCGTACGAGAGTCGCGTCCGCGAGCGCCAACGTCTCGAACTCCCGGCGAAGATTTGCCGCGTAGGTCCGCACATTCGCTACGGCGGATCGCGGAGGGCGCTCCACCCACAGCTCGTCTATGAGATCGGTCAGCGTCACCAACTGGCCCGGTTGAACAGCGAGCATCGCGAAGACTACCCGTTGTTTCGGTGTGCCCAGGTGCAACTTGTGGTCAGCAAGCAGCACCTCCACGTCACCGAGCAGGTTGATCTTCAACCGTTCCCCCGAATTCACATCCATCGGTGTTTAGCTGATCACA
Organism: Micromonospora sp. NPDC049801; assembly: GCF_040656575.1. Classification (NCBI taxonomy): domain Bacteria; kingdom Bacillati; phylum Actinomycetota; class Actinomycetes; order Micromonosporales; family Micromonosporaceae; genus Micromonospora; species Micromonospora sp. NPDC049801. The sequence goes on along the minus strand of NZ_JBFAMS010000015.1, from coordinate 53,069 downwards.
CTGGGAAAGGCTATCGGCGTCCACAATTCGGAACAGCCCCTCGACCAGACCCCCCAAACCCACACCGAACAGGCAAGAAAGACCAGATTCTGCCCGACCGGATTGAGCCTGAACCCGAACTGACGGATAGGCCGTCCGCACACCGTCGCCAGACTAGGGAGGAGGTGGCAACGCCGATAGCCTCTCAGCAGGGCGCAAGCTGCGAACCGCCAGTGCAGTACGACCGCGCTCCGCTCAGGCGGCATGGACAGACCGTCACAAAGCTCGCCAGCTTGGCTAATGTTGCGTATACCGACATTTATTGCTACTAAAACCGCGTAGCTCCTCTTAGGCTCCCCGTCACGAGAACGGTTCCGGAATACGGAAACGGCCGGACGAGTGGAGGGGGCATGCAATGCGCGGCAGCGACTGGTACTGACATCCGGGTGACACTGAGCGGTAAGCTCCCGTCGTCAACAGGTAACTGTCGGCGACGACGGGAGCTTCATGGGCCAGGGGTCACCGCAGAGTCCCAGGACAGATCGGCAGCTTCTGCTGCTCGTCGGTCTCATCGTCGTCATGGCAATCGTCCCCACAGTCGTCGCCGGGGCCGACGTGTCGACCCGTCCGCCCGACTCCGTGGGCGACGGCGCGACGTTCGTGGCGCTGACCTTCATGACTGCGCTCGGCACAATCGTCATGGCGCCTATCCGTATCCGCTCCACCACCCACGCCATCACCTGGGTCGAGACGGCGATCGTGATAGGGCTCGCCGTCGCACCACCCTCCTGGGTGGTCCTGGCAACGGGCGCCGGCGTCGGTGTGGGGTCGGTAATCATGAAGCTGCCAACGATCAAGGCAGCTTTCGCAGTCAGCAAGAACATCCTGGTGGCCGGTGGGGCGGGCGTCGCCACCGTGGCCGTCCACTGGCAGTGGCCGTCCGCCGGCGTGGTCGAACTGGCCTCCCTGCTCGGTGTGATCTACCTGGTAGCGGCGCTGCTCGACGATCTGCTGGCGATCCCGGTGATCGCGCTGGCTACCAGCACGCCCATTTCGCGGCAGTTCCTGAACAACCTTGACCTCCGCATCGCCGGCTTCGGCGTGCGCTTCATCGTCGCCTTCTGCACGCTCCTCATCCTCCGGGAAGATCCCCGACTGCTGCTCGCTGTCCCGCCACTGATGTTGAGCCTGCACCTCGCCTACTCCGCACGTATCCGGGGTCGCACCGAACAGCAGGCGTGGCAGCGACTCGCCCGCACCACCGACGCGCTCAACGTGGTCGACCTGGACAACGTCCTCACCACGGCCGTCACCCAGGCCGCCGAACTGTTCTCCGCCGACGAGGTCGAGATCGAGCTCCGCGACGGTGGTCGCACCGTCCGGGGCGCCACCGGTGGCATCACCTTCGACGGGCCGACCGACACAGCCACCGAGGTGGACGGCACCGTCGTGCCCACTCCGCTGGAGGGCCACGACCGCTCCGTCGACATCGGCGTCCTGCGCCTACGCTTCCGTGGGCCGGTGCGGCTGTCCGAGCGGGAGCAGTACACGCTGCGGACCTTCGCCTCGGCGCTCTGCACGGCGGTCCGTAACGCACAGGCGTACGCCGAGCTGGCCCGGGTGGCCGACGAGCACGCGTACGCCGCCGCGCACGACGCCCTCACCGGCCTCGCGAACCGGCGGCAGTTGCTCGATCAGGGCACCGAGCAGCTCAGTGCCCGGCACGCCGACGGGGTGACCGCTCTCGTGCTGATCGACCTCAACCACTTCAAGGAGGTCAACGACACCCTCGGCCACGCTGCCGGCGACCAGGTGCTGGTCCAGGTCGCCGACCGGCTGCGCGGGGCCGCCCAGGCGAGCGACCTGGTGGCCCGCCTCGGCGGCGACGAGTTCGCCGTACTCCTGCGCGGGCTGCCGGCGCCGGCGGTGGCCGCGCACCGGGCCGACACGCTGCTGGCTGCCCTGCACGAGCCGTTCGAGCTGGACGGGATGCGGATCAGCGTCGAGGCCAGCGGCGGGATCTCCGTGGCCCCGGCCAGCGGTGGCATGGCCGAGCTGCTGCGCCGCGCGGACGTGGCGATGTACCAGGCGAAGCGGGCCGGGCAGCGGATCTCCACGTACGCGCCGACCCGGGACACCGCCGACCTGAACCGCCTCACCCTCGGCGGTGACCTGCCCCGCGCGGTCGCTGACCACGAGTTCATCGTCAACTTCCAACCCATCGTCGACCTGGGCACCGGCGAGGTGACCAGCGCCGAGGCGCTGGCCCGCTGGCACCACCCCACCCACGGGCTGATCGACCCGCTGCGCTTCCTGGAGGCGGTGGAACGCTCGGGAATGCTGCCAGCCTTCGCCGAGGCCATCCTCGACCAGGCACTGATGGCCGCCGCCGACTGGCGTGACGCCGGCTTCGACGTGCCGGTGGCGGTCAACGTCTCGCCGCGCAGCCTGCTCGACGCGCGCTTCCCCGGCTCGGTACTGGCCCGGCTGCGCGCCCACGACCTGCCGCCTGAGCGGCTGGTGCTGGAGCTGACCGAGACGTTGACGCTCAGCCAACTCGACGTGGTCGACCGGGTCCTCAGCCGGCTGCGCGACGAGGGCGTCCGGTTGGCGCTGGACGACTTCGGCACCGGCTACTCCTCCCTCTCGCTGCTCTCCCGGATACCCGTGCACGAGTTGAAGATCGACCGCAGCTTCGTCACGACCATGGAGAGTTCGGCCGAGGCCGCGGCCGTCATCCGCTCCACCCTCGACCTGGGCCGCAGCCTCAACCTTGCGGTGGTCGCCGAAGGCGTGGAGAGCGAACCGCAGCGGCGGGCCCTCTGGGAGCTGGGCTGCTCGGCCGGTCAGGGCCACCTGTTCGCCCGACCGATGCCCGCCGGGACCCTGCTCGCCACGATGCAGCGAGGCTCGGGGGGCCAACCCGGGACGCTGGCGCCGCCGCTGCACGACACCGGCGCGGTGATCCGCCTCAACCAGACCCGCCGCCAGGCCGGTCGCTCCCGCCCGGACCGCCACCTCCCGGCCTGACCGGGCACCTGCGCACCGACCAGGCTGCGGCCGGACGGCCAGCTGGGTGAGCAGCGAGATCTGCCAGACTGGCGGCCGTGACCGCCGACGCCCCGACCGCCCTTCACCAGCGCTGGCGGACGCTCGACACCGCCGCCGGCGGACTCGTCCTCGACCTGGGTCTCTACACCGTGTCGGCCCTGTTCGCGGCGATCACCGTGAGCACGTCGACCCTCCTGCCGCACCGGGCCTGGGGTGCCGTCGCCGCCGTCGGCTACCTGGTCGCGACGATGGCGGTGATCGTCCAACTCGTGCTGCGCCGACGCAGCCCCCGGCTGGCCGGCCTCGCCTCCCGCTGGGTGGTGACGGGTTTCGCCTGGGTGACCACCGCACTGGTACCCGTGCTCTGGCAGAGCATCGAACGGGCCAACGGACGCACCGACCGGGCCCAGGAGGAAGTGCTGGTCGTCGAGCAGGCCGGCATCCGACTGCTCGACCATGCCACGCCGTACCTCGGTCGGGACGCGATCGCCGCCCTGCCGCCCGGTGAGCAACTGCTCGGATACACGCCGTACCAGCCGGGCATGGCGATGTTCGGCCTGCCCCGAGCCCTCGTCGACGTCTGGTGGACCGACGCCCGGGTGTGGTTCGCGCTGGGCACCGCGCTGGCGCTCGCCCTGGCCGTGGTCGCGCTGCGCGCCGCGCAAGCCACCCTCGACGCGAAACAGCGGCGGGACGCCGCCCTGCTGCGGGGAGTGCAGGCCGCCACCGTCCTGCCCGTCTGCGCGCTGACCCTGGCCACCGGCGGCGACGACCTACCCGTACTCGCGCTCTGCCTGCTCGCCCTCGCGCTCGCCGCCGCCGGACGGCCGGGCCGGGCCGGTCTCGCGGTCGGCCTGGCCGGCGCGCTGAAGCTGTTCGCCTGGCCGATCGCCCTGGTCCTGATCGTCTGGGGTCTGACCCGGCGAGCCGGCGCCCGGGTCGCGGCCGGCGCGATCGGGCTACCCGTGCTCGCCCTGCTCCCGGCGTTGCTCGTCGACCGCGGGGCCCTCACCGAGAACGTGCTGCGCTTTCCCCTCGGCCACGGCCTGGTCACCAGCCCGGCGCAGTCTCCGTTCCCCGGCCACCTGATCGCCACCACCCTGCCGGGAGGCCGGCTGATCGCCGCCACCCTCCTGGTCGCGGCCGGCGCGGCCATCGCCGTCCGGCTCGCGCGACGCCCGCCCGGCACCGCCGCGACCGTCGCTTCGATCTGCGGGTACGGGCTACTCGCCGCCATCGCCCTCATGCCCTCCACCCGGTTCGGTTACCTGCTCTACCCGGTGGCGCTGCTCGTCTGGGCACCCGCGGTGCACCGCCCGGAGTCCGCACCCACCACCCCGACGCCCGAGCACCTGCCCGGTCGGGCCACATCGGCGTAACCGGCGGGCGAAACGACGTCGCACGGCGTACACCTGAGGGCATGACCACCTACCGCGACCGCGCCGAGGCGGGCCGGGTGCTCGCCGAACGGCTCACCGCCCTGGTCGGTGACCCGGACGCCGTCGTCCTCGGCCTGGTCCGCGGCGGCGTACCGGTGGCCCAGGTCGTCGCCGAACGGCTCGGCGTCCCCCTCGACGTGCTGGTCGTCCGCAAGCTCGGCATGCCCTGGGCGCGGGAGGTCGCCTTCGGCGCGCTCGGCCCCGGTGGCGTGCAGGTGCTCAACGACGCGATCGCCAGCCGCCTCGGCAGCAGCGACATCGCCGAGGTCAGCCACCGCGAACAGGTCGAGTTGGAGCGCCGCGAGCGGCTCTACCGGGGCGGTCGCCCACCGCTGGACCTCACCGGACGCGTCGCCGTGATCGTCGACGACGGTCTGGCCACCGGCGCGACCGCCCGTGCCGCCGTCGAGGTCGCCCGCCGGCTCGGCGCCCGCCGCGTCGTGGTGGCTGTGCCGGTCGGCGCCCAGGAGGCGTACGAGCTGCTGGCCGCCGAAGCCGACCAGGTCATCTGCGCCCAACGCCCGCCGGAGTTCGGCTCGGTGAGCGTCTACTACGACGACTTCCACGAGGTCTCCGACGACGAAGTCATCGCGGCGCTCACAGCAATCGCTTAGGTCGACCGGGTACCGTCGGGTGATGAGTGACCTCATCTGTCCCAAGTGTCGCGGCGAGATGCGCCAGTACGAGCGCAGCGGCGTCGTCATCGACCAGTGTGGCGAGTGCCGGGGCATCTTCCTCGATCGCGGCGAGCTCGAGAAGCTGTTCGAGGCAGAGGCCAACTGGAGTCGCCAACAGGCCGGGCCGACCGCGCCGGCCCAGCAGCCGGGCGGTTACGCGCCCCCACCGCCGCCGCCCGCCCAGCACCAGCCCGGTTACGGCGCCGTCCCGCCACCGCCGCCCCCGCCGCCCGCGCACGGCTACCCGCCGGCGCCTGCCTATGGCCACCAGCAGCAGCAGCACTACGGCTACCACGGCCACTACCGGCACAAGAAGCGCAAGAGCTTCCTCGACGAGATGTTCGGCTGAGCCCAGCCGAGTCTTCCTGCCCGGGTCGATCCACGTCGACCCGGGCAACGCCGCGAGTGATTGGCTGACCCGGCGGTCCGTGCGAGGCTGCATCGCATGACCGCCACCCGGCACGACGAGGCCCTCGCCGAGGCGTACGACGGCATCACCGCAGTGGTCGACGCCCTCGACGACGCTGACCTGCAACGGGCCACCCGATGCCAGGGCTGGCTCGTCGCCGACCTGCTCCTGCACGTGCTCGGCGACGCCCAGCGGGCACTGGTGGCCCTGGCCAGCCCGGTCGACGGTCCGGCAGACGTGGACGACGTCTCCTACTGGCGGGGCTTCCCGGGCGGCGACGAACAGGCAGCCCGGCACGCCTGGTGGATCCGGCGGTCGGCGTCCGCCTTCGACCGGCCGACGGCCATCGTCCGGCTGTGGCGGGAGACCGCCCCGGCGGCGGTCCGCGCCGCCGGGTTCGCGGACCCCGAGGGGTACGTGACCACACAGGGCCACGTGCTGCGCGTACCCGATCTCCTGGCGACCCTGACCACCGAGGCCGTGGTGCACCACCTGGACCTCACGGTGGAGCTGCCGGCCGCGCCGCCGCCCGGACCGCTGGCGGTGCGCGTGGCGGTGTCCACAATGGATGGCCTGTTGAGCGACGACGCCGTACGCCCTGCCGGGTGGGATGACCAGGAGTTCCTGCTGAAGGCGACCGGCCGGCTGCCGCTCACCGACCGGGACCGGCTGGAGTTGGGCGAGGCGGCGGGCTGGTTCCCTCTGCTGGGGTGACGTAATGCACCGTGGACACATGGATTCTTCAACCGACCTGCTGCCGAAGATCGGTGCGCCGGCCACCCGCGCCTTGCACAACGCCGGTTACACGACTCTGCGCGAGTTGGCCGGGGTGCCCCGTAAGGAGCTGGCCGCACTGCACGGCATGGGCCCGAAGGCGCTCGACATCATCCAGGCCGCTCTTGAGAAGCACGACCTCAGCCTGGGGTGATGCCTGTCTCCAGCCGTTGCCTCGGGCGATTCGGCCGGCGGCGGATTGGCGAGCCGTACGGCGCCCCGCGGACGCCGATCATCCGATGGCCATGTCCACGAATCGCGAGAGGTGCAGTTGGGCTGCGACCGTCACCGTGTCGGTCGGGCCATTTCGATGCTTGGCAACGATGAAGTCCGCTTCGCCCGCCCGCGGTGACTCCTTGTCGTAGTAATCGTCGCGATGCAGCAGGATGACAACGTCTGCATCCTGCTCAATTGAACCCGATTCACGCAAATCGGACAACTGTGGACGCTTGTCGGTGCGCTGCTCCGGGCCACGGTTGAGCTGGCTGACCGCGATGACGGGGCACTCGACCTCCTTGGCCAGCAGCTTGAGGCCACGGGAGAGGTCGGCGACCTCCTGCTGGCGGCTTTCGGTGCGTTTGGGCGAGGTCATCAGCTGGAGGTAGTCGACCACGATCATCTTGAGGTCGTGCCGCTGCTTGAGTCGGCGGGCCTTCGCGCGAATCTCCATCAGGTTCATGCTGGGCGTGTCGTCGACGAACAACGGCGCTTCGCTGATCTCACCCATGCAGCGGGCCAGCTTGGTCCAGTCGTCGTCGGAGAGCTGCCCGCTGCGCAGCACGTGCAGCGGCACCCGCGCCTCGGCCGAGAGCAGTCGCATGACGATCTCGACCTTGCTCATTTCCAGCGAGAAGATGGCAGCGGCCTGGTTGGCGCGAATGGCGGCATTTCGGGCAAAGTCCATACTCGCCGTAGATTTTCCCAAACCGGGCCGCCCGGCCACAATGATCAACTGCCCCGCGTGCAGGCCGTTGAGCAGCCGGTCCAGGTCGCTGAAGCCGGTCGGCACGCCCGTCATCACGCCGCCCTGCGCGCCCACCGCCTCGATCTCGTCCAGCGTCGGCTGGAGCATGTCGGCCAGGATCGCGAAGTCCTCGCTGACCCGGCGTTCGGTGACGTCGTAGACGGCCTGCTGGGCGAGGTCCACGACGTCGTCGACGTCGCGGCTGCCGCCGCTGGCGGTGCCGTAGCCCAGCTGCACGATCTTGGTGCCGGCCTCGACGAGCCGACGCAGCACGGCACGCTCGCTGACGATGCGGGCGTAGTACGAGGCGTTGGCGGCGGTGGGAACGCTGGCGATGAGGGTGTGCAGATAGGGAGCGCCACCGATGCGGGCCAGGTCGCCCGAGTCGGTCAGGGCGGCGGCCACGGTGATCGGGTCTGCCGGCTCACCCCGGCCGTAGATGTCGAGGATGGTGTCGAAGATGGTGGCGTGCACCGGCCGGTAGAAGTCGTTGGTCTTGAGGATCTCGACGACGTCGGCGATGGCGTCCTTGGAGAGCAACATGCCGCCGAGGACGCACTGCTCGGCAGCGACGTCCTGGGGTGGAGTCTTGTCGAACTGGCCGTCCCGCTGCACGGGTGGCTGGCCGTTGCCGGACCGGGCCTCCGCCCGCATGTCGTCGGTGACCGACACCGGTCCCCCCTCCACTGCGTCGGATCCGTCCCAGCATTACCGCCCGGGTACGACAGTTCTCCCGACCGGAACCGGTCGATCGGGGGCCATCGCGCCGGCGGTCGAGGGCCAACCATACGGACCCCGAGGTCAGCGACTCAACAAGCACGGTGGACGAGCCTCGGGACAACCTGTGGACGCCGGTGGGCGAGCATGTGCGCAGGGTGTGCACAGCCTGTGGACAACCGCTGGGGAATTCTCGGCCGCAGGTCGTTGACCTGGCGATATGCGGTCCCCACCCTGTGGAGGAGAATATTTCGGTCGGTTCTTTTACACGATCTTCCCGTACTATCTCCAGCGAACGGCTACACCTGGACAGCGGATCACGCTTTGGGTTCAGAAGGGTCACACTCCGGCCGTGAGTTACCGGGACTGGGGACGCGGGGAGGGCAGCCCGCGGGAGCGTCCGTCAACCGCCTCGTGGGGTCAGCCCGCGCTGCCCGCTCCGGCCGATCCGTACGACGAGGACGCGCCCTACCGCACCTCCAGTCGGCGGCGTGCGCGGGACCGTGGGCAGGACGAGCCGGTCGACGCCTACCTGCCGCGGTGGGCGCTGGAATCGGGGGTCCAGCGTGCCGACGGTGGTGGACGACACGCCGCGCCCGACGAGGCACAGGACGAGGTGGAGCCGGAGCGTCCGAGCTCCGGCGCCGGTTGGCGCAGCGCCGAGACGACGGGCAGACGCTGGGCTGACGCGAGCGGTCGGCGCGAGCAGCGGGCGATCGGTGCGAGCGGTCGGCGCGAGCAGCCGGCGATCGGGGCGGGTGGTCGGCGCGAGCAGCCAGCGATCGGCGCGGGCCCCGAATCGGACCACACCCGGGAGTGGACGCTCGACCGTCCCCAGGAGCAGGGCTATGCGGGCCGCCGACGCGCCGACTCGGCGGAGGAGGAGCCGGTCTCCGGTGCGGCCGCCGACCGTCGTCCCCGTCGTGCGCCGGCCGGTCGTCCGCAGGTGATCTGGTCCGGTGGGGACCTGGAGGCCGGCCCGGCCGAGGCGACGTCCCGCCCGGAGGTGAGCCGACCGACGCGGCGCAGCCGGCGCGCGGCGGAGGAGTCGTGGACTCGTCCGGCGGTCGATCCCTGGGAACGCGGGTCGGAGCGGCCGGCGGAGCCGGATCCGTCGTACGCGCCCGCGGTGGACCCGTGGGACGCGTCGGGCGTGCACGCGTGGCCGCCGCCCGGCCCGGACACCACGGACCTGAGCGGGCAGTGGTCGCAGGGGGAGAGTGTCGGTGGTTGGGAGCGGTCGGACCGCACCGGCCAGTGGGAGCGGTCTGCGGTCGAGGACGACCAGTGGGACCGGACGCTGCCACCCCGCTCGGATCGACTGACGGAGGGATGGCCGAGCCGGGACAGCGGTTTCTGGCCCGGTACGCGGTTGTCCGGTGACGATCCGCGCTGGATGGACACCACGACGACGTCGGCGCCTCGGTCGCCGGTGGTGGGTTACACCGCCCCGCGACCGCGTAGTGCGCCCGTACCCCCTTCCGGCACCGTGCGTCGGGCGGACCGGTCGCCGGTCGGTACGGCGGCGGTGCGGCGGCGGGTCGAGTCGGTGGCGGCGGGCGGCTGGGCGCGGCGTCTGGAGGATGACCTCCTCGACCCTGATCCCGGTGGGTCGGTCCGGCCGCTGCTGTACACCACCGCCTGCTACGTGGTGCCGGCCGTGCTGATCTTCCTGTGGTTGCTGACGCTGGACGGGCAGGCGCCCGCCGGTTGTGTCACCGACATCTCCGGGGGTGGCTGCGACTCCGCACGGTCCCGTGCGTTGGAGTCGTTGCTCGCCGGTTCCCCGCGTTTCGGGTTGGCGCTGGTGAGCAGCCTGGTGGTGGCTGCGCTGCTGCGGCGGGTCGGCACGACGTGGCGGTCGGCGACGATCGCGCTCGCCGCGGCGGTGGTCGGTGGTGGTCTGTCCACGGTGCTGATCAGCGCGGTGACCGGTCAACCGATCGGCTGAGGCTGGCGAGCCGGATCACTTGTGGCGTATGCGCGAAGGCCCGCACCGATCGCTCGGTGCGGGCCTTCGTCGTGGTCCAGCGGGTCGTCAGCCCTGAACGACGTTCAGGTTGAACGACGCGGTGACCTCGGGGTGCAGCTTGATCTTCACCGGGTAGGTGCCGGTCGACTTGATGTGACCGGGCACCTCCAGCCGACGACGGTCGAGGACCGGACCGCCGGCGCCCTTGACGGCGTCGACGATCTCGGCCGAGGTGACCGAGCCGAAGAGCCGCCCGCCGTCGCCGGCACGGGCCTTCAGGTTGACCTTGAGACCCTCGAGCTGGCCCTTGACCTCGTTGGCGTGGTCGAGGTCGCGGATCTCACGGGCCGAGCGGGCCCGCTTGATGACCGTGACCTGCTTTTCCGCGCCCTTGGTCCAGGCGATCGCGAAGCCCTGCGGCAGCAGGTAGTTACGGCCGAAGCCGTCCTTGACCTCGACGATGTCGCCCGGGGCACCGAGGCCGGACACTTCCTGAGTCAGGATGATCTTCATATCGGTGCCTCCTCTCAGCGGGCCGTTGCGGTGTACGGCAGGAGCGCCATCTCGCGGGCGTTCTTGACCGCGCGGGCGATCTGCCGCTGCTGCTGCGAGGTCACGCCGGTGACCCGCCGAGCGCGGATCTTGCCGCGGTCGGAGATGAACTTGCGCAGCAGCGCCGTGTCCTTGTAATCGATGTAGGTGATCCCGTCCTTGTCGAGCGGGTTCACCTTCTTCTTAGGCTTGCGAAGTGCCGCAGCCTTGGCCATTGACCTTGCTCCTGGTTTGCGATCGCGGGCGCTCGGCGCCATTAGAACGGAGGCTCCTCGTCGAAGTTGCCGCCCGAACCGGCACGCGCGGGAGAGGGTGCGGCCGAAGCCCAGGGGTCGTCGAAGTTGCCTCCGCCGCCACCCTGGCCACCACCACCGCCGCCACCACCGAAGCCGCCGCCACCGCCACCGGAGCGGGACATCTTCTGCACCTTCGCCGTGGCGTAGCGCAGCGACGGGCCGATCTCGTCGACCTCAAGCTCGATGACGGTGCGCTTCTCACCCTCGCGGGTCTCGTATGACCGCTGACGCAGCCGGCCCGAGACGATCACCCGAGCGCCGCGCTGCAGCGACTCGGCGACGTGCTCGGCGGCCTGCCGCCAGACGGTGCAAGCGAGGAACAGCGGCTCGCCGTCCTTCCACTCGCCCGACGCCTTGTCCATGAATCGGGGCGTCGAGGCGATACGGAACTTGGCGACCGCAGCCCCGGAGGGGGTGAACCGCAACTCGGGGTCATCGGTCAGATTGCCGATGACCGTGATGGTGGTGTCTCCTGCCATGACCATCTCCTCGCGCACTCAGCGTCTCGTCGTACAGGCTCTCAGAGCCGTACGACAGAGTCGCGGAGGCTGATCCGGGCGAACCGGGTTGAATGCCGGACAGAATGCTTAGCGCATCTCCGGCCGGATGACCTTGGTGCGCAGCACGGACTCGTTCAGCCGGAGCTGACGGTCCAGCTCGGCCACGGCAGCAGGCGTGGCCTGCAGGTCGACGACGGCGTAGATGCCCTCGGCCTTTTTGTTGATCTCGAACGCGAGGCGCCGGCGGCCCCACACGTCCGTCTTCTCAACCGAGCCACCCGCGGTCCGAATCACGTTCAGGTACGTGTCGAGCGACGGGGCGACGGTGCGCTCCTCGAGGCTGGGGTCGAGGATCACCATGATCTCGTAATGACGCAAGACGTGCTCACCTCCTGTGGGCTAAGCGGCCACGGTCCTTCCGTGGCAGGAGGTCGTGCGTCGCTGCCCGCACGTGCCGGGGGAACCCGGCCGGACGCGGACAACCTGACCAGGATACCCGGTCCGGACGATCATGCCCGGGGTGGTCGGGCCAGTGCCCCGGACATGCCGACGGGGGCCCGCCACCCGACCGTCACTGGTCGGTGGCGAGCCCCCGTCAACGAGGCCGCGGAGCGTCCCGTCCGCATTCCTTGGGTGGGACCTGGGGAGGAACGACCACACCGATGAGGTTGGACCGGAGACGCCCCGCGGAGCTTTATCGTGTTGTTATCTGACGATACAACGGGTGTCGTCCCGTGTAGGGCGAAAAGGCAGAAATTTCCGAGATTGTGGATCCGGGCCGATCTGGCACTACGACGGGTCTCCCCCAGCGACGCCGGGCCGCGCCGCAGGGGTGACCTCGCTGTCGGGCCGACGAACACCCGCTGGTCGTACCCGGGCACCTCGTCGCGCCCAGCCCCGGGCCCCGCTCGTCGGATCCCATCCCCTCAACGATCGTCCGACGGCCGGAGTGACGACATCGCGCCGACCGTCAGCACACCCGCCGTGGTCCCGACGTAGGCTCGCTGCCATGCGTATCGGAGCCCACGTCGATTCGACCGACCCGCTGGCGGAGGCAGCAGCACGGTCCGCCGACACCGTGCAGTTCTTCCTCTCCGACCCGCAGGGATGGAAGGCACCCAAGCCTCGGGAGGACGCCGAGCGGCTGCGGGCCACCGACGTCGACCTCTACGTGCACGCGCCGTACGTCATCAACGTGGCGACCCTCAACAACCGCATCCGGATCCCCAGTCGCAAGCTGCTGCTCGGGCACGCGACCGCGGCGGCCGAGATCGCCGCCAAGGGCCTGATCGTCCACGGTGGGCACGTCAACGCCGGAGACGACCTGGCGGTCGGCTTCGACAACTGGCGCAAGACCTTCGCGTACGCGGCCGACTCCGGCGGGTTCGGCGTGCCGGTCCTCATCGAGAACACGGCCGGCGGCGACAACGCGTGCGCCCGCCGGCTGGACGCGCTGGCCCGGCTCTGGGACGCAGTCGGCGACTACGAGGTCGGCTTCTGCCTGGACACCTGCCACGCGTACGCCGGAGGTGAGGAGCTCCTCGGCCTCGTCGACCGGGTCAAGGCGATCACCGGCCGGATCGACCTGGTGCACGCCAACAACTCCAAGGGCGCGTTCAACTCGGGGCAGGACCGGCACGACAACCTCGACGGCGGGACGATCGACCCGGAGCTGGTAGTGGCGGTGATCCGCGCCGCCGGGGCGCCGGTGGTCGTCGAGACCCCGGGCGGCGTCGAGGGCCAGGCCGCCGACATCGACTTCCTGCGCCAGCAGCTCCCGACGGAGCGCCCGGCAGCATGACGACCGGCCAGTCCAAGCCGGGGAAGGCTCGGCCCGCGTCCACCGGCGACCAACCCATCCGACCGGCCGCGCCGCCCACCGGTGACACCCCGGCCGCCTCGCCCGGAACCACCACGAACGGCGCGACCCGCGACGACCCGGCGCAGGGGAAGGCTCGCACGAGCGCCAGCACGGCCGCGAAAAGCGCCGCCGACGAGCAGGCCGCGAACACCGCCGGCACGGCCGCGACGGGCACCCCCGGCAGGAACGGTCGCGCCAGGGGCGGCGCTGAGAAGGCCGACAAGGCCACGACCGTCGGTACAGCCAGCGACGGCGAGAAGAAGGCCGACAAGGCCACGAGCGTCGGTACGACCAGCGACGGCGAGAAGAAGGCCGACGACGCCAGGGACGCCACCGCCAAGGACGACGAGTCGACCGCGAAGGCGACCGACGAGGCCAAGCCGGTCGACCCCGACCGCTGGGAGGCGTTCGCCTCGGCACCGGAGCCCCGGCCCAGCTGGCTCACCCGGGCCGCCCGCCCGGTGGGCCGCTCCCTGGTCCACGAGTGGACCCTGGCGGCCCTCGCCTCGTTGGCGCTGGCCGTGCTGATGACCTGGCCGACACTGCGCTACCCGCGCTACACCCTGCCGCAGGACACCTGGGACCCGAGCCTCCAGGCGTGGCAGATGGCCTGGTCCGGCCACATCCTGCTGGCCGACCCGGCCCGCCTGTGGCAGTCGAACACGTTCTTCCCGGAGCTGTGGAGCTTCGCGTTCTCCGACACGCTGCTCGGCTACGCCCCGGCCGGGATGCTCGGCAGCGGCCCCGAGGACGCGGTGCTGCGCTACAACATCATGTTCGTGCTGGCGCACGCGCTCGCCACGCTCGGGGCGTACGCCCTGGCCCGGCAGCTCGGGGCCGGCCGGATCGGCGCCGCCGTCGCCGGGGTCGGCTACGCCTACGCGCCGTGGCTGCTCGCCCAGGCCGGGCACCTGCACGTGCTCTCCAACGGTGGCATCCCGCTGGCCCTCGCGATGCTCGCGCGGGGGCACGGCTGGTCGCTGCGCCACGGCTACCGGCCCGAACGACGGCACGACGGCTGGGTGTACGGCGGTTGGCTGGTGGCGGCCTGGCAGATCAGCCTCGGCTTCGGCATCGGCCTGCCGTTCGCGTACTTCCTGGCCGCCGCCGCGCTGGTCGCCGCCGTGCTGTTCGGAGTGAAGTGGCTGCGGTCCGGTCGTACCCTGCCGTTCGGCCGCCGGCTGCTCGTGGCCGACCTGGTCGGCGGGTTGTTCTTCGCCGGGGTGGGGGCGCTGATGGCGTTCCCGTACTTCCAGGTGACCGAGCTGCACCCGTACGCCGAGCGGACCGTCGACGACATCTCCATCTTCTCGCCCCCCGCGTCCGGCTTCGTGACCGCGCCCGCGGAGTCGCGGATCTGGGGTGGGTTGCACGAGGGTGCCCGCGCGGCGCTGCCGTTCCATGCGGAGATGACACTGCTGCCGGGTTTCGTGCTCTACGCGCTGGCGTTCGGCGGGCTGTTCTTCTCGGTCTGGCGGCTGCGACACCGCCTGTTCCTGCTCGGCGGTGTGCTGGTCACGATGGTGTTCGCGATGGGCACCCGCTTCTTCGACGGCACCTTCACCTACGTGCCGCTGTTCGAGCACGCGCCGGGCTGGAACGCGCTGCGTACCCCCGGACGGTTGATGCTCTGGATCACGTTGCTGCTCGCGCTGCTCGCGGCCGGCGCGGTCACCGCCCTCACCGACCGGGTCCGTGAGCTGGCCGCGCAGCGGGTGCCGTCCTGGCCCGGCCCGTGGCTGCGGATCGCCACGCTGTTACCGCTGCTGCTGGTCACCGTCGAAGGGTTGAACGCCACCCCGCATCCGGTGGTGCCGAGGCAGCCCGCCGCGATGCGCTCGGCGGAGGGTCCGCTGCTCGTCCTCCCCAGCGACCAGGGCATCGACCAGCACGTCATGCTCTGGTCGACGAGTGGGTTCCCGGACGTGGCGAACGGCGGCAGCGGCTTCACGCCCCGGCAGCTCGACGAACTCCGCCGGGCCAGCCAGTCGTTCCCCGACCAGACCAGCGTCAACTACCTGCGAACGTACGGCGTGCGGACGGTGGTGCTGCTACGCGACGAGGTGCCCGGCACGCCATGGGAGATCACCATCGACGCGCCGGTCGAGTCGCTCGGCATCACCCGCCAGGAGGTCGGCGACGCAGTGGTGTATCGGCTCTGATGCGCTCGCCCTCTGGGGCGGTTTGCGGGGGAGCCCGCCCGGCTCCGGGCGGTCAGGCTTGATCCCTGCGCCGGGCGGGCTCCCCCGCAAACCTGACGTGGGTTCGGCGCGTCAGGTCCTGGGGATCAGGTGGCGGTGGCGGTGGCGGCGGCGGTTTCGGGCTCCAGGTCGGGATTGGTCGCGGGGCGGCGCCAGCGGTCCAGCCAGTGGGCGTCCGGTGCGCCGTCCAGTACGCCGCCGTCCGGGTCGTCGGCGTAGGTGGCGCGTACCGCGTCCTGCTCCGGGTGCAGGATCTCCCGCACGACAAGCACGCACAGGGTCACCACGGTCGCCAGCCGCAGCGTCGAGGCCAGCACGAACACCCCTTCGGGGAAGACGGGACGGCTGGTCGCCGCGCCCAGCAGCTCACCGTAGAAGGCCACGAAGTAGCAGACCTCGGCGAGTTGCCAGGCCAGGAAGGCACCCCACTTCGGCCGGGCCAGCACCACCAGCGGCAGCATCCAGAGCACGAACTGCTGGGACCAGACCTTGCTGAAGATGAGGAACGCGGCGACCACCAGGAAGGCGAGCTGGGCGAGCCGCGGCCGGCGCGGGGCCCGCAGCGCCAGCACCGCCACGCCGATGCAGGCCAGCCCGAACAGGGCGTACGAGATGGTGTTGAGGGTCGGGATGTTGGTGTTCAACCATTCGAACGGGCCCTGCTCGCCGGGGTCGTTGCCGACCTTGCCGTCGAGGTAGCGCCCGATGTACCAGAGCGTGCCCCAGTCGATCGGCCGAGTGGTGTTCAGCTCGAAGAACCGACCCCAGTTGTCCGGGTTGGCGCGGTAGGCCGGCAGGTTCACCAGCACCACGGCCACCACCGCCGCGCCGAGCGCGGTGAGCGCGGCGCGGAGCCGGTTGGCCCGCAGCGCCAGGACGAGGATCGGCCCCAGCAGGAACAGCGGCCAGAGTTTCGCCGCGCCGGCCAACCCGAGCAGCACTCCGGCCACCACCGGTTGTCGCCGGGCCCAGGCCAACAGACCGAACGCCGCCAACCCGATGGCGAGCAGGTCCCAGTTGACGGTGGCGGTGAGCAGCAACGCCGGGGCGAGCGCGAACAGGGCGGCGTCCCAGGGTCGTCGTCGGCGCAACGCGAGGATCACCGCGACGGTGGCCACGGCGAGCGCGCCCAGCACGAGCGCGTTCAGGTTGTAGAACCACTGACCCTGGTTGATGCTCGGGTCCCCCTTGCCGATCGCGTGCACCGGCAGACCGAGGGCGCCCATGAAGTAGCCGGTGAGCACCGGGTACTCCACCGGGTGATCCCGGTAGGGCACCTTGCCCTCGTTGAGGCCCTCGGCGTAGTAGAGGGCGAGGACGTCCGTGTAGCAGAACCGGTTGTACTGGACGTTGTTCTGCCACGCGCCGTCCTGACACGGGGACTTCTGCACCCAGTGCAGCGCGAGCGTGAGGCAGGCCAGCGCCAGGACGATCCGGACGGCGGTCCAGAATCGTCGTTCCTGCCCGGCCGGCCGGTCCAGTGCCGTCGCGTGGTCGCCCAGCGGTCCGCCGATGGCGCCGGACAGGCCGCGAACGAACCCGTCGGAGCGGGACGGGTGGTCGGTGGTTCCGGCGTCGTCGATGCCGGGCGTCGACTGGGTGCTCATAGAGAGGCATCCTGCCGTACTCGCAGCGGTGCGTCATGTACTCGTGTACCCGTCGAGGTCACAACCCGCACCGTCGACAAGCGACAAGTGCCCGGTGCCACTACGTCAACCGCCGGCCGGACAGGTCGTCCGGCCGGCGGCGGCGGGTGCGCTGTGGCTCTTGTTCCAGGGTGCTCAGTGGCAGGTCGGGTGGCGGTTAACCGTTCGGACCGCCGGGACCACCGGGACCACCCGGCCCACCCGGGTTGTTCCCGCCGGGGTTGCCGTCGTTGCGGGGGCAGAACGGATTGGTCAGCGGGTCACACGGCTGCCCCGGCTGGCCGGGCTGACCCGGGGGCGGCGGCGGTGGCGCGGCCGGCTCCTTGCCGTTGCCCTTGGTGATGTCGCCCTCACCGGTGACGGTGGGCAGGGGGATCTCCTCCTGACCCTTGAGGGCGGTGTTCATGTACTTCTCCCAGATCGGGCCGGGAAGGGTCGAACCGCCGATGGGCTTACCGCTCGCGAGACGGATCTCGGGCTTCTTGATGTCCCGACTGCCCACCCAGACGGCCGTGGCGATCTGCGGGGTGTAGCCGACCGTCCAGGCGTGCGCGTTGTCCTTGCTGTTGTACTCCCAGGTGCCCGTCTTGGCGGCGGCCTGGCGGCCGCCTTCCAACGAGAGATTGTTGGGCGCGGGAATCTGCTTCAGGACCGCGGTGACCTCGTCGGTGACCTTCTTGTCGATCCGCTGCTCGGGCTTGATGCGCTCGCTGCCGACGACCTTCCACTTACCGTTGCTCTTGTCCTGCTGCTCCACCTTGATGACGAAGTGCGCCTTGATGTACTTGCCGTCATTGGCGAACGTCGCCATCGCGTTCGCGTGGTCGAACACGGTGAGCGGGTACTTGCCGAAACCGGTGTAGTTGTCGAACGGGTTCGGCCCCTTCTTCGACAGGTCGAACGCCTGCGGCGGGTCGACTCCCCACATGGTGGTCACGCCGGCCTTGTGCGCCATGTCGACCACCTTCTCGGCGCCGATCTCCTTGGTGACCCAGTAGAACGGCACGTTGTACGACTGGATCGTCGACTCTTCGAGGGTGCAGTACTTGCCGCACTTGAGATTGGTCCGGCCGGCGTTACCGATCGCGACCTTGGAACCCTCGGGCTTGTACGGCGTGGGGTCCCAGTGCGACTTCACCGAGATGCCCGCCTCGATCGCGGCGGCCAGGGTGTAGACCTTCATCGACGAGCCCGGAGCGTGACCGCCGGCCAGGTCGCCGTTCTTGTCGGTGTTCTTGCCGGCGTAGTCGAAGTCGGCGCCACTGTCACCGCCGTAGTAGGCGAGCACCCGGCCCTTCTTCGGGTCGATCGAGACCACCGCCGCCATCAGGTTCTTGGGCTGGTCGTTGAGCTCCGAGCCCTTCTTCGACTGCATGGCGACGTTCTCGGCGGCCGTCTGGAGCTTCGGGTCGATGGTCGTGGTGATCCGGTAGCCGCCGTCGCGCAGCGCGTCGACACAGCTCGTCTTACCCTCCGCGCCGCTGTCGGAGCAGAGGCCCATCGCGTCCATCTCCTGACGGACGTAGTTGATGACGTTGCCCCGGGGGCTGTCGACGCCGAAGCCGTTGCCGCCCTTCTTCGGTGGCAGCACCTTCGGGTACGCGATCGGGGCGGCGGGGTCCAGCCACTTCTCCTTCTTCATCCCGTCGATCACGTAGTCCCACCGGGTCTTCGCGTCGGTCGGGTTGACCGCCGGGTCGTAACCCTTGTGGGTGTCGGTCGCCACCGGCTGCTTGATCAGCGCCGCCAGGACCGCGCCCTCGGCGGGCGTGAGCTTGATCGCCGGCTTGCCGAAGTACGTCTGTGCCGCGGCCTCGATGCCGTACGCGCCACGCCCGAAGTAGATGACGTTGAGGTAGTGCTGCATGATCTCCGGCTTGCTGTACGCGTCGTTCAGCTTGGAGGCGAGGATGGCCTCCTTGACCTTGCGGCCGTACGTGTCGTCCTGGAGATTCTCGAACGCGTTGCGGGCGTACTGCTGGGTGATCGTCGACGCGCCCTGCTTGTCACCGTTGGAGACGTTGTTCCAGGCGGCACGGACGATGCCCTTGTAGTCGACGCCGGAGTGCCGGTAGAAGTTCCGGTCCTCGGCTGCGGCCACCGCGTGCTGCACGTGCTCCGGAATCTGGTCGATGGTGACGAAGGTGCGGTTCTCGCTGCCCAGCCTGGCCAGTGTGGTCTTGCCGTCCTTGGCGTACACCGTGGTGGACAGCGGCAGCGGCAGTTCCTCGGGCATGACCACGTTTGTCGAGTAGTAGGTGAACCCGACCACGCCGGCACCGGCGAGCATGATGAAGACGGCGAACCCGGCGATCAGCAGGTTCATCCGCTTGCGCTTTTTGGCCCGCGCCGCCGCGGCGGGGTCACCCGCGCCGCGACCGCCCCGGCCACCGCGACCGGGCCCGTTCGGTCCGCCCGGGCCATTCGGACCGCCGGGACCACCCGGCCCGCCGGAGACCGGCGAGACGCTCGCCCGAGCGACCGCGGCACGGCCACCCACCGACGCGGAGCCGACACTGGCCCGGCCCGCCGAGGCGGCGCCGACGGCGGCGGTGCCCACCCGGGCCCGACCGGCGGGCGCTCCCGGCGCAGGGGACACCGGGACGGAGGCCCGTCCGGCGCCGGCGCGACCCGCGGCCGCACCCGGTGCCGGCGACACCGGCACCGAGGCCCGACCGCTGCGGCCGGGCGTGGCCGAGCCCACCGATGCGGATCCGGCGGCAGCGCCGGGGGGCGGCACGGAGGCCGAGCCACCGACCGACGCGCGACCGCCGGCGGCTCTCGGTGTCACCGAGGCCCGGCCGGGGGGCGCCGCGGGCTCCGCGGAGGACCAACCGCCCGCGCGGGAGTCACCGCCGGGTCTGCGGTACGCGTCGTCCGCGCCCGGTCCGGGGTCACCGTCCGGGCCCGGGTACTGGGCCCGACCGCGCGCGGAGCTGGGATCGCCGTACGAGTTCATTCTTCACACCCTGCCGGTCGCGGTGGGGCGCGACAGCGCCGCCACCGGGTTGCCGTGAGTTGCTTCACCCGGACCGCCGGCACGAGGGTGCCGGTTCGCCAGGGTCATTGCCGAATCAATCGGGCTAATCGGACCAACGAGTGGTCGGCCGTCCCGGGTCATGTCCCCAGCCCCGGAGCCGGTCCAACCCGCTGAGATCACCGTTGCGCCTCTCGCCTCCGCCGACCCACGCCTTCGGTGGCCGCGGCGTCCTGCCCGTCAGCGCCAACACCGTCGCCGTCGCCGGTGAGACCGTCCCGGCCGAGCAGGTACTGCTCGACGAGATGGTTCCAGTCACAGCCGAGGCACACCTCCACCACGAAGACCTGGAACTCACGTAGCGTCATCGCCAGTACGGGCAGCTCGGCGAGCGTCCGGGCCTGTCCGGCGGACTGCTTGAGTTCGTCCCCGTAAATGTAGTGGACCAGGGTCAGATTCTCGCTGCGACAGATGGGGCAGCGCAGGTCGGTCGGCTCACCGTGGAAGCGTGCAGCGTTCTTCAGGTACGGCGACGCGTCACACACGTCGTACGTACCGATGCGGCTGGCCATCAGCTCACGCAGCACTGCTCGCTTCTGAAGCGAGTAGTCGACGATCTGGCGCTGCGTACGCATGCGGTGAAGGGTACGCGGTCCGGCCCGACGAGGCGACCACGGTCACGATGCGTGACGGAAGCACCCCGGAACGGGGGTTTGCCCTGGCCGGCGGCAGCCGCTAACGTGCGATGTATCGGTCCGATACATCGCGGCGGTTACCGCTCCGCGCCGGAGGGTAAAGGGAGGGTGGCTCGTGCTCGAATTCGCCATCCTCGGCCTCCTGCAGGAGTCTCCGATGCACGGCTATGAGCTGCGCAAGGAGTTGACCGCCAAACTCGGCGCGATCCGGGCGGCGATCAGCTACGGCTCGCTCTACCCGACCCTGCGCAGGTTGCAGGCGGCGGGCTGGATCACCGAAGCCGCCGAGACACCCGCCACCGCCGAGGAGGTTCCCGCGCTGACCAGCCGACGAGGTCGGGTGGTCTACAAAATCACCGCGGAGGGCAAGGAACGCTTCGCCCAGCTCATCGCACAGGCCGGGCCCGAGACGTACGACGACACGGGTTTCGGTGTGCACTTCGCGTTCTTCGCCCGGACCGACCAGGCGACCCGCCTGCGCATTCTGGAGGGTCGCCGCCGCAAGATCGAGGAACGTCGTGAAGGCCTTCGCGACGTGCTGGGCCGGGCGGCCGAGCGCCTCGACGCTTACACCTTGGAACTGCAGCGCCACGGCCTGGACGCCTGTGAGCGTGAGGTCCGCTGGCTGGAGGAGCTCATTGCCAACGAGCGCTCCGGCCGAGCCCCGACGGTCCCCCACCTGGGGACAGCCGGTGGCCGACGAGAAGACAACAGCCCGCCTCCGCCTGGAGAGACCAGGAAAGAGCGGCCGTGACAGAAAAGAAGGAGGCAGACGCTATGGGCTCCGTCCGCGTCGCCATCGTCGGTGTGGGTAACTGCGCCTCGTCCCTGGTTCAGGGCGTCGAGTACTACCGCAACGCCGACCCGAACGACCGCGTCCCGGGTCTCATGCACGTCACCTTCGGCGACTACCACGTCTCTGACGTTGAGTTCGTCGCGGCGTTCGACGTCGACGCCAAGAAGGTGGGCATGGACCTCGCGGAGGCGATCGTCGCCAGCGAGAACAACACCATCAAGCTCTGCGACGTGCCGCCGACCGGCGTGTCCGTGCAGCGCGGCCCGACCTTCGACGGTCTGGGCCAGTACTACCGCGAGATCGTCGAGGAGTCCGACGCCACCCCGGTCGACGTGGCCCAGGCGCTGCGCGACGCGCAGGTCGACGTCGTCGTCTCCTACCTGCCGGTCGGCTCCGAGCAGGCCGACAAGTTCTACGCCCAGGCCGCGATCGACGCCGGTTGCGCGTTCGTCAACGCCCTGCCGGTCTTCATCGCCTCCGACCCCGAGTGGGCGCAGAAGTTCACCGATGCGGGCCTGCCGATCGTCGGCGACGACATCAAGAGCCAGGTCGGCGCCACCATCGTGCACCGCGCGCTCGCGAAGCTCTTCGAGGACCGCGGTGTCGAGCTGCTGCGCACGTACCAGCTCAACTTCGGCGGCAACATGGACTTCATGAACATGCTGGAGCGCAACCGCCTGGTCTCGAAGAAGATCTCGAAGACCCAGTCGGTGACCTCGCAGATCCCGCACGAGATGAGCAAGAGCGACGTGCACATCGGCCCGTCGGACCACGTGCCGTGGCTGGACGACCGCAAGTGGGCGTACATCCGCCTGGAGGGTCGCTCCTTCGGCGACACCCCGCTCAACGCCGAGCTGAAGCTCGAGGTGTGGGACTCGCCGAACTCGGCCGGTGTCATCATCGACGCCGTCCGGGCCGCGAAGATCGCGCTGGACCGCAAGATCGGCGGCCCGATCCTGTCGGCCTCGTCGTACTTCATGAAGTCCCCGCCGGTGCAGTACGCCGACCACGACGCCCACCAGGCCGTGGAGGAGTTCATCGCCGGCGAGGTCGAGCGCTGACCCGCTGAACCACCAGCACGGCCGAGGGTCGGGTCCGACAGGACCCGGCCCTCGCCGCGTTCGGGCACTGCCGGTGCGGCGATCGGTGGCAGCCCAGCAGCACCCTGTTCGGCGTGTCGCGTCGCTCAGCAGCCAACGAGCAACGAGTCAGGACCAGGCCTGCCGCAGAGCCACCCCCGCCTCCAGCTCCAGCAACCTGACCTTGCGCGGCAGGCCGCCGCCGAAACCGACCAGCTTGCCGCCCGCGCCGACGATCCGGTGACACGGCACGATCACGGGGATCGGGTTGCGGTTGCAGGCCACCCCCACCGCCCGTGCCGCTCCGGGATCGCCGACCAGCCGCGCCACCTGGCCGTACGTCAGCGTCTCGCCGTACGGAATGCGGGTCATCTCCCGCCACACCGCCCGCTCGAACTCGGAGCCGCGCGGGGCCGACAAGGGAACCGTGAACGCGGTCAACGCACCCGCGAAGTACGCCCGCAGCTCGGCCACGACCTGCCGGGACAGCGGATCGCCCGGCTCCTCGACGGCCGTGTCCACCCGACCGAAGTGGGCTCCGCACACACTCGTGCCATCGGTGGCCACGGAGAATTCCCCGATCGGCGAGTCGAGCACAGTCCAGCGCACAAACCCATTGTCCCCCGCGACGAGGCAAAGTTCCGCTGCCGCTCGGCGTCTGAACTACGGAGGTGGGCGGTGGCGGAGGTCGACGGGGAATTCACCACGTTCGTTGAGGAGCGGGGTGCCGCCCTGCTGCGCGTCGCGTACGCGCTGGCCGGGAACCAGCACGCGGCGGAGGACCTGCTGCAGAACGCGCTGGCGAAGGCGTACGCCCGCTGGCCGCGGATCAGGGGCGATGCCGAGCCGTACGTCAAACGCATCCTCTACCACGATCAGGTGTCCGGCTGGCGACGACGAGCGCGGCGCAGTGAGGTGCCCGTGGCCCAGGTGCCGGAGCTGGCGGCAGCCGACGACGACGGCAGCGAAACGGATCTGCGCCTGCTGCTGCTGGAGGCTCTGCGGGCGCTGCCGCCACGGCAACGGGCCGTGCTGACGCTGCGCTACCTGGAGGACCTGAGCGTCGAGCAGACCGCGGCACTCCTCGGCTGCCGGGCCGGAACGGTCGCCAGCCAGAGCTCCCGGGCGCTGGCCCGGCTCCGACGCCTGGTACCGGGGTTGGACGAGCTGACCGACCGCCCGGGGGTGACGCGATGACCACGCATCTGGACGAGATGCTCCGCCGGGCCGTCCGCGACCTCGCCAACGGCGCCGCACCCGCTCCGGGCCTCGCCGGCCAGGCGCTCAGCCGGGGTCGCCGGCTGCGCCGTCAGCGACGACTGGTCATCAGCGCGGCGGCAATGGTCGCGATCGTCGCGACGGCCGTGCCATTCGTGCTGCTCCGACCCCGACCGGCCCCGAACCCGGCGACGCCGCCCCCGACCGTGACTCCCTCACCCTCGATCACCTCGTCACCGTCGGTCCGGCCCGTCCCGGCAGCGAACTGGACCCTCACACCGCTGGTGCTGCCCGGCAACTGGGTGGTGACCCGGGCGCAGTTCACCGGCGGTTCGGGCGGCGGATTCCTGCTCGACCGGAGCCGGGGCCGCTACGTCCCCACCGACCGCTACGACGGCATCTACCCAGCACCGACCGGATCGCTGGTGGCGGTCGTCGAGCAGGACCGTCCACGCGAGGTCGGCCTCGTCGACATGGCGACCGGGAAGACCCGCTGGCACGAGGTCGGCCGTGCGCTGAACCGCCCGACCTGGTCACCGGACGGTCGCCGCCTCCTGTTCACCACCACCGCGCTGGACCACTTCGGCTTCGTCGTGGTCGAGCGGAACGGCACGAAGCGTACCCACGAGGTGTCCCGGAAGAATTACTTCTGCACCGACCAGTGCTCCTTCGTCTGGACCCGGGACGGCCGGGAGGTGGCACTGCCACAGACCGCCCAGGGCAAGCCACGGTCCGAGGCGGTCCGGCACCCCCGAAGTGGCGTGCAGATGTTCTCCGCCGACGACGGACGACCGACCCGGTCGGAGCCGCTACCTGGCGATCCCGCCGGACCGTGGGCCTGGTCGCCGGACGGGCGCCTGGTCGTCGTGCAGGGCCAACAGGAGCCGCTGCTGGTGGAGACCGCCACCGGGCGGGTCGTCAATCCGCTGCCGGTCGCCGACGCCGCCTGGGTCGAAGACGACCGACTGCTCTACCGGCAGCCGTACCAGGGTGACGTCGTGCTGGCCGACACGACGGGGCGCGAACTCGTCCGCCAGCCGCTGCCCGAACAGCTGTCCGAGTTGGAGGTGAGCGTGGCGCCTCGTTGAGCCGATCGACCGTTCATCGGCGTTGCGCGGCGTCGATACCGTGCAGGTCGTGGCCACGGGGACGCTCATCTTTCTGATCATCGGTGGGGCCGGCGTCGCGGTGCTGGCGCTCGCCCTGCTCGGTAGCGGGCTGCTCCACTTCGGACACCCAGACGTGGACGGCCCGATCTCCACCGAGACGGTCGCCGGCTTTGCCGGAGCGTTCGGCTTCGGCGGAGCGATCGTGAACGAGTTGCTGGGTGCCCGTACCCCCGGGATGATCGCGGGCGCGGCGGCCGGCGGTGTGCTCGCGGCCGTGCCCACCGCGTGGCTGGCGTCGCGCTTCAGTCGGGCGGCGCGCAACATGCGCACCGACGCCACCCCCACCCGCGACGACCTGGTCGGCGCGCTCGGCCTGGTCGTCACGCCGGTACCCCTCAACGGGTACGGCGAGGTGCGGGTACGCGTCGCCGGCCAGCCGATCAAGCTCAACGCCCGCGCCGACCAGCCGATCCCGCTCGGCGCGCAGGTCTTCGTCGTGCAGGCGCTGAGTGAGACAAGCGTGCACGTCGAGACCTACTGATTCCTTCTCGTAGACAGGACCCCCCTTCATGCCCCTGTTGATAGCTGTCGTGGGCGCGGTCGTCCTCGCGCTCGTCCTGGTGTTGTTCGTGCTGTCCCGGATCAAGGTGGCCGGGCCGAATGAGGCATTCATCGTCACGGGCCGCAAGGGACGCACCACGCACACCGCCGACGGCGGCCGGTCGACCGACACCTCCGGGCAGAAGGTGGTGCTCGGCGCCTCGGTCTTCGTGCTCCCGGTGGTGCAGAAGCTCCAGTCGCTCGACCTGTCCAGCCGACGGATCGACGTCGGCATCCGGGGCGCGGTCAGCAAGCAGGGCATCCGTGCCGACCTGCACGGCGTGGCGATCGTCAAGGTCGGCGGCACCGAGGACGCGATCCGGGCGGCCGCCCAGCGGTTCCTGCACCAACAGGACGAGATCGACAATTTCACCCGGGAGGTGCTGGCGGGCGCGCTGCGTTCGATCGTCGGCCGGCTCACCGTCGAGGAGGTCATCCGGGACCGGGCGGCGTTCGCCAGCGCCGTGGCCGAGGAGGCCGAGCACTCGATGACCAACCAGGGTCTGGTGCTCGACACCTTCCAACTCCAGGACATCCTCGCCGAGGGCTCCTACCTGCAGGACCTGGGCCGCCCCGAGGCCGCCCGGGTGCTCAAGGACGCGGCCATCGCCGAGGCGCGGGCCCGGCAGCAGGCCGAGCAGGAGCGGCTGCTCGCCGAGGAGGCCATCGCCGAGGCGAACCGCAACCTGGCCCTCAAGCAGGCCGGCATCCAGGCGGAGATCGACGCGGCGAAGGCCAGGTCGGCCGCGGCCGGGCCGCTCGCCCAGGCGGAACGGGACCAGGCCATCCTCTCCGAGCAGCAGAAGGTGGCCGAGCGCAACGCCGAACTCAAGCAGCGCCAACTGGACACCGAGGTGCGCAAGCCGGCCGACGCCGCCCGGTACAAGGTGGAGCAGGAGGCCGAGGCGGCCCGCAACGCGGCGGTGCTCAGCGCGGACGCGCAGCGCCAGGCCGTCATCGCCGCCGCGCAGGCTTCCGCCGAGCAGGCGCGGCTCACCGGTGAGGGCGAGCGGGCCCGACGGGCGGCCCTCGCCGAGGCGAACGCGATCGAGGGCGCCAAGGAGGGTGAGGCCGAGCAGCGGCGGCGCTCCGCGATCGCCGAGGCCGTCGAGCGCGAGGGTCAGGCCGAGGCGGCGGCCATCCTGGCCCGGGGTGGGGCCGAGGCCGACGCGATGGCGCGCAAGGCCGAGGCGTTCGCCGCGTACGGCGAGGCCGCGGTGCTGGACCTGCTGGTCAAGGTCCTGCCGCAGGTCGTCGAGGCGGCCAGCGCTCCAATCGGGGCGATCGACAAGATGACGGTCATCTCCACCGACGGCGCGTCGTCGCTGACGAAGTCGGTGGCCGGCAACGTGGCGCAGGGTCTGCAGCTCGGCAGCGACCTCACCGGCATCGACCTGGCCGGCCTGCTGGCCCGCCTCGGCTCGGCATCCACGAACGGAGCAACCAAGCCCACCCTCGACGCCTGAGGCGTAAGGAAGGGCCCCCTATACAACGCCAGGCGATAACAGGGGGCCCTTCCTTACGCTTTGCCGGCGTTCGGTGGGGCTCGGCGCGACCGGGGGTGGGGCAGATTAGGGGATCAGGCCTTCGGCGCGGGCCCAGCGGAGCAGCTCCGCCTCGGCGGCGTCGCGGTCCAGGGGGCCGTGCTCCAGGCGTTGTTCCTTGAGGTGCTTCCAGGCCCGCCCGACGATCGGCCCCGGAGGTACGCCGAGCAGCTCCATGATCGCGTTGCCGTCGAGGTCGGGGCGTACCCGGGCCAGATCCTCATCGGCGGCGATCCGGGCGATCCGCTCCTCCAGCGCGTCGTAGTCGGCGGCGAGCTGGGCCGCCTTACGACGGTTGCGGGTCGTGCAGTCCGAGCGGGTCAGCTTGTGCAGCCGGGGCAGCAGGTCACCGGCGTCGGCGACGTAACGGCGCACCGCCGAGTCGGTCCACTCGCCCCGGCCGTACCCGTAGAAGCGCAGGTGCAGCGCGACCAGCGCGGTCACCTTCGCGGTGATCTCCTTGGGGTACCGCATCGCCTTCATCCGGGCCTTGGTCAGCCGGGCGCCGACCACCTCGTGGTGGTGGAAACTGACCCGGCCGTCGGACCCGACGGCCTTCGTCGCCGGTTTGCCCGCGTCGTGCATGAGGGCGGCCATCCGCAGGACGAAGTCGCAGCCCTCCTCCTCGTAGGAGACCGCGTTCTCGACCACCGTCAGCGTGTGCTCGTAGACGTCCTTGTGCTGGGCGTGCTCGTCGATCTCCAGCTTCAGCCCGGTCAGCTCCGGCAGGAACCGTTCGGCCAGACCGGTGTCGACCAGCAGACGCAGCCCGGTGATCGGGTCCGCGCCGCAGAGCAGCTTGGTGAACTCGTCACGGATCCGCTCGGCGGTGATCCGGTCCAGGTCGGCGGCCATCTCGGTCATCGCGACGTGCACGTCCGGGTGGACGGCGAAGCGCAGTTGGGCGGCGAACCGGGCGGCCCGCAGCATGCGCAGCGGGTCGTCGCCGAAGGATTCCCGCGGGGTGCTGGGGGTACGGATGACCTGCGCCGAAAGGTCGGCCAGCCCACCGTGCGGATCGGTGAAGCGGTGGTCCGGCAGGCTGACCGCCATCGCGTTGATGGTGAAGTCGCGCCGCTTCAGGTCCTCGTCGAGGCTGGTGCCGTACACCACCACCGGGTTGCGGCTGACCTGGTCGTACGACTCGGCGCGGAAGGTGGTGACCTCCAGCCGGAGGCCGTCGCGCTGGGCGCCGATGGTGCCGAACTCGCGGCCGGTCTCCCAGATCGACTCGGCCCAGCCCTTGATGATCCGCAGCGTCTCGTCGGGGTGGGCGTCGGTGCAGAAGTCGAGGTCGTCGCCGAGTCGGCCGAGCAGCGCGTCGCGTACCGAACCGCCCACCAGGTGTAGCTCGTGGCCGGCACGGACGAAACGGCGGCCCAGCTCGTCGGCGACCGGGGAGACCCGGAGCAGTTCGGCGACGGCGTTGCGCTGCGCGGCGGTGAGGTCGCGGCGGTCGGCGGCGTGGGGAGCGGAGGCTTCGGACATGGGATCGCCAGCCTATCGGGCCGGGGTGTGATCCGATCCGCCGGGCGCGGGTAACGGGTGCGGGTTGACTAAGGTCTGTGACGTGCGGGTCGGTGCCCGGCTCGACGTACCCCTGGGAGGCTGGAGATGAGCGGCGGGCTCTACCGCAGCGCGAACGCCGC
This sequence comes from Micromonospora sp. NPDC049801, assembly GCF_040656575.1. Taxonomy (NCBI): domain Bacteria; kingdom Bacillati; phylum Actinomycetota; class Actinomycetes; order Micromonosporales; family Micromonosporaceae; genus Micromonospora; species Micromonospora sp. NPDC049801. The sequence continues at coordinate 24,364 of NZ_JBFAMS010000015.1, read as the reverse complement.
GCGGGACGGTGGTGCGGGAGCCAACATCCGCCCCTCCGACGGCGCCACCTTCATCTCCGCCGAGCCGCTGAACCAGCCGGCCATGGAGTCGACCGCTCCGCCGCAGGAACAGGTGGGCGAGACGAGCGCGGCGACCAACAGCGCGGTGATGGCGATCGGGAGCCTGGTCAGCCGGGGTACGGGCTTCCTGCGCACGCTCGCGCTGACCGCCGCGCTCGGCGGCGCGCTGGTGGGTGACGCCTACACGACCGCCCAGATCCTGCCCGGGATGGTGTACGAGTTCCTGCTCGGCGGCATCCTCACCAGTGTCCTGATCCCGGTGCTGGTCCGCCGCCGCAAGATCGACAGCGACGGCGGACAGGCGTACGCCCAGCGGTTGCTGACCCTCGCGGTGCTGGCGCTGGCCGCGGCGGCGCTGGTGGCGGTGGCCTTCGCCTCCGTGCTGACCTCGCTCTACGCCAGCAAGAAGACCGGGGCGGACTTCCGGGATCTGGTCACGGCGCTGTCGTACCTGATGTTGCCGATGATCTTCTTCACCGGTCTCAGCGCCCTGATCAGCGCGGTGCTCAACACCCGGGGGCACTTCGCCGCGCCGATGTGGGCGCCGATCCTGAACAACATCGTGGTGATCGCCACGGCGGGCCTCTACATCGCGATCTTCGGCGCGACGATCGTCAAGCCGGACGAGATGACCACCGGCCGGATCCTGCTGATCGGCGGCGGCACCCTGGTCGGTGTCGCCATCCAGGCCGCCGGACTGCTGCCGGCCCTGCGCAAGGTCGGCTTCCGCTGGAAGCTCCGATTCGACTTCCGCACCCTCGGACTGCGTGAGCTGGGCCGCCTCGGCGGCTGGATGTTCTGCTACGTCGCGGTCAGCCAGGTCGGCCTGATCGTGCTGTTCAACCTGCTGAACAGGGCGGGCAAGGAGAACGCCGCCGGTCCGCTGATCTACAACAACGTGTTCCTGCTGCTGATGATGGCGCACGGCATCATCGCCGTCTCGATCATCACGGCGTTGATGCCCCGGATGAGCGCGGCGGCCGCCGACGGCCGCTACGCCGACGTCGCCGCCGACCTGTCCCGGGGCACCCGCACGGTCTCGGCGGTGCTCGCCCCGATCGCGGTCTGCTACGCGGTGCTGGCCACCCCGCTGGCCGTGACGCTGTTCCGGTACGGCGCGTTCACCGACGAGAACGCCGCCGACACCTCACTGGTGCTGCTCCTCGCGGCCCTGGCACTGGTGCCGTTCGCGATCAGCCAGCTCTTCACCTTCGCCTTCTACGCCCTGCCGGACACCCGCACCCCGGCGCTGATCAACATTCCCGTGGTCGCGCTGCGGATCGGCGTGCAGGTGGTGCTCTACGTCGCCTTCGCCGCGCACTTCGCGGCGGCCGGGATGATGATCGGTAACGCCGTGTCCTACCTGGCGGCGGCGTTCGCCTCCGCGTGGCTGCTGCGCCCCCGGATCGGCCGGATCGGGATGGGCGCCATCCTGCGTACGCTCGGCCGGGTCCTCGTGGCCGCGTTGGGGGCCGCCCTGGTCGGCCTGCTCGTGGTGAGCCTGCTGCCCGGCGGCGACACGCCGAGCTGGATACAGGCCGTCCTTCAGCTCGTGATCGGTGGCGCCGTGATCGGCGGGACCTACCTCGGGCTCGCCATGGCGCTGCGGATCGGAGAGATCACCGAGGTTGTCGGCATGGTCCGTCGGCGTCTCGGTCGTTGAGCCGCACCCACAGTCTCGGCCACACGGAACGTGACCGGCGATCACCAGCCTGGGGATGTCCCTGTGGATAACTCCGCGATTCACCGGTCAGCCGCCGGATCGGCCTGTGGATAACCAGCCGTACGGCTGAGCGTGGGCGTCCGATCGGCGGGAAACCGGCTGGTGGACGAGGGCGGCACGCCCGGCCCGGCCCCGACGTCGGTCACTTGTGGTGAAGCCGTAGATTAGCTAGTACATGTGCCAGCAACGTGGCTGACAACGGTCGTAACCGGACGACTTCCCCGATCCCCGGCACCCCGCCGGGTACGGCAAGAAGATGACATGTCGGGGAGACGGGCAACCCGGGTAAGGTCGCTCTCGACGGGTACGGCAGGCGCCGACACCGGTTGGCCGGTTCCTTCAACGGCAGAGCGGGAAGCCACATGCCCAGCAGTACGGGTCCATCGATCGACACGATCACCGAGGGAGGACGGGTGACCCAGGTCGGCGAGGGTCAGGAGGCGGACGAGAGCGCTCCTCCGATCATGACCTTCGGTGCTCCCACGGCCGGTGAGATCCTCGCCGAGCGTTACGAGCTGGTCGAGCACATCAACAACGACAGCGCGGGTCGGCTGGTCTGGCGCGGGGTCGACGTCATCCTGCGCCGCCCTGTCGCGGTGGTGCTGCGCTACCCGGGTGGCGACTCCGCCACCGAGATGCTTCAGGCGGCCGTCGCGGCCAGCCGGGTCATCCACCCCAACCTCGTCGGCGTGTACGACGCCATCGACGAGGCCGAGCGGGCGTACGTGGTCCGCGAGTGGGTGGACGGGCAGTCGCTGCGCGATCTGGCCGCCGATGGTCCGCTGGACCCGGCTCGCGCCACCGCTGTCGGCAACGCCGTCGCCAGCGCGCTGGCCGCGGTGCACGCCACCGGCATGGTGCACGGCAACGTCCACCCCGGCACCGTCATGATCAGCGATGATGGCCGCGTGGTCCTGGCCGACGCCCGCACCGACGGCGACGACAGCCAGGAGAGCGACATCCGGGCGGTCGGCGGCGTCCTCTACTTCGCGCTGACCGGTCACTGGCCGCACACCGAGGCGCCGCTGCGCGGGGCCACCGCCGGTCACGGGCGGGCCGCCATCCCCGACGCCGTCCGGGACGCCGGAGCCGCCCTCGCGGCGCCCCGCCAGGTGCGGGCCGGTGTGCCCGCGTACCTGGACGACCTGACGATGGACCTGCTCGACGCCGACATCGCGCCGCCGTCGTCCGACGTGCTGGCGGCCGAGTTGGCCCGGCTGGACGTGCCGGCCGAGGAGGAGCACTACCTCGACAACGGCGGGCCGCTGCGGTTCACCGCCGAGACCGGGGAAGAGCCGTCGCCGCTGGCCGCCGCGGGCGGTCGCAAGGTCGCCATCGGCATCGCCGGTCTGCTGGCGGTCGCGCTGGTCGGCCTGCTCATCGGCATCAGCGCGCTCGGCGGTGACGACAAGGACCCGCAGGAGACCGCCGGGGCGACGCCGAGTGCCAGCGCTCCGGCCGGCGAGGCCACCCCGGCCGCCGCCACGGTGCGCAATCTCAAGGTGCAGGACATCCGGATCATCGACCCGGACAGCGCCCCGCGGGACGAGCTCGACGGCGCCAAGAAGATGACCGATGGCGACAACGACAAGGGTTGGGAGACCGACCGCTACCCGAACGCCACGTACGGCAACCTCAAGTCCGGCATGGGTGTCTGGCTCGACCTGGGCGCCCCGCACACGGTGAAGTCGGTACAGGCCGTGCTCTCCGGTCGAGGCGCCACCGCGAAGCTGCTCGCCGGCACGACGACCTACCCGGCGACCTCCAACGGCGACAAGTCGATGGTGTCGAACTACAAGACGGAGATCGGTGTCCTCAAGGAGCACGACGGCACCACGATGACCTTCAACGGGTTCGACGCCGACCAGAAGTACCGGTACCTGCTGCTCTGGTTCACCGAGTTGCCGCCCAACGGCGACGACGGCGGCTTCAAGCTGGGAGTGCAGGAGATCACGGTCCAGGGTTCGTGAGCCGCACGGCACGCCCCGGACACCGCATCAGCCGGACGCGGTGATGGACGGGCGCGACGCGGCAACGGATCTGGAGCTGCTGCGCGCCCACGTCGCCGGCGACCGGGACGCCTTCGCGGCCCTGTTCCACCGGCACCGCGATCGGCTCTGGGCGGTGGCCCTGCGGACCCTCGGCGACCGTGAGGAGGCCGCCGACGCGCTCCAGGACGCCCTGCTGTCGGCGCACCGCGCGGCGGCCCGCTTCCGTGGTGACTCCGCCGTCACCACGTGGCTGCACCGGATCGTGGTGAACGCCTGCCTGGACCGCATCCGCCGCCGGCAGGCGCACCCCACGGTGCCGCTGCCCGACGGCAACCGGGCCGACGGGTCGGGCACCGGCGGCGTCGAGCCGGCCGCGCCCGTGCAGGACCACGACACCGCGCTCGTCGTTCGCGCGGCGCTCGCCGCGCTTCCGGTCGAGCAGCGGGCCGCCCTGGTACTGGTGGATGTGCAGGGCTACCCGGTGGCCGAGGTGGCCCGCATCCTCGGGGTCGCCGAGGGGACGGTGAAGAGCCGGTGCGCCCGGGGCCGGGCCCGGTTGGCGGTGCTGCTCGGGCACCTCCGCCCCCCGCCGACGCGCCCCGGACCGGTCGAACCGGACGTGCCCGACGTCACGACGGGGAACCCACGCCCGGCCGAGGGCGTCGGATCGGGGTCGGTTCGCATCCGGCAGGACGCCAATCAGGAGGACACGTGACGACCGAGGAGTTCCGGGAGGTCGACGCCGACCTGCTCGCTGACTACCTCGGCGGAGCGTTGGACGGCACCCCGCAGCAGGCCCGGATCGCCGAACTGGTGTCCACGGACCCGGCCTGGGCTGAGGCGTACGCGCTGCTGGCCTCCGCGGTGACGCAGGTCCGCAGCGACCTGACCCGGTGGGCCGAGCCCGCACCGGAGCTGCCGTCCGCCGTGGCCGAACGAATCGCCGCCGCGCTGGTAGCGGCGGACACCCCGCCGGCCGACGCCACCCCGCCGGCCGACGCCACACCGGTGACCGTGCCGGCGCAGGGTGGACGTCGGCCCACCACCTCGTTCCCCGCCGAGTCGGGGCGCGGCCCCACCGGCCCGGGTCGTCGGCGGCGTCGCTGGGTCCGCGCCGCCACCCCGGTGGCCGTCGCGGCCGCCGCCGTCGTCGCGGTCGGTCTGGGGCTCAGTCACCTCTCGACCAACACCGCGGACAGCGGTGCCATGGAGCGTCCGGTCAACGCGCCTCGTGACCTCGCCGCCGGCGAGACGGTCCGCACGTCCGGCCCGACCCTGCACAGCGGCACCGACTACACCCCGCAGAGCCTCGGCGGCACGCCGAGCCCGTCGTCCCCGTTGCTGGGTTCGAGCGGCAGTGGCCCCCGTGAGCAGCCCGGGGCGGACACCGGAGGTGAGCGACGACCTTCCCCCGACGGGTCGAATCAGCTCGCCCGGCTCACCACCGAGGCCGCGTTGAGCACGTGCCTGTCGTCCGTGGCGGCGGAGCACGGCTCGGGTCCACTCGCCGTCGAAATGATCGACTACGCGCGGTTCCAGGGCGAGCAGGCGCTCGTCATCCGGTTCACCGACGCGACCGGATCGCGCTGGGCCTGGGTGAGCGGCGCCGAGTGCGGCGTACCCGGGTCCGGCTCGGACAGCCGGTATTCCGCGCGGGTAGGGTGAATCCGCAGCACGATGAGCGTCCACGTGACCTGACCCACCGGTTGCCCGGTTCGGGAATCCCCGCTTCGTACGATGACGTTCTGGAAGTCAGCTGCCGGCACCCCCCAGGCGTCGGCACTCGGATCAGCATCGGTGCGCGCGCCGACGCCGAACACACACAACTCGGGAGACGGCAGTGGACGAGGTCCGCAACCTGATCATCATCGGCTCCGGCCCGGCCGGTTACACGGCGGCGGTCTACGCGGCGCGCGCCAACCTCAAGCCGCTGATCATCGAGGGCTCGCAGTCCGGCGGCGCGCTGATGACCACGACCGAGGTGGAGAACTTCCCCGGCTTCGCCGACGGCATCCTCGGCCCCGAGCTGATGGACAACATGCGCAAGCAGGCCGAGCGGTTCGGCGCCGAGTTCCTGACCGACGACGTGACGCGGGTCGAGCTGGTCGACACCGGCGACGCCGGCTCGGGCGCGACGAGCACCGTGTGGGTCGGCGAGACCGCCTACCGCGCCCGCGCCGTGATCCTCTCCACCGGTTCGGCCTGGCGTCCGCTGGGCGTGCCGGGCGAGCAGGAGTACCTGGGCCACGGTGTTTCCTCGTGCGCCACCTGTGACGGCTTCTTCTTCCGCAACCAGCACATCGTCGTCGTCGGCGGTGGTGACTCGGCGATGGAGGAGGCCAGCTTCCTCACCCGCTTCGCCGACTCGGTGACCATCATCCACCGACGCGACTCCTTCCGGGCCAGCAAGATCATGGCCGACCGGGCGCTGAGCAACGAGAAGATCAAGGTCGAGTGGAACAGCACCGTCGAAGAGGTCCTGGGCGCTGACGGCAAGGTCACCGGCGTACGGGTCCGCAACGTACACAGCGGCGAGACCAAGGTGCTGGACGTGACCGGCGTGTTCGTGGCCATCGGCCACGACCCCCGCAGTGAGCTGTTCCAGGGCCAGGTCGAGCTGGACGACGAGGGCTACGTGAAGGTCCAGGCCCCCAGCACCCGGACGAGCGTGCCCGGCGTCTTCGCCGCCGGTGACGTGGTCGACCACACCTACCGCCAGGCGATCACCGCGGCCGGCACCGGCTGTGCCGCCGCGCTCGACGCCGAGCGGTTCATCGCGACGCTCAGCTGAAACAGGAAACACATCCCGGAGGAGGGCAATAGTGGGAAATACCAAGGCGGTCACGGACGCGAGTTTCGTCGCCGACGTGCTGCAGGCCGACAAGCCGGTGCTGGTGGACTTCTGGGCCGAGTGGTGCGGGCCGTGCCGTAAGGTGTCGCCGCTGCTCGAGGAGATCGCGGGCGAGATGGGCGACCAGGTCACCATCGTGAAGCTCAACATCGACGAGAACCCGGAGACCGCCCGGGCCTACCGGGTCATGTCGGTGCCGACCCTCACCGTCTTCAAGAACGGCCAGCCCGTGCAGTCGATCGCCGGCGCCAAGCCGAAGGGTGAGCTGGTCCGGCTCATCGAGTCGGCCCTCTGATCAGCGCAGACACCACCGAACCCCGTGCCCGCTCGTCGGGTGCGGGGTTCGGTGTTTTTCCCGGCCCGAGCCCGTCACCGGTCCGGAACGCATAGCCTCAAGCTCAGGGCCGCCGCCCGGCCAGCCAGACTCGTGCAGAGGGGGTCGTGCGTGCGTCCGATCCGACCCGGAGACCGGGGACCTGCGGTCACGGAGATCCGTACCATCCTCACCGGCCTCGACCTACTCGCCGCCGCCGGCCCGCACAGCGACGAGTTCGACCTGGACACCGAACGCGCGGTCCGCGCGTTCCAGCAGTCGCGGGGGCTCAGCGTGGACGGCCGGGTCGGCTCGGAGACCTGGGGCGCGCTGGAGGCCGCACGCTGGCGACTCGGTGCCCGCACCCTCTACCACGCGGTCCCCGAGCCGCTCACCGGCGAGGATGTCCGGTCGCTGCAGGAACGGCTGCTGGAGATGGGGTACGACGTCGGCCGCGCCGACGCCATCTACGGCATCCGGACGTCCCGGGCCGTGGCCCAGTTCCAGCGCGAGGTGGGTCTCACGCCCGACGGCTCCTGCGGCCCGCACACGATGGACGCGCTGCGCCGGATCGGTCGCAAGGTCGTCGGCGGTCGCCCCCAGTGGTTGCGCGAGTCCGACGCGATCCGCCAGTCCGGACCGGCGCTGGTCGGTAAGACGGTGGTCATCGACCCCGGCCACGGTGGCACCGACCCCGGGATGGTGGTGCCGGACGGCCCGCTGCGCTGGACGGAGGCCGACCTCGTGCACGACCTGGCGAGCCGGCTGGAGGGACGACTCGCAGCGTCCGGGGTCCGGGTTCAGCTCACCCGGGGTCCGGCGCCCGACGCGTGCCTGCCGGACACCGACCGGGCGTTGCTGGCGAATTCGCTCGGTGCCGACGTGTTCATCTCCCTGCACCTCGACGGGCACGCCAACCCGGACGCGGAGGGGGTGGCGACCTACCACTACGGCACCGACAACGGGGTGACCTCGGCGACCGGTGAACGGTTGGCGGGTCTGGTGCAGCGGGAGATCGTGGCGCGGACCGGGCTGCGGGACTGCCGTACGCACGCCAAGGCGTGGGACCTGCTGCGACTGACGAGGATGCCGGCGGTCCGGGTCGAGGTCGGCTACCTCACCTCGCCCGTGGACCGCGCCCGGCTCGTCGATCCCCGCTTCCGCGACCGGGTGGTGGAGGCGATCGTGGCCGCCGTCCAGCGGATGTACTACCCGATCGAGCGGGACGTGCCGACCGGCTCGCTCGACGTCAGCGAACTGCGTGCGGTCGTGGCCGCCGGCACCGTGGTCGACTGATCCCGCTCAGCCACCGGTGGAGCGGGTGGCCGGGGCGGGCCGGACCGGCCGGAGCAGCGTCTCCGGGCTCATCGAGCCGAGCAGCTTCTCCAGCGCGTACTCGACGTCGGACTTCCAGCTCAGCGCGGTACGCAGTTCGAGGCGCAGCCGGGGAAAACGGGGATGCGGACGTACCGTCTTGAAGCCGACGGAGAGGAAGAAGTCGGCCGGTGCCACGCAGCCGCCGGCCGGATCGTCGGCGTCACCGAACTTGGCGTCGCCGAACGCCTCGATCGCCTTGATGCCACGCTTCGTCAGGTCCCGTGCGACACCCTGCACCAACATCCGGCCCAACCCGCCCCCGGCGAACGCGGCGACCACGTTGGCGGTCATCAACAGCGCGGCATCGGCCGAGACCGGCGACGTCGGGAACGCCATCGAGCGGGGAACGTAGGCGGGTGGCGCGTACATCACGAAGCCCGCCGGCATCCCGTCGACGTACGCGAGCTTGCCGCAGGACCCCCACTCCAGCAGGGTCTGGGAGACCCACGCCTCCTTCTCCAGGCCCGGGTCACCGGCGGCGCACGCCCGGTCCGCGGAGACCGGATCAAGCTCCCAGTAGACGCACTGGCGGCAGGGGCGCGGAAGATCCTCCAGCGTGTCGAGGGTCAGGCTGACCAGACGTCGCGACATATGGCGCATCCCCACAATAGGCTCGGTGGTGAGACCGGCACGGAACGACAGCGCCGCCTTCCTGCCCCCGACGAGCGATCGTACGCCGCCGATCGACCGTACGGGAGGGGATGCGCAGATCCCCACCCCCGGCCGCAGGGTCCGCCATGTGGTCGATCCGTTCCGGCACGGCGGCAACCAGGCCTCGGCGGACTAGGATCGACAATCGGTGTGCCGCCGCCATGGACACGAGCAGGCGGGGTACCCGGGGCGGTAGCCACCCGAGCAGTGATCGAGGTGAGGTCATGACCGGCACGACACTCGACGACTACACCGACCGGTATGCCCGGCGCGTGCGCGGGATGACCGCCTCCGAGATCCGAGCACTCTTCGCGGTGGCCAGTCGACCGGAGGTCGTGTCGCTCGCCGGCGGCGCCCCGTACATCGCCGCGCTGCCGCTCGACGCGGTCGGCGAGATGCTGGGCAGGCTCGGCTCCGAGCACGGGGTCACCACCCTCCAGTACGGCATCGGCCAGGGCACCCTGGAGCTGCGCGAGCGGATCTGCGAGGTGATGGCCCTCTCCGGCATCGACGCCGCGTGCGGCGCCTCCCCCGAGGACGTGGTGGTCACGGTCGGCGGTCAACAGGCGCTCGACCTGGTCGCCCGGCTCTTCCTCGACCCAGGCGACGTGGTGCTCGCCGAGGGCCCGACCTACGTGGGCGCGCTCGGGGTGTTCCAGGCCGCCCAGGCACAGGTGGCGCACGTGCCGATGGACGCCGACGGGCTGATTCCCGAGGCGCTGGAGACGGCCATCGCCGACCTCGCCCGGGCCGGCCGACGCGTCAAGTTCCTCTACACGATCCCGACCTACCAGAACCCGGCCGGCGTGACGCTCAGCGAGGAACGCCGCGAGCGCGTACTCGACATCTGCGAACGCGCCGGCCTGCTCGTGGTCGAGGACGACCCGTACGGCCAACTGGGTTTCGAGGGTGAGGCCCCGGCGCCGCTGCGGGCCCGGCGGCGCGACGGCGTCTTCTACATCAGCACCTTCTCCAAGACGTTCGCTCCCGGCCTGCGGGTGGGCTGGATCCTGGCGCCGCACGCGGTCCGCGACAAGATCGTCATCGCCAGTGAGGCGCAGATCCTCTGCCCCAGCGTCTACGCCCAGTCCGCCGTCTCCACCTACCTGGGCACGATGCCGTGGCGGCAGCAGCTCAAGGTCTACCGCGAGGTCTACCGGGAACGCCGTGACGCCCTGCTCGACGCGTTGGCCGATCTGATGCCCGAGGGCACCAGCTGGACCACCCCGGCCGGCGGGCTCTTCGTCTGGGCCACCCTGCCCGAGGGCCTGGACTCCAAGGCCATGATGCCGCGCGCCATCGCCGCCCGGGTCGCCTACGTGCCCGGCACCGGCTTCTACGCCGACGGCACGGGCACCGACGCGATGCGGCTGAACTTCAGCTTCCCGCCTCCGGAGCGCATCCGCGAGGGCGTACGCCGGTTGGCGGGCGTCATGGAGCAGGAACTCGCGACGCGGCGCGTCTTCGGTGCCGTCGGCGGTGTCGCCGGCCGCCGCGGCCGGCCCGGCTCCGACGTGCCGGGTCCCGACTTGGCATGATGCCGGCATGGGTACGACCGCTGCCGAGCGCTTCTCCGTGACCGATTCCGCCGTCGCGGCCGACCTGCGAGTGCTGGTCCTCGCGGGCGGACTCTCCTACGAGCGGGACGTGTCGTTGCGCTCCGGTCGGCGCGTGCTCGACGCCCTGCGCGCCGTCGGCGTCGACGCCGAACTGCGGGATGCCGACGTGGCCCTCCTGCCGTCCCTGACCACCGATCCGCCGGACGCCGTCGTGATCGCTCTGCACGGCGCGACCGGCGAGGACGGCTCACTGCGAGGAGTGCTGGACCTGTGCGGCATCCCGTACGTCGGCTGCGACGCCCGGTCCTCCCGGCTCGCCTGGGACAAGCCCTCGGCGAAGGCGGTGCTCCGCGAAGCTGGCATCCCCACCCCCGACTGGGTGGCCCTGCCGCACGACCGTTTCTCCGAACTCGGGGCGGTCGCCGTGCTGGACCGCATCGCCGACCGGCTCGGCCTGCCGTTGATGGTCAAGCCGGCGCAGGGTGGCTCCGGTCTGGGCGCCGCCGTGGTCCGGGACGCCGCGTCCCTCCCGGCCGCGATGGTCGGTTGCTTCGCGTACGACCCGACGGCCCTCGTCGAGCGGTACGTGCCCGGGATCGACGTGGCGGTCTCCGTGATCGACCTGGGAGACGGTCCGCAGGCGCTGCCACCGGTGGAGATCGTGCCGCGCAACGGCGTGTACGACTACGCCGCCCGCTACACCGCCGGCCGCACCACCTGGCACGCTCCGGCCCGGTTGGAGCCGGAGGTGGCCGCTTCGGTGGCCGACGTGGCGCTGGCCGCGCACACCGCGCTCGGTCTGCGGGACCTCTCCCGGGTCGACGTGATCGTGGACGCTGAGGGCCGTCCGCACGTGCTGGAGGTCAACGTCTCGCCCGGCATGACGGAGACCTCACTGCTGCCGCTGGCCGTCCAGGCGGCCGGCCTGGACTTCGGCCGCCTGCTCGGCTCACTGGTCAGCCGGGCCGCCGCCCGCCACCCGTCCTGACCCGACCGATCGGGTACCTTCGGGCACCCCTCGTGACACCCTGCACGCCCGTGAACCTGGTCCTCGATCGCGCACGGGGTAGGTGAGCAGGCACCTGGTGGAGAGCCGGAGCGGTACCGGCTGGTGGCGGCGTTCGCGGCGGCCGAGCGCGCTCCAGGCAGCAACCGGTGAGCAGCGTCAGAGATCGTCGGGTTCGTGTCGGCTGATCCGCGTCGCCTGGTCCTCCTGCACGTGGCGGGCAGTCTGCAGGAAGTGAAGGATCGTGGCGAGCTGGTCGAGGCTGTACTCGGCAAGCGCTTGCGCTCCGGCGACACCGACCGGTGCGTATATGTCTCGCTCAGCGGCGCGAGCCGCGTCGGTCGCGGCAACGAGGACGCGTCGTCTGTTGTTCGGGTCGGAGATCCGGTTCGCGAATCCGGTGCGCTCAAGTCGGTCCATGACAGTGGTTGTGGCGGCCGGGCTGAGTTTCAGGGCCTGGCTGAGTTCGCCAGCCGACAGGCAACCCTCGCCGGCCAGAAGCAGGTCCAACGCTCGCAGGTCCGTTCGGTTGAGCTTGAGGGTGGCGGCGGCGGCCTCGTCGAAAGCGTCGAAGCTCTGCTGCAGCAGCCGAAGTTCGGCGGCCACCAAGCCGACCAGTTCATGTTTCGACACTCGAAGACTCCTGCTATCGTAAGGTTCGACCATCGAATAATACTAGAGGGGTGTAGCCATGGCTACCGAAGACCACGAGATCACAGCTCTCTTCCACCGCCTCAAGCAGGCCTGGACGGACAACGACGCTGTCGCCTACGCAGCCTGCTTCACCGAAGACTCCGACTACGTCTCGTACGACGGCACCCGCGCCATCGGGCGAAAGCCGATGCAAAGCGCCCACGACCAGCTCTTCCGGGGCGTGCTCGCCGACTCGGCACTCGTCGGTGACATCGAATCCATTCGCTACCTCAGCCCCGACATCGCCATCGTCCATGGCACCGCCTCGGTCCAGATGCCGTGGCGTTCTCAGCTACCGAAAAGGCGCCTGTCCCGCCAGACTCTCGTTGCGGTCCACACGCCCGAGGGATGGCGGTTCACCGCGCTGCACAACGGCCGCGTGCGACCGGTCACCATCCCAGCCCCGGACTCCGTGCCTTCCCGACTCGCCCGAACCATGGTGAGGCTCACCCGTGCGCTCGGCATCGGCAGCAAGGCTGCGGTCCACGCAGATTAGGCAGGCAACCACCGCGACGGAGTCCCGACATGGGGGTCGTGAGTCACCGCCGGCCCTACCGAGGCCATTCGGATCTCCGCGATCCGCGCGTCTGACGCTGTAGTCAAGCGTCGCCGTCCGGCCGCGACGGGTCAGCGGGGCGCGGTGTCGAGAGGCGGCTGAGTGTCCAGCGCGAGAGACGTAACTTGGCGGCTCGGGTTTGTCCGGCACCGAGCCGGATGCGAGCGTCGGTGATCTGCTCAGGGCTCGGCGCGCGAGGGCATTTCCGAGCGTTGGTCCGCACCCGGCATTGCCGCCGCCCGCCGCGGCGAGCGTGGGGGTGGCTCGACATCCGGACTGTCGTCCGCCAACCCCCACGCGCAACCGGTGATCAGCGCGGTGCGCTCACGCCGGGCGGGGTGGCACCGCCGTCGCTGGCGTCGTCGGCGGGGGGCCTCCGCTGGGCTGGGACGACCGGAATCCCCGGTGCCGGATCCTCGGCGTCGCGTTCCGGCTCCGAGGTCGTCGTGCCGTCGGCGACCGACTCGACCGCAGGGGCATCGAGTACCGGGCTGACGGGCGACTTCGGCTCGGACGCTGTGGCGGCTGTCGACCCGTCGGCGTCGTCAGCGACGGCCGTCACCGGGTCGTCGCTGTCCACAGACTGGTCCTCCGCCGCAGCCGGCGACTCGGAACCGAGGTCGCCATCGACGTTGCCGTCTGCGTCCTCGACTGGCTCGGGGATCTCCTCGGCCGCCTCGATGACAGACACGGCGTCATCTTGAGCGGCTGCGGCATGCGCGGCCGCCGCCGCGGACTGGGCCAGCAGACTCGACGGGGCCTGCCACTGGATGCGGGGCGGCTCGGCCAACGGTCGGCCACCGAACTCGGCGAGCCAGGCGGCGACGAGCGCCAGATTCTCCCGCCACTGCTCCTCGGAGATCGGCGGCAGGATGGAGTCCCACAGGGACAGGAAGGTTCCCCGTAGTTGGAGCCGACCGTACGGCCGGGCGAGGAACCACATGTGCAGGTGGGCGGAGCCGTCGCCCCACCGGTTCACGTGCACCCGCGCCACACCGTCCAGCGACCGGATGGCCCGCTCGAGACGAACCGTCATCACCCCCAGCTCGGCGGCGAGCAGGTTCGGCAGGTCACCCAGGTCCAGGTGGCTCCGCGATTCGAGGATGAGCACCATCGGCAGGCCGGTCGGCCGGTCCATGGCACGGACCCGCCACCGCTCTCCCACCCAGATGTAGGCGTCGTCGGGTGCGTTGCAGGCGGTGCATTCCCGGAGACCCTCGCCCTTGCGGGGCGGTTCGACCGGGACCGGTTCTTCGAGCTGCTTCACCCGCAGCTCGCCCTCGAAGGGAAACGAGGGCCACTGGGTGAAGTCCGGGACTGAGGGAGGGGTGTCGCGCACGACGCTGACCCTAACCGAGTCTGGCACCGCTGTCCCTACCTGTTCGACCGGTTCCAACCGCCACGATCAGCGTCCGACGTCGATCGCCGGGGCCCGTCGTCGTCGGCCGGCGAGTCGATATCCACAGGCTGCCGAGGGCGTCCATACATGCGGTCATCCACAGGCTGTCACCCGCTTTCACGCGGCGTTTCACGTGAAACGGGGGGTGCCTGTGGACAACGGGTGTGGATAACTTTTCGGCCCCTCGATCGTTGCCCGCCCGCCGGCCGGTCGCGCTCCGGACCACCACTCCCGGCGGTGCCGGCATGCGTGGGTGCCCTCGCCCGCCGAGGGGCGTTTCACGTGAAACGCGATGACTTAGCCGCGGAGCCGGACGCCGCGACCCGGGCCCCGCAAGCGGTGGCCCGCGCGCCGCCTGAGCGGGTCGCTGCCGCCCTCGGGCGGCAGAGGGGACCTCCCCGGCTCACCCGGCCGCCTGGGACGCCCTCGTGGGCCGTGGCGGGTGAACGCGTTCGGCCGGCACCTCGGCGACGCCGGGTCGAGATCCAAGAGCCGCTTCGGGCGCCGGTTTCACGTGAAACGAGGCCGTACGCGCGAGGGCCGCGCCCCCTGGAGAGGCGCGGCCCTTGACGGAAGATCGCGGACGTCAGTCCTGCGACCCCTCCTCCGGTACGCCGATGATGCCGACGATCCGTTCCAGATCATCCACGGTGGCGAACTCGATGGTGATCTTGCCCTTGCTCCGACCGATGTCGACCTTCACCCGCGTGTCGAAGCGGTCCGACAGACGGTCAGCGAGATCCGACAGGGCGGGCGCGTGGGGCTTCGGTCGCCGCTTGGCGGCCGGTCCCTTCGCCGGGCCGTCGTTCAGCGTCAGAGCCACGATCTCCTCGGTCGCCCGTACCGACAGCCCTTCGGCGACGATCCGCAACGCCAGCTGTTCCTGGGCCTCGGAGTCGTCGAGGCTGAGCAGAGCGCGGGCATGGCCGGCGGAGAGGATGCCGGCGGCAACCCGGCGCTGCACCTGGGCCGGCAGGTTGAGGAGCCGGATCGTGTTGGAGATCTGCGGCCGGCTGCGGCCGATCCGACGGGCCAGTTCCTCGTGGGTGGCGCCGAACTCCTCCAGCAACTGCTGGTACGCGGCGGCCTCTTCCAGCGGGTTCAGGTTGGCGCGGTGGATGTTCTCCAGCAGCGCGTCCCGGAGCATGGCGTCGTCGCGGGTGTCCCGGACGATGGCCGGGATATTGTCCCGTCCCACCGCCTGGGCCGCGCGCCAACGGCGCTCGCCCATCACCAGCTCGTACTTCTCGTCGTCGAGCTGGCGCACCACGATCGGCTGCAGGAAGCCAACCTCCCGGATGGAGGTCTTCAGCTCCTCCAACGCCTCCTCGTCGAAAACCTGGCGCGGCTGCTTCGGGTTCGGCATGATCGCGTCGACCGGGATCTCCGCGAACCGAGCGCCCGGCACGGGGCTGAGCTCGGGCTCCGGTTGGTGGGCGGCGGCGCCTACCGGGGCCGTGTGGAGGGCAGTGGGGGTCACGCCCTCGTCAGCGTCGACGCTCCCGTTCTCCGGCTCGGCAGTCACGGTGCCGGCGGCACCCGGCACGGGCCCGGTCGGGATGAGAGCCCCCAGGCCCCGCCCCAGACCGCCCCGAGGGCGGTTCTTCATGCCACGCCTCCCAGCGACTCGTCCCCACTACGCATTCCGGCCCACCGGCTCCTTGACGCCCCGCTCGGCGATCTCCTGGGCGGCCTCGAAGTAGCTCGTGGCGCCCCGCGAACCGGGATCGTAGGTCATGACCGACTGGCCGTAGCTGGGTGCCTCCGACACCCGCACGTTGCGGGGGATGACCGCCTGGAGCACCTTGTCGCCGAAGTGGTTCCGGACGTCCTGCTCGACCGCGTCCGCGAGGCGGGTACGACGGTCGTACATGGTGAGCAGGATCGTGGAGACGTCGAGCTTCGGGTTGAGGTGTTGCCGTACCAGGTTGATGTTGTTGATCAGCTGGTTGAGGCCTTCCAGCGCGTAGTACTCGCACTGGATCGGAATCAGCACCTCCTGCGCGGCGACCAGGGCGTTGACCGTCAGCAGGCCGAGCGAGGGCGGGCAGTCGATGAAGACGTAGTCGAACTGGCCCGGGTAGGCGGCGATGGCACGGTCGAGGCGCGACTCGCGGGCCACCACGGACACCAACTCGATCTCCGCCCCGGCGAGGTCGATCGTGGCCGGTACGCACCACAGGTTGGGGATGCCCTCGACCGCCTGCGCCACCTCGGCCAGCGGCACGCTGTTGATCAGGCAGTCGTAGACGTCTGGAATGCCGGTGTGGTGGGGCACGTTCAGACCGGTCGACGCGTTGCCCTGCGGGTCCAGGTCGACCACGAGCACCCGGTTACCGTGCAGGGCGAGCGCCACCGCGAGGTTGACCGTGGTCGTGGTCTTACCCACGCCACCCTTCTGGTTGGCGACGCACATGACCCGGGTCCGGTCCGGTCGAGGCATGGTCACCTCGCCACTGGGATTCAGGATCTGCACGGCGCGCATCGCCTCCATAGCCAACGGTGGGTCATCCTCTTCGCGCGTCGGGGTTTCACGTGAAACGTACGTGGGGTCGGTCGCGACCGCCGCCAACGACTCGGTCGACGCGACCGGTACGTCGGGAACCACCGGCGTGGCGTCGCGCGCCGCTGCGGCGGTGGGCTGGTGGGGCACGGCGGACTCGAAGCGCACCGCCGCAGCTCTGTTCCGCCGGCCCGGCGTCTGCCGCACGTCGGCGGCATTCGCGGGTCGACTCGGTCCGTCGGCCGCCCGCCGACCGATCGTCGGCTCCGGCCCGATGGTCGGAGCCACCGCCTCGTCCGGTGCGGAGAACACATCGTCGTCCACCGGAACCGACGCTCCGGCGACGCCGGGGGACCAGCTCGGGTAGTCGGTTTCACGTGAAACAGGGTCGCTGGTTGACCCGGTCACGCGTGGATCGTCGTACCTGCCGTCGTCATGCACCTGTCATCCCTGCCCGCTTCGGATGGTCGGTCCGCGCCCCGGTCAACTTGGCCACACCCGCGTTCGCACCCCGGAGCGTACGGCCCCTCGGGAGCGGTCGGAGTCCGCGACGTCCGTCGGCCGCTCCACATTATCGACGCGCGGCCAGCCTACGGCGGACGGGCGTGGCCGGTCCACGTCGGGTTCTCATTCCGTCGTCCATCCGTACCGATACAACGAGGCAAACCGTCGACCGGACGCCCGATGGCGCCATGGTCAGCGGCGGCGAGTCCGCCCGCCGCGCGAGCGCTTGCTCGCCGCCGGTCGGGCCGGGCCGACCATCCGCTCCCGGACGATCTCCACCACCGTGGTGGGTGGGTCGATCACGCCGACGCCGCAGAGGTGCACGGCGGCCTCCCCGCCGCCGAGCCGTTCCACGACGGCGGCGTGCTCCTCGATCTCGGCCGCTGCGGACGATCCCTTGAGGGCAAGCAGTCGTCCACCGCGCACGGCGAGCGGTAGGCACCAGGCGGCCAGTCGGTCCAACGGCGCGACGGCGCGGGCGGTCACCACGTCACCGCTGATCGGGTCCCGGCCGCTCGACCCACTGGCGGCCTCGTCGGCGCGGCCACGGAACACCCGCACCGATCGGGTCAGGCCGAGCCGCTCGACGATCTCGATGAGGAACGACGTGCGCCGCGCGAGCGGCTCGATCAGCGTGACCGTCAGGTCGGGACGCGCGATGGCCAACACCAGACCGGGCAGCCCGGCGCCGGAGCCAACGTCGAGCACGCTCGCGTCGCTCGGAATGCGCTCGACCACGGCGGCACAGTTGAGGAGGTGACGGTCCCAGATCCGGGGCGCCTCCCGCGGGCCGATCAGACCGCGGACCACGCCGTCGGTGGCCAGCAGTTCGGCGTACGCGGCGGCGATGTCGAGCCGGTCACCGAAGAGAGTCAGCGCGGCCGGAGCCAGTTCGGGCGGCAACGCGGCATCGGCCGGCGACGGCGGACTCCCGTTCGCCGCGTCGTACCCCGCCGGGCTGTCGCTCCGGACAGCCGACGGCCCGGACGGCGTACCGCCCGGGCCGGTCACGGCATCAGCCGCGGTGTCGTCGTGGGTCAACGGAGTCAGTCCGCCGGCCGTACGACGATGCGACGGTTCGGCTCGACGCCCTCCGACTCGCTCGCCACGCCGGCCATGGCGTTGACCACGTCGTGGACGCACTTGCGCTCGAACGCGTTCATCGCCTCCAGGCGCACGGGCTCGCCGTACTCCTTCACCTTCTCGACTGCGTTCTTGGCAACGGCGGCGAGCTCCTTGCGACGGTTCGCCCGGTAGCCACCGACGTCGAGCAGCAGGCGGCTCGGCGTACCGGTCTGCCGGAAGACGGCGAGCCGGGTCAGCTCCTGGAGCGCATCCAGGGTGGCGCCACGCTGGCCGACCAGGTTCTGCAGCCGGGAGCCGACCACCTCGACGACGGGACGGCCGCTGGCCACCAACTCGTCGATGTCGCCGTCGTAGTCGAGGATGTCGAGCAGTCCCTCGACGTAGTCCGCCGCGATCTCGCTCTGCCGGAACAGGTCGCTCTCGCCCGCGCTCTTCTTCTCACGACCACCGGCCGGGGCCTCGGTGGCGTCGTCGGCCTCGGTGTCGTCGCCGTCCACCTCGATCGTCGCGGTCTCCTCCTCGTCCAGGGACTGGTCGGCGCGGGGGATGCTGGTCTCGGTCACGGTCTCATCTCCGTACTCGCTCGGCCGGACCGTCGGGTCCGCTGGTTTCCCGGGGCCGGCGGGAGGTCGCCGGTGCCCACGGGCACGTCTGTACGGGCAGTGTCGCCCGTGACCGCGCCGTGCGCGGCCGGTTCCGCCCGGCGCCGGCCATACGGCGGCTGCGCGGTGCGGGGCCCGGGCCGTCGCCGGTTGCCCGGCGACGGCCGCACGGCGGTCAGCCCTGCCGCTTGGCGGGGCGGCTCTTCTTCGGGTTGGCGGGCTTGGCACCCGGCTTCGGGCCGGCAACCTTCGGCGCGGCGGCCTTGACGGGCGCGGCCGGGGCGGCCTTGCCACGCCCGAAGAGCCCACCCGACTTGGCGGGCTGCACCGGATTGCGGCTGGCCGCGGGGGCGGTGGCCTTCTTCGCGGTCACCGGCGGCGGGAACTTCCGCAGCACCCACTGCTGCTGGCCGAGGGTGAAGAGGTTGTTCGTGACCCAGTAGATGATCACGCCGATCGGGAAGATCGCCCCCGAGATCAGCAGCGAGGCCGGGATGCCGTAGAGCATCAGGCGCTGGATCATCCGCTGCTGCGGGTCCTCGGCCCAGCCGGTCTTGAGGATCATCTGACGGCTGGTCAGATACGTGGTGGCGATCATCACCAGGACCAGGACACCAGCAATGATCTTCGTGGTGTTGCCGTTGGCGTTGAGCCGCGCCAGTTCGTCGGCGGTGGAGCCGAACTTGCCAGCGAGCGGGGCCGTGAAGAGCTTCGCGTGAGAGGCGCTATTGAACTGATCGACGGTCCAGCCGTAGATCGTCTTCTTGTCCTCGGGCTTGAACGGGTCGAGCCGCCGCAGCACGTGGAAGAGGCCGAGGAAGACAGGGATCTGGAGGAACATCGGAAGGCAGCCCATGAGCGGGTTGGCCTTTTCCTTCCGGTAGAGCTCCATCATCTCCTTCTGGAGCGTCTCCCGGTCACCCTTGTGCTTCTCCTGCAGCTCCTTGACCTTGGGCTGGAGCGCCTGCATCGCCCGCTGCGACTTGATCTGCTTGACGAAGACCGGGAACAGGATCACCCGGACGGTGACCACCAGGAAGATGATGGACAGGATCCAGGCGAAGTTCGTGCCGACCACCGCGCCGACCGGCACCCCGATGGCGTCCCACGCCGAGTGCCAGGTCAGCAGGATCCACGAAATCGCGTAGTAGATCCAGTCGAGACTCAGACTCAATTCGGGGCTCCAGTCACATCAGCACGACGGCGGCTGCCCGGCTCCGGAACCGGGTCATGTCCACCAGGGTGAAAGGGGTGGCAGCGCAGCAACCGGCGGACCGCCAGCACGACTCCCCGGAACGGGCCGTGCCGCACGAGCGCCTCCTGGGCGTACGCACTGCACGACGGGTAGAACCGGCAGCGTGCCGGCAGTGCCGGACTTATCCACCGACGGTACGCGATGATGGGCGCGATCAGCACCCGGGCACCTGTCGACGGCGGGCGTGTGGCGGTCGGATCGGCACTCA
The DNA here is from genome assembly GCF_040656575.1 of Micromonospora sp. NPDC049801. NCBI lineage: Bacteria > Bacillati > Actinomycetota > Actinomycetes > Micromonosporales > Micromonosporaceae > Micromonospora > Micromonospora sp. NPDC049801. The sequence continues at coordinate 4,027 of NZ_JBFAMS010000015.1, read as the reverse complement.
CCGGGGCCGCCTCTCCCGTGGCGACCGGGCAACCGCGATGGCGGCGTCCAGGTCGGTGGTGAGCCGGGCGTACGACGCCTCGGCCGCGGCGGGCAGTGCTCGGACGACCAGGGTGCTGCCGTCGGGCAACGCGTCCAACCGTTCCCGGACCAGCGCCCGAAGTCGGCGCCGGACCTTGTTGCGGACCACCGCGTTGCCGACCGCCTTGGAGACGACGAAGCCGGCGCGGGCCGGAGCGGAGGGCTGCTCCGCGCCAGGCTCCCGCGCCGGCTCCGGCGAGGTCGTTGTGCTGTGGTCGGTGGCCGAAGGCATGGTCAGGTGGACCACGACGGCACCTCGGCCGACGCGTCGGCCACCGCGAACCGCTGCGGCGAAGTCAGTGCTGCGCCGCAGTCGCTGTGCGGCGGCCAGCACGACTGCCCACGTCCCCCGGACCAGCCCGGTCGGCTCAGGCCGACAGGGTGGTACGACCCTTGGCGCGGCGGCTCGAGAGGATGGCACGGCCGGCACGGGTGCGCATGCGCAGCCGGAAGCCGTGGGTCTTCGCGCGCCGGCGGTTGTTCGGCTGGTAGGTGCGCTTGCTCACGTCAGGCTCTCCGTTTTCGTACGCGCCCCGCGCGACGGGATCGCCGGGGTCGTGGGGTGGTCCAGGCCACCTCGACGATGGCCACCGTTCGGCGCTGCCCGGCGGAGCGGGACCGACGGTGCGGGGAAACGACCGCGGGCAGCAAGCACCCATCACCCTAGCAGAGGGCGAGAGAGCAGCCGCTCCAGCCTACGCAGGGGTGCAATGACCGTCAAACATCCACAGCGAGGAGGTCGGGACGCGCCCGGGACCGAAGGGGCGGTTTTCGCTGATGCCGACAAGGTCGCTGGGGCGTCGCCGGTTGATGGGGCAGGGACAACGCTGTTACCGTGCCCGATTGCGGTGAGCGTCGGATGCTCCGGTCGTCGCGCGCAGGCAAGACCGGACACGCTGGTGAATCGTTCGGCACGGTGAACCCGCTTCAACGGCCGTCCAGGCAGGGGCAGGTCCCGCGCCCGGGGGCGGCCACAATCGGTCGGTGCACAGGCTGTGGATAACCTGTGGACGAGCGCTGGTCAGTTGTCCGGGTGGGTGATGTTCCACCCGTGCACGCGGCGGGCCCGGGACGGGCGGCTGGCAGACAGCGGCGGCCGGGAGCAGAGGCGAGGGGGTGGCACGACGGTGGCCGGTACGACCGACCTTGCCGCGGTGTGGTTGGCGGCGACCGACGAGCTCGCCGACGAGATCATCTCCGCCCAGCAGCGCGCCTACCTCCGGTTGACCCGGCTGCGGGCGATCGTCGAGGACACCGCGCTGCTCTCGGTACCGGACGCGTTCACCCGGGACGTGATCGAGTCACGGCTGCGCCCGGCGATCACCGAGGCGCTGACCCGCCGACTCGGCCGGCCGATCCAGGTTGCCGTGACCGTACGCGTGGCGGAGGACGCCGCCGGCCGCCCGGCCGGCACCGTCTACCGCAGCACCCCGGAGCCTGGACCACTCGACGTCGACGAACCGCAGTCGGGCCCGCTCGGGAACGAGTACGCCGGACGGTCCGTGGCGAACGAGGGCATCGGTGACCAACTCGGGCCACGGCTGCCCGAGACCGCCGCCCCGCCGGCGCCGGCGGGTCCACCCCCCGCGCCGGTCGTCGACGCGCACCGGCCGGGGCTGATCCCGGCCAGCCGGGACGGGCAGGAGGCACTGTTCAGCACCGCCTTCGTCGAGCCGACGCGGTCGCCCCGACCGGCGCACGAGCGGCGCGGGTACGACGAGCAGGCGGCCCGACTCGATCCGCCCGGCCCCGACACCCGGCCGTACGAGCCCCGCTACCGCGAGGACGCCACGTCCCCCCGGGACCAGCACGTGATCCGTCCCCTGCCCCGCGACGGCGGAACGGACAGCGGCCCGGGTCGCAGCGGGATGGATCATCGTCCCGGCGGGCGTGACGAGCGCCGACTGCCCGGCGCCGACACCGGTGGCAACCGGTTGAACCCGAAGTACATGTTCGAGACGTTCGTCATCGGCTCGTCCAACCGGTTCGCCCACGCGGCGAGCGTGGCGGTGGCCGAGTCGCCGGCGAAGGCGTACAACCCGCTCTTCATCTACGGGCACTCCGGATTGGGCAAGACGCACCTGCTGCACGCGATCGGGCACTACGCCACGACGCTCGGCAACGCCCGCTCGGTCCGGTACGTCTCGACCGAGGAGTTCACCAACGACTTCATCAACTCGCTCCGGGACGACAAGACCAGCGCGTTCCAGCGGCGCTACCGCGACGTCGACATCCTGTTGATCGACGACATCCAGTTCCTGGAGAACCGCGAGCGTACGCAGGAGGAGTTCTTCCACACCTTCAACACTCTGCACAACGCCAACAAGCAGATCGTCATCACCTCCGACCGGTCGCCGCGTCAGCTCGCCACCCTGGAGGACCGGATGCGAACCCGGTTCGAGTGGGGACTGCTGGCCGACATCCAGCCACCGGATCTGGAGACGCGGATCGCGATCCTGCAGAAGAAGGCGGCACAGGAGCGGATGTACGCCCCGCCTGACGTGCTGGAGTTCATCGCCTCCCGGGTGTCGAACTCGATCCGGGAACTGGAGGGCGCGCTGATCCGGGTGACGGCGTTCGCCAGCCTGACCCGGTCGACTGTCGAGCTGTCCCTGGCCGAGGAGGTGCTCCGGGACTTCATGCCCGACGGCGCCGGGCCGGAGATCAACGCCGACCAGATCATGGCGTCCACCGCCGACTACTTCGGGGTGAGCCTGGAGGATCTGCGTGGCCAGTCCCGCTCGCGCGTCCTGGTCAACGCCCGCCAGGTCGCCATGTACCTGTGTCGTGAGCTGACCGAGTTGTCGTTGCCGAGGATCGGGCAGGCCTTCGGTGGCCGGGACCACACCACTGTGATGCACGCGGACCGCAAGATCCGCCAGCAGATGGCCGAGCGGCGCTCGCTCTACAACCAGATCGCCGAGCTGACCAACCGGATCAAGCAGAACACCTGAGGGGTACGACGCCGCACGACTCCCGGGACACGCCCGGCCGGATCTCCGGCCGGGCGTTCTTCTTGACGCCGCAACGCCGCGACCCGACTCCGGACGGTGCTCGCTTCGGCATCGGCGGCACCGATTTCGCCGCCCGACGAGGACTTCGGCTTGACCCTCGACATGGTGTAGGCCACAGGATCGGTGCCGTGTCCACCTCGAAGCTCACTCGTTGTCCACAACTCGTTATCCACCGTCGGTGGATAACTACGGTCGGTCCCGCCTCAGTTACCCACAGGCTGTGGAGAAACCCTGTGTACGACGCTGTGGACGCCTGGGGACAACGCCGAAGTTATCCACCGATGATCGTCGAGGTGTGTACGAGCTGTTGAAGGTTCTGGGGACAACGCCAATGGTGATCTTCTCGGCTGTCCACAACCTTGGGGAGAAAGTCGGTGGATTACCGGTGGACAACCGGTGGACAACCGGCCCGCGCCGCCGGGTTGTGGACAGGTGACGCGGTTTCACACCCGGTTCTCCACAGCCAACCCACCGGTGGATAACCTGTCTGAGCTGCGCAGACCCGAGTTCTCCACAGTTTGCACAGGTGCGATGAAGACGATGGGTTATCTCTTCTAAGAGAACAAAAACCAATCATCACCGTTGGGCTTTCTGTGGATCGGGCCGAACGCTGCCGGACAGGCCGGTCAGCATCGACACGATCCATGGGGTCGGGCGCACAGCCGATGTCCCCGCGCCCTAAGGTGCGATGGACACCCGCACGGTCGGGCGGGACGGTAGGCAGCGGTCGGCATGAGAGAGTTGTCGCTGACGTCGACGCGGAGGCATTGATGAAGTTCCGAGTGGAGCGCGACGCGCTCGCCGAGGCCGTGGCGTGGACCGCGAAGAGCCTGCCCAACCGGCCGTCCGTACCGGTGCTCGCCGGGGTGATGCTCCGCGTCACCGACGGCAACCTGCGGGTCTCCGGTTTCGACTACGAGGTCTCCAGCCAGG